>JAPOWG010000036.1 GCA_026707745.1 Chloroflexota bacterium
CGGTGGGGCCAGATTACACCTTTGAGGAAATCAAACACGGTGTGCTGGGCATCGTAAAAGCAGCGGAATATCTCGGTGTGCGCTGGCGCAGCAATCCAGCTCACGCTGCCGAGTACGCTGACTTGATGGATCGAACTTATGGCGCCGGGCATGATGCCTACCGCCCGTTGTTTGCGCTGGATGGAGCCTTCACGGCGGGAGATTAGCCATGCAGTTGACCGCCATCACCGGGATGCTGCATCAGCCAAAGGCCAGGTTCACACAGGCGCTCATTGAAGTGTTGTCTGCCAAAACTGACCGCCTCGCGCTGATCGACAATAGCGATGTGCCGCTGGCGATAGATGGGGTAACACGCCAACGGCTGACGGGCGGCTGTGTCTGTTGTTCGCTGTCGTCTGCGCTAATCTCGCGGCTAGGGCGACTGGATGCCGATTATGCGCTGCTACCTGTCTCGGCGCTGGCAGACCCGGGGGCGCTGGCGTTTATCCTGGATAGTTTGCGGAGTGAACTCATTCAGATAACAACGGTGTCCCTCATTGATACTCTGACTCAGGTTCGTAAACCGCATCTGACGCAGAAACTGAAGTTTTACAGCGATTTTCAGGTTTATGAGCCATTTGATTTCTTGGAGACTGTTGATGCCGTTGTGAGGGCGCGCCACATGCTTTCAACAGCGGCGCTACCCGGTTGATGCCGACAGCGCGGCAGTCTGGCCGGTCTGCCGGGACAGGGGTTATCGGCGCGGCTGCCCGGATTGGAAATAGTCGCAGTGAATAGCGTGATGGTTCCAGGACCAATGGAACAACACATCGTGCGGGCTGCGGATGTTGCATCTCTATACGAAAACGCCAGATCAATTGAGGAGGCAGAAACATAATGAATACAGTTGAAACACGAGTTCCAGTTACTGTGCTGACCGGCTTTCTGGGGTCAGGCAAAACCACACTGCTCAACCGCATCCTGACCGAAAATCACGGCAAAAAAATCGCGGTGATTGAGAATGAATTTGGTGAGGTCGGCATAGACAACGATCTGGTCATTGGCGCGGAAGAAGAAATTTTCGAAATGAACAACGGCTGCATTTGCTGCACCGTGCGGGGCGATTTGATTCGCATCCTCGGTCATCTCATGAAACGCCGTGACAAGTTTGATTACATCATGGTGGAAACCACCGGCATGGCAGATCCTGGGCCTGTCGCGCAAACATTTTACGTCGATGATGACATGCAGCAGAAGCTCCACTTGGATGCGATCGTCACGCTGGTCGATGCCAAGCATATCTGGGAACACATTGACGACAGCGACGAAGCCAAAGAACAGGTCGCCTTTGCAGATGTAATCCTGCTCAACAAGATTGATCTGGTCGCCCCGGAAGACCTCGAGAGACTCGAAGCCCGCATCAAAAGCATGAACAGCATGGCGAAAATCTACCGCAGCCGCGACGCGGTGGTGGAGATGGACAAGATCCTGAATGTGGGCGGTTTCAACCTCGACCGGGCGCTGGAAGTCGACCCGAAGTTCATGGAGCCGGAATACCCGTTTGAATGGTCAGGTATCTATCAACTGAACACCGGGACTTACAAATGGGTGATGGGTGAAGGCCCTGACCCGGCAATGGGGGCCGCGCTGTTGCCCCTGGCGAATACGGGATTGGCGGCGAAGGAAGCAACACTGATGGACGCGGTACTGACCTTCTCTGAAGATGAGCAGGCCCTAGAGGCAGGCGAAATGATACGCCTTGGCACAGGACAATACAACCAGCTCGTGCTGAACGAAAACGGTGAGACCGTCTTCAATTTCGCGATCCAACAGCCGGGCTTTTACATGCTGTTCACCGAACATCACCCGGATGAATTCGACGCGCGTTTGTACGGCGCGGAGTCCGTGCTTGACCCGCTCGAGACCCGTGAGTACAAGCCCGATCATGAACACGACGAAGAAGTGACTTCCGTTGGCATCACCCTCCCGGGCGATCTCCAGTTAGAGAAGCTCAATGGCTGGCTCAGCCAACTCCTGCGCGAACAGGGACAAGACATCTTCCGCATGAAAGGCGTGTTGAGCGTGCGCGGATGGGATGAGCGCTTCGTATTTCAGGGGGTGCATATGCTCTTTGACGGCCGCCCTGATCGCCCTTGGGAGAACGAGCTGCGTCAAAACAAGATGATCTTTATCGGGCGTAATCTGGATCGGGCTGCGCTGGAAAACGGCTTCCGCGAGTGTCTCGCATCGTGAGGCAGCGGAAGCGCAAGTCTAGACCGGCACAGCCACCGCTCAAGGCTATATGGCGTACTAACATTGACGATCACCCGATGGGGCTGGCATGGTCGCCGGATGGCAAAATCTTGGCAGTTGCGGGGGTGTCTGGCCCGATCACGCTATTTAATGGCGTGGATGGCGCGGTAGGGCACAAGCTGCCTGGTCATGCCCTCGATACGATGGCAATCTCCTGGCACAAAGACAGCCGCCTCCTCGCTAGCGTCGGGCAAGACGGCAAGGTACGACTCTGGGATGCCGAGACAGGAGCGCAGCGATCGGAAATGGCTGGCGGGGCGAGCTGGGTGGAGCGCGTCGGTTTCAGCCCGGTGGGCGATTGGCTGGTATCAGCCGCCGGGCGCAAACTGCGACTGTGGAACAGCAGCGGGC
The DNA here is from genome assembly GCA_026707745.1 of Chloroflexota bacterium. Taxonomy (GTDB): domain Bacteria; phylum Chloroflexota; class Anaerolineae; order Aggregatilineales; family Phototrophicaceae; genus UBA6055. The sequence goes on from JAPOWG010000036.1 coordinate 2,644, forward strand.
AATTGGTCCGCGAATATCCCGATGCGAGCAGCACGATTACGGATATTAAGTGGCGCTATGACGGCAAACAGTTCGCCATCTCCGCCTACAATGGAGTCGTGCTCTATGACCCCACAGAGGAGGAACCACTGCACCGTTTCGAATGGCAGGGTTCGACACTTATATTGGAATGGAGTCCCGATGGCAAATACATTGCCACTGGCGACCAGGACTCGACGGTGCATTTCTGGATCACCGATAGCGGGAATGACCTGCAGATGTGGGGTTATGAAACGAAGGTGCTGGAACTGGCATGGAGTTTCAACAGTCGCTATCTGGCGACCGGCGGCGGGACTCAGATAGTGATCTGGGACTGTTCCGGGAAGGGGCCAGCAAATACGCGACCAATCATGGTAGAAGGACATCAGCACCTCATCAAGCATCTGAAATTTCAGCGACAGGGCATGTTGCTGGCATCTGGCGGCAATGAAGGTATGCTGGCGATCTGGAAAGTCAAGAAGAAGAAACCCGCTTTGCTGGCGGATGCTGTGTTCAAGGCGCCGATTGCCAACTTGGCTTGGTCACCGGATGATCGCTGTATCGCGGTATCTGATGAGAGCGGTACCCTGTCGATAGCGGCAGTGCTGCGATAATGGGCTTATTGAATTCGGGTTGTCCCGGCTGCAGACACACACGTCTGTATCCCTTCAAGGCTTAGATTGGACGCTGTATAGTCCCTCGTTGAGCTGGGTAAGCGCTTTGCGGATCAGCTATCTCGCGAACTTCGCTCCAACGTTGCCGGACAAGCGGGAGGCTAGCCAGGCTTTAGCGCCTGTGTTAGCATGGCGCGATTATTCGATTCGCGGGCTGTACTTGTATATGCCGAATAGACGCGGACTGATCCTGCTCTCGATCGTCTTTTCCGCCGGCGTCACGCCTATCGCCATTCGCATCACGCAGAGCGAAGGCATGCCGTCGCTGGTGATCGTCTTGATCCGCCTTTGGCTGATTTCCCTCGCGCTCGCCCCGCTGATTTGGACGCGCTACCGCGAGGACTTGCTGCGGGTCACGCCGCGGCAATGGCTGCTTTCCGGCATCGCCGGTTTTTGGCTCTCGCTGAATCTGCTGCTGTTATTCCTGTCCCTCGAGTACACCAGCGTCTTGATGACCAGCGTTTTGCGCCGCACCACGCCGATGTGGATCGTGCTGCCGGAAATACTGATATTTGGCGTCGTATTCTCGCGGCGTTTCTGGTTGAGCCTGGTCGCGACGATCATCGGCGTGGCTTTGGTCGGCTTTGGCGGGCTAAGCGCGATTGAAGCGGGCGCTGATCCCCTGCTCGGCGGAGGCATGGCGCTTTTTGGCTCGATATGCTTCGGCATTTATCTCTTGATCGGGCGGCAATTGAACAATGTCATCCCGCCCCTGCTCTACAGCTTTATGGTCTTCTTCAGCGCCGCTATCGTCACCTCCGTTTTCGTCGGCGCCACCGGCACGCCCGTCACCGGTTATCCCGCCAGCAGCTATCTTTGGGCGATTGTGGTGACGATCCTGGCGCAGGTCTTCGGGCACATCGCCATGAACCTGGGGCTGCAAAACTATACGGCGACCGCAATGGCTATCGTCCTGCAGATTGCCGTGGTTCTCAGCGCGGTCATCGCCTTGTTCATGTTCGGCGAGATTCCCTCCTTGGCGCAAATCATCGGCAGCGCGCTGGTCGTTTACGGCGTGGTTATCGCCACCATCGAACAGACGCGTGCGCGTTGGAAACATCAGCCGCAGACCTAGAGATTCTACTGACTTTGCCTCTCGCATCTCGCGGAATATGCTGTAAAGTATGCCGCTAAATTAAGATTCAGACGATGACAGGAGGATATTTTATGAAGCTCGAGACGCAAGCCATCCACGCCGGATATGAACCTGAACCGACTACGCACGCTGTAGCGGTGCCGATTTATCAGACCGTCGCCTACGAATTTGACAACGCGCAGCATGGCGCCGACCTCTTCAACCTGGCGGTACCGGGCAATATCTACACGCGCATCATGAACCCGACCAACGACGTGCTGGAACAGCGCGTGGCGGCGATGGAAGGCGGCGTGGCGTCTCTGGCGCTGGCTTCGGGACAGGCGGCCATCCACTACTCGATCGTCAATCTGGCGGAAGCCGGTAACAATATCGTGACCGTGCCACAGCTCTATGGAGGCACCTGGACGCTCTTCCGACACATGCTGCCCAAGCTCGGCATTGATGTGCGCTTCGCCGAAGGCGACAGTCCCGACGATCTGGCGAAGCTGATCGACGACAAGACATCCGCCGTCTTCTGCGAGTCAATCGGCAATCCCGCCGGCAATATCCCGGATATGGAAGCCATCGCGGACATGGCGCACGCGCACGGCGTACCGGTGATCGTGGACAATACCGTGCCCACGCCGGCGCTCTGCCGTCCCGTTGAGTACGGCTGCGACATCATTTTGCATTCGATGACAAAGTACATGGGCGGGCATGGCAACAGTATCGCCGGCATCCTGGTTGATGGCGGTATCTTCGATTGGGCCAAACACGCGGAACGTTTCTACATGTTCAGCAGTCCAGAGCCGAGTTATCACGGCGTCGTCTTCACCGATGCCATGGGACCGGCGGCGTACATCGCCCGCGCCCGCGTTGTCGCCCTGCGCAATACCGGTTCCGCCCTCAGCCCCTTCAACGCTTTTCTGGTAATTCAGGGCTTGCAGACACTGTCGCTGCGCATGGAGCGCCACGTCGACAACGCCATGGCTGTGGCGACGCACCTGGAGAACCACAGTCAAGTGGAGTGGGTTACTTACGCCGGCCTGGAAAGCTCGTCCTACTATGACCTGGCGCAGAAATATACCGGCGGTCGTCCCTCCGCCCTGCTGACATTTGGCATCAAAGGCGGCTTCGACGCCGGCGTCAAGTTCTACGACGCGCTGCAAGTCTTCACGCGCTTGGTCAACATCGGCGATGCCAAGTCGCTCGCGGCGCATCCCGCCTCGACAACCCATCGCCAGCTCACGCCGGAAGAACAGGAAGCGGCCGGCGTCACGCCGGAAACGATCCGCCTCTGCATCGGCATCGAGCATATTGACGATATCATTGAGGACATTGAGCAGGCGCTGGCGGCCGCGCGCTAGCCCCCGCCTGCCCGCTAACTATGGGCGACCGCCATAGCGTTAGGCAGGTCGCCCCTGCAAACTCAGCCGCTCGGCGGCGGCGAATTTGGGCTACCGCGCTCACAGAAAATAACAAACCGGCTCGGCTATCGCAGATCGCGGTTTATTAAAAAGAAGAACAAGGTTTTACCCGCGCAACGCGGCGTTGAGATTCCAGGCGGCTGGAGCGGCTCCGCTCAGGGCAAACGCGACAGAATCTCGTCCAACTTTAAATTCTCCAAGTATGTCAGCACGATTATCATGACTGTCGCTACTGCGAGAATAAATCTCTGCAAACGCTTTTCTACTTGTTCAAGATCCGCTTTCGCAGCAAGATGTTGATACGCGCCTTTTAGCTCGGCGACGTTTGCGGCTTTATCGTTCACTCTGCCCTCTATGCGGTCGAGCCGGCTGTTGATCGCGTCAGATGCCATGGCGCCCCGTCCTTTCAATTCCTTTCAAGTGCAGCGTACTGGAAACCGTTTACAAAGATCTCAACGCGGGTACACGGATGGAGAAGAGTGCCGCCTCACTTGTCAGCAATATATTCCAAGGCCTCCAAACCAAGCGCTTGTAGAGCTGCCCGCACCCGTTCCACATCATTCACATCCCGCGCGTCGTAAGTACGCACGCATAGAAGACGCTCGTCAGGATCGGCTTGCCCCGCTGCCGGGCGCGTCGACACTTTCGATTTGTAACCCAGCTTCCCCGCGACTGTGGCCCGTTTCACCTTTTCCCAAACCGCGTCGACCGTCGCCACAGTCAGCCGGACGCGCCATTCGCCGGCATTCGCCGTTGGCGCCGGATAATCACCCGTCCCGCGTTTTGCCTCGATCCAGTAAACCGCCGCGTAATCGGAAGGGCGCGCATCTTCGTCATGCATCATGCGGGCGCGCTGGACCATCTCGATCAAGTCGAGGTTCATTTGTCCTGGTCCCTTGTCATCAGCCATTGATCCGCTCCGGAAATATCGGTAAAAACTAGCTTAGCAAATCGGCGTCAATACAGCCATAGCCCCGCGCTTTATCTGAATCGATATCTAAGGTATGTTTTCACAATGTGATTCTTGGTATGCTCATGCCGTTTGTGGATTGTCGGTAGTACGTTGCCATGACCTGTATCCAGTCGCGATATCTGATCAGCGCGTTCCTGCCGCTCCTGCTATTGTGCGCTTACAGCACAAGTGTCGCAGATGACACCCTTGTCAGTACCGAAGGCCTTCGCTATCGGGTCGAGCGCTTCCTGCTGGCGGATTTCCCGGTTGGCCTGGTGTTCACGCCCGAGGGAGAATTGCTCTATACAGAAAAATCGACCGGCAATGTCCGGCTTGTCGATGCCGACGGGGTGCGACAGCGCGCGCCAGTGTTGCATCTGGCCGTTAATGCCTTGCAAGAACGCGGTATGCAGAATATCACGCTTGATCCTGATTTCGAGAACAATGGACATGTTTGGGTCTTCTACACAGCCGCCGGCACCGCCAAAGCATATCCCGCCAACAAGGTTCTGCGATTCCGCCTGGAAGAGGGCCAAGCTTACGACCAAACCGTAATGTTCGCCGTGCCAATTGACAGCGGTTTTCTGGTGCACAACGGCGGCGGGCTGCAATTTGACGAGGACGGTTTCCTATACATCGGCATCGGCGACTATGGCGACCCCAGCCGTCCACAGGACCTGACTATTCCACATGGCAAAATCCATCGCTTTGCCGTCAGCGGCGACCGCCTGACAGTGCCCGACGACAATCCCATCGCGGGCAGCAGCATCTTCGCTTACGGATTGCGCAACCCCTTCGACTACGCCTTTGATCCGCTAAGCGGGCGCCTCTTCGCTACCGAAAACGGCGACAATTGCGATGACGAAATTAATCTGATCTTGCCGGGCTACAATTACGGTTACCGCGAGGACTATGAATGTGTTGGCAGAGAGTACATCATTGGCTTGGGCAAGTATTTGCCGCCGCTTGTGAGCTATACGCCGACAATTGCGCCGGTTGGCATCGTCTTCTATAGAGGCGACGCCTTTCCGCGCTGGCGCAACGACCTGTTCTTTTGCAGTTGGAACGATGGCCAACTGCATCATTTGCGCTTGAACGAGGGCCGCAACCGCATTCTATTTGATCGGCCGCTGGAGTTGGGAGCGGTCAATTGCCGCATCGACATCACCATCAGTCCCGACGGCGCCATCTATTTTGGCACCATAGACGACGAAGGCGGCGCCATCTACCGGTTGGTTCCAGCCTCGGGCTAGGGCAGGTCGACATCCTCGTCAAGACTGTCGCTGAACCCATAGCGACCGATCAAAGGCACAAAGCGGCAGCGCAGCAGCGTTCGTGTTGTGAAGCGCTCTCCTTGCCGCAAGATCAACTTAAGTTCCTGCAACTGCTGATCGCCCACCGGCAGTATCATGCGCCCGTCGTGGTAGGCCAGTTGCGTGCAAAGCACGGAAGGCAACTTGGGAACGGCCGCTGTGACAATGATGCGGTCAAAGCGCGCCTGGTCGGGCAAGCCCTGGCTGCCGTCGCCGACGTGAATGTCGATGTTGTTGTAGCCCAGCTCGCCAAGACGTTGGCCCGCCAGCCCGGCCAGGCGACTGTAGCGCTCAATACTGTAGACGTATTTTGTAAGATGGCACAAGATGGCTGTCTGATAGCCGGACCCCGTGCCGATCTCCAACACCGTGTGTTCGGGCTTCAGACGCAGCCGCTCCGACATAAAGGCAACGATGTAGGGCTGGGAGATCGTTTGGCCTTCCCCGATGGGCAGGGGCCGATCTTCATAGGCCTTTGCTTTGAATTCCTCGGTGACAAAATCGTGGCGCGGCATGGCGCGCATGGTATCCAACACACGACGGTCGTTTATACCTCGCTTCACCAGTTGCTCGTCCACCATGCGGGACCGCATACGCGCATACTCGCGTGAAGTTGGCATCAAGGCATCCGTCCGCCCGATTTCGCAATTAACTTAAAGCTAACATATTGGTAAATCGCGGGCAACTCACTTGTAAGCCAGAAATGTTAAGCAAGGGCTAAAGAGCGACATCCGCGCCGGAAAAGCGCGGGCTCCAGCCCTAATCAGGCTAGCCGCATAGCGCAGGTCTGCTAGAGTATGCCCTAACCTGTCGGTTTGTGACTAGCGCTTTTCAGTGTCGGCCGCTCGGCGGCAAGTAAAAGGTCTAGCCACGCTCCCACTAAATATCAAGCCCGCTGCTAGCATGAGCAAGGAGGTTTATGAAAAAGTGAACCGAGAGCCAACCGGGCTTGATATGCGGCGGGTCATTCCCATCTTCTTGATGGTATTCGTCGACATGCTCGGCTTGACCGTTGTCTTGCCGCTCTTGCACCTCTACGCGGCGGTTCACGGCGCGGGACCGCTCGAAGTGGGGGCCGTGTTGGCTGCTTTCCCGCTAGCGCAGTTGATTGGCGTTCCTATGATGGGCGCCCTTTCCGATCGCTACGGCAGGCGTCCCTTGCTATTGATCAGCCAGGTGACAACCTGCATCAGTTTCATCATGTTGGGCTTGGCAAATTCATTGGCCTTGATCATCGTTTCACGGCTATTTGACGGTTTGTTCGGCGCCAATATCGCCACGGCCCAAGCCGCCTTGTCCGATATCACGGACGCTTCCAATCGAGCGCGTGGATTAGGCATTACCGGCGCTGCATTTGGTTTGGGCTTCATCTTCGGTCCCGCCATCGCCATACTCAGCTTCGAACTGACCGACTCGCTCGCCGTGCCTGCCTTTACAGCCGCCCTCTATTCCTTCCTGTCGATTCTGATCACAACCTTTATGTTCAAGGAAACCCATCCGCCGGAGCGGCGCGGAGGAGCTTCCAGCAGCGGCATAGGGCCTGTGACGCTCTTTCGCTATCTGGCGCGACCCTTCGTGGGTTTTCTGCTCTTGTTGATGTTCGCGCAGCAGTTCATCTTCTTCGGATTCGAGAGCTTGCTCGGCCTCTTCACCTTGACGCGCCTGGGCTTCCTCGGGGCTGGCAACGCCGCCTTGTTTCTATTCGTCGGCATCATCCTGGTGATCGTGCAGATGCGCGCTATCGGACCCTGGAGCAACCGATTCGGCGAAGGGCGCCTGGTGGTGGCCGCGCTTTTCCTGTTGGCGCTTGGGCTGCTGCTTGCCGGCACGACGCCGGAGCAGCCGCATCCGTTTTACGTGCGAGAACTGGTCGCGCGCGATCTGATGGCCGGGGCGCCGACGCGGGCGCAAACCTTGATCGGCGATTTGCGCGTTCAGTTGCCGGCTAACGGAAACAATGGGCCCGCCGGCGTGCTCTGGCTGGCGCTGGCCTTGGTGCCTATTTCTGTCGGCGCGGCGCTAATCCGTCCCGCGCTGAACAGCTTGATTACCCGATCGGTCGGCGATAACGAATATGGGAGCGCGCTCGGCGTCAGTTCGGCCTTGGTCAGCGCGGCCAACGCCAGCGCGCCTCTGCTGGCTGGATTCCTGTTTCAGCAATTGGGATCGAGCGCGCCCTTCGCGATTGGCGGCGCGCTAATGGCGGCCTTGTGCGTTGCCAGCTTGTCGCTTTCACGGCGGGGTCCGCGCGGCGCGTGACTTGCTACGCTCCTCTTTTCAATCTGACAAGGAGCAGTTACTTCAATTGAAGACAATGCCAGCGGCGCAGCAACAAGCCCCAATAAACATCCCATATACACCCGTCAAACGCGCAACCCCACCCACAGTTTCCCAGTATTTTCCGGCCGTCCGCGGCTATTTGTGTCCGCAAGGCGTCCGCCGGCAATCGTTTGTGTCCGTTACCAGCCAGTATCTTGATATTCCGTATCAGGTTCAATCGTAATCGACCACGGTGTATCTCCAAGCCCTGAAACCGTTAGCCTAATTTCACAGCTATCATCCAGGTCGAATCGGTCACGCGCTGCGGAAAAAAGGCCGCGTATACCACAAAACTCCTGGCGCCCCATCCAATTCTCTCCGGTTACAATGTAGCGGTATCGTCCCGGCGCAAGTATGAATGCGGGAATAAATGCATCGCCGCCATATTCTTCGTCGCTAAAAAAGATTGGTTCTGGCGTGGCGTTAAGCGCCGGCAATTCGATGTCCGGTAGATCAATCTGAATATCCTGAACAGATTGCTCGACCTCAACTACCAACTCCCGGTAATTCTCTGAATGATTGGAAAGTACAAAGTGGATTAACGCTATGGTGACAAACACGATGTAGACTTTGGTGAGGTGCGCTTTGATACGACTTCCGAAACCACTCCGCTTTGATTTCCCTTCTTGTTGTTCCGACATGGATAGAGTCCTATGTTACTCTCTAGCTGAATTCAGCGTGACTGCCGCATACTGGCCAATAAGGACACAAGCCCCTTGCCGAAAGGGGCTTGTGTCATGTGTTATCCCGACTGAGAAAGCACCATCAATATTATTATGATCACAATGCCAGCGGCAAAACAGCCCATCGCATTGCCGAACGCATTGCCAGCAGAGCGCTTCATTGACCCGCTCATGCTCTCTCTATCATCCCTACCCATCGTACACCTCCTAATTCTGACTATACTTTGTTCACTTTCAAAGACCACGAATGTCGAGGCCCCCAAACGTAGAAGGATACACTACAGTCTTTTAAGACTGATAATTTCCCGCTCGCTACATTCCCGCCGCCAAACCAATCATGCAACTTCCATGCTATCCAGATCCCTCGGTGATAAGCGCATCCAGGAGGGTCAGTTGAAGCTTCATCTACATAGGCAGTAAAGGATGTGGTTAGCTTAACGTCCCATATACCACTTGTTAGAACAACGGGCCTAACTGTGAGTTCTCCTTCACCTAGAAATTCATAGGACGTTTGCCCGGTGAATGAAACGGGTTGCCCGGAAGCCACTGTGGTTTTGCTGTCTGCAATGTTGCCGGATTCTTTTACTTTCCCTTGAGCTAGATCGTCTTGGTAGGCGTGGTACCCGCGTACCCAATCGTCATTTGTTGTACAAGTCCAAGTTGTTTGGCAGTAGTTGTCTATCTGAGGCTGTGCGGCCGGTTGTTCTACAGTTGGCGATGTTCGCTGTGCGTCTGTGTTGCTCGGAGCAGCGCAGGCGCCTTGGCCATGTCGAACCCAACTAGCCATATACTCTCCTATTCCAACGCGATACCAGAACTTAGTGCTATCGGGTATCGACACCCTTCCTATCACGTTGAGAGTGGTATTTGCCGGAACTGTGCGAACTATGGCCGTGTTGGTATTCGGCCCTCTTCGTATATTCGTATTCCTGGACGTGCAGACAGCACTTTGTGCCTGGGAAATCACGGCAGACAGTACGAAGAAGATGCCGATTCCTAACACGCAAGCGATTTTCCCCTTGGTCTTCATCATTATCTCCAGTCTTGTTTTATCTTTGAAAGATGTATGCTGGGTTCAGTTGCCCCTCCTATTCAAATAGATACGATTCTGATGTACGGTAAAGTCGGTAGCGCAACTGCTACCTGTTTTGGATGTTTCCCGTGACATTGCCGGTCAAGCAGATTGTCACGGGAAACCCCTACGATCAAAGCCGCGAACGGCTTAGCTGCTTATGAAGATAACATACATAGTGTAATGTTGCAAATACTCCTATCTAATTACTGGTAGTGTATCCTTTTCGGTTGAAATAAACAACGATAACCACCTGACAGCCGGTAGGGGCGATCCGCTGGATCGCCCGACGCATGGAAAGTAATGAATATCGGGCGACTCACAGAGTCGCCCCTACATTCGCCCTGCGATTTGTTGCATTTCTTTGTTGCACTTTCTGAGAAAAAGCAACAGAGGAATATATTTTTCGGGCGTTTCGTCAACATGCCCCTACAGTTCGTCCCTGTTTTTGATTCTCATTACCCTCTTGGAATTACTGAGTAGTCGCATCAAACTATTTTAGATCAATCCTGTTGGGCACCCTTTTTGAAGCCATTGCCCTGGGACACATCACCACCGTATCGCTTACAGGCTGCGAAATGTGCTACGCTACAGTCGCGTTCGCGCTTGAATGGAGGAGACCGCATGGCGTTGGAAGACAGTCTGACGATAGGCGACATCGAGAATGCCAACTACAAAGATGCTTGGGCGATCAGCGCGCGGCCTCAGATTCAGCAGTTAATGGCCGGATCGCCAGACAATCACGTCGCGGCGATGACGCTCTTGATTCCGTGGATGGATCGGCTATATACGCTCGAATCGGGCGAATCCAGCAAGGGCAAGACCAGGCAGGTTGTAGCGCATTTTTTCCCGGGGATTGAAGGTTATGAATTAGGTCGTTTGACCGGATTCGTGATTGACCTCAAGCATATTGGATACGCGGGGAAAAAGAGCGCGATACTAGATTCTGTACAGACGATAAACTTAATGGGCAACGTCGAAGTCAAACATGATCAGCGGTTTTCCAAGCCATATACGTTGGTAAAGGACATTCTTCTGATACACCCTACGGCTTTTGTAGAGCAGGTCAGGGGACATATTGACAAAGCATTTGTCGATAGCGCTATAGAAGACGCTCAGGCGTGAACCCAGCCATTCCAGCCGCGGGCGCTCCAGGCGGAATAGAGCGCGATGGCGCCGGCGGTCGCCACATTCAAGCTGCCCACCTGACCGCGCATCGGCAGCGTCAACAAGAGGTCGCAGGTATCGCGCACCAGGCGGCGCAGGCCCTCGCCTTCGCTGCCCATCACCAGTCCCAGCGCCATGTTCAGGTCGGTTTTGTCCAGCGGCGGGATGTTATGTCCGACGTCTAATCCGACCATCCAGACGTCTTGATCCTTCAGTTCCTTCATGGCGGAGACGAGGTTGGTCACCTGCGCCACGTTGATATGCTCAACCGCGCCTGATGAGGCGTTTACCACGGCGGGCGTCACCGCCACGCTGCGGCGTTCCTGGATCACGATGCCGTGCGCGCCAACAGCATCGCTGACGCGAATCAGGGAACCGACATTCTGCGGATCCTTGAGCAGGTCAAGCAAAAGGATGAAGGGTTCTTCGTTGCGGCGGGCCGCTGTTCCCAAAATCTCTTCCACGTCGCAGTAGGGATAGGCGCCCACGCGCAAGACCAAGCCTTGATGATTGCCGTTCCTTGCCAAGTCGTCGAGAATTCGTCGTTGCACGCGTTGAATCGGCAAATTCAACTCTTCCGCCATGCTCATGGCGTCGCCGACAGGGCCGCGTTTTTCGGCGCGTTCATGAATCATCAGCGCGTCCAGCTTGCGCCGACCCGCGCGCATCGCCTCGATTACCGCCCAGTGCCCGTAGAGGAATTCAGGCATCTCGACTGCCCCAATCTTTTGGCGTTTCTTCGCTCAGTTTAGCTTCCAAACCGTCCCATCGGCGCGGTCTTCCAAGACGACGCCCAAGCCGGCCAACTGATCGCGAATCTGATCACTACGCGCGAAGTCGCGCTCGGCCCGCGCCCGCGCCCGCATATCGATCAAGATCTGAATCAAAGCCGCCTCCCGCTGTCCATCGCCGCTTTCACCCGCTTCGGTCGCGGGTACCAGACCCAGTACAGCGCCGCCAAGGGAAGCGTAGGCCTCGTCGATAGCCGCCAAGGTATACAAACCCACTTCGGTATCGCTGTTCAGCAAGGTATTCACTTCGCGCGTCAAGTCCTGCAAAACGGCTATGCCGCGCGGCGAATTAAAATCGTCATCCATGACTTGTGCGAATTCCGCTTTGGCGCGATCAATCCGCGCGCAGAAAGCGCTGCCGGCATCATTCTCAACCGCGCTGTTCATGCGTTGCCGTACCAGACGCACCGCGTTCATCAGGCGCTCCCAACCGGACTTGGCCGAAGCCAGCGCATCTTCGCTATAGACAACCGGATTGCTGTAATGCGATGTCAGAATAAAATAGCGCAGTTCCTGGGGGCGGTACGCGTTCAGCGCGTCTTTGATCGTCACATAATTGCCCAGCGATTTGCTCATCTTGACCGGAATTCCTTCGTCGGGATCAAGCACGTTCAGGCTGCCGGTTAGCATCCAGTAATTGGCAAAAGGCTGGTCATTGGCGCATTCGCTTTGGGCGATTTCGTTCTCGTTATGCGGGTAGATATTGTCGATGCCGCCGCCGTGAATATCGAAGTTGGCCCCCAAATACTTCTGCGCCATGGCGGAACACTCGATATGCCAACCGGGAAAACCGACGCCCCAGGGACTGTTCCAGCGCAGGATGTGTTCTGGCTCGGCTTTCTTCCATAGTGCGAAATCAGCCGGATGCCGCTTGTCGCCGCCGATCAGGTCGCGAGATTCGTCTTGTTGTTCTTCCACGCGCCGGTTCGACAACTTGCCATAGTCCTCATCGCTGAGCACGTCGAAATAGACGCTGCCGTCCGCGGCATAAGCATTGCCGTTGGCGATCAGTGTTTCTATCATCTCGATCTGTTCCGGCACATGACCGCTGGCCCGTGGCGAAATATCCGGACGTTGCACGCCAAGCGCGTCCATATCCTCAAAATAACTGCGTGTATAGGTCTCGACAATTTGCATGGGTTTGGCATTGAGTTGCGCCGCCCGTACCAGGATTCTGTCTTCTTCATTGGCGCGCAAGTGACCGACATCGGTGATATTCTGCACGTAGAGCAGGTCGAAGCCGCGATAGCGCAGGTAACGCGCTACCACGTCAAAAGATACGTATGTCTTGGCATGTCCCAAATGCGAATGCTCGTAGACCGTGGGCCCACAGACATACATGCCGACGCGCCCGTCTTGAATCGGACTGAAGGCCTGTTTCTCGCGCCCTAGCACGTTGAAGATCTGCAAAGGCATATTCTCCGCTGTCCCCTTGTTTTGCGCTGAACTTTGTGAGTCGTATTGTAACAGATTGTGGCGCGATGTGAACGAAGGCGCTTGCCCCAAGTCGTCGAAATCGCTGCGGCCGTCCCCCGCGCGCCGTTCAGCGTCTTAGGTCAAGCGCTTGACATATTCGTGAATCTTGTGAAGCTCTTGGAACCCGACCGATGCGTACAGGGCGCCGGAAGCCGGGTTTTTCTCCGCTGGCTCGTGGCAGACATAGGCGCATACCAGGTCATGCTCCGCCTTCATGCGCTTGAGCGCATAAACCATCAAGGCCTTGCCCAGCCCGCGACGGCGGAAGTCCGAGTGCGTGCCCACCGGCTCGAAGAGCAGCGAGCGATTCACATCGTCGATCCAAACATTGGTGAAAGCCGCGAAGCGCCCGTCCGGCGCCACAACAACAATCTCGTATTCCAGGTGCGGCGAGCGAAAAACCTCGCCATAGGAATCGGCATTCCATTTGTTGGTGAAGCTGTGATTGTGCACATCCGCCAGCGCTTCGACATCAGCGGCGGAGGCGTCGTGAAAGTGGAAGTCGGGGGGCAGCGCGACATCGGGAAAAGTGTCGAGTTGGCGCCGCGTCAAGGTGAACCAGTGCTTGCTCCGCGAGTAACCGCAGGCCGCCAGGAAGTCCTGATGCGCTGAATCGCAGTCGGGGACTTCGATCACCCACTCCTTGATCGTCTTGCGGTATTTTTGCCCGAGGCGCAGCGTCTCGTCTTCACAATACCTGATCAGGTCGGCATGGCTGTCGCCCCGGAAGAGGCTCGGCGCGACTTGCAGATCAAAAGATGCCCAGTGCGGGTAGAGGAGCACGAAAGCGCCTACCTCGCCCGCGTCATCCACCCAATAGCGGAACACATCCGCTTTATCGTATCCATAGCAGCCGTTAAACAAGCGATGACCGATGTCGCCCTTGTGCAAATAACAGCATTGGCCAACACGGTTTACCCATCTCATTAAAGCCGCTTGAGCGCGCTTCAGGTCGTTTGCACTTCGATAGGCAAGCGGGCGCAAGGGGTTGACGCTCATCGAAGTCACCTCAACTTGAACCGCGGTCGCCGCGCGCAGTCGCGTATATAGCCAGCATTTGCTCCACCTGCTTGTCCAAGGCGAACCGCTCGCGGATGCGCGCCCGTCCACGGCGGCCCATCTCGCGGCTCAAGTCGCGGTCTGCAAGCAAGCGCCCCAAACGCTCGGCCAGGGTTGCTGTGTCAAATGGATTGACGATGAAGCCGGTTTCTCCATCAATTATGATCTCGGGAGAGCCGCCGAAGCAAGTTGCAACGACCGGTTTGCCAGCCGCCATCGCTTCCAGATTCACCGTAGGAAAGGTATCGAAAATCACCGAAGGGACGACGACCACGTCCGCCAAGTCATAAGCCGCGCGCAATTCCGCGCCGCCCAGCCAGCCACCGGCGCGGATCAACGAGCGCAGATGAGAATACGCCGCCGGGATCTGCTCGTCGATGTCTCGAGCGGTCAATGCCAAGACAGTCACCCCGGGCAGCCTCTCCTTAAGCCTGTCCATGGCCTTCAGCAATGGCACTGTGCCTTTATCAGGCGTCAAGCGGCCCGCGATCAGAACCACCTGTTTGCCAGCCAAGTCGAAGCGGCGCCGCAGTTCCAGTACCAGGGCTCGATCGGCCTCTGACCATTCCCGCAGATCGATTCCATTGTGAACCACGTCGGCAGGCGGCAGGCCGTTCGCCATGAAGGCCTGCGCCAAGGCCCGACTTGGTACGGTACGCCGCTCGGCATAAAGGCTGAGATAGCGCCGGATGATTCGATTGCGCCAGGGGTTGTAACGAAAGCGATTCTTTTTCAGGTTGTAAAAGCGCGGCAGACGATAAGCGTCGGGCAAGTTTATCTGTCGTGGGCCCCCTCGCGTGAAGTGACGGAGTTTGGAATAGGCGAAGGGCATGACATCGTGGGCGCTGAAAACTGTGGCGGCGCCGGCGTCTCGCGCGACTTTCAACGCGTGGTAGCTGAGGTAAAAGTGAATATTGTGCGCGTTGACAACCTGGGGCTGCAAGCGTAGCAACAGAGCCCGCAATTGGCCGACCGTTCGCGGGTTCCACAATGACAGCCAGGCTCGGAATCGCTCGGGATATACACTGTGAATATGATAGGTTGGGACGCCGTCGCGAATCTCTTCAAACGATGCGCCCCTGGTCGCGGCGATGACGTGAACGTCGTGCCCCTCGTCCGCCAAGCCCCGCGCCAGTCGCCAGACGACCGCCTCCGCTCCGCCGGCGCCTTCAGGAGGTATCTGATCGCTGAGTAGCGCAAGTCTCATCTGTCGCCTGCGCTGTCATCGCTTGATCCCTGAGCGAGCGCGGAAATTGCTTCTTGTTTCTTGGCGGGAAATAGGCCTGCCCTCTCTGCCCGGACATTGTCGAAACCGTGATGCGTATCCGGCGAACACTCCGGCAAGGATATCCAGAAACGCGATCCGCCATTTTCGGGGAATTCCGCGCCGACCGAACCATTCTGGGCATACATCAATTGCTTGACGATCCACAAGCCCAAACCGCTGCTTGACTCGCCCCCGGTCGGCCGAGTGCTCAACCTGCCATATTCCTTAAAGAGATTGTCGCGCTCGAAGGACGGGATACCGGGACCTTCGTCCGCCACGATGATGACGCCGCATCCGTTTTGCTGCGCCGAGCTTACCGTCACTTTACTGTCATTAAGGCTGAATTTGATAGCGTTGCTGACCAGATTTGCCAGCGCTTGCACCAGACGCTGTGGATCCGCGAGCACCCAACCGTCCGTTGCGCCAAGTTCCAGGCAAATGTTCTTTTTCTTGGCCGCAAAGCGATATTGGTTAACGACGTTTGTCTGTACATCACGCAAGTTGACCGGCTTTATCGTCAGCTCCAGTTTCCCCGTCTGCACTTCCATCATGTCGAGAAAGTTGCTGATGATGTCGCTCATATTGTCTACCATCAGCCCAATCGTATCCAAGGCATGCGCAACCTCGCCCCTTTCTGTGGCCGCCAGGCGCAGGATGCCTTCCGCGATTCGTATGTTGTTGAGCGGCGACTTCAGATCGTGCGAAGCCATGCGGAACAAACGCATGTGCAGTTCTTGCGTCTCGGTCAATTCGGCGATGCAGGTTTCCAGCGACTCTATCAGCGCCTTCACAGCGAGACAGGAGCGGATCCGCGCGAGCAATACTTCGTCGGTACAGGCTCCCGCAATGTAGTCGGCCGCGCCCAGTTGCAGCGCCGACGCCACTTCTCCGCTTGACGCGGCTTCAGCGACAAATATGACTGGCAAGGGGAAAATGGCGGGCGACTGTTGTATCGCTCCCAGCAACTCGCATTCGGTCATATCGTTCAATGGACCGACGACTAACATGAGATCAATATCCGGCAATCGTCGCGCCATATCCAGCCCCGACACGATATTGGTGGAAATCGAAAGGGCGTATTCCGCGCCCAGCAGTTGCCTGATTCGGTTTCTGTCATTTTGAATCGCGGCAACGACCATAATTCGATTCGCTTTGCCGTCCACCGTCCTTTGCCTTTCCATAGCCGCAATTCCAACACCTTAGGATACACGAAGGTCAAGATTAACGCGATAGCCCTGCGATTGGACCCCAGAGCAATCGCATCAAACTGATGGCGACTGGCATAGCGCAAAACTAGACCAAGAATTAACCACCGAGGGCACCGAGGGTCGCGCAGACACTGACCTACAACACCGAGAAAAGCAATGAGATTGTAGTTCTGTCTTTGTTCAATCTTACTTTTGAGCCGCGAATGAAGTTTCGCTTGCGACCTTGTCGCATTGAGGTGACGGAATTAAAGAGAAGTCACCAAAAGGCTAGAAACTCAGTAGTTGCAAGTAAGTTATGCAACAAATCGCAGGGCGAATGTAGGGCTTGTCCGCTACTGGGTCATTTTAAGGCGCTTTTTTCACCCCTCACCCCCCAGCCCCCTCTCCCACAAGGGGAGAGGGGGAGCTAAGCTTGGCGGAATATGTAATAATTTGTTGATTTTCGCAATGATCGGCTCCCTTTTTGTATTGTTTCGGTACTATTTCCGTTATCCATGCATATGAATTGCAGTAGCGGACAAGCCTTGTAGGGGCGACTCTGTGAGTCGCCCACCGCTACTGCTAGAGATTTCGGGCGAGCCAAGGCTCGCCCCTACGACTCGACGACGGAATTTGCATGACTTACCTGGTCATACTTCTGTGCTCTCGGTGTCGAAGGGCTGTGTCTACGCGCCCGTCGGCGGTAAAAAACAATCTGCAGCGATAGCCCTGCGATTGGCCCTCGCCGCAACGAGTCCGTCCGGACCGCGTAGAAGTGTATAATGAACATATCACGAGCTGAGGAGAGTTTGCATGTCGAAAAGTTTGCAAGACGCCGACCGCGAAGCGCGCAAGCTGGTCGCCAATTGGACGACGGGCGCAGCGCTAACCGGATGGATACCTGGCAGCGCGT
This sequence comes from Chloroflexota bacterium, assembly GCA_026707745.1. Taxonomy (GTDB): domain Bacteria; phylum Chloroflexota; class Anaerolineae; order Aggregatilineales; family Phototrophicaceae; genus UBA6055. The sequence goes on from JAPOWG010000036.1 coordinate 20,037, forward strand.
TTTTCCTCACCGCTGCGGATACCGCCATGATTCACCAGGTCGCCAGCGCCTACGAAGTGAGCGCCTTCGACATGAACAACCTGTTGTCCGTGCTGGGTGGGGCGGTCGCCAGCGCCATCGCCGGCGGTGTTATCACCGAAGTCGTTGGCATTATCCCGATAGTGGGCTGGGCGGTGAAGAGCGCGGCGATGGCTGCCAAAGCCAAAGTGATCGGCGACGAAGTGATCCGCTATTTCCGTGAACGGTCCGACCTGCCCGATACCAAAGTCGTCATTGACGTGGAAATCGACGACGACTAAAGGAGATGCTCCCCCGGACACGCTGTTGGCGCAGGCCATCGTTGATACGACGCGCATTCCAATCGGCTAAAACCCTTCGCGCCTACGTTTGCCTGTAAATCAGGTATAGGGTAAGATACACGGCGATTTATACGCGCGCTTAAAGAGGAACGCATGAACAACTCGATGCGGCAGCAGGTCCTAACCCTGTATCTGTCTACCTCTGCTTTAGACAGCCGTGTGCTGGGCTGGGCGATCTATGACGGCACCGGCAAGAACCGCTTCACCACCGGCGACAACAACGAAGCGCCCTACGAAACCGGCTTGGAGGCGCTGCTGGATGGCTGGCGGCTGATCCAGCACCCAGTGCTCATTCCACCCTACCCGGGCGAGGAATACACCACCTCTTTCATGAAATATGGATTCGTATTTGAAAAACTGGAGGAATTTGACGCATGACCGACAAGCAATATCTGCTCACGTCAAAGCAAATGGCGGAATTCGTGGCGCGCGGTTTCCTGCGCTTTGACGAGATGGTGCCGGACGAGATCAACCGGGAAGTGATGGCGGCTATCGACACGCATAAGATCAAAGGGCACCCGGCAGGCACGCCCTTGTCGAAATGCTATCACGGCACAGCTATCCGCAAGCTGCTGGACCTGCCGCAGATCCAGGGGCTGATTCAGAGCCTGGTCGGCGAAGACCCGCTCTTCGACCACGACGCCATCCATGTGCGCGAGCCCAACGAGGGCAGCGCGCAGGGCCTGCACGCCGATTCAATCATCGACTGCCGGGCGCATTTCGATATCCAGTTAATGTACTTCCCGCACGATGTGCCGCTGGAAATGGGCGGCACGCTGCTGCTGCCCGGCAGCCACTTCCGCCGCGTCAACGAGATGGATGTCGCTGCTTACCAGAATATGCGCGGGCAGATCCCCATGGTCTGCAAAGCCGGTTCCGTCCTGGCGCTGCATCACGGCATCTGGCACTGCGGCCGCCAGAACCAGACGAACCGCCGCCGTTATATGTTCAAACTGCGCCTGAACCCGGTCGTGCGGCAACTGCGACTTTGGAACACCGACGACCTGGGCGACGAGTATCGCGCCCCCAAAGAGATCCACAGCGGCTTCCCCAAGGGCGATGATGTGCAAGGCATCCTGTCGCGGCAAGAGCCCTGGTTCGAGGCGGCTTCTGGCCGTCTGGAGATTGTCAATCGCATCAAGCTCTGGCGCTTCTTGACCGGGGACGAGGGCTTTGATGTGCATTACTGGATGACGCGCCTGGAGAACATGCCCGCCTGATTCGCAGGTCCCCATTCTGTCGCGACCCATCGAGAAAGATCGATGGACAATAATGTAATGAAATGGCTTAATGCCTTCCATGTCTCGGCGGATTTGGGTCATTATGCCTGGGTAATACCTGTGATTCTTATCGTCTCGGCATTGTCCTTCCACCAGATGGATCGGGTAACGCCAAGTCGCGATGAGTTTGACTCCCTCATTTTTGCAAACGGCATCGGTTTCAATCCCTATTCACCGTCGCAGACCGTTCACACCATCCTGACTTACGCGCCAGATCACACACCCGGCTATTTCTTGATGTTGAATGTCTGGGGCAGAATCACCAGTTTCGATGTGGCGATCGCGCGATTGTTGACGATTTTCGCGGGCTTAATCACACTCGCGATCGCCTATCGCCTCGGCAACGATTTTGTAGGACCTGGCGCGGGCTTGATCGCGGTTGTCATCGTCGCCAGCAACGCTTTTTTCAACTACTACTATGCCCATATACGCATGTACCCGATGTCCGCCTTGGCTTCGGGGATCATCTTATGGATTTACCTGCGCATCATGTATCAATGCAAGCAGGTGCGGCGGGGCGATTATCTGGCATTATTCGCGGCCGTTTTTGTCCTTTGCAACCTTCATTTCTTCAATAGCGTATTCCTTGCCGCGCTTGGGGTCTTCCATCTGCTCTTCGCGCCAAAGAACCGACGTTGGACGCTGGTATCGCTCGCCGTTATTGTCGCGGTGCTTTTATTCATCCCCTATCCCTTGGCCGCTGCGGATGGCTTGATGTCAACTGCGGCGGTGAAGAAACCAGACGCGATCGGCATCGCCCGCGCCATCCAAGCCTGGCAGGACGCGGTTACCAACCGCGAGCCGCTATTGCTATTGATCGCGGTTGGCGGCTTGGCGATGGGCGCATTCAGGGGGCAAGTGAGAATACGACCATGGCTTGTTTTGCCCTTGATCTTCGTTGGTTGCCTGGCATTGCTGTCTCATTACACGACCTTCATTGCCGATTTCACCATGCGCTATCATCTTGCCAACTGGTTACCCTGTGTGCTCTTCTTCACAACGGGCTTTTATGGATTGTATCGCTTTCGCAAGTATTTGCTGGTACTCGTGATTCTTTGGATCTTGGCAGGTCACCATATGCAAACGCATGTCTCCTGGTGGTCCTGGCTAAATCTGCGCTCGCTGACATATTCACAGCCTCCAACCCAGATTATCTCTCGACTTGCCCAAAGAGCCGATCCACTGCCTACCGTTCTGTTTTCTACCGATGATTACTTTTATGAATCATTCTTGACCAGCCCCGGCTTCAACAAACTCTTGGCTCAACTCGGTCATACGCCGGCCGAGTACTTTTTTGGCAGACATGACATCCAGGTTGGGATTATCAAGGACTCGAATCGCGCAGCCGATCGCTTCGCTATCACTTCGCCTTTAATCTGGGTGGTCGCGCAAGCGGACAAACTGTCTGCCGATCGGCTTGCTTATTTCAATAGCTATATGGCTGAGCTGAGTTACGAAAACTGCCAAGTCATGCCCATAGGCGAGCAAAGTACGATCGTCAAGTATTATTGGCAGCGCCTGGGATGTCTGGCGCCCATCGTTCAGCAGCGTTTTCGCAGCAATCTCGTCAACTATGATTTCATTGGCGGGGGGCTGAACGCCAATCAATCGGCAGTGCTGATCAATGACCGCTGGACGGGCAGAACGGATCAGCCGCTCGATGACTACGCTCTGTCCTATCAACTCATTTCAACTGACGGGAACAATGTCGCCCAACTCGATCTTCCACTCGTCCACGAGAATGAATTGCGCCAGTTCTCGCTTAACATTGCCAATGTCCCGCCTGGCGCATACCGCCTGATGGCTATCCTCTACCATTCTGAAACTGGCGAAAGGCAGGCTTGGCACAACAACGCTAATGAAACTGCCAACATGCTGCCACTCACGGAGATTGTCTTGCAGTAGAAATACAAGAACAATTATCATAGCGGTCATGCATCCAAGACAGATCAATACAGCAAATGGCACAATGCGCCTGTCGACGTCCCGCCTTTAACAGATCAAACATCGCCGACTCAAGACGCTAAACTCACCCTAGCGTCTCGGCGAGAATCCGCTACGATAAGCAGCCGATTTCTGCAAGATCGGCCCTTTAGCGCCGCATTGAGTCGGGTGCAATGCACCCGCTGTGAAACGAGGAAACTGGCAAGCATGGCTTCATATCACGGACCAAAAGCGAAACCACAGCGCCGCTTCGGCGAACTGCTGGTGCCCCGCCCGAAGTATTCCAAAATCCTGGAAGAACGCGCCTACCCTCCCGGCGAGCACGGACGCGAGAAATCCTTCCGCTCCGGACGGCGCAGCAACTACGCCCTCCAGTTGGACGAAAAACAGAAGCTGGCGTTCATCTACAACGTGCGCGAACGCCAGATGCGCAACTATTACAAAAAAGCCGCCTTGATGTCGGGGCCGACCGGCGTCAACCTCTTGAGCTTGCTGGAACGGCGCCTGGACAACGTGGTCTACAAGTCCGGTCTGGGCGCAACCATATGGGCGGCGCGGCAAATTGTGGGCCACGGTCATATCATGGTTAATGGCCAGCGCGTGAACCTGCCTTCGTATCAGGTCAAGCCCGGGGACGTCGTGGAAGTCAGCGACAAAATGAAGAAGAACGTGCACATTCAGGAATGGGTGCAGCAAGCGGCCTACTTCCCGCCCTATTTGGTCGTGGACAAGGACAACTACCGCGTCACCCTGGACCGTGTGCCGGAAGAAGGCGAAGTGCAGACGCCGGTCGATATCCAGCAAGTCGTGGAGTTCTACAACCGCCTGACCTAGACCAGGCTCAAAACCGCAGCGTAAGATATTCGCGGGACGCTACCAAGCGTCTCGTTTTTGATTTAGGGCAAATTGCGGATTTTCTGAATCAGTTCGCTGCTGCTGTGACCGGGCAGGTATTCGATTAGCTCGACCCTGCCGCCGTAGGCTTCCACTGTCGGCCGCTCCGGCAAGTCCTTATGCGCATAGTCGCCGCCTTTGACATAGATCTCCGGTTGCAAAGCGCGCAGCAAGTCGTCCGCCCGGTCTGCTTCGAAGATGATCACGGCGTCGACCGGATGCAGCGCCGCTAGCAAGCGGGCTCGCTCGCGCGCCGACATGATCGGACGTCCCCGCCCTTTCAAGCGCGCCGATGAGGCGTCCCCATTGAGCCCGAGGAAGAGCGCGTCGCCCAGTTTTCGCGCCTTTTCCAAGTAGTCGAGATGGCCGATATGCAGCAAGTCGAAATGCCCATTTGTGAAGACCAGCGTCTGTCCGTCGCGTTTCAACCGGTCGCGCAACGTCCGCGCCTCATCCAGTGTGAGCAGCTCTCCCATCTATGCCCTCAATGCGCCCTCAGCGATCCCGCCGCCGATAGACCAGTTTCAATCCCGACCACTGCTCATCGATCGCGGCGACCTTGACATCGACCAGGCCCCCCGCCAAGGCAATCTCGCGAACGACGTCTTCCGTGATATCGGTTGGCATCTTGGCGGCTTTCTTGTACCAGGAAATCCAGATCATGCCGTCCTTGTGTATCGCCGCTTTCAGCGCGGGAAAGGCCGCTTCATAGTCGGCGCGTTCGACATAAAAGGCCTGCAGGAAATCATAGCCCCTGCCGCATAGCGCCTCGTCGATGGCAACGCCGGGGGGCAAATCGCCCAGCAACTCGCGGTAATGCGCGGGCGCTCCCAGCAGCGCTATGCGATAGCCGCCTTTGATACCCAGCTTCTTTTGCAGCGGCCTGCCGGAGTAACCCGCTGTCATCGCTCGACCTTCCACCAGTTCATGAATGCCACTGTCAGGCCCTCAAGCGAATCTGTCGGGATACAATTCCCGCGCCAGCGCGCTTGCCCGATCAATCCAGCCTTCGATCACGTCAATGCCTTTTTGCCAAAAGCCGGGATCATTGATATCGACGCCGATTTTGGCCAGCAGCCTGTCCGGGTAATCGGAATCGCCCGCCGCTAGCAAATCAAGGTACTTCGGCACGAAGGATTCGCCCTCGTCCTGGTACATGCGATACAGCGCCAATACCAGCAATTCGCCGAAGGAATAAGCATAAACGTAACCCGGGGTGTGCAAGAAGTGCGGCACATAGCTCCACCACAGCCCGTATTCCTCAGTGATGGTGACACTGTCGCCGAACATATCGCGCTGTGTTTCCAGCCACAATTCACTCAGCCGCTCGGTGGTTAACTCGCCTTCAGAGCGGCGGGCGGTGTGCATCTTGTCCTCGAAGCGATTCATTGATATCTGACGGAATACCGTAGCGAAGGTGTCTTCTATCTTGCCCACCAGCATCGAGAGCCGCACCTCGCTATCCTTTTCCGCTGCCATGAGATCCTGGAAGACCAGCATCTCGGCGAAAGTGGAGGCCATCTCGGCAGTGGTCAGCGGCGTATACAAGGCGAAGAGACCGTGCTTCCTCCCCGACAGCGCCATGTGGATGCCATGACCCAATTCGTGCGCCAAAGTCGTGACATCGCGCGTGCTGCCCAGATAGTTGAGAAATACATAGGGATCGGCGCTGGCGACTGTCGGGGCGGCAAAGGCGCCACCCCGTTTGCCCGCGCTGACCGGCGCGTGGATCCGACTCTCGTCGAAGAACTCCTGAGCAATCGCTTTCATCTGAGGGCTGAATTTCTCAAAAGCCCCTAACACGATCGCTTTCGCCTCAGCCCACTGATAGAAAGCTTCGCTTTCCTTCAGGTTGAGCGTCGCGTAGCGGTCGTAATCATAGAGTTCATCATAGCCGAGCAAAGCCCGCTTGAGTTCGTAGTGCCTTGCCACCAGCGCGTAGTTGCCTGTCACGCTTTGGATAAGCGCTTCGACGACCGAGTCCTCCGCTTTGTTGCTCAAGTTTCGTGAGGAAACCCAACTCGAATAGCCGCGGCGCTTGTCACTGTTCGCCTTGTCCAGCGCCAACGTATTGAAGATGAAGGTCAACTCCATTGAGCGCTCGTCGAGTTTGTCGGTCACCACCCGCCAGGCCATCTCGCGGACGTCGCGGTCCGAGTCGTATAGTTTGTTCAGGATGAAGGACATATTGACCTCGTCGCCCATCCAGTCGAAGCTGAATCCGCTGGTCAATTGGGTGAAAAAGCGCGCCCAGGCGCTGCTGCCCGTCACCCCCTTTTCAATGATGATCTGCTCTTCCGGCTCGGTCAGCCGATAGGGCTTGTAGCGCCGTTCCGCTTCCAGAAAATAGCGATACTTCAGCACTTTCGGATCGTCGAGAATCGCTTTGGCGCGATCGTCGTCCAACGCGTTCCACTCCAGCTCAAAAAAGACCAGAGTTTGGCTGAGAGCGGCGTGCAAGTCTTGCATCCTCGCCACGAATGCCTGATAGGCCGCGTCGCCGGTATCGGTAGAGAAGTTCAAAAAGGCGTATGACTCCAGCCGTCCGCTCAAGTCATAAATGGTTTCGATGGCTGCATAGGCTTCGACAAAATCATCAGCGCTCATCTTGTCGAGATTGCCGCGATAACGTTCCTGGAAGGCTTCCGCCAGCGAATTGACAGCCGCGATATCGGCTTCAACCTCGGGAGCGTCCGTACTCTGATAGAAGACGGACAAATCCCAAATGACTTCTTCGGCGCCCGTGGGACGTTCGCTTATTGCATTGGTCATCTCAATCTCTTTCGTCCTTGGTCAAACACAATGAAAACGCGGCTATCGTAGCAGACGCCGCCTCAAGATGACACACCGATTCGCCTGTGAAGAAGTAGCCGCTAAACAAGAAAAGGGGGCGCTGGTGTGTACCGCGCCGGAGCAGAAGCAAGTGCGAGTAAGTAATGAGATTCAAATACAGGGACGAACTGTATGGGCGATTCGGCGAAGGGCCCGCAAATATATTCCTCTGTTGGTTTTTCTCTGTGCGGTCGGTCGCCCGCAAAAGCTAGCCGGAACGGTGGGCGAGCCAAAGCTCGCCCCGACAAGGCTTGTCCGCTACTGGGTCATGCTAAGGCGCTTTTTGTACCCCTCACCCCCCGGCCCCCTCTCCCACAAGGGGAGAGGGGAAGCTGACCTTGGCAGATTCCGTAATAATTTGTCGATTTTCGCAAGAATCGCCAATTTTTTTGTATTATTTCGGTATTGTTCTTGTTATCTGCGAGTAAGATTTGCAGTAGCGGACAAGCCTTACAATTTTAGCCAATAAGATGCTTGTGATCGTTGTCCGGTCGCTTTAATAGCCAATCGGATCAAAGCTGTCATGTCCTCTGCTCGCTCAACGGGGGGCAGAAACCCCGAAGCATTATGGAGGGAGAGCGCCAATGCAGACCAGGGAATTTCATCTGGGCGATTGCGGGCGACCTGATAGGTCGCCCCTACAATTTTCGCCCAATAAGATGCTTGTGATCGTTGTCCGGTCGCTTTAATAGCCAATCGGATCAAAGCTGTCATGTCCTCTGCTCGCTCAACGGGGGGCAGAAACCCCGAAGCATTATGGAGGGAGAGCGCCAATGCAGACCAGGGAATTTCATCTGGGCGATTGCGGGCGACCTGATAGGTCGCCCCTACAATTTTCGCCCAATAAGATGCTTGTGATCGTTGTCCGGTCGCTTTAATAGCCAATCGGATCAAAGCTGTCATGTCCTCTGCTCGCTCAACGGGGGGCGGAAATCCCACAAGGGGTGCGCGTAGGTCGCGTAGACACTGACCGCCGACACAGCACTACGAGAGGGGGAGTTAAGCTTGGCGGAATATGTAATAATTTGTTGATTTTCGCAATGATCGGCTCCCTTTTTTGTATTGTTTCGGTACTATTTCCGTTATCCATGCATATGAATTGCAGTAGAGGACAAGCCTTGCAATAACTTTGCGATCTGTTGCATGACTTGCCTGTACTTGCTTGTGTCCTCTTTTTTGATATACCGCGATCTGCGGTAGCCGAGCAAGTGTATTATTTTCTGGTGAGCGCGGTAGCCCAAAGTCGCCGGTTACGCGCTGAGCGGCTGAGGTTAGATTTTCTTGCACGACTTACTTGGGTTTACCGAGTTCAAGTCCCCGAGGCAACCGCTAGCGCTGGCCTTCTCGCTCGGGCACGGCGAAGATCATGCGCCCGGTGGGACGGTTGATCAGTTTGGTAACCTCGACGCCGACATTGCGGTCCATATACTTCTGGCCCGATTCCACTACCACCATGGTGCCGTCATCCAGATAACCAATGCCTTGATTGGGATCGCGACCTTCTTGAATGATGCGGATGGCGAAGGTCTCGCCGGGTATATAAACCGAGCGCACCGCATTGGCCAGCGCATTGATATTCAGCACGTCGACCCCCTGGGCGTCGGCAACCTGGTTCAGATTAAAATCGTTCGTCACCAGAGAGGCGTTGAGCTGGATTGAAAGCGCCACCAGTTTGGCGTCAACTTCGCCGAATTCTTCCGGATCGTCATCAATAATCTTGATCGGCAAGTTGTTGTTGCGCTGCAATTCGTTCAGCTTCGCCAAGCCGCGCCGTCCGCGGTTGCGCCGCAAAGAGTCTGCGGAATCGGCCACACGGTGCAATTCGCTCAGTACAAAGCGCGGAATGATCAAGGTGCCGCCGATGAAACCCGTTTCCGCGATCTCTACAATGCGACCGTCGATCAGGACGCTGGTATCCAGCAGCAACTGTCGAGAGGAAATGGGATGGAAGCGGCGCTGCCGGCCGATGACGCGCTCGCTGATAATATCAAGCAACTCGCCCGAGCGCATGACGAATATGCTCGTGCCCAACAAGCCAAAAACCACGGAAACTAGCGCGGGCAGCGCCGTACCAATAGGACCGCCTAGGAGCGAAAGCGGGAATGCGAGCATCAGCGCCAACAAAAGTCCCGCCAAAGCGCCCGCGATCGCTAGCACAAGCTTTGGCGCTGGCATTTCGGAGATCGCCTTTCGCAAGCGCCTCCAGGGATAAAGGGTAAGCCAGGGCGCGCCGATCAATCCGACTAGCGCGCCGAGCGCCAAAAAGACCAACGATGCTTCGTTCCTCGTCAAGTTTATGGATGAAGCGAGTTCAGCGCCGATGCGTAAACCGATGATCCCAAAGAGAACCAGCCCAATAAAACGGATAAAAAGAAGCGCAGTCATTGCCAAGATATCTCCTGCGCCAATCCTCCTCTGTAGCGCAACTTCTAGCTCAAGCCCTGTGAGCGCAGATGAGGACAGGCGGCAACAATAAGACGGACTATATTTGGATTAACCTACCCACAATTCCAGTGGCGGCGTCAAACAGCAGTATGGCAAGCAATAAGAGATGTAGCAGGGAAATCTATTCCTATTATATGACCATGAAATGTCTGCTACAACAGATTGCGCGTTGATTTCAGAGCAATCGCAGCAAAACCAATCACCGCCGAATGTCACACAAATCTGGAAAATGGTGGGGCGTCTCGGCGAGACGCTCGTGTATATAGACCTTCGATTCTTGCCCCTTTTGCATCAGCAAACGGGATTATCAAAAAAAGCGAGGCTCAATAGGCAAGTGGCGATGGCTCATCCTGACCGCGCGCAACCGGCGACCGTAGGCGCCCGCCAGGTATCCATACACCGGCACAAACAGAACAGCCCCCAACAAGATGACCGGCAGCAAGAGCGCGAGCGCGATGCTCGCCGCCAGCGCCCTGACCAGCCATTGCAGGGTCAAAGCAGCATTGCTCTGCATGGTGGAAAGGATCATGCCAAGGCGATAGAACTCGCTAGAATCCCAACTATCGGCGTAGCGGATGAATCCGATGGTGAAGAGGGTCCAGGCGAAAAGCAAATAAATGAATAGCAAGGGCAGCAGCGCGCTGACGATTCCGACATAGGTGATGCCGCCAAAGACACTCACGCCGATTGAAGAGCGAAATGAATAGAGGAAGGCTGCAACTACGATCAGCGGCACATGGTAGACGACCAGCGCCAGCAAAACATGAACGCCCTTGCCGACGTCCTCGCCAACATGGTCCCACTCCGGCAATGGCCGAGGATAATCATTCGACACATTATGAATGATCTCCGCAAGGTAGCCAAGCAAGGCGCAAAGCGGGATCAGGCCGATGACCGGCATGAAACACAGAACGACAAGCAAGGCAATTTCGCCCATCTTCTTGAGACAATGCCGATCGCGGCGAATATATGCAAATGCCTGTACAAGATCCAGGACAACCCCTCCCACCTAAAGAACTTCACATGGGATTAACATGATCTTAACATGACTTAATCGACTGTAAATAGTTTTTCTGTTTTAATACTATTTGTGTTTCTGCAACGTGCCGCGATGCCCGGCAGGGGCGGTTTCGCGCAACCCGGCCCAGCCGCTCTATTTGCTCCATACCGGACCCCGCATGTGCCTCTATGCCTGACAGCGACAATCGGTTACATTTCGCGGATGATGCTAGGCGCGCGAATGCTTGACCAATGATCTATTCCACGCTGGGTCGCCTGATACCGCAGCGCGATGTGACGTCGACGCCGCGGCGAATCATCGTCATTCGACCCTGTTGTATCGGCGATGTCGTAATGGCGACAGCCGCGCTTGCCGCTCTGCGCGAGACATTTCCCCAAGCGCATATCAGCTTCGCCGTAGGATCATGGTCGGCCGCGGCCATCGCGGACCATCCCGCGCTCGACGCGCTCGTCGATACCGGGGAAGCCGCCCTTCCCTCCCGCTCGCCCCCCGAGTTTCTGCGCTTCCTCAAGCAATTGCGCGCGGGGAAGTTCGACCTGGCCGTTTCACTGACGCGTTCGCCCTTGATGAGCCTGGCGGTGTATCTGTCGGGCATAGCGCTGCGAGCGGGCTTGGACAGCGCCGGGCGCGGCTTTGGATACAACTTGCGCGTAGCGGTGGATCCCGCGGCGCGCGAACACGAGAGCGCGATCTATCTGCGGGTCATCAGCGCGATCGCCGGCCAACCCTGTCACGCCTACGCCAACCTGCCGGTGGACCCTGCCGTGCAAGATGATATCGGGCGCCGATTGAAGGCGGCGTCCGTTTCCGGATCTTTCATAGTCGCGCACCCTGGCGGCGGCAGCAACCCGGGCATGACCATGGACAGCAAACGCTACCCGCCGGCCGCTCTTGCCGATCTGCTCGATCGCGTGGCGCGGGAGACTGAAGCGGCGCTAATCTTGATTGGCGGACCCGGGGACGAAGAAGCGGTCGACGCCGTAGGCCAGCGCTTGAACACCCCGTCGATCGCTTGGGTTAGTCAACTGAACTTCGCCCAGATCGCGGCGCTGGCAGCGGGATCGCTCTGTTATATCGGCAACGATACCGGCATGACACACCTGGCGGCGGCGGCCGGGGCGGCCACGGTGATGATGATGGGTCCCTCCGATCCGCAGCGATATGCGCCCTTCACCAAGAACCATCTGGTCCTCTGGAAATCGACGGCCCTAAAAGCGGGAGGCGTCGCAGCGACGCCGGGATCGGGATGGGACTGGGCGCGCGACGGCTTCAGCGTCGAAGACGGAGCGGAACGAATCCTGGAGTTTCTTCAAGCAATTGAATCACACGGGCAGCCCTAGGCAAGTCGGGCGCTGTCCATTCGCCTGGCTATCGCTTGTGACACTCGGCAGCCAACTGAGTATGACAGCTTGCGGACGAGTATGTTAGTATATGCCGCGTTGAAACAGAACCGGGCAATAAAGGATTCCGATGTATGGGCTATGAGTACATTCTGGTAGACCGTCCCGCCCAAGGCGTGGGGCGTGTGCAATTGAACCGTCCCAAGGCGCTTAACGCGCTTAATTCGCAACTTCTGGGCGAATTAATGCGGGCCATGCTGGACTTTGACAGCGACCCGGGCATCGGCGCGATGATCATCACCGGGGACGAGAAAGCCTTCGCCGCCGGCGCCGATATCATAGAGATGGACGGCAAAACGCATATTGATATGTTGATGGAAAGATCCCTGGCCGACCGCTTTGACCTCAGCCAAATCAACAAGCCGATTATCGCCGCGGTATCGGGTTATGTCCTGGGCGGCGGCTGCGAAATCGCCATGAGCTGCGACATGATCGTCGCCTCGGAGACAGCTGTATTCGGTCAGCCGGAAATCAATCTGGGGATATTGCCCGGCGCCGGCGGCACCCAACGATTGACGCGCGCGGTCGGCAAGGCGCTGGCGATGGAGATCATGCTCACCGACCGCAGGCTCGGCGCGGCTGAGGCACTGCAAAGCGGTTTGGTTAACCGCGTGGCGCCGCTCGATCAATACATGGATGTCGCTATAGGGATCGCGGAGAAAGTCGCCGGCCGGTCACAAGTCGTGATAAGGCTGACCAAAGAAGCGATCAACAAAGCCTACGAAATGACGCTGCAGGAAGCCCTTGATTTCGAAAGGCGCAGCTTCCTGGTCGCCTTCGCTTCGGAAGACAAGGCCGAAGGCATGCGCGCCTTCATCGAAAAGCGGAAGGCGGAATGGAAAAACCGCTGAGCTTGTCCTTGCTCTACAGCGCGAATCTGCGTGGAGATATCGCCCTGCTGCCGCAACTCTTCACCTTCATGCAGCGCTTAAAGCCGGGTGAAGGACCGGGCAGTTTGATCGTCGACCTGGGCAAGGCCTGCGATGACGCCGCCCCTCACTGTCGGCAGACCGGCGGACGCTCGATGTTGATTGCGCTTGATGGCATGGGTTACCACGCCGCCAATATCGAAGGCGCGCTCGACCCACGGGACCGCGGGCGGGTCGACGAGCAAGTGACAATGGCCCTCGTTGATAGCGCCAACGATTGGCGCTATCGCCTGTCGCCGCTTGATAATGCCAGCATTCGGCTGACGCTAAGGCCGAACTCAGCGCCCGCGCGCTTGCAAATCTGCCTGGCGCCCGCCGAACGCACGCGAATGGACGGCAACGTCCTCTTCTTGCGGGATGTCTGTGCCGGGCAGGTCGGGGCGGTGAGCGTCGACCTGCGCCCAAGCCCGCGCCTCACGGACAGCGCTATTCACGACCTGCCGCCGGATACGCCGCCCAATGCCAGCATCGCCGGCGCCATTGAGTTCATCGAAAGCGAAGCGCGCCTCTTCCACAGCCGCTCGGCTAGCAATCGGCGAAAAAATATCTGACGCGCTCGCAGAAGATAACCAGCCCGCTCCTCAGATGAACTAGGGTTTTGTAAAATAATAGCGAAGTCAACCCGCGTCTGCGCGGCAACTGCCAGGGAGCCCTCATCTTGACCGCCATCAAACTGCGCATTCAAAATCGCCACAGAGAGCATATGGGCATTATCGCCTCGCTCGACGACTTTGAATGGAGCGCGGGTGACACGGTCGACGCCGTGTCATTGCTGGGCGATCCTGACATCACGCTCTATTGTCTCGACCAGGCCAACAAGCGCGCGATCTTCACCGCCCTGCCCGCTGACACTGATCTCTCGCGCGCGCCTTTCATGTACCAGGCCCAATTCGACAAGGCCGAATTTTTGGTGGCGCTGCCCTACGCCGACTTCCTGGGGCTTGCCGAAGCTATTCCCTTCGATGACCGAGCGCTGCTTTGCCTGCACAATATCGGTCGCTGCGGTTCAACCGTTTTGGCCCGCGCGCTTAACGAAATCGACGACGTGATTACTCTATCGGAGCCGGACGCGCTGACCAATTTCGTAAAATTGCGCGGCCTCCCGCCGAAAGAACGGGGCGACTTGCTGCGCGCAAGCGCGCGCTGGCTCTGCCGCCCGGCGATCGTCGGGGATCATCGGCGCATTGTGATCAAGTTTCGCAACCAGGCGACCGCCGTCATGGGGCTTTACGTCGAGGCTCTGCCGAAGGCCTTGCACCTGTTTATGGTTCGCAACGTCCTCGATTGGCTGGCATCCTTCCATCGCCTGCACGTCAAGCGCGCCGCGCTACCCAAGCGATACCCGCGCGAGCAAGTGATCGATCAGCAAGCGAGTTACTACGGCTGTCCGCGCGCCGAAATCGAGCGACTGGCGCACCCGTCGATCGAGAGCTACCGCGTGCTGGAAGGACGCGCCATCGGCTGGCTCTTCATGCTGGAGCAATACCTGGAACTGGTTGATAGTGGCGCGGCGGTCGCTGCCTTGCGTTACGAAGACCTGCAGTCAGATCGTGACGAGTTGCTTCTGGCTTTGTTGAAGATGATGGGATTGCCCGATACTGGTTTGAATACCGCCCGGCGCGCCTTCAAGTCCGACGCCCAAGCCGGGACCAAACTCGCGCGCGATGGCGGGCGGGGAAACACCCTGGCATTGCCCGACGACCAGCGTGCCACTGTGCGGAGGTTGCTGGCGAAACAGCCGCTGCTCAATTCAGCGGATGTGCTCTTGCCGAACAGCATCAGTGTTGAGGTTTAGTCGCGCCAAATGTCGAAAGCGTCCCAATCTACGTCGGAACTAAATCGCTGTCCATGGGTGCTCAAGAAGTTGCGCTCGCGAATGCGTCGCTTCTCATCGACAGCCCGCAACTGACGAGCGGCGCTACGGACACGTCAATTCAATAATCTCTGTGTGCTCTGTGCCTCTGTGGCCAAATCCTACGGCACCGCTCGCTGATTCAACATCTCGTTGATCACCAGCACCAGACGCCGCAACTCTTCTTCCAGATCCGGGCTGATCCCGTCCTGAATCAAGGCCTCGCGAAAGAGATCGCGCGCCTCGCGCACGTGCTCGTGGCCCTCCCGCAGCCGCTGCAAACCTTCGCGCATCTGCTCCCGCGCCTGGCGGCTGGGGTCGCTGGCATAATAATCGGGGAAGTCCCAGCCATGCTGCGCCGCCACGCGCTGCAATCCGTTGATGAATTCCCGAATCGACTCCAACTCTTGCGCCGCGCCGCGCTGCAACAGATCCGTGATGCCCTCGCTCAAGCTCGGCTCCATGCTGAAATCGAGACTGTCGATATCGCGATAGCGCGCTTCCACCGCGTCGCGACTGCTCGGCTGTGGCCGCAAGGAGGTCAACTGCGGAGACATGCCGGTGAAGAGCGTATACAAGACGCCCACGCACATATTGTGCAAGTCCTTGCGGTACTGCCCGCGCTCGTCCGGTTTATCGCCGCTCAGCTGACGAGAGCTGTTGAAATCGATCACTTTCAGGTGCACGCCGTCCCAATAGACATGCTCCAGCTTGTGGTCGAGATAGACGATCTGCTGCGCATGCGCCAATGCCAACAGCTCGCTGAATTGCACCGCCAGGGACAAACCCTCTTCGGTCGGCAGACGCCAGCGACTGTTCGGACGGTTCGGTTTCATCAAGTAGAATAAACTGTGATTGCGCGGCAGATTCTCCAGCGACAGGTAGGGGCGCCAACCAGCCACCGCATATTGCGCCATATCTTGCGCGAATCCGCGAATGTTGTTCTGGTAGGATATGATCTCGCCCGCTCGCGGGGCTTCCGCTCGATCGGAAATATACCCGCAGTCGTAGAGCTTGACCACATGCGGACTGTGCCACAAGCGGGCCAGAATCTGCGCCTCGTTGCCAAAGGCGCGGTATTCCCAGCGCGTATCGCCCTCCGCATCAAGATGTTCGGGACGCATTACTTTGAAAGCGATGATTTGACCGTTGCGACGGTCCAGGGCGTCCAGGACGCGCGCATAATGCCCAAGCGCAAATGTGTCGATATAATTGTCTATTCGATAAATGTCCTGGAGACGCGGCATCTTGGGTCCCGGCTCGTTGAAGCTCCTGGCATAAACTGCCAATGTACCAGCCTTTGCAGCATTGATACAGGGTATTTTCAAGTCCGTCAGCTGTCGAGAAACCCGGTAGTGGTTACTTTTCGGTTGTATTACTTCGTAGCCAGTCCTCGACATAAGATCCTTACACCCAAAATACCAACAATTTGCTTGGGGCGACTGACCTCCTCCAGGGTGTCGGCGGTCAGGGTCGAAGCGCTGTGTCGAAGGGCAATGTCTACGCGCCTACGCGACCTATCACGTCGCCCGAAACATATCCCTCCGCGCTCTCAGTAATTCCAAGAAAATGATGCAACAAATTGCATGGTGAACGTAGGGGCGAGCCTTGGCTCGCCCACCGCTCCGGCTAGGTTTTGCGGGCGACCAGATTGGTCGCCCCTACAGCCGACTATTATTTTCGAGTGCATTAGCATGACTTTGTTGGTCCTACTTCTGTGTCTCTTTTCCAATAAACCCCCTTGCTCATGCAAGGAGCGGGTTTGTTATTTTGTGTGAGCGCGGCAGACCTTCTCGCCGGTTACGCGCCGAGCGGCTGTGGTGAATCTGTAGTGGTCTTACAAAACTGGACACATAAACGGTGGGAAGACGCAGGGCTAACAAGAAGCGCCAGCTTTGCTACAATGGCGCAGGCAAAACTTTCTGGGGAAGCCCCCGTGAACCGACGTATTACACTGATCACGCTGCTGACATTGATGCTCTGCTCAATGGCCGGGGCGCAAAGCGAAGCTGAAACACCCGCGCATATCGTAGCGGCGGCGCGGCGCGCCCTGCCGCATCTCGCCGACGCGCAAGACTGGTCGCATACACTTGTGACCGACGTGAGAACGACCGCCCTCGGCTGTCGTCCCATGAGAGGATTGCAACTGCCGCAGACCATCGAGGTCTACCGCCTGCGCTTGATCGACGACGATCAGCCGGTCCTGTTGCATGTCTCCGCCGACGGCTCGATGACGCAGCAATGCGCCAACGACGGAACCGGCGCGCGCGCGGGTCTCATCTATACCTCCATCTCAAGCGCCCGGGACCGCGACGGCGATTCCCTGGCCGATAACCTGGACGCCTGTCCCAGTATCGCCGGCCTGCCCGACGCCGATCCGCCGGGCTGCCCGCGAGCCACCAGAGGCGACAGCGACGGCGACGGCAGGGCCAATAGCGTCGATGCTTGCCCGCGGCAAGCCGGTTCGGCGGCGGCCGACGGCTGTTCATTGTTCCTGGACGAAGACGGCGACGGCGTGCCCGACAACGAAGACATCTGTCCGCGAGATTTCGGCGTCATTCGCAGCGACTTTGCCCTGGGCTGCCCGGCCGACGGCAGCGGCAATTCCACCAAGCGCCGCGAAGCCGATGAAGAATGCGCCTTTCAAGGCGTCGGCGTTCCCTTGTACGACGGACCTAGCCTGGCGGGATCGATTATTGGAACAATTGGCGCGAGTGCTGACGAAAGCGCGCAGATTATCGGGCGCGACACGACGGGTTTCTGGTATCAAATCCAAGCCGGCTGGATCCCGGGGTCGGCCATAGAATTGCGCGGCGCCTGTTATAATTTGCCGCTGGTCAATATGGCGCCGGGCGCGGGTACCGGCTGCTATCTACGACCGCGAGAAACCACCGTCAATGTCCGACGCGCCCCGCGGGACAAACAGGTATCACAAATTTCGCCGCAAAACAGCCACGCCGTCTTAGGCCAGAATCTCGCTGGCGACTGGCTCTTCTTTCGACAGGGTTGGGTCAGCCTTTCCGTGCTGGAGTTGGTCGGCGACTGTAGTCGCCTGCCCGTCCTTGACCCAGCGGAGGTCAGCAGCGGCACGGTTCACTTCTGCCCGCCGCTTTATCAGGGCTTCCTGACACCGCGAATCGACATCGGCAAAGCGCGCGCCCGCGTCGCCTCGCGGACGCTCGCCAATCGCCTGCGCGCGGAACCAGCACTCGGCGCCCAACAGATCGGCGAAATCCCGCCGCGCCAAGTCCTGGACGCGGTACTCGACGGACCGGCATGCGACGGCGCCTTCGTCTGGTGGCAGGTTGAAGTCAACGGGTTGATCGGCTGGACAGTCGAAAGCGACCTCAACGCCAACGCCTATTACCTGGAGCCGGTCGCCCCTCCGGCCAGTGAAAAGAGCGCGCCGGCGCGCGACGGGCCAAACCCGGCCGGCGGCCAGTCCCTGGAAGGCGCCCCAACTGGTGCGGCGATGATGATCAGCAGCGCCAACCTCAATCGCCTGGGCACGACCCATGTCATAGCGGCGGACGAGCCGCTTCAAGTAGCATGGTCGCCCGGCAATCAATCGCTCGCGGTACTTCTCGCGGGCGGTAACCTGCAGTTCTACCGTTATCCGGGCTTTGATCCCCTCCCGCCGGTCCAATACTCGCCCGATGGATTCGGGGCTACGACTCTTGCCTTTGGCGGTGTGACAGATGTGACAGGCGTGGCAATTGAAGACAAGCTGGCAATCGGGGGGCAGGACGGCCGCGTCTCCGTTCTCACGCTGGACGAAGACGCCTCAGTCTCGATGGCTTCGCAACTATCACCGTCACTGCCGGGTTCCGTGAGGGCGCTGGACTGGTCCGCCGACGGGGGCCTTCTGGCAGCGGCTAGCGGCGGCGTGGACAGCAAACTGGCGGGTCCCGGCGGCGAGCTCATCCTCTGGAAGATCGATGACTTTGGGGCTGCCCCCAGCGCAGAGGCAACGCTCCGCTTTGCCTTTCCCTATCCCTTGACCGACATCGCCTTCAGCGCAAACGGTCGCTGGCTGGCGCTCACCGGCGAGAACGTCGCCAGCCGGCGCGCCGCGCTTTGGATTTATGACGCCGCGGACGGCCGCCTGGTATTCTCGAAAGCCCTGATTGGCATGGCTGGGGCGGGATTGGTTCGGGCCGCTCCCGGCGCGGACCTGGCCGATTTCTTCTATAGCAATGGCGACAGCCTCTATCTTGTCGATATCGACGCCGGGCAAGATCTGCGCTTCTATCACCGCCCCGGCGCGATTATGCCGCAGCTCGATATCCGCCGGCGCGTCGTCGAAGGCGCCGAAATCCTGCTGGCAATTGCCAGCGGAGACGCCAATGGTCAAGCCCAGTTGCACCTTGTGAACGCCATGAACCGCGATTCGCCGACAGCCCGCCTGCCGATCGCGCTTGACGACCTGGCATTCAGTCCCGATGGACGCGCGATCGCCCTGGCGCAGCGAAGCCGCGACCGCGTCTTGATCCTCTCGGTCGCGCCCGAATAGCTATGTGGCCCCGGCGGCTTTTGCTGACAGGATTCTCGACTTGTGATAAGATGACGGTCGATTTCAACCAGCGACCGGGAAACTTGCACGATGCCAAAAACGCTCACCGTTTACCCGATTCAAGCGCCGGTACGTGATGGACCCTTTGATCTGATCGAGACGATACTTGACGGCCTGGCGGGCGCCGAACTGCAATTGCAAGACGCCGATGTGCTGGCCGTTTCCAGCAAATACGCGGCCATCGCTGCCGGGCGCATCTACAAGCTGGACGACATCGTAGCCGGCCCGCGCGCACGTCAACTGGCCGAGCGATACAATATGTCCGCGGCCGTCGCCCAATTGGTGCTGGACGAAGCCGACCATGTCTTCGGCGGCATCGGACAGGGATTCCTCCTGACCGCCAGGGGCGGCATCATATCGCCAAATGCCGGTCTGGATCGTTCCAATATCCCCAGTGGGCAAGTCGTGCTCTTGCCCGAAGACCCCTTTAAGAGCGCCGAGGCCATCTTCGAGGCGCTGCGGCAGCGTCTCGGTCGGCACATCGGCGTCATTTTGACGGATAGCTGGCTGCTCCCGGGTCGCTACGGCACCGGCGGCATCGCGCTCGGCGCCGCCGGCTTCAGGCCCATCAAAGACGAACGCGGCAAGGACGATCTCTTTGGCAATCCGATGGCGGTGACGCAGGTCGGCGTCGCCGATTCGCTGGCGGCTTGCGCCCAGGTTGTCATGGGCGAGCGCGATCAAGCCAGGCCCTTCGCCTTGCTGCGCGGCGCGGACATCGAGTTGACCCGCGACCGCTATTCCGCGGCCGATATCTCCATCCCCTGGCAGCAGTGCATCTATGTGGAATCCTTGACCCTGGGATTGCTGCCGGACGGCGCTCCACAGTGCCGCGCCGGGGAAATTGACGGCGACTCGGAGGCGTGAACGCAGCATGCCAGGCGCCAACGAGACATCCCTGCATAAGTGGATTTGAATGCCCAAACTTTAGCGGATTTGCAGCGCGAAACGGCGGGGGCGCATTTGACATCCGGTTAACCTTGACCTAAACTTGGATGTATAGAAATGATCGGCGCGCAGGGGAGGAAACCCGTCTTCGCATGATATGTGAAGGTCTGGCAATCACAGCCGCTCGGCGACAGCGAAAAGGTCCGCCGCGCTCACACAGAATAGCAAGCCTTCTCCTTGCACGAGCAAGGTGGTTTCTCAAAAAAGAGGCGCAAGGCTGTCCTTAACGGATTAGGATAATGCTTGTCGTTTCAATTGACAATTTATCGTTGCAAAGCATACAAAACGAACGCGGCGCAGAGCGAATAGGTTGCGCCGCGTTTTCTTTTTAATACGTCAGGTCATCTCTAAGTAGAAGGGAACACGATGGACGCCAGCATGATCAACAAGATTCAGAAAGCCAGCGAATACGCCAGCCAGCCCGAACGCGCCACTTTCAATAGTTTGACGGTGGCCTTCCATGGCGAAAATAACGCCTACGTCGTCAGCCTCGAAGGCGACCGCTGGTCTTGCACCTGCCCGGGTTTCCAGAAATACGCCATTTGCCCGCATATCATGGCGCTGGAGAACCTGTTCAAACCCCTGCTCAAACGACGCCCGGTTCCCTATTCACCGGGCCAGAATATCGTCAGCGATGTCAAGAAAGCCAAGCGCTATTCGGACCAGCGCGACCGCATCCGCATCGTCTCCTTTGATTGTACCTTCGAGGGCTACAACAAGAACCATCACATCACCTACAACGAGGGCAAATGGACCAGTACGGCCTCGTTTTTCGCGCAACGCGGCGTCTGCAGCCATACCATGGCGCTGGAAAAGATCCTCAAGGGCTTCGTGGAACCGGTCCGCGTCCAAACGCTTGTCTAGCGTAACCGAACGTCAGCGGGGCTGCGCGTGCAGCCCCGTTCCTGCAATACCCGAGATCTAAGCAGCGACAATTGCGATTCCGCGTCGCCAGATCCGGCGGGCTGCGCGGTTTTATTCCGCGCCTGCTTCCGCTTCCAACCTAGGATCGCCCGGCGCGACCTCGAAGACCGCCCGCCAGGGCTGGTAATGCGTATAGGCTTGATCGCGCTTGACCAGGTTGCCCGCCCTATCGTAAACATTGCGGTAAACCCAGACATCGGCGCCCTGCGCGGCGTAATCCACCTGCCGCGTTTGACCCGCCAGCAAATCCCGATTCTCTTCGAAACGAGGCGGCGGCGCTTCGACGATATCCCGTATGATGGGCGGCTCCAGGACCGTTCGCCAATGTCTTGTGCTGTAAAATCGGAACTGTAGCGCGTCCTTCGCGCCCATGAATTCGCTCTCGATCAAGAGATGATGAGGCGTATTGTTCAAGAAGCGCAAATCGCTGGTCGGCTGCCAGATCGCCGCGTCCAGACCCGGTCCCGCGCCCGCGTATTCATAATAGCCCACGCGGTAGCCGTGGCTGTTGCGCTCGGTGATGGCGAAGCCGCCGCTGAAAGCCGCGCGAAACACCGTCGTGCTCACTTGACAGATGCCGCCGCCGATGCCCGTGACAGTGCGCGCGCCGAAGATCACCGCGCCGTCAACGAAGCCGGCCTCCGGCGTGATATCGCCCAAATGTTGATTGAAAGCGAACTCTTCCCCGGGCGCGATGATGATGCCATTCAGCTTGCCGGCGCCGACGGCGATATTGCTGCGCCGGTTCTGCCGGGAACCCCAATAATAGGTCGTCGCTTCCGCCACCAGTTCCTTGATGCCGAGCGCCGCTGCCGAAATGCCCTCGTGATAGCGCGGGAGGCTGTAATCGAAGACCATCGGCGCCAACCTTGCTTCCCGGCTGAAAACCGCTTCTTCCAACCGCGCAATCGTCTTTTCGATGTTCAACTCGCGCCCGCCCCGCGACGGACTTAGCGCGATTAGCTCGCCCGTCCTGGGGTTGAAATCGAAACGGCCGTCGACCGGAATGATGATCAGCCCGGGCGCGAGCGAGCGCAGAAACTCGCTGAAGGCCTCGGCGTTTATCGAGACATCGTAACGTTTTCCCGCGCCGTCCTCCCGCAGGGTGACACTCAGCAACGCGCGTATCTGCTCGGGACTGACCGTCCAGGGACCCAGGGGACCGCCTTCGCGGTCGCTGGCGAAGAGCTGCACCGGACCGGAGAGCGCCGTTCCCAAGCGCAGCGCCGCCTCCTCGACATTCCAGAGCCGCGGCCCGCGCTCATCAACCACGAGTTCAATATCGGCGCCCTCGGCGGATGCGCGCAAGCTCGCGGTCAGGCGCGCGAGCGTCGCCGCTATGTTGAGCGCCCGCCCGGTCACACCCGCCTGAACCTGCGCCTCGCCGTCGACGATGCGCAAGCTGGCGTCTTGCCGATCGCGCTTGATCTGGCTCGCCAAAAGGCGCAGATAATCCAGCGTGACATTTTCATCCAGGACCAAACGGGCGGGCTGGCGCTCGCCGCTGATCCAAGCCCGGCTTTGCGCCATGATATCGGCGAAGGCCTCTCCCGAATGCCCCAGCGCGAAAGCGCGATCCAGCATGTCCTCGGTCGCGATTCTTAATCCCAGCTCGCTCCCCCGCGCTTGCCAGGCGCGTTCGCCATCGCGCAAGACGTAAATTTTCTCGGTCAGCGGAGCAAATTCTTCGTCAAGCGCGGCCGCGGCTTCCGCCGCGGTCATGCCGCTTAAGTCGACCCCGCCGACATGCACGCCCAGCACGACCCGGTCCCGCAAAACAACCTGCCAGGCGATTAGCAGAATCGAAAGCAGCAAGGCCAGCAAGACCGCGCCGATCGAGCTCAGCAGGACGAACCTGAGGAACCAAACGAGCGGCGAACTCCGCGGCCGCGGTTGATTTGAAGGCGCTACGTAGGACATGCTTTTCTTCATTCGCGCGGACTAATGCAAGGCGAAAGAGCCGCTCGACGGCAACGAAAACGTTCCAGGGATGTCGCGCTCACGCAATATAACCTGCTTGTCGCATGAACGTTACAGTTTAGATAAACAGATGCGCGCGGCCGGAACGCGTTCTCGGAGAAAATCCGTTCGGACGCAGCCATTGTGGCTTCAAGCCCTATGCCAGCGCCGGGTCTAGGTCAATACCGTGATTTCGTGCTGGGGCATCGGTTTGGGCGCGTCGCCGCAAGAGGTCTGCCGCGGCGCCGACATGCCCATGCTGACATCGGCATCATGCCGCGCTCCGTCATTGTCAAGAAAACTAATCCGCCAGCGCTGGTCGCCAGTCGCGATCACTTCCGACAGCCGCAGGTCGGCATCGGCATAGAGCCGCGCCCGCTCCCGGATGCGCCCCTCGGCCGCGCCAACCGCCTGATGCGCGTCGCCGTCCAGACGGTGGTCCTCGTAGGCGCCGCGCCCGCGATACTTGTGCGTCATCAGGTAGCCGGCGCGGTGATTGGCCACGATCGCTTCGGCATCCGAGGGATCCAGATGCCCGTAAACGATGCCCTGCGGGAAGGCGATCATGGTCGCCGCCATGCGATGGCCACCAATATGCGTCGTTTGCCAAATTTTGTCCTCCCCGGCATGCTCAATCAGCGCCTGATAAAACGGCGTGCCGCGCGCGGCGCAGCAAGGATCGTGCCGGCCGTTGGTGCAAACGGTATAAAGTTCACCCTCGTCGTGCATGTCATAGCCATTGATGCGCGGGGGAAGACCGGCGCCGACGCTGTCAATATCCAGCGTCAGAATCTCATCGTAGTCCGTCAGAATCGTATGATAGATTCGGGGCTGTCCCTGATTAGTCACCGCGATGTAAAAATTCTTGCCCTCGGCGGCCGGTCGCCGAATGAACAGGATCTTCGCGCGCGGCGCCCCCATCAGATGCTGCAAATAGGGCGCGAATCCGCCGGACGCGCCGGCTTTCTTGACGATCTCGCCTCCCCATCCGCCATATTCCGCCAAACTGGTCTGGATCAGGAAGAAGGTGTCAGCCGGTTTGAAGGTGCCGGCCAGTGTCTCCTGTGCCGCGCGGGATTCCTCCGCGCAGGTTATAGTCATTTCCACGGATTGCTCTCCCTTCGTCGTCGAATGCCTGTGTTTAAGTCTAACATCCCCGCCGCGATGATACAAAGTACATAATTGCGGCCAAGCCGCGCCTCGGTGGTGAATTATCGTTGCATGACTTACTTGTACTTACTTCTGCGCCTCTGTGATGAATCCCCCGCCCAGCCCAAGAACTATCCCGTTGTTGTTGTCCAACGGGAGCGTTCTTGGGCGCGTCTTCATTTCCGGTCTTTGTCCCGCGATACCACACGTAGCGAGTTCGCAAAGCCGCGTTACAATTGACCCGATACTTTGTTTATCAGAGAAGCGTGTATCATGTCCAAACTGTCCATCCGGAATCTTCAGCTCCAGCGCGGCGGGAAGACGGTCCTGCGCGATATTGATCTCGAGGTCGCCGCGGGCGAATTGCTGGTGGTCATCGGTCCCAGCGGCAGCGGCAAGAGCTCCCTGCTGCGCTGCATCAACCGGCTAAACGATGTCGCTGCGGGAACAATCCTGCTTGACGGCGCCTCGATCTACGACATGCCAGTTACCGAGCTGCGCTGCAAAGTCGGCATGATCTTCCAGAAGACTGCCGCATTCGAGGGCAGCCTGGCCGACAATATCGCCTTTGGCGCCGCCCTGCATGGCAAAACGCTCTCCCGCGAAGATGCCATTGAGTTGATGCGCCAGGCATCGCTGAATGTCGAACTCATTGATCAGACAGCGGAGGTGCTTTCCGGCGGGCAGGAGCAGCGTCTGGCGCTGGCGCGCGCCCTGGCGCTCGATCCTTCCCTGCTCTTGCTGGACGAACCAACTTCATCGCTCGACCCCATCGCCACCGGCCGCGTGGAAGAATCCCTGCTTCGTTTGCGCCGGGAGACGGGTCTCACGATGATATGGGTCTCGCATTCCATCGAGCAGGCGCGGCGGATCGGCAGTCGCGTGCTGCTCCTGGATGAGGGGCGCGTCATCCGCGAAGATACGGTAGAAGCGATGCTGGATCCGGAAAGCGGAGACAAGCGCGCCCTGGCCTTCGCGGAAGGGGACGAAGCCGGCCTGCAGGAAACGGGATAATCAGTCGCCGGCCTCTTCGATCAAGCGGGCGAGAAAGGCCATGTCATCATCGCTGAGCTCGGCGCCCGCCAGCAGATCCGGGCGCATCCGCCAGGTGCGCTTGAGCGCCTGCCGCCAGCGCCAGCGTTCGACTTCGGCGTGATGCCCGCTCGTCAGGACGGCCGGTACGCTCAAGCCGCGGAATTCGGCCGGGCGCGTATAATGGGGACCCTCCAGCAGGCCGTCCAAGCCGTCGGCGTGGCTGTCGCGGTTCTGCGCGCCGGCGGCGCCCAATACGCCGGGGATCTGCCGCACGACTGCGTCGATCAGCACCATGGCCGCCAATTCACCGCCGGTCAGCACATAGTCGCCGATGCTGATCTCATCATTGATCGCGAGTTCGCGCACGCGTTCGTCGACGCCCTCGTAGTGGCCGCAAACCAGGGTCAGGCGCGCATGTTGCGACAACTCAACCGCGACAGAATGCGTCAACAAACGCCCCTGCGGCGACATCAAGATCACGGGACTGCGCTCATCCGGTTTGATCGCTTCAATCGCCCGCACCAAGACGTCCGGCTTGAGGATCATACCGCCGCCGCCGCCGTAGGGACTGTCATCGACCACCCGATGTTTGTCGACGGCGTAGTCGCGGATATCATGCGCGTGGAAATCCAGCAAGCCGCGGTCGCGCGCCTTCCACATCATGCTCTCCGACATGACCGGTTCGAACATGTTTGGGAATAAGGCCAGTACGTCGATTCTCATGCTGGAGCAGCGGGGGACTAAAGTTACATCGAATCGCGCGTTTGCAGAAAAAACGCTTTCTTGAGGTTGGGCAAGGTGAAATCGAAACCGCAAGAGCGGAAGAAATCCTCGGCGACGCTGATAGCCATGATCTCGTAAATGCCTTCCCGCTCCGCCAGCGCCACACAAGCCTCGACCAGCTTCTTGCCGATGCCCAAGCCCTGCGCCGCCGGATCAACCGCCAGGCTGCGGATCTCGCATAATTTCTTGTTATAAATCTCCAGCGCCGCGCAGCCCACGATTCTGCCGTCGAGCCGCGCGATGAACGAGGTTTCCAGTAGATCTTCCAGTTCGTCAAAAGTGCGGGGCAAGAGATCGCCGCTCTGCACAAAGGGCACGATAAAATCGGACAACTCGACCAGATCCTCCGTCACGGCCTTGCGGACGCGAATGTCGGTTTTGGCATTGTCTAACATATAAAATCCTGCTCACGCGATCCTCTATCTAGTGTATCAGCATCGCCGCAGAAGGCAAAGGTCTTTGGATAAGGCGTCAACTCTTGTTAGAGTTATGTACAGGCTGTTCCTGCAATAGTCCTTTGAGTCAGCCAATGCCAAGAATCACTGTCGCCTCAAAGAATCCGGTCAAGTTGAATGCGACGCGCGCCGCTTTCGGTCGCATGTTCGCGCGCGATGACTATGATGTCGTTGGCGTCTCCGTGCCGTCGGGCGTGGCCGACCAGCCCATGTCGCGCGGGGAGACCATGGCCGGCGCCCTGGCGCGGGCCGAGAACGCGCGCGCTGCCCGGCGGGAAAGCGACTTCTGGGTGGGTATCGAAGGCGGCATTGAAGACAGCCCGCTGGGCATGACCTGTTTCGCCTGGGTGGTCGTGCTGGACCGCAGCGCTCGCATCGGGCGGGGACAGACAGCCGTCTTCTTTTTGCCCGAAGAAGTCGCTCGCTTGGTGCGCGGGGGCATGGAATTGGGCCATGCCGATGACGTCGTTTTCAAGCGCGACAATTCCAAGCAAGCCAACGGCGCCATCGGCTTGCTCACCGACGATGTCGTCGACCGCGAAGCCTATTACGTACACGCGCTGATCATGGCGCTGGTGCCCTTCAAGAATCCCGAATTGAGCTGGTAAAGCCGAAGGAGGCTCCCATGCCCGACATATTCGCCGGCATGCAAGGCATTGAGCGCGTCTTGATGTCAATCGCCTTTATTTTCATCGCCGCCGCCGTCTCGCGCTGGCAAGACTCCGACCTGGAGCAAGATCTCTTCATCGCCACCTTCCGCAGCTTCGTCCAGTTGATCGCCATCGGCTATGTGCTGGAACTGGTCTTCGAGTTGCATGATCCGGTCTTCACGGTCGCCATTCTGTTGGTGATGACCGTCATCGCCGGGCGCACCACCGCCAAACGCGCTCACAAGACGCCGCAGGCGCAGTTGATCTCGCTGCTCTCGATCGGATTCGGCACAGCCATGACGCTGGCGCTGCTGGTGGCGCTGGGCGTTTTCGACTTCGTGCCCAAGGACATCATCCCCATCGGCGGCATGATCCTGGGCACGTCGATGACGACCGCCACCCTGGTTATCACGCGGCTGAGCAGCGATTTCCATGACCAGCGCGGCTTGATCGAGAGCAAGCTTGCGCTGGGCGCGACGGGCCGCCAAGCCTCGCTGAGTCAATTCCAGCGGACGATCAAGAGCGCGCTGACGCCCATCATCGATACCACCAAGACCGTGGGGCTGATCAAGTTGCCCGGCGCCATGACCGGCATGATCCTGGCCGGGGCGTCGCCCCTGGAAGCGGTGCAGTTGCAGATCATCGTGATGTATATGCTGGTGGGCGCGGCGACTTTTACCGGCTTGGTCGCGGCCTGGCTGACTTACCGGCAGTATTTCACGCCGGCGCATCAGTTGGTGTTTGAGTAGCAGCTCGGCGGCAGCGTAAAAGTCGTGAATTGCTGATTCTGTCTCTTGCCGTCGTTACAAGCGCTGCAAGAATTCTAGTCGGTTAATCGCTTCATCAGGCTGACAAACCGCATGCATGAGGCCCAGGAACTCCACCCAGTCGCCAATATGATGCGCATCTTGCTGACCAATGACGATACCGCGGTGTTCAATTCCTTCGCTCGCAAGCTCAATGAAATCCGGATCATTCGAGCAGATTACGCGATCCATCTCGATCGCTCTCGCCAAAGGCAAGCAAATCGCGAACCGCTATCGCGTCGATCCCGCGTTTCTGAAGTTGTTCAGCAATTGCTGCAGGCAAATTCTCATCCAGATAGAAGCGAAGCTTGTCGGCTGCCAACGTGTTTATCCCTAAGCTCGCGCGCTTTCTTGATCTGGTCGCGGATGTCGGAATCGATTTCGTCCTTGTGCAGATAGTAATACGCCAGCGCCGCATACACTTGCGCCAACGTGACGCCGTAGCTCACTGCCATGGCATCAGGCGTCTGCCCATGGAAAACTTGCGCCATCACGATGTCCGATACTTTCAGACCAGTTCCCATGATGCAGGGTCTGCCGCCACGAACCTCGGGATTGCGCGTGATGAGGTTGATGCTCTCTACGGTTTCCATGTGGGTCGACTTGTCTCGTTAGCCCAATCGTAATGAATCGTAGACTACTACTTCACCGGAATTCGGGGCAGCGCTGTCAGCGAATGTCGACCACTTAATTGTATACTCTCTTTTCTCATCTTTGTATACAGCCCCTGCAATCAAGTCAATAGACTCTACTAACATCTCCAGCCCGGGAAACAGCGGCACATATATCGGTGTTCCATAAAACGACGTATAACTAGGTGGTCCACTATTTCCAATGGCGAAACGTTCTCTATTGTGGCGCCTAAAAACAGTATGTCCTTCGGAGATCCCAGAGCGATTCGGGGTTCTTCTATTTCGCTGTGCTCCGTTTAACAATATTGCATTGGGAATAGCGACATGCGCCTCAATAAATCTAGCCAAAACGTTTCCAATATTACGAATCTTAACGTTTAATTCAAGTTTATAGGTCACTCCGTGTTCATCAATAGCTGGCAAAGTCTCAAAATCAAGCTCTATGCGAGGATGTTGCTGTCTGTTTAGGACGTCAAGAATCTCGAAATGTTCCATCGCCACAGACTCAAAGTTGTGCCGCTTGTAGTATCGCTTGTCGGTTGCCTGATGCGCCGTCTGACTTTGCGGAATCTCCACAATATAGACCACGTCAGAATTCGAACCGCCAATGGGCACCGGGTGAATTAACAAACCGTCGATCCTCGGACGTATGTTACCGATCACATGTTCGAGCCATTCCTTAGAGAAATCCTTGCGATTCACCGGATCAATCACGTCAGGCAGATGATTCTGTTCAGTCATACCGTAGATGATGATCCCGCCGTCAGAATTGGCCATCGCGGAAACATCTTTTGTGACTTCTTTCCGCTTACCGTCCGTTTTCGCCAAAGCGCCTGCGGCCTTATAGTCCAGATTCAAACTCTCTTCTATGCCATCATCAATGTACTTCCGCACTCGCGCTTGATCCCAAATTCCAGCCACGTGATTGATCTCCTAATCGATTGACCACATCGAAAACCAGCCAGACATTATACGGCAAATATTCCAACTATTGAATCCGCGCCTATAAGTTCTCGGTGCTCTCGGTATCTTTGGTAAGTAAATTCAAACCCGCGACCATATAGTCGCCACCTCACCACAGATCCATGCTACCCTGAACTCAAACTGCGCCTTAACAACCACATACCGTATCAGCAAATTGCCAAACTGCCGAAAAAAGTTGTTCCCCGGCGGCAAAATGGCGGCAAACGACGTTTCTCGGTGTCCCCGGTGCTTAGAATCCCTCTCGCTGGTGAAACCACCCGGCGCATGCTAAAATCGCCGCCATGACCGCGCCCATCCATGTCACCCGAGAGGCAGTCAAGCGCCTCGCCGTCTACAAACAGGGCCTGCACCAGCGGCCGCCTGCGGCCGACCAAGCCCAGCTCAAGCGCATCATCGAGCGCATCGGCTTGCTGCAGCTCGATTCCATCAGCGTGGTCGCGCGCAGTCATTACCTCGTTATGCTGGCCCGCGCCGGACTCTATGACCCGGCCGATCTCGACGCCCTGCTCGACGAGGGCTTCCTCTTCGAAAGCTGGGCGCATGCCATCTGCCAGATCCCCATGGCGCACTATCCCTGGTTCCACGCTTCGATCCAGCAGCGGCAGCTCAAGGAAACGCGCTGGCACCTGGAGCAACTCGGCGACGACATGCCAGAAATCGTGGCGCGTGTGCGCGAGGTCGTTCGCGAGCGGGGTCCCACGTCCTCGAAAGATCTGCAAAGCGAACGCCGCGGACCCGGCGGCTGGTGGAATTGGAAACCGACCAAGGTGGCGCTGGAATACCTTTTTGACCTGGGGGAACTGATGGTCAGCCACCGCGTCAACTTCCAGCGCTATTATGATCTGACCGAGCGCGTCCTGGCGGGGCGCGGCATGAAGCTCGACAAAAGTTTCGATGACTACCAGCGCTGGGCAGTGGAACGAGGATTGCGTCACCAGGGCATCGCTAGCGCCAATCAGGTCGCTGACTATCATCGTCTGTACAAGCGCGAGGCGGCGGGCGCGCTGCAAGACATGACAGGCACGGGAGAAGCGATTCCCGTAGCGGTCGAAGGCTGGAAGGACGCCGCCTATATCCACCGCGATGATCTCGAGCTACTGGAGCAGATCCAGGCAGGACAGCACGAACCGCAAATGACGCTCTTCCTCTCGCCCTTCGACAACCTGTTCTGGGACCGAGATCGGGACCTGGCGCTCTGGGATTTCCACTATCGCATCGAGGTCTACACGCCCAAGTCCAAGCGGATTTACGGCTACTATGTCATGCCGATATTGCACGGCTGCGAACTGGTCGGGCGCATTGATCCCAAGGTCGATCGCAAACGCAAGCGCCTGATCTTCAACGCGCTGCACCTGGAAAAGGGCGCCAAACAGACGGCGGCGCTCAGCGGGGGCTTGATCAAGGCCATCGAGGAGTTCATGGCCTTCCACGACTGCGACAGCTTCGAACTGGTTAATTGCCGATACAAGCGGCTATCTGGTCGTCTGCGGCGCTATTTCGCCTGAGGCAGCCCTAGCTGTTATAATGCCACTCAATCTGTCCGCAGCGCGCTGTGGCTGAAAGCGACCGCAGCGGCCCAAGCCTGAGCGCTCTCGAGCCGAGATGAGCCATGCAAGCCAGCATTGCAGATATCCTGGGACGTCCCGAGCGGTACGTCGAGCAAGTTGTCAATATCGACGGGGTTCTTGTAGTTGCCGCCTTTAACCGGGCCGCCACCCGATTCGAGCAAGTTTGGATGGCGGAAGCCAAAACATCAAATCCGCTTGCGATTCAAGGGCAGCCCATCCAGAGCGATTCTACGCTCTGGCACGGCTTGTCGCGGTTGAGCGCGCCGCACCGAAGGGGCTATCAAAATTACCGGGTCCACGACCCGGCGCGCGCCTGGGTGAGAATCATCGATGCCGAGGAAGCGCCGCGCCTGGAGATCATCACAGCCGCTGTATACCGCGGGGACTTCACGCTCTTCATCGGTGAAAGCGGGGTCCGCCTGGAGCAAGCCCTGAGCGCGAAAGCACCGGTGCTCTCGGTTTCAGATATCCGCAGGAACCAGGCAAGATACTTGAATCGCCTTTGCCATGTCTACGGCACTTTGACGCTCCGCACGGCGCCGGCGGCGCAGTATCTGTCGCCGGGCAAGATTCCCTATCTCACGGCGCCCGCCGCCAAGCCGCCGGAAACCATCGCAGCCGAATGGCTCGACGATATCGCCTATCCACAGAGCAACAGCGCTCCAGAAGCAGCAGAAAACCTGCAAGACGCATTATATTTGGATCCTGCTTATGGCATCGCCCGGCGACTGGCGTCCTTCCCCGGCATCAACCAGACCGTCGTCAAGCCGGCCATCGTTGTTGGCAGTTTCGTGGAGACCGCGCAGGAATCGCATTTTGGCGCCATGACCCGGCTGCGCAGCGTCTATCTGCAGAATATTCGTCACAACGACGGGCGGAAGTCCTTTGAATCCGTCATCAAGCTCAAGAACTTCGCATGAAAGGCAATTGAAAGCGCGCCCTCGCCCTCGGGCCCAGCAGCGTCGGCGCCGTCAAGCGGCGATGATAGACCACCCATTCTATGAGCAGCAGCAAGAGCGCCAAGACAGCGGCGACTATCCAGAACTCCCGCAAGCCCAGTTGATCTTCCACATCGACTAGAACCGCGCCCCCGCCCAACACCAGGTCGGTCTCCGCAACCGGCGCGATATCACTTTCTCCGGTGGCGAAGAGATTGACCGCAAAGTGTTGCCGTTGCTTGACTTCGCCAGCAACCACAATCTCCAGCAGGTAAATGCCAAGTTGGTCCGTATCGCTGTATACGAGCGCATCGCCCCGTATCGGCAAGACCTGTACGCCCCCGTCCGGCGCGGTCACCCGCACGCTTTCGGCGAAGAGCGGCGGCTGAATCACCAGCGCGTCTCCCACGCTCAAACCATCGGGCAAGGACACTATCTCCGCCGGCGAGAACCAATCAAGCAGGTTAGCCATCAAGACGGGCCAGGCGATCAAAAGGGGCAAGTTGGAGTCGCGCAGGTCAAATGAGAAGATAGCGATCTGGCGCGCGTTGACCTCGCCAACCAAGAGCAAATCGCTATCTTTCGTTCGCATGAGCGGTTCCGCCCAATCAGCCCGCAGGTCGCGGTATGAAAGCAAGCTCATTTCGTCCAGGTCGACATAGGCGGTGATTGGGGATTCGACTGCCGACACCTCGATATTCCCGCCCGTATCCACGCTGGGACCGACCGAAAAGAGCGCGGTCGTATTAGGCGGATTGACAAGCAGCAAATCGGCGTCGGGCAGTTCGTTGGGCAGCCAGTTGTCGAAAACGTAGAGATCAAAGCGTTCGCCGGGCAAGCCACGGTTACCGGGATTGCCGCGAAAGGTCTGGACGCCGGGCAGGCTGCGCAGGGCTTGCTCCAGGAACAGGTTGCCGCCCCCCGAGACGTAATAGACGCGCCGGGTATTGACTTCGCTATGCACGGTCCAGGCCTGGTTGTCCAAGGCCAAATAGTCCTCGACCTCGTTATCGAAGGTCAAGGTGGCGGAGAGCGTCTCGAAATCCTGATCGATGGGCTGGTCGAAGGGGATCGGCAACTGACTGCGCGCCGGGATGCTGCCGCTGCGGGACAGGCGCAGGACATCGTCGAGGCGAATTACCAGCGAGATATCGGCGGGGGCGTCGCCATAGTTGGTCACCTGGGCGAAGAGCTGCGGCGGCTGACCCGCCAAGGCGCGGGTCGCCAGGGCGGTAATGGCGACGTTGGAGGCCGACTGGCCGACGGGCAAGTAGATCGGCTGCGGGATATTGGCGGGCAAGCTGCCGATCTCTCCGATGCCGCCGTCGGAGATCATAACAATGCTGAAGTTGTCCGCGCCGGCAGCGCCGGCCGCCGCCAGCGTCAATGCGGTGTCCCAATCCGCCCTGCCCCGGCTTGCGGTCACGCTTTCGAGCGCCCGGCGCAATGTCAGTTTGTCGTCGGTGTACGAGGTCAGCGGTTCAGCGATATCAGCTACGCGGATCAAAGAAATGATGTCCTGCGGATTCATGTTGTTGATGAGTCCCAGCGCGCGTTCAATCGCCGCGTCAAAGCGCGACTGCCCCGCGAGATCGGTCGCCGCCATGCTGGCGGAGGCATCCAGCAGCAAGGCGATCTTGCCCGCGCTGACGGTGGGCACAGTTATGAAGGGGCGCGCCAAGGCCAGGACCAGCGCCAGCAGAATGAGCAACTGCAAGAAGAGCAGCAAATTGCGCCGCAAGCGCTGCCAGGGGGTATTGGCTTCGGTGTCCTTCACTACTTGCTGCCAAAGATATGTGCTCGAAATCAGCAGTTCGCGACGGCGCAGCCGCAGCATATAAAGCAAGAGGATCGGTATCCCTAGGGCGAGACCGGCAAAGGCGATGGGCGCAAGGAAAGACATGGCGTCCTCGGCATAGGCGTACAAGGGCGGTTGCTAAGCTAGTATATCATGCTCGACCTTGAAGCAGAATATGGACGGGGATGCGCCACAGGCAGCCGCAGCAGATTATTCTTAAGCACCGAGAGCATAGAGGGATATGATTCGGCGAACTGATAGAGCCTGTTGAAGAACCGCTTAGACCCTCACCCCAAACCCGTGGTCCCCCCTCAGTCCCCCCGTTCTCGGGGGGCAGAATCATAAAGGGAGAGGGGCTTAAAGGGCTCAATACGGGTCACAAAGACTCCCCTTCTCCCCTTGTGGGAGAAGGGGCCGGGGGATGAGGGGTGTATTTCAACAGCGTCTGATAGGTCGCCCCTCCAAGGCTTGTCAGGTACTACAAAACAGAGTCACATTTTCCCCATTTTCTAGGCTAATCCAAACGTGCGTAATTATGGAATGCGGGCGACTCACAGAGTCGCCCCTACAAAGCCCGTCTGTATTTTGTGGCTTGGCTCGTCAAATAGCGATGTTCGTTACTGTCAGCCAAGTCTCGGCGTCCAATCTGTTCACCACAAATCGAGTAGCGGACAGGCCTAACACGCGTCATTGATGTTTGAAACCGTAGGGGCGACATGCTATGGCGCCCGTCGCCCGAGAACACTCTCGTTGAACAAGGCCAGGCCCGGCGGCATCGGGGTCTATTCCTCGCTGGCCGGGAATTCGATCTGCGGCAGGTTGAGCAGGCGCTGGTTAAGATCTTCAAGGGCTTGCCGTAGCGGATCCGACTCGATCGCGCCATCTTCGAGGAAGCGGCTTACACGGTACTGGTCATTCATATTGATCGACTGCACAACCATCATCGAATAGCGATCGTTGAGGCGAATCAAGCGCGGGTATTCGTTCTTCAGGTTGTGGCGCAGCATCTGCAAGGATTGTTCAAGACTTGTCAATCGCCCATCCAGTTTGAGTTGCAAGTCTTGACGCCGGTCTTGATCAAAGCCGTGCTCGTCTGCAGTATCAAGGACCAAGGACAATTGCGATTCTACCCCGTCCATCCAGGCTGTCAGCGGTCGATAATGAGCCGGCGTCAGGCTCTCGCCGCGCAATGCCATTTTCAGCGCCCGAAAGAAGGCGCGTATGGCGCGGCTCATGACAGCGTCTCCACATTCAATCTACGTTCAAGAAATCGAGCGCGGCAAGCGCCGCATCCCGGCCCTGGCGCATACGCTCGTCAAGCCGCGCAACACCGCCCTTCTGCGGCGGCTCCAGGCAATAATCACTGCCGATCAAACTGATGCCTTCGGGAAGCCGGGCGCGGATCGCCGAAACGTTCGCGACATGATCGTCGTCGTAACAACTCAAGGGATCGGACTCGTTCCAGCGGTCGACTTGCGCGAAAAGCGGATTGTCGCCGCAACCATAGTGAGCAATGACCTGCCCGATTATTTCCCCGGGAGAAAGATCGCTAAAGGCGCGAAGTCCCACTTGCAGCAGCAGATGATCCGCGTCCGGCACTCGTCCCGGGGAATCCGTCCCGAAGACGAAGGGATAGATCACGCTATAGGGACGAATGCGCCGGCGAGGCAGGTCGCGCTTGTGATACCCAAATGAAACGCGACATATCGAATCGTAGTTGTAGCCGCGCAGCCAATCCGACAGGTCCGGCGCCAGATTAAAGAGCATCCGCTCGGCATGACGGGCGGGGGCCGCAATGATTACCGCGCCAGCGTCGAGCAGAAGTCCGTTTTCCAGGCAGAGCGTGAATCGCCCGTCGGCCCTTCCGATCGAGCTGACGGCCATACGCATCAATCGCGCGCCGTTCAGTCGCTGGGCCAGCGCGCCTATCAGAGACCCCGTACCGCCGCAAAAGCCGAATTGCCCCGGCGCGAAGTCGAAGCGATCTTCGTCCAGGTTTAGCTCAGCGAGCAGCGGCGCATCCTCAAGCGCCGCGACGGCAAAGGCGGAGGCGTCCGCGATGAAGCCATCCGCCGCGGTAGAGACGATACTCCCGCCCAAGCGTTTCTTGACTTCGATGAGGGTATAGCGGATCGGATGCTTTTCAAGTTCATAGCAGGCTGCAAGACCGCTTAGACCGCCGCCGATTACGACAACATCGCGCATATGATTCCCGTGAGACTGAGATTACATGGGCAGATCATAACGCAAATCCATCAGGTTGCGCAGGTGTGACGTGACCCAAATATGTGTTGCAGGATTATCTTATGGCGAGGTACACCATGCTCGATATAATCTTTACTGACTCAGCGAAGGTGGGAATGAAGAGGTCATGAGCGTCTATTACGTCAACGGCGACTTCGTGGATGCCGCGGATGCGGCGATCCCGGCCAGCGATCTGGCCCTGTTACGCGGTTATGGCATCTTTGATTTCCTGCGCACGTATGGGGGCAAGCCCTTTCAACTTGGCGCGCACTTGCGCCGCCTGATCACTTCGGCAGCGCTATTGGATTTGCATTGCCCCTGGGATATTGAGGAACTGGACGAGATCGTCATGGAGACGCTGGGACGGAACAACTTCGACGAGTCGGGTATCCGCCTGATCGTGACCGGCGGCGACAGTCCCAACGGATTCATGCCCGCGGGAGAATCACGCCTGTTGGTGATGGTGACGCCAGCGCAGGCGATGGCGGCGCGCTATTACGAGCATGGCGCCGATGTGGTTACCGTCGAGATGCGGCGGGACATGCCCGAAGCGAAGACGATCAATTATATCCCCGGCATCAGCGCGCACAAGCAAGCGCTGAAAATCAATCGGGACGCCGTCGAGGCGATCTATACCGTAGACGGCAAGGTCGTAGAAGGTACGCGCAGCAATACCTTCATTTTCAAAGACGGGACCTGGATCACACCGGCAAGCGACCTGCTGCAGGGCGTTACCCGCGCCGAGGTCATCAAACTGATCAGCGCCGACGGGCGGCTGGAACTGCGCGAGATCGGCAGAGCGGAATACCGAAACGCTGACGAGGTGATACTCACGTCCAGCAGCAAAGAGGTTATGCCGGTGGTCAATGTCGACAATGTCCCAATCGGTGACGGCGCGCCGGGCGAAAACACGCGAAAACTCATGCGCGCCTGGCGCCGGATGACCGAGCGCTACGCCGCCACAGACGGCTATGTCTAAATCAGGCCGAGCCTAGCTTTTGAACGCAGCGGAAGTTTTGCATTTCACCTCGTCCAGCGAGACGCCGGGCATCAACTCCACTAGACGCATCGCTCCGGATTCGAAGGTGAAGACGGCGAGTTCCGTGATGAGCAAGTCCACCGCCGCCACAGCTGTCAGAGGCAAGTTGCACTGCGGGACGATTTTAGGGCTGCCGTCGCGGTTGCAATGGATCATGGTGATGATCAGACGACGCGCGCCGCTGGCGAGATCCATGGCGCCTCCAACGCCGAGCAAGGGCTTGCCCGGGATGGCCCAATTCGCCAGGTTTCCGCTTTGGTCCACCTGCAAGCCGCCCATGACAGCCACGTCAATGTGTCCGCCGCGGATCATGGCGAAAGAATCCGCGCTGTCGAAGTAACTGCTGCCGGGCAGCGCGGTCACCGGTATCTTTCCAGCGTTTACAGGATAGTCCATGGCGCCGCCGCTTTCCGGCGCGGGGCCTACTCCCAGCATCCCGTTTTCCGTGTGCAAGATGATGCCGTGCTCGGGAGCGATCAGGTCGGCGATCAAGGTGGGTATGCCGATGCCGAGGTTGACCACATCACCCGCCCGCAATTCGGCGAAGGCGCGGCGGGCAATGCGCATGCGCAGATCGTCGACCTGCTTGCCAGAGGCGCGGATATCCGCTGAAGAACCCAGGTCAGCCAATGTCGTTGAGGCTTGCACGAGAACATCGACGAAGTTGCCGGGGGTATGGATATGATCGGGGTCTAGAGCCCCAAGGGGAAGAATCTCTTCAGCTTCGGCAATGACCAGATCAGCTGCGGTCGCCATCGCTTTGTTGAAGTTTTGCTCGGTCCTGCGATAGACGAGATTGCCGGCGCTGTCAGCTTGCCAGGCGCGGATCAAAGCCACATCAGCTCGCAGGGCAGGCACGAAAACCTGACTAAGACCGGCGATCCGCCTGGTTTCCGCCTCGGCAGCTATGACGGTGCCCGCCGCTGTCGGCGTATAGAAACCGCCGATGCCAGCGCCCCCGGCGCGTATCGCCTCCGCCATTGAACCTTGCGGCATCAATTCGAAGGCGATCGCTCCGCTCTGCGCTGCTTCCACGACCTCTCGGTTACTGGTGAAATAAGAACCAATCGCTTTTTTGATCTGACCGTTGCGCAGGAGCCGTCCCCCGCCCAGACCGGGCTCGCCGATGTTGTTGGCGATGTAAGTCAGGTCCCCGACGTCGGTCCCGGCAAGGGCGTGCAAGAGATGCACGGGCGACCCGGTCATACCGAAGCCGCCGACCATGATCACGGCGCCGGATTTGACCAGGGCTGCCGCTTTTTCCGCGCTCATTTGCGGGACGCGTTTCATGTGCCTGATCCCAAGCGCTCGATCAGCGTGGCTTCGCCTTGGCCCACGCCAACGCAAAGCGTCGCCAGACCGTAAGTCATCTTTTCACCCTGCCGGGCGCGGCGTTCCATCTCGTGTATCAAGGTCGTCAAGATGCGAGCGCCGGAACAGCCAAGGGGATGACCAAGCGCGATGGCGCCGCCGTTGACGTTAGTTATCGCGTCGCTTAGCTTCAATTCCCGCAAGACAGCAAGAGCCTGGACCGCAAATGCCTCGTTCAGTTCAGCCAGGTCAATATCCGCGATGGAAAGACCGTGTCTTCGCAGTAGTTTGCGTGTGGCATGGACGGGGCCCAAGCCCATGACTCGCGGATCGACGCCGGCCGCCGCACTGCCGACCCAGCGCGCAAGCGGCTTGATACCCAACTGGCGCGCCATGTCGCCCGCCATCAGGACCAGGGCGCAAGCGCCGTCGTTCAAGCCGCTGGAATTGCCAGCCGTGACGCTGCCGTCTTCCCGGAAAGCCGGGCGCAAGCCCGCCAGCTTTTCCATACTGGTCGCGACTTCGTATCCCTTGTCAGTCGCGCGACAAAAGGGGTGCTCATCGGTATCCACAAGTACCGGATCGCCTCGTCGTTGCGGGATCGTCACCGGCACGATTTCGTCTTTGAAGGCGCCGCGGTTGATGGCGTCAACCGCGCGCTGCTGGCTCTGCAAGGCAAAACGGTCCTGGTCCTCGCGGCTGATCTCGCCGCCTGCAATCTCGCCTTTGCAACTCAGGCTGTAGATATTTTCGGCAGTTTCGCCCATGGCTTCCAGGGGGTAGCGCGCTTCCAATTTTGAATTGGGGTAGCGCCAGCCCAGGGTGGTATCCCAAGCAGTTGTGTTGCCGGAAGGACCATAGGCGGCGGGGTTCTTCGGCAGGGAATATGGCGCGCGGGTCATACTCTCGACCCCGCCGGCAACGAAAACATCGCCCTCGCCCGCCAGGATTGCGCGCGCGGCTTGATTGACCGCGTTAAGACCGCTGGCGCACAAGCGATTGATCGTGACGCCCGCGACTCGTTCCGGCAGGCCCGCCAGCAAGAGCGCCATGCGCGCGATGTTGCGGTTGTCCTCGCCGGCTTGGTTGGCGCAGCCCAGATAGACTTCTTCGATCCGATCCGCGTCAATCCCCGCGCGTTCAACAGCCGCTCGGACGACGATGGCCGCGAGATCATCCGGGCGTACCGCTGCCAATGCGCCACGGATGCTGCCAATCGGCGTACGCACAGCGCTCACAATAAGGACATCTCTCATGCGGGCGTCTCCATCTCCCGCAACAAGTATGCCCTAAACCAGTGTCGCTTACGAGTTACAGGCGGAGCAAATGCCGTAGAATTCCAACAAATGGCCGGAGATTTTGAAGTCGAGCGCTTCTTGCAGTTCCATAGTCAGGTTGTCCAAGCCGCAGTCCAGAAAATCGAAGTAGCGATTGCAATTCGTGCAGACAACATGATGATGATGGTCGTTGTAGAGCATCACGTATGAGGGTGTCAGGCTGGACTTGAGGAAGATCGGGCGCACAATGCCCAAGCGGGTGAAGAGATCAAGCGTGCGAAAGACGCTAGCGCGACCGACCGCGGGATTGATCTGGTTAACGCGCTTCAGTACTTCCCCCGATGTCATATGCGCGCGCTCTTCAACCAAGGCTCGCAAAACCGTTAGCCTGGCTTCTGTCAGTCGGTATCCGGCCTGTCGAAGCCGATCCGTGTAAAGAGTCCCCATACGATTGTCGTTTCCTCCTAGTTTCGATCACGCTCATATTAACATACGGAGGTCCGCGCTCCAAAACAGGATAGATCAAATTGCTCTGAGTGAATCGCTGTTTTATCGGGATGGCCACGCGCCCTCGCTCCCGCCTTGTAACATCAGCGTTGGACAAACGTCAGATGGCAAGCCCGGGCAGCAGTGCTAGAATGGCAGCCATGATGCCACGACTGCTGCTTTTCCTCGCGCTTGTGACGCTCGAGATTTCATCTGCCGCAGCGCAAGATACCCAGAGCGTCCTGCTAGCGCGGATAAACAGTTTGCGGCGATCGCAGGGATTGCCCGCCTATTCCATCAGCGCCCCCTTGAACGCCGCCGCCAACAATCACGCGCGTTGGATGGCGCGCACGGGCAAGGTCAGCCACCAACAAGACGACGGCACCGGACCGCGGACGCGCGCGCAAAATGCGGGCTACTCGTCAAACTGGGTAAGCGAGAACATTTATCGGGGCTTGCGGGCAAGCGCGCTGGACGCCTGGCATTGGTGGCTGGGATCCCCCATTCATTACGCGGGAATAACCAGTCCCAATTATGACAATGTCGGCG
Organism: Chloroflexota bacterium; assembly: GCA_026707745.1. Lineage (GTDB taxonomy): Bacteria > Chloroflexota > Anaerolineae > Aggregatilineales > Phototrophicaceae > UBA6055. The sequence goes on from JAPOWG010000036.1 coordinate 61,101, forward strand.
TTGGCAGCGCAAGCGGAGAATTTGGGACGGCATACGTGCTGGTATTTGGCAATTCGCTTGGCCGCGCGCCGGCGTCGCGGGCAAAGTCAGCGCAGTCGCCCGCTGGCGCTAATGCGCCCGCCGCGCCTTTGTTCGTATTGGGCCTTGATGATGTGGGGAATATCAAACACGAAATCCAGAGCGGCGACACAATCGGCAACATCGCGCTAATTTACGGCTATACTTGGGCGGATATCCCTTACATGCTCGAAATCAATGACATGACGCTGGATGATATACGGCTCATTCAACCGGGAAGTGTATTCCTGGTGCCGCCCAAGGATGGCACCTTTACGCCCGTCCCCGCTACGGCGACGGGTACACAGCGCGCTCGATCAGTCGAGACGCCGGCGTCAACCGCGGCAAGAACGGCCAGGCCATTTCAAACTGCTAGCGCAACTCCCTTGGCATCCCCGGTGTTTCGCATAGGCGTGCCGCCCGGCGGATGGAGCGCGCCGCCATCAGCATCCAATCCACTGGCTGAGCGCGATTTGTCGACCCCGCTAGTTCTGGGGACGGCGATCGTCCTTCAATTGGGAATCCTAGGCGGGGCTGTGCTGGAACTGGCAAGGCGGTCGCGTTAGTCGGCAGCGCTATCGCTAATCCGCTGAACGTCGCGGTCGACGGCGACAATTTCAATCGCCTTGACGATGAGTTCGCTTTGAATTGTAGCCATCTGTTCGACGGAATACTTCATATCGTGTTCGACCCACCAGCGGAGAAGCTCGATGACTGATGTTACCAGATGATGGATGGCAACTTCTTGCGGGATGAAACTCTCGTCGCGTGCGATGTATCGCGTTTTGATTGTGTCGGAAATGGCCTGCAACACTATCCCGATCACCTTGTGGTCTCGGGGAAGATTTGCGAATAGTGAGAATATGCCCGGATTCTCTCTGATATGTGTGAAGGCGATCAAAGCCTCTTCATAAGGGGTCATTTCGGGCTTGAGCAGATCCATCATCTCCGTCAGGCCGGACTGCAATACATGCAAGAGCAGATCATCCTTGCCCTTGAAGTGGCGGAAGAACGTGGCATAACCTATTTCCGCATGTTGCGTCAGCATTTTGATCGTAATTGCTTCATAGCCGAACTCGAGAGCGAGCGAGATCATTGCATCGCTGAAGGCCTGTCGGGTGCGCAAAATGCGACGATCGAGCTTTTTCATGGAAGCAAAGTTACCTCGAAGGACTTGGGCCAAAGCACGGATGAGTCTCCATTATTTGCGAGAGCGCGTAGGGACGGCGCCCTCCCTGCGCGCAGCGATGCGCTCATAAATCGCGGGGAGTGACAAAGGAAATCGCATCGTATACAATATTACAACATGTTATCTGCTAATAGTTTTAGCAGTTAATGACACAACAATAAACCGATTCTAATGTAATATCAATGTTTCGTTTAGAATTCCCTCGTGCAGCGATGTGTCTTCCGCTCGTTCAACGGTCAGCAAAGACCAATAGCTATTTCGACATCTGCGATTGGCTTAAGCGTATCGCTGTCTTCAGCCGCCCGATAGCGCTGGCCTCACTTGCAGATTAGCTTCGGGGTGGCGCCAGGCCACGCCGCCAAATTGAGGGAATCCCGTTTCAATTCCTTCGAATATTTCTCACCTGCCTGCCTCAGACCATTCTATTGGACATCTTGGTCGTCCACATAAACGGGGCAAGTTCATTATTTTCCAGGGACTAGTTCTGTGCCTCGGTGCTGAACCCCCCATTATTGAACTCGCGGCGGAGATATCTACGATTTTCAGCGCTACTATCCAAACAAATGCTGAGCCGGACCAAAGCTAAACATTTGGCAACAAGGGGGGAAACGTACAGTTTCAGTACGCACAAGAACCGTCCGGGCTATGTGGAATCAATATTAGTTACCTGTAAGTAGAAGAGTGACAATTGTGATACTAATCATTAACAGCTCGATCGGCGACGCGCAATATCGGTCTTCGACGGTATTCGAATATGTCGCGGCTTGCCCCATAAACTCTCAAAATTGCCGTTCGGCGCGCAACCGGCAAAAAGGTCTCACGAATGTCGCGCTCACACAAAATAACAAGCCTTCTCGTCGCATGAGCGACGCGGTCTATTAAAAGACTAAGCCTCCACGTCAGTTGCCGTGTATCATAGCCAGACAAGATACCCTCAACTACAAATTGACGGTTTATGCAGTTCAAAGCATAATTCTGTTGATGAAGGGCTGGAACGAGCAGTCAATGACTGATTACCGTGAATGGGTCCTGCGGGCAAAATGCGGCGACAAAGCCGAGCGCGATGACGCTTTCGATCATTTAGTGCGCGATTTTCAGGGAATGGTCTATAGCCTTGCTTATGGCAGGCTGAGCGATAGGCAGTTGGCTGAAGACGTCGCGCAGGAAGCGCTGTTGGCCGCATACAAGCAGATTAATCAATTACAGGATGTTGCCGCTTTTCCCGTCTGGTTGCGGCGCATTGTCTTAACACAAACTGACCGTATTCAACGTCGACGTCGCGTCCTTATTGAAACTATAGAATTGTCGCAAGAAACGGCTTGTGGCGAACCATCTCCGGAAGCGCTGCTGGAAGCGAGTGAATTGCGTGAAAATGTACGGGCGGCCGTTGCTGCCTTGCCCGAGATAGAACGCGATGTCACGCGCGATTACTACTTCGAAGGCGAGACGCAGCGCGAGATTTCCGAACGGTTGAACATTCCTCTGGCGACCGTCAAGAAGCGCCTGCAATACGCTCGCCAGCACCTGCGCGGCTTGATCAGCGGATTTAACGAGACGCTGGATCGCGCGATATCCGGCGACTCCGCGCCCAAGGATCAATATCAGCCGGCTTACGTTTACATTCGCCAGCGCCGTCGGCGCGATGCAGACCGGACTTAACAGACGCTAGAGCAAAGACAAAAAAGGGCGGAACCAGGTCCGCCCCTTTTTGATATTTGTAGCTTTTGAATTTAGCTGCCCGGCACCACCTGGCAGGCTCCCTGCTTCATGCAGGTCCAGGTCATGTCGCCGCCATCTAGATGCAACTGGGAACCCATGCCCTCCAGGACAGCGGCCATCGCAGAAACGTATGGCGCGGAGAAGCTGGTACCGTTGAGCGCCTTGTAGCCGTTATCAAGATAGGTGGTATGAACATCGCGACCAGGCGCCCAGATATCGCCGCCCTTGTTGCTAAAACTGCTGCGCGCGCCGTTCGGATCGACAGCGCCGACGGCGACTACGTTCTCGTAACGCGCCGGGTAACCTGGCGCGCTGCCGCCGCTGTTGCCGGCCGAAGCGATTACCGTGACCCCGTTGTTGACCGCGTAATCCACGGCGTCTTTTGTCACCTGCGAGCCGACCATGCTGCCAAGTGACAGGTTAATAATATCGGCGCCCTCGTCCGCGGCATAAACGATACCGGCCGCGACATCCGCCATTGAACCGCTGCCACCGGGTCCCAAAACACGCACTGGCAAGATTGAAGCGTTTGGCGCGAATCCGGCGATGCCGATGCCGTTGTCGATATTGGCGGCGATGATACCAGCGACCGAACAACCATGCCCGAAGACATCGTCTGGATCATCATCGTCATCCACAAAATCGTAGCCGTTGTCCAGCACGCGGTCCCCCAAGTCCTCATGGCTCATGCAGACCCCGGTGTCGATGACAGCCACCGTGACCGGTCGCAGATCGTCCATTTCGTTCCAGGCGGTTTCCGCCTGAATATGGGGCAAAGCCCACTGACGATCGTAATCGGGATCGCTGGGCGGGATATCGAAGTTCACGCTGACAAAGAAGTCTTGCTCGATTAACTCGACATCGCTGTCAAAGGTGAAATTCATGCCGAAGCCGTCGGGTGGATCCACAACCCAGATTTCCAGTTCATCGATTCGCTCGACGATAGCCGCGCCGATACGGTCGACGTATTCCTGTTTCTCGCTTTCCGGCGTGTTCGGGTCGTAGTGGAGGACCCAGTTGCCCGTAGGAGAAGCCCGGTAAACCGGCACGACGCGCGTACTGTCAGGCTCGCCCTTATTCGTGCCGCCGAGGATGATCTCGCTGGGCGGGAACTCGCTGGCCAAAGCCGGAAGCATGACTCCCAGCATCAGCAGCAGGGTGAAGCTCAGGATGGTCGCTCGTCTAATGCAAATCATGGAGAATCCCTTCGTCTACATTATGGACCTGCGTCTTCGATCAGTAGGTCGAAATCTGTGTTTCTTTTGCCGTGATGAATTCAAGTAGCGCCGGAAGGCCTTCTTGCGTATTTTGGATGCCGCGCTTGATCGCCGGGATAATCTGATCGGGCGATTCGACGCGCTCGCCGTAGCCGCCGAAGGCTCTTGCCATGTCCGCGTAATGACCGGAGATGTCGGTACTGCGAAACTTTTCGGTGGACACGGGCATAATCGGAATCTCAATCGCCATTGAGAAGTTGTTGAAAAGCACTGACAAAATCGGGATTCTTTCGCGCACAGCGGTCTCGAAATCCATCCCGGTGAAACCGATAGCGGCATCTCCCCATACATTAACACAGAGCGCATCGGGTCGAGCAAGTTTCGCGCCCATCGCCAGCCCGAGGCCGTAACCGAGCTGGGTCGTCTTGCCCCAACCGATATAGGTCAGCGGGGCGGCAGACTGCCAAAAGGGCGACAATTGGTCGCGCGGGCTGCCGGCATCGTGCGTGATGATCGTGTTCTTGACATCGACCGTACGCAGCAGATCCCAGATGACGCGATAAGGCGACAGCGGTGCCTCATCCGATGTGAGCTTCGGCATCCATTGGTCTAGCCACTCCGCCTTAACCGCAGCGATTTCCGCCGCGACTGCCGCCATGCGCGCTTCGGACGCGCCCTTGGAACGAGCGCGAAGGGCATCCACCAGCCCGTCTAAGATTAAGCCGGCATCGCCCAGGAGGGCGATTTCCACGGGCACATCTTTATTGATGTCGGCTGGATCGACCGTCGCATGGATCACCCGTTTCCCAGCGGGAATCTTGATACCAAAGTATGTTCGCGTGAAACTGCAGCCAATGCCGAAAATCAGATCCGCCTTGGCCAGGAAATGATGCACCGGTTTGGGGATCGCCCGTCCGCCGGAACCCAAGGCCAAGGGATGATTTTCCGGGAAGGCGCTCTTGCCGCCCAAGCTCGTTGTCACCGGCGCGCCAAGCAGTTCAGCCAATTCTTTCAGTGAATCCCAAGCCTTTGCGTAATGCACGCCCTGGCCGGCATAGATCACTGGACGCTCGGCTGCAAGCAAGGCCTCGGCCGCGTCTTCGATCGACGCGCATTCTGGGCCGTAGCGCAAGGCAGGCGCCGGCGTCGGATCGAAGGAGTCGGCGATTTCCTCGGCAAACAAATCAGACGGGAATTCCACCAGCACTGGGCGCGGTCGGCCATTGCGGACTTGGGTAAAGGCGCGCCGCATCGCTTCCGGCACGGCTTCGGCCACGGTGACCTGTTCGCAGGATTTCGTCACCTGGCGATAGTTCACGGCGGAACTGAAATTGGGCTGGATCTGGGCGATGCGCCGCGGATAGCCGGCCGGAAGCACGACGATCGGCGCGGAATCCCCAAAAGCTTGCGCGACGCCGCCGAAGGCATTTTCGGACCCCGGTCCGCTCTGCATGCAGAATACGCCGATCTTTTCACCAGAGGTCACGCGGCTCATGGCATCAGCCATGTGCAGTCCGATCCGTTCCTGTCGCACGATAATGGGACGGATGTCCAATTTCGCCGCGGCTTCAATCAGCGGGTTCACCGGATAGGCGAACAGGTACTCGACCCCTTCCGCCTTGAGAACTTTGGCAACCGCATCGGCCACTTTCATTCGATTGTAATTCCTCCAATGCGCCAAAAGCGCAGAGCGAGAACCATTACCGATGTTATCATGCGCGCCATGACAGGTCAAACATGATGATTATGGATATGCCCATTCGGTGGCGCACAAGGTTCCGCCTCCAATTTGTGAGCTTCAAGGGTTAGCGCTAAATCCTTTTACGCAAGATGGGGCGATTGCGTCGCAGTCCGCGTCAATCAGCAGGATGCGCCTCAGCCTATTCCAAACGCCGGCGATTCACTTCAAAGGTGAAGACATCGTCGCGAGCGTAGTGCCCGGTGACGTCGAGAGTCATCTGTTCTTCCATTATGCGCCGCGGGTCGAGATCAGCATAGATGATGGTTTCCTCGCCTGCAACCGGCTCCACCAGGTACGCGCCATCCGGACCGATGATGGCGCTGCCGCCATGTAAAAGGAGCGCATCCGATTGAGCGCGCAATTCATCGCTCAACTCAAGCTCCCCAGGAATGTCGGCAACGGTGAGAATGCTGCCGGCGGCCAGGACAAAGGCGCGTCCCTCAAATGCGTAATGACGACTGGCGATCAGATGGCTCTCTTTGACAGCCGGCCAAAGCGCCACATGAACGATTTCATTGCTGAGATGTAGCGCTTGCCGCGCATGCGGCATCCAATGTTCCCAACAGATCAAACCGCCAACGCGACCGGCCGCCGTGTCCACGGCTTTCAAGCCGGCGCCGTCGCCCTGCGCCCAGAGCATTTGCTCGCTGAAGGTCGGCCTGAGCTTGCGATGGTGATTGACCAGTTCGCCGTTCGCGTCAATGACGAGCAGGCTGTTATAGAGGCTGCGGTTGCCGCGCCCTTTGAGCACTCGCTCATTGATGCCCAGCACAAGAACGACGTCAAGGTCCTTGGCCAGCGTGCGGATCCGCAGCAATTCCGGACCGTCGATCGTCAGGCTGTTTTCGCAGAGCCGGGCATAGACACGTTTGGTCGGGGCATGATCCCAGAGCGCGGCAGCGGGCGCATAATCCAGCCAAGCCGGGTAACCGGGGAACCAGGTTTCGCCCAGCGTGATTAGTTGCGCGCCGTTGCGGGCCGCCTCTCCAATGAGCGAGCAGCCCTTTTCAAGGCATCTGGACAGATCGTAGTAGGGGGCGCGGGCCTGGATGATGGCGGCTCTGATTGTATTCGGCACGATCAAGCTTTCCCGGCGATTGTTACCCCGTCGAAGGAGTTGACATTACATGTCAACACTTGTTGGAATCTGTCTCCTAGAATGGCGGAAGTTTCGCGAAACGGCGCTGTTCGGCCCTAGTCGCTATCGAGCACCGCACGCACGCGAAATTGTCCGCCATCGCTATCGGGGGCGTTCGCGACCACATCATCAAGCGGCAAGGCATCACCGGCCAAATCCGGGCGCAAAACGTTGGTCAAGGGCAGGACCGACGAGGTCGGATCGATATGTGTTGTATCCAGTTCTTCAAGCTTCTGGAAGTAACCCAGTATGGCAGACAACTGCTGCTGATAGAGCTGGACATCTTCGTCGCTTAGATCGAGGCGGGCCAAATCGGCAATGGCGCGCACATCTTCCGCCGAAAGTATCGACTCCGACATATCATGTCCCCAACGCCGGTATTCCGGATAATGCCGCAAGTGTAACCTTGGAATCCACTAGATTGTAGCATCAGAATATTGGAAATCTCGAAAGCGCCCGCAGTTTCGTGTACACTCGAACCTGCGACTACCAATCCAAGGAGTCAAAAGATGTTGGCGTCTGTTAATCGAGACGAAGCCTTGCGGTTGTTAAGGGTCGAACATACCGCTGTTTACAGGTTAATTGATGATTTAACCGACGCAGAGATGACACGCCGCGACACTATCCGATACGGCTTGTACGCCGATCAGGAATGCTCTTTCAAGGACCTGCTTGCGCATCTCATATGCTACGAAGCGTTGACACTGGAGGCGATCGCTGCCTGGCGCGCGGGTGAAAAGCACTGGGTGATCGACGCCGTCGACGATGCCCGCTCCAGCCGGGACATTCACTATGGCGGCATCGCCGACCGCGCCCGCCTCAGCCTGGACGAGCAGATTGAGGAATATCGTCAGAAGAGCGCAGCGCTGGAATCGGCGCTGGCGGACATGCTGGATGAGCAGTGGCGCGAACCGGCATTCTATCCGACGCGCGGGGGCGCGGACCTGGGCGGCATGATCGAAAGCATCATGGTAACGCCCCCTCGACCCATGTACCGGCACTTACCGGTCCACATTCCCGATACGAATGCATACATCGGCAGTCTGCGCCAAAGTCGCGCAGCCAAGCGATAAGACAAGTCTCGCGCTGGACCTTCGCCATGCTATGATATAATTCGCGTCCGTTTAATCGCGGGAAAACCGGCACAGCAAAGTCGAACTCGCGCCGGCATAGGCCACATTTAATGCGCATACCTGGTTGGCTATTGGGAATCGTGGGTTTGCTCGTCCTGGTCCTCGGGACAGGACTCTGTTCCCTTACCGCATTTAGCCTGACAAGACAAACGGCGATCGACTTGCAAGAAGTCGGCGATCCGGCGCTGACGCTGCGCTGCCTGATCACGGGTCAGTGGCCCTGTGCCGACAGCGGCTCAGTGGATCCATCGGCGAAGGGCAGCGCGCCGGTGCTGATATTGACGCCGCTCGTCACAGTTGTTCCCGCGACCGACTCCCAAAAAAATGATCCGCCGCCTGTCGTGACATCCTCTTTCAACCTCGTCGACCCGGCAACAGCGCTTCCACCGACTGACGCGCTGCCTGAACCCGACTTGCCGATCATCACAGACCCGCGCCAGATTCGCATCCTGCTTCTAGGGATTGACCAGCGCAGCGCCACCGGCGAGACCGGTCCCTTCCGAACCGATACAATGATCTTGATGAGCATTGACCCCGTGCGCAAAACGGTCGGCGTGCTGTCCTTGCTGCGCGACCTGTGGGTGACAATACCCGGATACGAAGCCAACCGATTGAATACCGCCAATTTCATCGGCGACCGCGATGCCTACCCAGGCGGCGGCGGTCCCGCACTGGCGATGGAAACGGTCGCGACGAATTTTGGGGTGAGCGTCGACAAATACATCTTAATTAACTTCGACGTATTCACCACTATCGTCGATGTATTGGCGCCGGATGGCGTGCCAGTAACGGTGAGGGAATATATTAACGATCCGTTTTATCCCGACGCTGGTTACGGCATGATCCACGTTGTTTTCGAGCCCGGGGAACAGCGCATGAACGCGGAGACGCTGCTGCAATATGCCCGTACACGCGCCACTGAAGGCGGAGACTTCGATAGAGCCAGGCGTCAGCAGGAGGTCCTCGATGCCGTGCGCGCGGAGGTGCTAAGCGCTGGCGGCATCGTCAACTTGGTTGCCAATGCCCCGGAATTGTGGAGCGAGCTCTCAGCCAACTATCGCACCAATCTCGAACTGAATGACATACTGGCGCTGGGACAACTGATGGGCCAAATCAAGCGCGAAGACATTCGCTTCGAGGTGGTGAACAATCTTTATGTCAACGATGGTCTGAGCCCTAGCGGCGAATCTGTTTTGTTTCCCGACTACGCCGCGATCAGTGAACTGATTCAGCGCACGTTTTATCCCCACATTCAGTTGTCGCCAGCCGAAATCAAAGCGCGCGCCGATGCCGAGGCGGCGCCGATCTACGTTTACAATGGCACGCAGATCTTTGGATTGGCGGGCGCGACGCGCGAATGGCTGATCGCCAAGGGCGTATTGGTGACCGGCGTCGGCAACGACACGAGCAGCGATCTCGAACGGACCGAGATTCGCAACTACGGCGGCCGGCATCTCTGGACGGCGCGTTACATCGCGCAGTTGCTGGGCCTCCCGGACGAGCGGATCGTGCGCGCCGGCGATGGTCTGATCGCCGAGGGCGTGATGGTGGCGCTGGGCGAAGACGCTCCCGCGATTATCGAGGGCTAGTCGACGCCTGGCGACAAGATTCAAACCCTTGGCAAACTCTGCTATACTCCAGGTGACATGCAGCCGGGAGAGACCCTCATGCTCCGCAAGATTGGTCTGAAGAACTTCAAATGCTGGCAAGCGCTTGACATTGATCTGGCGCCGATTACGCTGTTTTTCGGGTCGAACAGTTCGGGCAAGACGGCGATTTTGCAGTCGCTTTTGATGCTGAAGCAGACGGCGCGCGGATTTGACCCGGATCAGCACATTAACTTTGGCGGCAGCGATCGAGATTACGTCGACCTGGGAAGTTACCAGAAACTGGTGTTGGGGCATCAAATCGATACAAATATTGGACTGACTCTTCAGTGGGATCCTGCTTCGGGCATTGACTGGCAAACGCATGTAGAAGGCATAGCCAGACCTGTACTTCGCAGGCGAATCGGTAGCTCGATGTTCATTGAGTATGCGATCAATTGGCGCCTTCTCGATAATATCCGTATTGAAAACTTGTCTTACCGCGCATTGCCATCAGGCACAGGCGCAGAAAATGTACGAGTCGAAATTATTGAAAGAGGTATGTATGCAGCGACAATCCGTAAAGATGTTGATGACACATATCCATTTGAGCAGGAGGAACCAGTAGGTACGCCAGAAAGTTGCTATATTTTGCCTACAGAAATCGTCACCGATTACCCGATTGATGTTCGACGCTTTGCGAGCTTCTATGCACGAGAATTTGAAGAGCTTATGGACTTGGTCCTTTACTTGGGACCGGTAAGACAACGTCCCGAAAGACATTATCTTTGGACGGGCAACGAACCTAATCTAATCGAACCTTCGGGTAGCAACACAATTGAAATGTTAATCTCGTCCGCGAGAAGTGATTGTGCGCTGCTGGCTGCCGTGCAAGAAAAACTCAAGTTGTTAGCGCTCGTCGATTCATTTGACGTGAAGTCGATTGATCAAAACGAACGACGGTACGAAGCCACAGCCACAATCGGCGGCGTTGAGAGTTCGCTTGCAGACGCCGGATTCGGCGTGTCGCAAGCGCTGCCCGTGATCACGATGCTCCTTTCGGCGCCGGAAGGATCTATCGTCCTGCTGGAACAACCGGAACTGCACTTGCACCCCAACGCGCAGAGCGCGCTGGCCGATCTCTTGCTTTATGCCGCCGAGCAGCGCGGACTGCAACTGATCGTGGAAAGTCACAGCGAGCATATTTTGCGACGCTTACAGCGGCGCGTTGCCGAAGACAATCCTGTGTTTGCCAATCCTGAAAACATCAAGATGTATTTCTGCCAGACAGGAGAAGCGGGTTCGTCAATAAGCGAAGTGGAAATCGACCGATTCGGCCAGATCGCCAATTGGCCGGATAATTTCCTTGGCGATATCAGTGGGGATTTGCACGAAATGCTCAGAGCTGCACTCGAACGTCGTGGTAAGGAGTTAGAGCATGTCGGACATCGTGGTTGATACCAACGTATGGGTGATGGTTGACAAAAAAGTATCAGAATTGGAGGAAAACGAAGATCGAAATTGTGTCAGATCTTGTCAAGTATGGCTCGAGAGATTCATCATCGGTGAAGATCGCTTGGTCGTAGATTCTTTCAATACTTACGCGATAATCAGCGAATACCGAAGAAACGTAATGCCCGGCGGAATAGCAGAAAACCTACTAAATGAGCTTGTAACTGTACTGTTTGATCGCCTCCTTCAATTAGAGATTCAACTTGACGAAAATGGCTATGCTGAACTACCAAATCAATTGATGTCGCTACATGGAAAAGACCGAAAGTTTGTCGCCGTAGCCATACAATGCGTTCCATATGCGCCAATTGTTAATGCTACCGACACCGATTGGGCGCAAGAAAAACAGCAACTCGCGGACACTGGAGTCACCGTCCAGGAACTCTGCCCAGAATACATAGAAGCAAAACTGAGCCGCGCCTAGTCCTCCCTTGTTACCCCCATCCGGCGCATTGTGTTACAATCCCCAAAACTTATTCACAGATCAGGAATCCCTTGATGGCTGATCATCAAGGCGAAGCGAAAGCCAAACTGGTGTGGCTGGAGCCCTACTCCGGCGCCACGCGTGAGTTCCTCCTGCGCGAGGGCATGAGCGCGACCATCGGACGTTCCGCCTCCAATGACATTCACATTGGCGAAAGCCATATTTCGCGCATGCACGCGGTGCTGACATGTCGCGACGGCGAATTCATCATTGATGACCTGGATAGCGCCAACGGGACCTATGTCAATGGCGTACGCATCGTGGGCTCAAGCAACCTGGTGATAGGCGATGAAATTCACCTCTTCGTCTCGATGCTCAAGCTGCTCGATCCGCGGGCGACACCGGCCAAAGACGCGCTGGAGCTGGTATCGATGGTTGCCAGTGACCGAGCTTCATTGCGCATAGTCAAAGGACCTCAGCGAGGCCAGGTCTTTGCGCTGTTGAAAGAAGAAATATACATTGGGCGCTCCACGCCAAACGCCAATTGGGAGATCACCCTGCAAGACCCGACGGTCTCGCGCCCGCATGCTTTCCTGGTCAAGGAAAAGCATTGCTGGAAGCTCTTCGATTTGGGCAGCGCCAACGGGACCTCTGTCAACCGGCGGCCGGTCATCGGCGGCAAGGCGCGTGAACTCCGAGACGGCGACCGAGTGATGTTCGGCGCAACCATGACGGTGTTCCGCCTGGGATACCCGCCGGCGAAACGGCGCAAAAATTCCAGCGAAAAGCCGCTCGGCGCGTAACCGGCGGGAAGGACCGTCGCGCTCAGGCATAATGACAAGCCTTCTCCTTGCGCGAGCAAGGGGGTTTGTCAAATAAGGAGGAGGCATGACTCGGCCGAATATCATCCTGATCATCGCCGACGATATGGGCTACGGCGATTTCGGCGTATTCAACGATCAAATCTCTTGTACGCCACACTTGGACGCCTTGGTTGACGAAGGCATTTGCCTGACGCAGCATTACTCGGCCTCGCCCGTTTGCACGCCGGCCCGCGCCGCCATGATGACTGGGCGTTATCCGCATCGAACCGGCAGTATCGACACGCTGGAGGCGCGCGGCTTGGATCGGCTGCGGCTGGACGAGACGACGCTGGCGGATGTGCTGGCGAACCATGGATACGCGACGGGCTTGATCGGCAAATGGCATAACGGCGCGCTGGATCCGCGCTATCATCCGACGGCCAGGGGCTTCCAGGAATTCGTCGGCTTTCAAGGTGGCTGGAACCCGTATTATCGGTATCGCCTTGATCGCAACGGCAGGCTTGAATATGGCGACAAAGAATCGTATCTAACGGATGTCTTCAGCGAAGAAGCGCTCGCTTTCATCGACCGGCACCATAAGGAATCTTTCTTCCTGCAGCTCGCTTACAACGCGCCGCACTACCCGCTGGAAGCGCCCGACGCGCTTGCCAAGAAATACTGCGATATGGGTTTTAGTTTGGGCGTTAGCCTGATATACGCCATGATCGAAGTGATGGATGACGGTATCGGCAAGATAAATGAGCGACTGAAAAAATGCGGTATCGCCGACAATACCATCGTGATCTTCACCAGCGACAACGGTCCGGCTTTTGGGGCCTGGAACGGCTTTTCTCAAGACAGATTCAACTTCGGCTGGAATGGGCACAAGGGCAATACTTACGAGGGCGGCATTCGCGTACCGCTGATCATTCGCTGGGCGGACGGCCTCGATGCCGGCCTACGCAGCGACGAACTGGTCCACTACACGGATTGGTTCCCGACCCTGCTGTCTATGGTCGGCGTGGACGTACCGACAGACTTGCAACTGGACGGCGTCAACGCGCTGCCGGTGTTGCGCGGCGAACGCGGCAAGATCAACCCCCTGCGCTTTTGGCAGTGGAGCCGTTATAGGCCCGTGAGCACATGCAATGCCGCCGTGCGTGATGGCGACTGGAAGCTGCTGCGGCCGCAAATCCACGAGGCCATGCAAGTCAGCCTCGTTGACACGGCGCTCGACCATGCCATCAAGTATTTCCCCGAGCATTTCGACGGGATTGTTGAAGATCCCGAGCCGGAGCGGACGCTGCCGCCGCCCCCGCCGGCATTGCTATTTAATCTCGCGGATGATCCGGGCGAACAGGTCGATTTGGCGGCGGAATATCCGGTCAAAGTCGCGTCGATGGAAGCCGCTTTGGAGCGCTGGTTCATTGATGTGACCGGGCTGTAGCGAGCGCGTAGCTTGGGCGCCGTCCTTTCAGTTATTACACGAGAATGTTGGGGCCGCGGCGCCGATGCTACCCTATGAACGATTGAACAACTATTGAACAACGACGAATCCACAATAAGGGGCGCAAGACGATGACACAGAGCTTGCTTCAAGAACATGCCGACCTGGCCACCGCCATTGATATCCTGGACAAGTGGACAGTCCACAACATGCGGGAAAAACATCTGCCCGGCCTGGCGCTGGGACTGGTCTACGGGGGCGAACTGCTCTGGGGCAAGGGCTATGGCGTCGCCGACCTGGAAACCGGCCAGCCTATCACGCTCGACACGCGCTTTCGCATCGCCAGCATCAGCAAAACATTCACGGCGACGGGCATCTTGCAATTGCGGGACGCCGGAAGGCTGCGATTGGATGATCCGGTGTCCCAATACCTGGACTGGTTCGATTTGCGCTATCGCGACGCGCCGGAAATCACGATCCGCAACTTGCTGACCCATACCTCGGGCTTACCGCGCGATTCGGTCAACGCCATGTGGACCGATTGCGAAGCCCCGGACTGGGACACATTCGTCGCCCAGACGCGGGGACGCGAGCTCACCCGCGCGCCCTACGAAAACCATGCCTACAGCAATTTGGGATACTCCCTGCTGGGCGGGATCATCGCTGTCGTCAGCGGACAGTCCTGGGCGGAATACCTGCGACAAAATGTCCTAGAGCCGCTGGGCATGACCGAGACATATCCTGTCCCGGACGCGGACGACGCGCAATTGGCGACCGGTTACACGCGCGAAAAGACCGATAGCAAGCGCGACGCCTTCCCCTTCTGGAAAATGAATGCCTTTGAAGCATCGGCGAATTTCGCGTCGTCGGTCAGCGACCTGGTCAAGTACGCCGCCTTTCACCTGGGGCTGAGGGGCGAGGCAGTGCTCTCGCCCTATACCCTGTTCGACATGCACCGCGTGCATTGGCTGGAGGAAAGCTGGAAAGGCGGTTACGGCTTGGGCATGGGCTTGCACAAGATCGAGGATTGGGTCATCAGCGGTCACGGCGGGGGCTATCCCGGTTATCTGACCGCTTTCACCATCTGCCGCGAGCACAAGACCGGCGTGATCGCGCTGAGCAATTCGCTGGGCAGCAATCCGCATCAAATCGCCGAGCAAGCTTACAAGCTGGTCTTGCCGGAGCTGATAAAGGCAACTGCCGAACCGAAACAGGAAGCGAACCCGGTCTGGCAAAAATATGTCGGCGATTACACCAGCGAATGGGCACTGCAAAAGGTGGTCATCCGCGATGGGCAACTGCAATTGCTCTATCTCGACGATCTGGATGGGGAGCCGACCCGGCTCGAGCCCACGGATGATGAGACCGTCTTTGTCTTACAGCAAGCCGGGCAATCGAACGAGACGCTGCGCTTCGAGCTGGATGCGGCGGGCGAGGTCATCAGGTTGTGGGAGCGCAACGAATACAGTAGGCGGATCAATTAGAAGTCTGATTTAAGGGAAGGAACACACATGCCAACAATTCAAGCGAAAGAATTGCAACCGATCATCGCGGAGATCCTGGAAGCGGCCGGCGGGACCACTGAATACGCCGAGATCGTCGCCGAGCATCTGGTCAACGCCAACCTGGCCGGGCACGATTCGCACGGCGTGATCCGCGTACCGAGCTATGTTCAAGCCATCGACGGCGGGCAGTTGGCGGCAGCCGGCGTTCCAAAGGTGGTGGAAGAAACCGCGTCGATCGCGCAGATTGATGGCGCCAGCACATTTGGTCAGGTCACGGCCAAGATCGGCACCGAACTCGCGATCAAAAAGGCCGCTTCGGAAGGCCTCGCGCTGGTGACCATGTACAACATTGGGCATACCGGTCGCCTGGGCACCTATGCCGAAATGGCCGCGGAAGCCGGCATGACCGCGACTATATGGGACGGCGTCATCGGCGGCAACCGATCCGTCGTCATTCCGCTGAATGGTCAAGGGCGCAAGGTCGGCGCCAACCCTATCGCCATGGGTTTCCCCAGCGAGAAATACGGCGCGACCATCCTCGATTTCGCCACCTCGATGTCGGCGGCCGGCAAGGTGATGGTAGCCAGGGATAAAGGCGAACGTCTTCCCGACAAATGGATTGTCGACAAAGATGGTCAGCCGACGGACGATCCCAGAGAGTTCGAAAAGGGCGGCGCGATGCGGCCGATGGGTATGCCGTCTGTGGGTCACAAGGGTTACGCGCTGGCGATGATGGTCGGCTTCATGACCATGATGGCGTCCTTGCCATCGGGCGCAAAGATGCCCAAGGAAGATCGCTGGGGCACGGTCATTTTGATGATCGATATCTCGCGATTTGGTTCCTTGGGGCAATTTCAACAAGATGTCGATGCGGCGATCGACTATGTCAAGGCCGATCCGCTGGATGGCGAGGTGCTTTATCCTGGCGAGATCGAAACGCGGCGGCGGGCTGAGCGGCTGGCGAGTGGCATCGACCTGCCGGATGCGACCTGGCGCGAGATTATGGCCTGCGCCGAGGGCTTGGGACTCTCACCCACACTCTAAGTCCTTCCCACGTCAAGAGGCAGGGACGTGCAACTTGTGTGATGGCGAACTCTTGATGATAGCGGCAGATGCCTACTCAAACTGAACTCTACAACGCCTTGAAAGCTGAGACCGGCATTGAGGCGCGGCGCGATATGGCGCTGCATTTGCTGGCGCGTACCAACAGTCGCCAGTACCTGGACGAGTGCCTGCGCGTTTTGAAATCCCCGGCAGTCGTCGGGACGCTCGACGAAAGTCATCGTCCAGTTCTGCGCGACAAGTGCTCCGGCTTTTACAATGACAGCAAGCGCGACAAAGCGGGCATCCTGCGCGAGAGCCTCACTCGGTTGCTGGTGCATATCGAGCATGCCGATGACATCGACCTCTATCAACTCGGCGTCGAGACCTATTACCTGCAGCCGGTTGATGACGTTGCGCAGAACCTGCGGGCTGTCGCGCTGGCCGGCCTGGCGCCGATTGATCCCGCCCTCGCCTGCCTATACGCCGTCCGCTTTCTGGGCGAGCCATTCACTTCGGTTTTCAATTGCGAGCCGGCCATGACCGCCATTGACGCACTCGTCGCCTCGAACCAGCGGCTGCCGATTTACCAGTTCCTCTTGTACAGCGGCGAGGGGATGGCGCGGACGGGTCGCGGCGAATTGACCGGCAAGGCGCTGGAATCGCTGGGCGAGGACTTTCCGCCGCGCTTGTACGAACAACTGATCGAGAAGTACCGGGCGATCGACCAGCCGACGGCGAGCATGGGAATCATCAATTGGGTGATTGATCGGCGAGCGGAGGAACTCTATGATCGCTTGGAATCTGTCATAATGACGAGCACGGATGTCGATCTGCGACGCTATGGCCTGGTGATGATGGCGGCGGCGCGAGACGATGAATTGAGCGAGCGATTGCTACGGTTGGCGCGGCTGGCGTCGCGGGAAAACTTGCCGCTGTTCATTGAAGCGCTGGATGTTTGTCAACATCCAGCGCGCGACGATGTCTTGGCGAGAATGCAGCGGCGCCTTCTGTAAAGAGACAGCCCGCGATTGAGCAGGCGCCTCAAGCGCGCAACTCGGCTATAGTCGGCGGATCTCGCGCGGGTAGACATCCTCGAAGGCGGCTTCCAATTGGTTGGCAATTCGGCCGATCAACTCCTGCGGCTGCATTTGACCCAGGCTATTCAAATCCACGAGCGCGTCGACCGTAATCAAAAAGCGGCCAAGATTCATTTGCGCCATGATATGCCAGCCGTCTTCACTTAGACAGCTGGGGGTCTGCTTCATGAAGAACAGATGCCGAGTTCTGGCCGGCGTGATGAAACCGTCGCTTTCCGCCAGTGCAATGGTAAATTCGTCCTGCAAAGCGGCTGCTGTCGACTCCCGAT
The DNA here is from genome assembly GCA_026707745.1 of Chloroflexota bacterium. Classification (GTDB taxonomy): domain Bacteria; phylum Chloroflexota; class Anaerolineae; order Aggregatilineales; family Phototrophicaceae; genus UBA6055. Next base: position 78,982 of record JAPOWG010000036.1, read on the forward strand.
CAGCAAATACATCAATCTGATACCCGACCGAGGTCCACCATATCTCCGGATTGCAATCTTCGTTCAAATAGCGTATGCCATAGCGATACCGATGTCCGTAGGTATCGGCAAAAGCATCAAAATCTTCTTGCAGCTCGTCAGGCACCATTGCCCGGATATCCGCGGTTGAGTAAAGCGCAGCTTCGTCATAGACGAAGTTTTCGAATGCGGCGATGAGTTCCTCTTGCGTTACCGGCAGCAATTCGACAATCTCGCTATTGTCCACTTGCGCGGAATCGCTGATGATCAAGACGGTATGCAAAGTCTCCCCAGGTTCAGTGGCGCTAGCCGGGTCGCGCTCGCGGATCGCCCGCACGTTTTCATGCCCGACGAGCACATCGCCAAATATCGTGTGCTTGTAATTCAGATGCGGGGTCGGCACGGTCGTGATGAAAAACTGACTGCCGTTGGTGCCGGGACCGGCATTCGCCATTGCCAGCAAGTAGGGACGATTAAAAGTGAGATAGCCTAGCGCCTCGTCCCCAAACTGATAGCCGGGGCCGCCGCGTCCCGTGCCTGTCGGGTCGCCGCCTTGCGCCATGAAATCGGGGATGACCCGGTGGAAAGTCGTATTGTCATAATAGCCTTGCTGTGCAAGGAAAACAAAGTTGTTGACCGTCGCCGGGGTCTGGTCTTCATAAAGATCGACGTAGATGGCGCCAGCGCTAGTACACAGGATAGCGCGATAATCGATCGTTCGATCGATCAAATACTCCGCCGCCTCGAAGCTCATCATCGTCAGCGGAGCAGGGTCGGCGGCATCGCAGAGCTCTTGCGGGGTCGGCGCATCCTCCGCCGTTGCAAGAGCGAACACGGCGGCGAGCGTAACTAGAGTTAGGAGCGCGCGCAACAGATTCATGAGTTCATCCTTCGGCACAAGGTGGGCAAATTCGCGACATGTTGGCTGATTGTGCATGACAGTCTGGCGCTTGCATAGGCAAGAATCTTCGCGTCCGCAATACCGTAGGCACATCGTCAAGTTGACAGCATAAATGCTTCTGATAAAATTTCGAAACGAAGTGGAAAATCAGATGGATACATCGATGAGCGACTTTCCCGGATTCCCGGTCGAAACGCAGCAATTCTTGCGGGACCTGCGGCAGAACAACACACGAGACTGGTTCGCCGCCAACCGAGCCCGCTACGAAGAGGCGGTCAAGGCGCCTGCGGTGGCTTGGGTTGCCGCAATGGGCGCGCGCCTGCAATCATTGGACCCGGACTTGGTCGTTGACCTGCGCACCAACGGCAGCGGCTCTTTGATGCGCGCGGCGCGGGACACGCGCTTCAGCAAGGACAAATCGCCCTACAAAACCAATATCGCCATGATGTGGTGGCATGGCAGCGGCAAAAAAACGCAGCACCCTGCTTTTGGCATGCAACTCACCCCGGACGATGCGGGCTTGATGACGGGCATGTTCCATTTCGCCAAAGCAATGCTGGACGCCTATCGTCAGGCGGTTATTGATCCTGAGTTGGGAGCGGCTCTGCTTGACGCCACCGACGCCGTCGCCTCCGCGGGTTACAAGATCTCTGGCCGGCATTACAAAGGAATGCCCAGGGGATTTGATAAGGATCATCCCCGCGGAGAATGGTTGAAGTACAATTCCTTACATGCCTACAAAGACGCGATCAATTGGGACATCGTCTCTTCGCCGGACTTCATTGATTTCTGCTTCGATCATTTTCAGCGAATGACGCCGATCTTGCATTGGCTGGTGGGCGTACAAGATCGCTTTGGCGGCGTCTAGCGAATATCCGACGTCGACCTCCGCTATGGAAGGCCCTGCGAGCTTGAGACGGCGCGCTCAAGCAACAACCGATCCTTCACGCACTTCCAACTGTTAATCGTCTATGAAAGTATCTATAATCTGCGTATTTTGCGCTGGCCGATGACAAAGCCATGTGAATGGGTTAGTTTTGAGGCTTGTGATCGCGTCACTAATGCCGCGGAGAACATGACGTGAAGCGAATTAGCTGGGTTGCACTCGCTGTGATGATCGTGCTGCTGCCTTTGGGCTTGGTCAACACGCAAGACATGGCCGCTATCTCGCTGGATATCATCGGCATAGATTCAACAGAACTGTCAAATGTCTCTATCAACGCCAGCATTCTCGACGCCAGCGGTCAACTCGTCTCCGGCCTGGATGTCGACAACTTCTCGATCAGTGGCGATCTGGTGGGTTTGGCCAATGTGACGCGCGTGGAGAACGTCACAGACGACGACTTGGCATTTGCCAGTGTCTTGGTGATTGATACCAGTAGCAGCATGGCTGATCGCCCCTTGCGACAAGCTAAACAAGCGGCCAGACAATATGTCAACGCCCTGCGGTCGAATGATCCGGTGGCCATCGTCACCTTCAGTACAACGGTGTCGCTGGTAGTGGATTACACCACGGACCGGGATCTGCTTCTGCGGGCCATCGACAGCCTGGCATATGGCGGGCAAACCGCGCTCTACGACGCCACTTACCTGGGCATCGAGATCGCCAACCGCGCGCCTCTTCCGCGCCGCGCGGTCGTGATATTGAGCGACGGCGGCGAATACGGCGATGTCAGCACCCGCAATCGGGACGAAAGCATAAAGGCCGCAACCGTCAACGGCATACCTGTATACACGGTTGGCTTGGGATGGTCGATTGACCGCCGCTTCCTGGAAGTAGTTTCTGGGGAAACGAACGCCGAATTTTACGATTCGCCGAGGCCGGAGCAACTGCTCACCATATTCCAGAACCTGGCATATCTATTCCGTACGCAATATATCATCAGCCTGAATGTCGATGTTCCGGCCGACGGAACACGCTATGACTTTTCCCTGGAAGTCACCACCCCGGACGGCCACCACACATCGGGTATGGCGACCTTGCGCGCGCCTATTCCTATACCGCTACTATTCTTGCCCGACGATATTTTCGCGGAAGCGCTGCGAGAAAATACACAGATCAAGGTCGAGATCCTGGCCGACCAGGAAATCGAAAGCATCGAAATCGCGCTTGACGGCGAAGTCGTATCTACAGATGAGACTTACACGATTGAACCCGCCAGGGAGGCGCCCGGCGAACACCGGCTGGATATCACGGTCAGCGATGTCGAAGGCGATGTTGGACGACTCACTAGAGCATTTGAGATCGCGGCCCTGCCGCCGACCGTATCCGACGATTTCGAACCAGCGCCCCGGGCCGAAGTCCGTGATGTGGAAGTGATTAGGGTAAATGCAGGTGGCCAGACAGAGATTACGAAGGTGGAGTTTTTCGTCGATGGCGAGCTCTTCAAGGTTGATGATGAGGCGCCCTACGAATTCAATTTGGATCCCTTCGAACTGAGCCCGGGGGAGCATACGCTGAGCATCCGCGCAACCAACGCCAGCGGTCAGAGCACGACGGTAGACAGTAAATTCGATGTGGAGGTCATTGCGCCACGTCTGGAAATCGAAGGGGTGACGGAAGACACCGTCATTAGCGACTCCGTCGTTGGCAGTGTCTTGGCTACCGGGCAGTCGCCAATCACCTCGATAAGTACCGACCCCGGCGTGGCCGTTGTCGTTGAAGACAACCGGATGCAATTCACCTTGAATCCTGTCGACTTGCCGCCAGGGCGGAATACGATTGCTGTGCGGGCGGTGGATGCCGCAGGCGCGGAAATCGTCAAGACACTGCAATTTGAAGTAGCCGCGCTAGCGCCGACAGTCGAACTCAGCGGCGTAGTGATTGACGCGATCTTGCAGGGGGCCCAGGATGTCGAAGTGCGAGCTGGTGGACAAACGGACATCACGCGAATCGAAGTCGCTTTCGACGACGGGCCGCGCCAAATCGTCCGCGACGAGGTCTTCACGATTCCGGCGGAACAGTTGGGAGATGGCGAGCACGAAGTCGAAGTAACCGTGCGCAATGCCGGTGGAGAGAGTACGACAGTTACGCTGCCCTTCACCGTAGCGCTGCCACCGACGCCGACCGCCACTCCGACGACGACGCATACACCCTTGCCGACTGATACGCCAACGTCGACGCCGACATATACACACACGCCCTTGCCAACAAACACAGAGGTACCGAGCCAGACGTCATTGCCGACGGCAACCGAGTTTCGAGCCGCTACTGATATCCCTACCGCCACGGATGATCCAACCGCTACCGGCGCGCCAACGGAGGCGGCTTTGTCCGTTGTTACGGACGCGCCAACCGAGACCGACGTACCGGCGCCCACGGCAACAGACTCCCCGGTACCGCCGGATACCGATACGCCCCAGCCAACTGACACAAGCGCGCCCGAGCCGACTGTAACTGATACAGCGCTACCGACGGCGAGCTTCACCCCAGTTCCAACAGATACAGCGGTTCCGACGGATTTGCCAGAGCCGACCAATACGGCGGTCGCGACCGACACATCAGTTCCAACTCAAACACCGGAGCCAACGGAAACCAACACGCCGGTGATAACAGAAACAGCGGTTCCGACCGACACGCCAATGCCGACGAATACATCCGTCCCAACGCAGACGCCAGTCCCGACAGACACATCGGTTCCGACGCAGACGCCGAAGCCGACAGAGACATCCATTCCAACTGATACGCCAATGCCGACAGACACAGATACGCCGGTCCCGACAAACACATCCGTCCCAACGAACACGCTAGCGCCGACAGACACATCGGTCCCAACTGACACGCCAATGCCGACGGATACGAACACGCCAGTCCCGACAGACACATCCGTCCCAACTGACACGCCAATGCCGACGGATACGGACACGCCTGTACCGACAGACACATCCGTCCCAACTGACACGCCAATGCCGACGGATACGGACACGCCTGTACCGACAGACACATCCGTCCCAACTGACACGCCAATGCCGACGGATACGAACACGCCAGTCCCGACAGACACATCCGTCCCAACTGACACGCCAATGCCGACGGATACGAACACGCCTGTACCGACAGATACCAACACGCCCGTACCGACCGATACCGACACACCTGTTCCGACAGACACCAACACGCCCGTACCGACCGATACAGATACGCCCGTACCGACAGACACCAACACGCCTGTTCCGACAGACACCAATACGCCTGTACCGACAGACACCAACACGCCTATACCGACAGACACCAATACACCCGTGCCAACAGATACCGACACGCCTGTGCCGACAGATACCGACACGCCTGTACCGACAGACACCAACACGCCCGTACCGACAGACACCAACACGCCTGTGCCGACAGATACCGACACGCCTGTACCGACAGACACCAACACGCCCGTACCGACAGACACCAACACGCCTGTGCCGACAGATACCGACACGCCTGTGCCGACAGACACCAACACGCCCGTACCGAAAGATACCGACACGCCTGTGCCGACAGACACCGACACGCCTGTACCGACAGATACCGACACGCCTGTTCCGACAGATACCAATACACCTGTGCCAACAGATACCGACACACCTGTGCCGACTGACACCGACACACCTGTTCCGACAGATACCGATACGCCGGAACCAACTGACACCAATACACCCGTGCCAACAGATACCGACACGCCTGTTCCGACAGATACCGATACACCCATGCCTACCGATACCGACACGCCTGTTCCGACAGACACTGATACGCCGGAACCAACTGACACCGACATGCCAGAGCCGACAGACACTGATACACCGGAACCAACTGACACTGATACGCCGGAGCCGACCGATACTAATACGCCTGTTCCGACAGATACCGATACGCCAGAGCCAACTAGCACCGATACGCCAGTGCCGACTGACACCGACACACCGACGCCCACGGCTACTCCAACGCCGACTATCGACATCACGGAAACCGCTGAAGCCGAAGCAAGCCTGACCGCCGAAATTCAAGGAACGCTGGACCAGCGCGCGACCGAGGAAGCGGATCAGCGCGCGACTGAGGAAGCCGAAGAAACCGAAGAGCCCACCGAAGAAGCGGCGGCGGTTCGACCGACGGTTACCGTTACCGATGCGCCTACCCAGGAAGTGGTCGTCGAACCCACCGCCCAACCCACATTGACGCCCGTGACGATTACTGAAATTGAAGCGCCCAGCGCCGACGAACCGGATACGCGCGACGCGGTAATCGCGATCCTGGCGGTAGCTGCGGGGCTGCTCTTGTTGCTGCTGCTATTCTTACTTTCGCGGCGCAACCGAAGCTAATTTGAGACAGCGACCGGCCTTGACGCGTATGTAAGTTAGAGACGGCTTATCTCGGCCCTGCTCTTTCTAGCAAAGCTCCTTGCTATTGCCAGGAGAAAATTTGTTATCCTGTGTGAGCGCGTGATTCCTGGGATTTTTTCGCCGGTTACGCGCCGAGCGGTTGTTGATGGAGACTACCCATGAGAAATCTTGCAATTCGAGTGCTGATCAATGCAGTGGCTATCGCAGTGACAGCTATATTGATTCCCAATATTCAGGTCGTAAACAATGACATCACCACATTGTTGATTATCGGCCTGATCTTCGGCGTCGTTAATTCCATGCTCAAGCCGATCCTGATCGTGCTGACCTGTCCTGCGGTGTTATTGTCGCTGGGCTTGTTTATCCTGGTCATCAACGGCGTGATGTTGTTGATCACGGATGCGCTGGCGGGTGACCGCCTGGTCATTCAGGGTGGCATCTGGACAGCCATCCTCGGCGGGATGGTTATGGGCATCGTGTCGATGTTTCTCGAAACCGTACTTCGTTTGAATGACGACGATGGTGGAACGGGCGACGATATTGTCATATTCACGGATGCCGACAAAGTCAAATGATCGAATCCGTCCCCAATCCCGTCCACGACCGGTCAAGCGCCCGAGCCAAGCATTTGTAGCGCCCGCTGGAAGTGGTGTATTCATGCCAGTTGCTTAGGGAAAGTCATTTGTGCTGAAACGAACCGCCGTCTGCTGGATCAGCAGCGCGAGATATAACTGTCCGCTCGACCCCAGCAATGCGCGAAAATGGGAGCTGATGACGCAACTGCGTGACTATGATATTCGCGTGATCGGATTCTCGGCATCGCTGCGTCCTATGGCCTTTCGGGAACAAGCCGGCTTCTATCTCCTCCCGCAACCGCCCTCATCGGTATTGCGCTATTTGACATTTTTTGCTTTGGCGCCCACCCTGCTGTTAGCGCTCGTCATTCGTCACGACTGTCGTGTCTTGGTGGCGCAAAGCCCGTTTGAAGGCGCGATCGCCGCCCTGGTTAAAGGTATCAGCCCTTTGTTTGGCAAGCGACCGAAGCTCATCATAGAGAACCACAATAACTTTGAAGAGGACCTGTTTTTGCAGCGTAAGATCCCATTCACGAGCGCCTACCGCGCGCTCATGTTGGGCCTGGCCAGATATGCCTTTAGCCGCGGAGACGCCCTGCGCGTGATATCGACATCGACGAGCGAACGCGCGGGCCATTACGCGCCCGACTTGCCGCGAGTCCGCTTCATGACCTGGAGCGACACCGACGTTTTTCGCGCCGCCGGGCGCAGGATTCCGCTGGCCGAGGCGACTGACCTGGTTTACGCGGGTGTTCTCATTCCTCGCAAAGGCGTAGATCTACTCCTGGAATCCTTTGCCCGGCTTGATCATCCTCGGGCACAACTCCACCTGCTCGGACATCCTGAAAACGCCAATTATGCCGGCGAACTGAAAAAGCAAGCGCAGGACCTTGGGATCGCTAGTCGCGTCCGTTTCCATGGGGCGGTCTCCCAAAGGGACTTGGCTGAGTATTTCGGCGGCGCGCGCGCCTTGGTCTTGCCCTCCCTTTCGGAAGGATTGGGACGCGTGGTCGTAGAGGCAATGCTCACCGGTACGCCAGTCATCGGCAGCCGCGTCGGCGGCATACCAGATCTGATCCGAGATGGTGAAAACGGCTTCCTGGTTGAGAGCGGGGATGTCGACGCGCTGACATTTGCGCTGGAGAAGATTTACAGCGCAGACGTCGAGAAACTGGGGCGACAGGCGCGCGACTTTGCCCTGGAATTCTTTTCGCCAGAAAAATATCTTGATGGCTATCGGCGTCTATTCGAACTGGTCATGGACAGCGACATCCAACCCGACCGCGCTCCATCGTGACAGCCGCTCGGCGCGCAACCGGCGAAAAGGTCCCGGGAATACCGCGCTCACAGAAAATAACGAACTAGCTCCATACATGAGCAAGAGGTTCATTATAAAAGACAACAATCCGCTCATCGTTGATGACATCCCCAAACTGATCCGTCAGATTGGCATCCCGGTTGGTATTGGCGTTCTCTTCAACAATCTATTTCAGATCGTAGATACCTTTTATGCCGGGGCGATTTCGAAAGAGGCGCTGGCGGCGTTGGCGCTGTCCTTTCCCATATATTTCATCATCATCGGCCTGGCAAGTGGATTGGGCACCGGGACCTCCGCCCTGATCGGCAATGCGCTGGGCGCCGGAAAGCGAGATGACGCTGTCCTTGTCGTCGCTCAGGGTCTATCCTTGACCGTTCTATTGAGCCTGATAACAGCCGGCGCAGGATTAGCGATTTCGCCGCGGCTTTTTGAGATTCTGGGCGCATCCGGCGCTGCCGTCGCATACAACATGAGCTATATAAGTCCGATCTTTCTGGGCGCCACGTTTTTCAATCTTGTTTTCATGTTTCACGCAGCGCTCGCCGCGCAAGGCGACACGCGTCCCTTTCGCAACTTCCTGATCCTGGGATTCCTGCTCAATATCGTGCTGGATCCCTGGTTCATATATGGAGGCTTCGGTGTACCGGCCTTGGGTATCGCCGGCGTAGGATTGGCAACCGCGATGATCCAGGGATTCGGCGCCATTTACCTGGGTGTTACTGCCTGGCGGTCGGACCTGTTTCGGCATTTTCGCGCCCGCATGATCACGCCAAATCCGACGCAGATACTGTCGATCGCCAAGCAGGGGCTGCCACCAGCGCTTGACCTGAGTACGGTATCGGTTGGCACCTTTGTCGTGACATACTTTGTCAGCCGCTTTGGCACAGAAGCGGTTGCAGCATTTGGCATTGCCAGTCGGCTTGATCAGCTGTTCTGGCTTCCGCTAATAGGCCTAGAGGTGGCGACCCTGGTGCTCATCGCCCAAAACAATGGCGCGCGCCGCTATGACCGCATGTGGCAGGTCTTCAACACCGCTCTGCGTTATGGCATGGTTTTGATGATCGCCGGTGGCTTCATCATCTTCCTGTTTGCGCATGAGCTCATCGACATTTTCACCGACGATTCAGCGATCATCTCGACAGGCGTGGCATACCTGCGCATTAGCGTACTTGCCGCCTGGTCCAAACCCTTGGGATTCATCGGCTTCGCAGCCCTGCGCGGCATCAAGCGACCCTTGCTTCCGATGGCAATCAGCATGACTCGGATGATTTTCTTGCCCGCTGCTGTGCTAACCGTCGTGATTGTATGGCTGGGAGCGAGGTTGGAGATCATCTGGTGGACGATCATGTGGATAACAATTGGCACCGGTCTGGTCGCCTGGTACGCCGTCCGCAAACTGATGCCGCGTCCGTCGTCTAGCGACTGACTGTGATCGTGGTCAGATACTCCAGGTAGCGCCCGGTGGGTTGGCCGTCGGCGGTATAGATTTCAAGGTTTTGCACGGCTGTGTTGTCGTCCGGTGGCAACTCGTACATTCCCAGCGAGAGCGGATATTCTCCAGCTGGCAGGTCGCAGGGAACAGTCAACTGACGCTCATCGAAATAGGGGCGTCCCGGCTGCCAAATTGACGTCAGATAAACGCCGCCCGGTACGCTGTCGCTATTGGCCACGCCCTGCCCGTGTCGATCAGCGATCACGAGTGTGGAACTATATAGCTGGTCGGTCTCTCTGTTGATCGACCACCAACTGTCGACCGATATGGTCTGGCAGGCGCTCACTTGATGATCTGCGTTCAGCCTCCAATCCAGCAGGTTGAAGTCCTCGCCATAGCGCCAGCGTGTTTGCGCCTCAGCGGGATGCCTCCGGTACTCCAATACTTCGATAGCTGTGTAGTAGGTCTCGCCCGGGAAGTCGACGGCCCCATAGAGGGTGTATTCGCCTTCGATGGCGTCGATCATATTGCGCCCGCCGATAAAGTCCCGGGTCCGAATGATCCATAGCGTCTGGAAGTCACGCAGCCAGGGTCGCAAGCGTCGCCAGTCACCTTTGTCCAAGCCAGTCACAAAGACTTGTTCGTCAATTGCGTCCGGAATAAATCGGTCTTTGTCGCCGCCTTCCCAACTCACATAGAATATATCGTCGTCGGCAAATGCGATATCGGTGCGCTCTTTAAGGAAATAGTTGATAGCGATCCACTCCCACGCTTGCTCGGTGATTATCAGAAGCCGATCCCGGTCTCGGTCATAATGTCGCTCGATGTACTCGGCGAGTTCCCAATAGCCGGCATTGCCGTTATGCGAGCGAAACTGGGTGGCGAAAGGGATACAGAAGAAAACCAAGGCGATGAGTTGCGCTTGCGGCGGCATCGGTCGCAGGGCAATGGTCACGATCAGAGCCAGATACGGCGCGGCGATCAACAGGTTTCTCGGTGTTAAGCTGGGAATACGAGCGTTGACGGCGAAGGGCAGGACGAGCATCACGACCAGCGAGAGCAACAGCCATCCCTCCCGCCACGCCCAGGCAAAGCGCATCGTTGGATCATTTGCGTTTGTTCGCGCAATCGCCAGTTTACCCAGGGCGCCAATAGTGCCAACCGCCAGCAGGAAATTCCCGAGCGCTTCGGGAGTAAAGCGATAATGATCAAGCACTTCCGCCACGCCTTGCCAGGAGGATTCGATGTTATATTCAATGAGACCCGACCGGTCGCTAAAATTGACCCACGCGCGCAGGCCAACGAGCAGCGCCAGCGCCACTAACAATAGGGCGCCACGTCGAAACAAGTCGCGGTTCCAACGGACAAAAACCAGTACACAGGCCAGTTGCGCGGCGATAACATAAATGATAAAGGGATGGATGTAAAAGGGCGCTGCGCCAAGAGCAAGAACCAAAACAGCGTTGCCACGGCTGGGGCGCCGGACGAAGCGCAGCAGCGCCCACTGGAAACCGACTGCGCCCAGCGCCAGCGCGGCATAAGGTCGCGCTTCGTGGCTATAATATGCGAATACGCTATATGTCCCAAGAACGACCAAGGCTATCCAGGCCGACCGTCGCTCAAATAGATCCGCTGTGAGTCTATAGTAAAGCGCTAGAGTGATCGCCGTGACCAGAGTGGATAAGTAGCGTACAATGTTTTCTATGTGACCGAACAGATGCACCCAAATATCCTGAAAGGCATTTTCCGGGGGCACCAAATAAAAGATCTGCAGGACGTGATTCAGCAGTCCAACGCGCTCGATATTTTCCAGCGCATAATGCACGACCCAGGCTTCGTCCTGGCGGTAGGGACGATCACGGAAGTGATGCGCTTGAACAACGATGACAAACAGAATGGTCGCTGCCGGCAGCAACAGCGTCAGGAGTTGCGGGATGGGACTACGAGTTGTGATGGCCATTTCAGGTCTGCATTATAGCACTCTTTTCTGGCATATCCCTGCTGTGGCAAAGGCTGGCGGAAGAGCGGCGAGGCGCACTTGTGCGCCCGGCCCGACCCAGTGGGAGGCACATTTTAAATGACTATCGTGCGCTGCGCGTCCTGTGAGGGCTACGGCTGGTTCGAGGACGGAATCGGCGGCGAAGTCGAAGACTGCGACTGGTGCCGCGGCGTGGGTTATGTCTATCGTGAGGCATCCCGCGGTGATAGTCCAATCCCAGCAGCAGACTTCGGCAAACTGTCGGAGGAACTGGAGCGTCTGGAAGCAGAACGGATGCGGGAACTAGGGTACCGGGGCAATGCGCGTAAGCCTTGGCAACAGGCGATACGCAAGAACACCGCGCTGGGAAAGGATCCTTACGCGAGCGACCAAGATAACTGAATAACAACAGTTTTCGCTTAAGCTCGCGCAGTGGTTCCGCAAAAACGCACGCTAAATTGAGGCACGCGGGAATCCGGAACCACAAGTCAAACGAGCTAAACGCTCAAGCGTCTCTCGGTTCAGTTTCCTCCCAAGACAGTTCGTTGAGAAGGCGAGCGATTTCTACCAACAAGACGTCGATCTTGGTTTCGGCGCGTTTGCTGGCTTCGCCAAGCCGCTGGATCAATTCGGCAGTCCGCTACGGAGGAAAACTGCGCTGCGACCACCAGTACACCAGCACAACCACCGCCAAGATCAACAGTTGGAAAATTTTTTCGTAGTACAAAGCTTTCACTCCACTTCGCTCAAGCGGCCAAGCCGCCACAATGCGATATGATGTAGATCGATCAAGACGCGCGTCAGTGACGTTTCTCGCTGGGACGCGCTTAGGCTGCGGGCTCCTTTCAGTACCGCGACGTTTTTCTTCAAGCGCTTCCGCGCTTGTTGGATCTTGCCGCGCGTATTGGCGGTGATGGTTGCCATTGTTAGGTTTCGTGAACGACTATCTGAACGGAAGCGCTGGCATAATTGCCACGAAGCCGATACACAAAGACGCTGTAGGAGCCGGCGGCCGGGCGATTCAAAGTCAAGGACAACTCGCCGGAAATGACGTTATCGCTTCCCTGGGCATAAACTTCGCCATCAAACAAGACCAAATAGCCGACGTCTTCGTCGTTGGAGATGGCTTGATCGCGGCAGCGAATGACCGGATCCGCCTCCCCTTCCCTCATGCTGGTCTCGGTTTCGAGCAACTGCAGCGTGTTGAAATGGTTCAGGATGTCGCTGGCGCGGCGCTGGTTGACCGCGCTGTCGTTGAGCAGGTGGATGCGAGAGAAGCCGCCGCCGACCGAGATACCGCTGGTCGCCCTGCCGATAACCCGCCGCGCGATATGGTCGAGCAAGATGGCTTCAAATGTCCCTTCGCTGATAATATCCATCGTTCAGATCTCCTTCGCCCAAAACTGCGGGTGCGTCTTCACGATATCCATGGCCGTCATGTTGCCACGCAGCGTCTTCCAGCGCAGTTTGAAAACATGGCTGCCCGAAGGCAAACTCGGGATCATGACAACGATGCTCAGCGGTTTGAAGCGGAACACGTCGTTCTGACTGGGATTTTGAAACTGGGTGACACCGTCGTCCGAGAAGTAATTGCTTTCGTCGACGGCAATGTTGAAATATGTGACCTTGCTGTCACCGCTGTGACTGACCGCGCCAATGAAGCCAAGCAGCACATCGCCACCATGCGTCTGAAGCGTCAACGCAAGATCCTGCGGATCAACATCGACCCATTCCGTCGCAGTTGTGCTGTAGTTTCTAATACCGCTCACAACATTACTGACGCTGTTGTCAATGCGGTCCTTGAGATGATTCTGGTTGTCCCGAACATAGGTATTCAAGTCAACCGATGTGAGCGGTTCGCTCGTCCAAGTCTTGGGCGTTGTCCATGCCATGGCCATCCCTCTCTACTAAGGATACAGTTGCCATAGTATAGCACATTTGTTCTAAGAAAGGGCGGCTAAATGTTCACGACCGCGAAATCCGAACTGACCGGCTGTTAAAACAAATGCAGAGCGTCAGCGCTCAATGAAGCGCGATTGTCCTCAAATTGCCGGAAGTTGCCCTCATTTTGTCCTGTTTTTGAGCAACAGTATAGATACCGTATGTATACTGGGGGGGGGGGGGTAACCTCTCCCCCTGAGGACATGAGCGCATCTATTTGGATAATGTCGCTTGGTTTGGGCCGGGCGCCGGATTTGAAGAGCGGCGGCCCAGGCTGGGCGGCTGCCTGTGTTACAAAGCCAAGGATACAGCGGCGCGGGGAGAAAAGGGCGACTATATGGTCGCGGTTTCGGCAGTGAGTCGCGGGCTAGGGGAAGGGGCTGCGAGAGGGTTTTCAGCCGGCACTTTCCAAATAGGCTTCCAGCCGATCGAGGGTCTGATCGATCCCGGCTTCAGCGCCCATCTCGACGATCTGGTCGCGCTGCTCCTGCGTATCATATCGGACTACACTGAGAACCGTTGTCCGGCCATCGTCTTCGCTGAATTCGACGGTGATATGTGCTTCGGGAAAACTGTCCAACACCCTGCCGTCGGCGTCAGCGAACGCATCGGTATACACCAGGCGCCGGGGCGGGTCGATCTCCAAATAAGTGGCTTTGCCGCAAGAGGTCATATCGTCGGGTCCCGCCATGCAATAGAACCAAACCCCGCCCAGGCGGAAGTCCAACTCGCAGACCGGCAAGGTCCAGCCTTCCGGTCCCCACCAGTGTTTCAAATGTTCCGCTTGGGTATACATTTCCCAGATCCGCTGGCGTGACGCGTCAAAACCGCGCGTGACATGGATCTCGCATTCGGATGATTTGTCAAATAATGTTTTCATCTCAGCTTTTCTCCTGTTCGGCAGAATAATTTGTTCGTATTCAAGAATCGGCGGCGGCGATCTGACCGTCCACCACCTGAAACACAGAGGCCCTGCGCAAAAACGCCGGATTAAAGATATCCAATTCGGTCGTTGTCAGCAGCGTTTGCGCTTGCCCATCCAGTCGATCCAGGAGAAAGGCTCGCCGCTTGCCATCAAGCTCCGCGACGACCTCGTCCAGCAGAAACAACGGATACTCGCCGATTTGGTCGCGCATCCATTCCAGTTCGGCAAAGCGCAGCGCCATCACTGCCGTGCGCGCCTGACCCCGACTGCCGTAAAGACCACAATCACGCTCGTTGATCATCAGACGAAGTTCGTCCCGGTGAGGTCCGGACAAGGTAATGCCGCGGTTGATGGATTCACCGCGCTGCGACAACAGTTGCTCGACAAATTGCGGCTCGATCTCGCGCGGGCTTAGTTGGCGGTTCAAATCCAAGCCCAGCACATCAAAAGAGAGTTGTTTGCCATCGCCATCCGCGGTGGGCGAGATGCACGGCAGATATTTGAGACTCAGCGCCTCGCGTCCGCCGGTCAGCGCGTCATGAGTATCGCGGGCCTTAATCTCGAGTTCGCGCAAGAAACGCTGTCGACTGGCAATAATCACAGAACCATATTTCGCCAATTGCTCGTCCCAAAACTCAAGTTCGACAGCATGCGCGCGCTTCTGAGCGACGCGCTTGAGCAAAGCATTGCGCTGTGGCAGCAGTTTGTCGTACTCGTTCAAGGCCAGCAGATAGTCAAGATTGACCTGTGTGAGGGTGGTGTTCATAAAGCGACGGCGGTCGGAGGGCGAACCTTCCACCAGCGACAGGTCTTGCGGCAGAAAAAGAACCACGCTCAACAAGCCGATCACATCGGTCACGCGCTTGTCGACATGATTGAGTTGGATCGATTTTTTGAATCGCGGCGCTCCGCTGCTCATATCGAGCATGAGCGTGATATCCAGTTTCTGATAGCTGCTGTCTCTATTGCCCAACTCGGCGGACAGGCGCGCGTAGGGAATGGGATCGTTTTCCGCGCGCCAGTGGATCAATTGACGGTCGCTCGCCGTATACGGCGAGCTCGAAGTCGCCAGATAGTAAATCGCTTCCAAAGCGCTGGTTTTGCCTTGAGCGTTGTCGCCGTAGAGCAGGACGGGTCTACCGGCAGGCAGCTCAAATTCCAGACGGGCGTAATTGCGGAAATTGGTCAGCGAAAGATGATTGATCTGCATGCAGTAACTAGGGCGTTGCCGGATACTGACTCATATTGTAGCCGGTCCATTGTGCTTGGGACAGCGCAGTTTAGCCTGGGAACGGCATCACGGCCTGGATTCGCCTAGCTCGGCGTTCTTCGCAAAAGCGGTCGGCCGAGCGCTATTCTCTCGTCATCAGGCTTAGTTGCCGGAGGCGTTCTAGAAACCTACCCACTGGGGCACAAAGGCATTCTCGGCGATCTTGCTGGCATCCCCGCTCTCAAGGTCATAGACCCAGATCTCGGGAACTCGCTGGCGTTGCTCGGCGCCGTCCCCGCCAGCCAGAGGAAACCGTTGCATCACCAGGCGTTCCCCGGTCTGGTTCCAGCGGAAATACGAAGTGGTATATCGCTCGTCATGGAGGATCGGCGTGAGCGCCTTGTCCTCATCATTTGCAGACCGGAGGTAGAGCTGATGCCCAGGGGTCCAGCGCCTGTCCGTGTAGCGGCGCGCCAGGGCGACCGTTTGCCCATTGGGGTTCCAGCGCGCGTTTACATCATCGGCAAGCCCGTCTGGATCGGTGAAAGCGGCGAATGTCTTGTTCCGCAAATCGGCTAGGCGAAGATGCGTCAAAAACTGTTCGCCGCGGAGCGCGATTTCGGGAAAGATGATGCGCTGACCATTGGGCGAGATGGTGCCCATGGCGCCGTGGGATGAGGGTATGAAGCGCAATTGCGCGTCGCTGCCGTCCCGCGGAATGAAGTCGAAGATCAAGATGCCCGGCTCGCGGACGTCCGAGCTATAAAATGCGATGGTATTGCCATTCGCCGCCCAAACGGGGCTGTGGCCCACGATTACAGGATCCGCGATTAGTCGGTCTGTTTCATAGTTGCCGCTTGACATATCCACCAGCCAGATGCGCGACAATCCATAAGATCCGCCGAACGATTCCGAACGCTGATAAGCCAGTTTGCTCCCTTCGGGGCTGAATACAGGCGTGGTGCAATAGGCGTCCTGCGCTCCGCAATCGACCAGGTCAATGACGCGGCGGCTACGCATATCCATGAGCCGCAAGTTGACGATACCCGCCTCACTGCGTTCACTGAAGGCCAGCCAATCTCCATTGGGACTGAAGTCAAAATCGTAAATCCCGTTTTCGCTGAAGGTCACTTGCTCCTGCGCGGCGGGATTGCCGACCTCCGCCATCCAAACATTTTGCGGGCTGCTGGTGGCGGGATAGAGATAAGCGACGCGAATCGGTTGTCGCGCTGGATCGCTGATGATTGCGGCCAGGGCGACGCCTAGCAGGCAGAGCGTCGCAATCCCGAAAACTACGATGTCCAACTTCGACAACTTCATTGCAAAAAGCGCCAAGACTAGGGATACAGATAGGGTTGCGCGGGTTCTTCGATCAGGGCAATCGCGTCAGCATGGACTATGGGCGCGAATTCTCCTTGGAATAGATCGGCGAGCACTTCGCCACGTACCCTCACCCAGGCTCCGGGCGCGAACTCGCCAGCTGCGCTGGACCTGACCGGCATGCCAATGGGATAGGCATCCGCAACGCAGCAACTCATTGTGAAGCGCGACACCATGAACTCGTCCTCTCCCATACTTGGTTCGCGATAAACAAAGCCGCTCACATCAACCGATTGACCATTAAATGCGGCCGGTGTTGGCGCGCGATGGAAGGCGCGCAGCCAATCGAGTATATTGCGATCAAGCGGATTGCGAGTGAGGGCGGAAGCGCGTTCGACGCCGACGGGGCTCAAGCCGATGCCGCCGGACACCGCTTCCACACCCAGGGAGCGCGAGGGGATTAGAAGCGCGAGCAACAGCGGAAAAGCGACGACCAGAAGATTATCCCAGCTGATCTGATGATGGCTGTGGGCGCGTCGAGGATTGAGACAAGCGTAGAAATTGACCAGCCCCAGCAGGAAAAAGAGCGCCGTTCCAACATAAGCCAGCCAGGCAAAACGCAGGTTAATATAGTTTGCCAGGTTGCCGGTTAAGATCAATACGGCGAAGTAAATGCCCAGGCCGAAAAGGATCAGCGATTTCGCCCAGGCTGCCTGATCAATCTGTGAATGATGATGATGCTCCGCGCTCATGCGCGCTTCTCCTGCTATTGCGCTAAACCGCGTTGCGCTTGCGACCAGAAGGCTCGCTATGTTCTGTGAATGCGGCAGACCTTATCGTCGCCGCCGAGCGGCTGTCAATAACCCAGCGCGACGTTAATCAATACGCCTGCCAGCAAGTTCAAGACAAAAGGCAGCAAAACCAAATACAAGACGATCTTGCGGCGGAAGACGCCGGTAAACATCAGCGTACTTTTGATATCGACCATGGGGCCAAAACTGAGAAAGCTTATGATGGCGCCGGTACTGAAGGTGTTGACAAAAGCCAGCGCAAGAAAACTATCAACAGTCGAGCACACACTGAGCAAAAAAGCCAGGATCTGCATAAACAGAACCGACATGACCGGACCGGAGCCAAGAGCGAGCAGGCTATCCTGTGGCACAAAAGTTTGCAGAAGCGCCGCCAGCCCCGAGCCCAAGATGAGAAAGCGGCCCATCTCGAAAAAATCGTCCCCGCCGATTTGCATCGCGGAGAACAATTTGGCGCGCAAGCCCGGCCCGCCGGGCGGATGATGATGGGAACAATCCTCGCCGGCTTTTGCCGAAGTCGGCTTGAGAACCTCGCGCGGGTCCGCGAAGCTGCCGATGACCGTCGCGACAATCACCGCCACCAGTACGGTCAGCAGCGCGCGCCCGATCAAAACGCCGCCAAAGCCAAAGGCGATATAGGTGCTGGCGAAAACGATGGGATTCATGAAAGGCGCAGCCAGCAAGAACGCCACACCCATGGAAAGCGGCAATCCCTTGCGGAACAGTCGCCGCGTCACCGGCACCACGCCACATTCGCATACCGGGAATACCAGACCGAGCAGAGTGCCGCCCAAGGCCGCGCCGAGGCGGCTTCGGGGCAAAAAGCGCAAGATATCGTCGGTTTTGACAAAAGTCTCGATCAATCCCGAGGTGAGCGAACCCAACAGCAAAAACGGAACCGCCTCAACAAATATGCCGAGGAAGCGAGTAGCGAAGACACTCGCGGTCAAATACAGATCGTCCCCAGCGTGCAGCGACTGATAGAGCAAGGCCGATAGAATTGAAGCTGCGAGCAACACAAATGCGACTCGTTTGATCGGCAATGGAGATGCTGCTCTGGGGTGATCAATTCGCATGTCTGCGACTCATTTCCAAGATGGCTGTTGCCGGGCAAGCTCGCGTCCCAGGACCTGGCTGCTGAAAATAGCCAAACTTCAGGTCTGGTCGTTGCCCGCCTTGGACATTATCAGTCCGATAAGCAATCCCAGCATGACGCCGGTAGGCATTCCCAAAGTTACATTGCCTATGCTAAGGCCGAACAAAACACCCACCGCCAAACCAATTACGATACCAACAGCGAACAGTAGATTAGGTTGCATGTCCCAAGCTCCACATCCTTAGGAAGCTGCTGCCGCGGACGCTGCTCGGTTCCCATCTTGTTTAATACCAATAGTACCTATTCCCAGCCCCATCAATGCCGGCTCTAGGAATGACCGTTGAACGCCCCTGACATGCCGCTGCCATTCCCTCCGCCGACAGCGACCCGGTATATGACCTCGTGGTGCTCGAAGCCCGCTTTCATCTTCGTGGGCGCGATTGCATCGGCTTCGAAGTGATCCTTGACCAATTCATAGGTGTCGGCGCTGATGATAATCTCACCGGGTTCCGCGTTTTCTTGCAAGAATTTGCTGTCTTCGGTCGCTTCGCCCAAGGCGGCGAATTCAATGCGGTTGGCTCCGCCTACCATACCTAGAACCGAAAGCCCGGTGTGGATGCCGATGCCAAAATGTAGTTGATGACCGGGATCAACGACTTCGTGCAGCGCAAATACTTCTTCCATAATCTTTTGCGCCGCCCGCAATGCGCGCAGGGCATGATCCGTTTGATGATTCAGCTGCGTATTCCACAGAGCAGTGATCGCGTCGCCCAAATACTTGTCGACGATTCCATCGTGAGACGTGATCGCGTCGCTCGCTGCGCCCAGGTAGCGATTGACGACGCGCATGAGGTCTTCCGGTTGCAGGTACTCGCTGAAAGCGGTGAAACCGCGCATATCAGCAAACATCGCGGAGATCGTCCGTTCGGTCGGGCTGGTATCGAATTCACTGATCGAGCCGATGTTTTCCAGCAGCGCCTCGGAGACAAAAGTGCCCAATAGACGCCTCTGTTCTTCCTGCTCTTTGCGTTCAGTCAAATCGTCGATCACCAGAGCGACGCCATGATTGACCTGGTCCTCGCCACGCAGTGGGCTGGCCACAACTTGCCAGTACTTTTGCTGCCCATGCAATTCAAAGCGCTCGGCCCAGATATGTTGCATCTGTTCGTTCCGGACCATTTCAACATTCTCGTGAAAATGCTCTGTGACACCGTGCAAGACTTCGCGCAAGGACAAACCATTGCAATCCTCGTTGTTGATTCCCGTAATACCTTCCACGGCTTCATTGCAGACGAGAACGCAGTTCTCGCCGTTGATCGTAATCACGCCGGACCCGATCGAGGCGAATATGTTGGACAAGCGAATCTGCATCTCTTCAACCAGCGCCATTTGCGCGCGAATATCTTCAAAAAGGCGCGCGTTCTCAATGGCCACGGCGGCCTGCTGTCCGAAGCTGGTTAAGAGGTCAAGCTCGTTTTCCTTGAACAAGCCCGCCATGACGCGGTTGTCACAATAGGCGACGCCGATGACCTCGTCGCGCACTTTGAGCGGTACCGCCAAGATGCTAAGCAAAGCAAAGCCGGCGATGCTTTCGCTATGCGCCAAACTGTCCTCGGCCCCGGCATTCACCGTCAGCAGCGGCTCCCCGCTTTCAACCACCTGATTGATGATGGTCCAACTGACGATGCGCCCGCCGATGGCGGTCTCCTCCGCGCTTAGGCCACGGGCGACCGTGAACTCCAATTCGCCGCTATGCCGATTCTTCAAAACAATATAACCGCGCTCCGCCTGTGTAAGCTGGATCACAGTTTCCATGACCTGGTTGAGCACTTCATCGGTCTCTTGCGCCGAGTTGATTAGGGCGGTCGTATCTGCCAGGCGCCGCAGTTGCTGCAGTTTCATGTGGGAATCGACGAGGCCGACCGACAGCGTGTCGATACTCGAGCGCAGCGTCCACAGCCTGTCGATCGCATTGACGGGCAGTTTGATGCCGCGCTGCTGCAACAAGGCTTGCTGCTTTTCCAGCAAGCTCTTGGCCTCGTCCGTCCGCTGCTTCAGTCCCTTCAGTTGCGTCTGGATGGCGGTGAATCCGCCTGATGCCGCTGCTTGGCTCATGTGCTTCGATACACCTCGTAGGCCTGCATTCCCTGGGAAAGTCCCTTTCCAAAGATCGGATCGCGGGGACGGAACTGATATGTCAGTCGACCGTTATTGTAATGCTCGATGTGGTCCAATGTTTGCTGCACGATGGTGATGGTGCCCCGGGCAGCATTTTCTTGTATGCGTTTGGATGTGTTTATGGAATGGCCGAGCGCGGTGAATTCGCGGCGATTGAAGCTGCCGACATTGCCGAGCGTGGCTTCGCCAGTATACATCCCGATGATGTAATAGTGCGGCTCCGGCCGAATACCCAATTCCCGGTACAAGATCTCAAAGTGTTCGCGCATCAGCAGGGCGCACTCGAGCGCTTGCTGGGCGTGGTTGACTTCGGGATTGAGCTGCGTATTGAAGAGCGCCATGACTTCGTTGCCC
The DNA here is from genome assembly GCA_026707745.1 of Chloroflexota bacterium. Classification (GTDB taxonomy): domain Bacteria; phylum Chloroflexota; class Anaerolineae; order Aggregatilineales; family Phototrophicaceae; genus UBA6055. The sequence continues at coordinate 100,365 of JAPOWG010000036.1, forward strand.
ATGTATTTGTCGATGATGCCGCCACATTTGTGGATACAGGCAGTGGCTACGGCCTGGTACTGGTTGATGATCTTCAGTTTGTCGCTGGGGGAAACATCCGGCATGGTATGCCAGGGACGCACATCGGCGAAGATACACGTTACCTCGCGGCGCATGCCGCCCATTTCGATGTTGGCAATTTCATTGATTTGATCAACCATGCCCTCGGGCAAGATCCGTTTCATGGCGTTGATTGTGGTTTCGTGCTCGTGCAAGTGCGTGACATCGTCCATGACCATGGTCACGCCTTGGGTCATATCGTTATTGTCTTTAAGCGGCGAAAGCGAAAGCGCCAGCGCCACTTGCCCCCGACCAGGCAACTCTGCGCTTAGCTCCAACGTATGATCGGCATCCTGCTGTTTGACCAATTCCAACTGTTCTGTTAGCTGCAGCGCGGAGTTCTTGAGCACGTGATCCAAATCGAAGCCTACCGCGACATCTGGCGTCACACTCAGTATCTCGGAAGCCGCACGGTTAAAGGTATGCACCAGGTCGTTCGAATCGCTGGCGATGATGCCGCTGCCTACCGAAGAGAAAATGTTGTCCATTAACTCCTTGACCTGAGTGATTTCCGCCAGGATTTGTTCGGCATGCGTATACATGCGAGCATTGGCAATTGCCACCGCGACGGTATTGGCGAAAGCCATCATCAAGTTCTTTTCTCGTTGCGTGAAGACTCCCGATACCAGGCGATTATCGACATAAACTACACCGATAGTTTCATCCTTGTATTGCAGCGGTACACAAAGCACCGATCGTAAAGTGAAGTTGATGATGCTCTGCTGATTCGCCAGACGTTCGTCCTTGAAAGCATTATCCGCTAGCAGCGCCTCGCCCGTATTCATGACCTCGTTGACGACCGTCATGCTGATTTGCGGCCGATCGCCGCCAGTAACACCCGTGCCAAGGACACCGCTCTCGTTGCTCACGCGAAATTCCATCTCGCCGGTTTCAGGATGTTTCAAGATGACATATCCGCGTTCGGCATTGGTCAACATGATGACCAACTCCATGGTCTCGTGCAGGACAACATCAACATCGAGCGAAGTAGTGATGCGTGTCGACATTTCCGAGAGAGCCCGCAACTGCTGCAGCTCGGTCTGTTCCGACAAGACGTTATTTTCCAGTTGTTTGAAATCCTGCTTGATGGACTCGAGCGTGTCGAGGATCACGGGGGGCATCGCCAGTCGATGGCGACGGAGCAATTCCCGCTGCGCGACGAGCGTCTTATTGATCTGATCAATCAATTCTTCCAGATGTCGCAGTTCCGCTACGGGGTTGGCGCTTGTTGATTCAACTTCCGACATTTGGCTAGCTTGCTCCACATCTCCGTCGCTAAACATGAAACCAGGCGAAGCGCCAAGTTTACACCGCGCCTCGGACTTCGCTGTTCATGATTCAAGGTCAGCGGCAAAGCTGCTCAGCAGTAGCGAATCGTCGCGCGCTCCGCTCCGCAACAATCTACATTTAGCATTACAACCTTGCCGCGAACGTCAGCGCAGATGCCAATCTCGATGGCAACGCGTCCGTTCCGCACATTTGGACCACTAACCTGTTTTACAAGTGAGTATACTTGCTAAGTAAGCCACATGCAATTGTCGCGCCACTTGGCGAACGCCCTTAACAAGACCGGCAACATCCCCAATCCCAGCCTCCTTCGCTCAGTCTTGCAAGATAAGCGAGGCGGCGCGGCGACCGATCTCGACGGCATAGTTGGTACCGCGATCCCAGGGGTAAACTTGCGACATGCTCGCCCAATAAAGACCAGGGATCGGCGTCTGCAAGCCGGGAATATTTCGGCTATGATAAAGTTCTGGAACAGGCTGAGCGTAGGGCGCGCGCCATACCCAGCTTTTGCGGATCCATTCTTTGCCGAAACTGGGATTGATCTTCCGCAGCGCGGGAATGAAGCGTTCAACTAGCGCGGCTTCGCTCAGTTGGAAATACTCGTGATCGGGCGGCACATAATCGCCACAATAAATGATGTGATCACCTCCGTAGCGCTCTCGCGAGATGAAATTGGTATGCTCCACCAGCGCCAAAAAGGGAAAGGCTGACTGTGACTTGTCGGCAGTGGTCGCTGGCAGATTCAGCCAGTAGGTATCATCTGGCATAAGCGGTCGTCTCAAGGCAAACACCACGCACAAGCCACCGATGCTCTTGAGTGCAGCGAGCGTCTTGCCATAAGCCGTATCCGCCAAGCCATCCGTCAAGCGCAACATCAAGCTGGGCGAGGTGGTACTGAGGACGCGGTCAAATGGAACTTCGTTCCCGCATGTCATCAGCGCCGGGGCGCCATCGCGGGGGCGTATGCGTTCGGCGCGCGCGCCAAGCCGAATCTCCACGCCTTTTTCCCGCAGTTGCCGCGCCAACTCATCGAGAAAAGCCTGGAATCCGCCAACATAGGTACCCAGCTTGAGCGTGCGCTTGACGATGCGCGCCCACATGAAGGACATGGGCACTTTGTCATACTGCTCGGCGAATTTGCCGATCAAGAGTGGTTTGAAGAATTTTTCATAGGCTTCATCCCCCATCCAGCGCCGCATCCAGGCATCCGCCGTCACCTCCTCAAAGGGCTGCCAGCGGGGCGACAGTTTGACAAACATGCCTGCCAGGGCCATGCGCATGGTAGCGATGGGCGACAAGGGCAACAATAGCGCCGAGGGCGAGATCTCGCTGCGAACCAACTTACCGTCAACCCAGTAGCTGGTCTTGGGGCGCGGGAAAATGACCTTGTCGCGCACGCCCATCTCGCTCGCCAAGTTCAGGATATCGTGGTCATTGGCGAACCAATGATGGTAGAACTTCTCCAGCGTCCAGTCCCAGTTATCGTCTTTGAATCCGGCAGCCAAGCCACCGACTTGATCGGCGGCTTCGAAGATGGTGACTTGATGTCCGGCGCGGACGAGGTCCCAGGCTGCCGCCAGCCCGGCCGCGCCGGCCCCGATGATGCCGATTTTGAGTCTGCTCATGCCGAGCCTCTGACGCCTCAAGAGTTCATAATGTGAGATTGTACACAGATTTGGGTTATTAGGCGCGATTAGCGCTTGGCATGATGACGGCGATTCTTGTACGGGCAACCATGCTATTCCGCGTAGGTCTCCCCCGACAAGCGCCAACTCGACCGGGCCTCGAAGTCAAGTCCGCTGCGCTGGCCCGCAAGAAAACGATAGTGAGCGGCGGCGGCGATCATGGCCGCGTTGTCGGTGCAGAGCGCCAAGGGCGGATAGCGCACCGGCAGCCTGCTCTCCTCCCGCATCTTATGCCGTAGCATCTGATTGGCGCTGACGCCGCCGGACAACCATATTTCCGTACAATGAAACTGGCGCGCCGCCCTGATCGTGACGCGCGTCAAGGCCTCAGTCACCGCACCCTGAAAGGCGGCGGCCACGTCGGCGATATCGATATCGTAGCGTAGTTGCGCGCGTTTTTCGGCGCCGCGGCGGCGCTTTCGTTGACCAGGACCCGTCGGCTGAACCGTGACCTGACGCAGGACAGCCGTCTTGAGCCCGCTGAAACTGAAATCGTAGGGGCTGCCGGTTTGGGCGATGGGGAAGCTATAGGCAGTGGCGTCGCCGTTTCGAGCCGCTCGTTCGATAGCCGGTCCGCCGGGAAAGGGCAAGCCGAGGGTGCGCCCCACTTTGTCAAAGGCTTCGCCCGCCGCGTCGTCAATGGTGCCGCCCAGGCGGCGATACTCGCCGTGACCGGTCATCAGCAGGAGTTCGCTATGTCCGCCGGAGGCGATCAAGACGACGACCGGGAAGTGGATATCGGCGTTGTTGGGTTCGAGCAGGAGCGAATAGACATGCCCTTCCAGGTGGTTGATGCCCAGCAGCGGTTTGTCCGTCGCCAGCGCCAGTCCCTTGGCGAAGTTGATGCCGACCAGCAGCGAGCCGATCAAACCGGGTCCTTGCGTGACGGCGATGGCGTCAAGCTGCTGGTAGCATACGTCGGCTTCGTCCATCGCTCGGTTGACAACCGCGCTGATGGATTCGGCATGGGCGCGGGAGGCCACCTCGGGGAAGACGCCGCCGAATTGCGCGTGCAAGTCAAGCTGCGAAGAAACCACGTTGGAATGAGCGACGCGGCCGTCGCTGACGACGGCGGCCGCCGTGTCATCGCAGGAGGTTTCGATGCCGAGGATGGTTGTCATAGTCTTGCTCGATTGAGCACTAAACCGTGAGCGGCAATTGTAGCACTGAATTTGATTCGCGCGGATGTATAATGGGGGTCAGTCACAGCGCTATGGGCGAGAGAGGCGCGTCATGTACAAGTCGTTTCGAGTGAAGAATTTCCGCTGCTTCAAGGACTTGCAGATCAACGATCTGGGTCGGGTGAATTTGATTGCCGGGAAGAATAATACTGGCAAGACGGCTCTGATGGAGGCGATGTACATTTTGGCGGGAGATCGTGATCCAAGGATCCTATTAAGAAAAAACCTCCGCACTGCGTACAGGCTGTCGTGGGACAGTGAGCAGCATGATGCCGCACTTAACGCTAGCGACATTATCAACTGGAGTACCATATTCCGGAATCTGGCTACTGAACATAACATCGAATTGTATGCAGCGCTCGACCGCCCATTACTCCCGCTGTTCTTGGACAGCACGACAATGTCAAGCACGTTACGACAATTTCCTCGGGATAGCGCTGACTATTATAAAATAGTGGGTGACTTCTTTTTTGATGACATTGCAACGGTTGCACAACCCGATCTGCTGCAAATTAAGTCCGAACATTCCGACAAAACCGAACATCTTCTGATAGTGGGCAACAGAGTGATAGGTTTGACAGGAGTCTCCAAGAAACCATTCGAGTCAGAGTTCATTGGTACACGGGACAAACAGGGGGATCGTATCAATGCAAAGCGATTTAGCGACCTGAGGCGAAGCGTAGGCACATCAAATCTTTGCAAAGTATTACGAGTAATTGAACCTAGGATTTCAGGCTTAGAACTACTTTACGACGGTTATCGAACGCTGATCTTTGCCGACATAGGTTTAGATCGGTTGTTGGCTCTAAGTGGTCTTGGAGAAGGTATCCAAAGAATGGCAAGTCTTACGCTGGCGATGACCGACCGTTCAATCGGCTTGCTATTCATCGATGAAATCGAAAACGGCATCCATTATTCAGTGCAGAAAGACGTCTGGAAAGCCATTGGCCAACTTGCGCGCGAGCTGGACGTCCAAGTCTTCGCCACCACGCACAGCCTGGAAATGATCCGGGCGGCTTACGAAGCGTTCAGCGAGGAAGGGAATCTCGATGAGTTCCGCTATCACCGCCTGGACCGTGATCGCGATACCGGTGAAATTGAAGCTGTAACCTACAATGAACTCGATCTAGACGCCGTAGCAACATTCGACTTTGACTACGAGGTTCGCGGATGACAACTCCGATTCCCGACGATAAATCATGTTTGCTACTTGTTGAGGGAGCGGACGACGAAGCATTCTTCAGCCAGCTTGTATCGCGTCTAAATCATCCGCAAGCATCTCAACTGCACATAATGACTTATGGCGGCAAAGATCAACTAAGCGAACGCTTACGCGAATACATGAGAGATCCGAACTTTAAGCACATATCACGCCTTGGGATTGTACGCGACCAAGATTTCAACACTCATGCCTTCAACAGTGTGCTTACTCATATTAGGCGAGCTAACCGACGCAACACGCGCAAGCTGCCTTATCCCAAATACCCGCGACAATTGTCAATCGGATATCCTCAAGTCGCCGTTCTTCTCTTGCCCTCAGATGATAGAGAAGGAATGTTGGAAGACCTTGTGCTCGATATGGTGAGCGAGGACCCGATAATGGCTTGTGTAGAGAACTACTTTTGCTGTTTGAAAGAAAAGCAGGTAGACATTCAGCACAATATGGACCGACTGCCAAAGGCCAAAGTCCGTGTGTTTGTCAATGGCAAAAACGTAGAAAGAAAAAACAGTAATCGAAAGGAGGCTACACGCATATCACTACAATATATTTTCACTGCCCGTTGGTGGCAAGAAGCGTTCTGGGATCATGTGTGTTTGAAACAGGCAAAGGCCTTCCTCAGCCATCTTCTTGCGCCCTAGCGCCGGACCCGGCTGAAACTAGACGCACGGCATTTACGATATACAATGTACTATAAGTTAAGCCACCCCGCCTAAGGTAATCGTGGAGCCCCTGTGACCGCCATATCCGCAGCGCTACAGAATCGACTCGGTTGGATACTCAGCGCGATTGCTGGCGCCATCATCTTCGTTGCATTTAGCGTATGGGGCGGCATCCCGGCGGAGACAAACGTCGCGCTTTTCTGGCTACAGGCCGGCTTGTTTTTCCTGGTGATCTGCGCTTTTGTCCTGGCGCTCTGGCATTTGCTGATACGACCCCTGGCACCGACCCTGCGTCAGCCAACAGTAGTACCGTTAACCTTCCGCGCGCGGGAGGTGATCGCGCTGATCCTGGCGAGCGGGGGCTTCTCGATCGCCGTCGGAGGCGTGTGGGATGAATTGTGGCATCGCAGCTACGGCATTCCCTTTGGCGAAGACTTGTTCTGGCGGCCGCATCTGCTCATGTATTTTGGTTTCGCCACGGCGATCGTCACGGGCTCTTGGGCGCTGCTGTACTTGAATCGTAACCTGCGCGGCAACTTTCAGCAGCGATTTCGCTCGAATTCCTTGGTTGGCTTGCTCATCCTAAACGCCGCTTTTCTGCTTTACGCCTTGCCGGCGGATCCCTTCTGGCACTGGATATTCGGTGAAGACATCACCGCCTGGAGCGTACCGCACCTGATCTTGTTGGCGAGCTTCGTATTGACGCAGTTGCTCGCTCTGGTTTTTCACGTTTCCACATTGTGGCGACAAAGGTGGCGCAGCATATTCAACTTGCGGCTGGGCGACGGCTTATCGCTGCTGATTCTGGCCTCCATCTTATTGCTCTGGCTGCAACTCATGCTCATCGATTGGGACGCGACGCTGGTCGGCTTACGGCTGGAATGGCTCGGATTATACCGCCCGGAATGGCTGCTGGCGGCCAATTTGCTGGCCTGCGTGACATTTGCCGGCGTGATCGGCACGCGTCTAATGCGCTGCGCCGGCGCGGCGACGGCGGCCGGGTTGCTAGCCCTGGCGATCCGCTATGGATTGATCCAACTCTTTGAGGCCGATTTCCTGCAATACGTCGCCTGGATCGCCGCGCTGCTGCCCCTGCTCGCCATCGACATCTGGTCATTCTATTGCAGCGCGATCCGCAAGGGCAGACCGGAATGGCGTGGGACAGCCGTCGTCGTCATCGCTGCCATGGCGCTCAACGCGCCGGTGATACGGGGTCTTTATAAGTTGGAAGGCGGCGACAACCTGGCCTATGGACTCGCGGTGATCGTCACCGGGATTGGTATGAGCTGGCTGAGCCACCGACTGGCGGACGCGATGTTGAGACGTGTTCTGGTTGAAGCCGATGACCTTGCCGAGAGTCGGGCAATGCCCGTGAAGCTCTCTTTCGGTGTTTTAGGGACATTTCTGGTCTTCATATTCCTGTTCATCGTGACCGCGTCGCCTCCAGCATGAGCGCTACCGCCCCGATTTAGTCACAAGCCCACCGGGAATTCGGCTCAGGATTCCGTTTTGCCCCATAAAGACCGGGCTGCGCCGGCGCAATGTATGCGGGGGGTATTGAGGATATCGCCGATCCCGCCTGACGAATGATACAAGCCATCGCTTTTGCTTTGATTATCAAGAGAATCTTGTTGTATGACTTGTCGTGCCGGGTGTTCTGTTCTTGGACGAGATACAGCGAACAGAACGCGGGCCGCTGCCTGTTCTATAATCGGCATAGACGCTATCATCAAACCTGCACAATCCGGACGATGCTATAGAGACTCCAAGATGTTCTGGCCTTGCGTGATCCTGATATTGATTCCCTTGCTGGCGGGCTGCAGCGCGATCGAATTGCACCGGCACAACGTTCGAGCGACCGAGGAAGCGCACGTCGACATCGCGGCGGCGACTGCCCAGCCAGGCTTGACGGCGCAGGCCGAAATCACGCAAATCTTCGCGACTTTGCAAGCCCTGTCACTCAGCGCTACAGAAGCGGCACAGACCACTATCGCCACAAGCGCAAGCCCGACAGCGCAAGATGAGACCGGCGCAACGGCGTTCCCGGCGGACTTCCTCGCCAGCGCCGCCGATACAGTTGTCTACGGCCAAGTCCCGGTCGACAGCGATCGTCTCAACGTGATCGCCGCGCTGGCATTCGACAGCGAGGATCGCCTGTTGGTTAGCACAAGAGCGGGCGAAATCTACCGCTTGCTTGATGCTGACGAGGACGGCATCGCGGAAGAACGGCGTCTGATTTTCCGCGACGTCAACGACGAGCTAGGACAAGTTTCCGGATTGGTCGGCATCGGCGAGGTCTTGATCCTGCTCAACGACGGGCGACTGAGCCAACTGCAAGATCTGGACCGGGACGGCGCCTACGAGACCGTCACTCATTTGTCACAAGAGCTGCCGGCCGATCAAAGTCCCTTAAAAGCCAACAATAGCATCGTTCGGGCGCCGGACGGGCGCTATTTCACGGCTGATGTCGGCAGGGGCGAAATCCTGCAAATCATCTTGCGCTAGCCGGGTTAGATCTCAAACGAAGCCCCTGAGCGGCGCCATCCACGCTGGCGCCGTTTGCCGCGGCGTCGATTTCCGCGCTATCATCTCCGCTTGAAATGGAGGTCACTCAACCATGAACTCACAAGACAAGGTCCGCTTCGAAATCGCTGTCAGCGTAGCGGTCTTCGCGTCGATAGCGATTATGGCGCTGGAAACGTTCTCGTTTCCAACAGACGTGCAGGCGGCGCTCTTATTCGCCGACGCCGCGCTGTCGCTGATATTCGTTGCGGAGTACATTTATCGAGTTGCGACAGCGGAAAACAAACGCGCCTATGTGACCAGTTTCTACGGCATCATCGATCTGGTCGCGATATTCCCGATCTTGGTCCACGCGGTATCCAGCGTACGCGTCGTAAGACTGCTGCGCGTGCTACGCATCATACGCCTGCTGAAGATCAAGCGCTACAGCGACGCGATTGATCGCTACCGACAGGCGCTGAAACTGATTGTCGCAGAGGCGACGCTTTTCACCGGCGTCGCTTTTGTCTTCATCATCGGTTTCGCCTTTCTGATTTATGAGTTCGAACATGAGGCGCAGCCACATATCTACAGCAATATCTTCGATGCCATTTGGTGCGCGGTCATATCCTTGACCTCGGTAGGTTATGGCGATGTCTACCCCATTACGCCAGCCGGACGTCTGATGACGCTGGCGATGGTCCTGACTGGCATGGGGATCGTAGCGGTGCCCACGGCGCTGCTGGCGTCCGCGCTGAGCCGAGTGCACAACCGTGAATCGGAGGCCGGATGACGGCGGAACCCCGCCGGCGATCATTCCGCACAGATATCGCCTCATCAGGCTTCTCCAGACTGCCTCGCGTCAATAAGCGACCCGCCTGCGATTGCGCTATCCCGAGCCTACGACCTGCCGCGCGAGTTGCCACAGCGGAGGCTTCTGCGCTATGCTCATTGTGACAGCAAGTCGAGTTGCAGAGGCGGATCATGGCCGAGATTGTCGCCCCAAAGGAAGCCAAGACCAGCACCCAGACCAGGCCCAAGCCAAAGCCACGGCCCAGACCGCGGCGCTACGACTACGATATCGTCATTATCGGTTCGGGACCGGCCGGGCACCGCGCCGCCATTCAATCCGCCAAGCTGGGCAAGCGCGTCGCCGTCATCGAAAAGAAAGCGCTGATCGGCGGCGTCTCCGTCAATACGGGCACCATCCCCTCCAAGACGCTGCGCGAAGCGGTCTTGCACCTTTCCGGCTTTCGCCAGCGTTCCATTTACGGCGCCTCCTACACCGTCAAGCAGCATATCACCATGAACGACCTGCTGCTGCGGGCCGATCATGTCATCCGGCACGAGATCGAGATCAACAAGCACCAGTTGCAGCGCAACGGCGTCGAGCTCTTCGCCGGCATCGCCACCCTGGTTGACCAGCACACGGTTCATCTCAACTTCCTGGGCAAAAAGGGCGAAGACGAGATCACCACGCGGCATATCATCATCGCTGTCGGCACGACCGTGGCCCAGCCCGAGCACATCCCCTTTGACGGCGAAACCATCTTCACCAGCGACGGCTTGCTCAAGCTGGGGAACCTGCCCAGGACCCTGACCGTGGTCGGCGGTGGCGTGATCGGCTGCGAATACGCCTGCATGTTCGCCACGTTGGGCGTGCGCGTGACCCTGGTCGAGGTGGCCGACCGCTTGCTGACCTTCATCGACCACGAGATCGTCGACGCGCTGGTTTATCACATGCGGCAGCAGCGCGTCACCCTGCGCCTGGGCGAGAATGTGCGCAGCATCGAACCTTGCGAGACGCGCTATGGCAGCGGCGTCAAGACTTGCCTGGAAAGCGGCAAGGAGATCGTGACCGAAAAGGCGCTTTACGCCATTGGCAGGCAAGGCGCGACCTCGACCCTGGGCTTGGAGAACATCGGCATCGTGCCCGATCATCGGGGCCGCATCGGGGTCAACGAGCACTACCAGACCGAGATCCCCAGCATCTACGCCGTAGGCGATGTGGTGGGTTTCCCCAGCCTGGCGTCCACCTCCATGGAGCAGGGGCGCATGGCGGCTTGCCACGCCTTCGCCATCGAGCATCACAGCTTCCCCGAGCTTTTCCCCTACGGCATCTACGCCATCCCGGAGATCTCCACAGTCGGCGCCAACGAAGAGGACTTGACCCGCGCCGGCGTGCCCTACGAAGTGGGGAAAGCCTATTACAAAGAGATCGCGCGCGGGCAAATCCTGGGCGATACCATCGGCATGCTCAAGCTGATCTTTCATCGCGAGAATCACAAGCTGCTGGGCGTGCACATCATCGGCGAAGGCGCCAGCGAATTGATCCACATCGGGCAGACGGTGATGGCCTTCGGCAGCACGGTCGATTACTTCATCAACACGGTGTTCAACTATCCCACGCTGGCCGAGTGTTACAAGACGGCGGCCTTTGACGGCGTGAATCGGTTGATTTGACCCTCAGCCCTAGCCCCCTCTCCCATAAAGGGAGAGGGGGTTATCTGCGAATTTATGAGAGCAAGCAGGTATTTCATATCCTCGAAATGCACCGCTACCGGTTTTACATGCTGAGTTGACAATTCTCCTACCCTAGGTTATCATTTCGTCTAATAAGGTTTTACATTACAGACTGTTGCATGCGCGAGAGAAAACATGGCTGAACAACGCGAGACCGAGACAGTTGCGGCGATCAATCCGGCCTTTGAGCACTTGGCGACCAAAGCGGACCTTGCTGAGTTGCGCGGTGACCTGCGAACAGAAATGGCGGAGCTGCGCGGCGACCTGCGAGCGGAATATGCCACGTTGCGCGGAGAAATGACCACCGACAACGCCAACCTGCGCAGCGAACTGAAAGATGATATCGCCAACCTGCGCAGCGAACTGAAAGATGATATCGCCAACCTGCGCAATGAACTGAAAGATGATATCGCCAACCTGCGCAATGAACTGAAAGATGACATAGCGGCCCTGGATACCAGCGTGGGTGAACTGGACACGAGAATTGACAGCATCGAGAAGCAATTCACTTCTTTGAAGTGGTTTATTGGCATTTTGGTGACTGGCGCCAGTATCGTGACCAGCATCCTGGTGAATTTGCTCGCCAGGTTCATTGTATGAATCCTCAATCAAGGCGGGGCCAGCAAAGAAGCGCTCTGTAGCCCGCTGCTCTAGCCGCCCAAGCCAAGCACTCCTCCTAAGCCCTGCTCCAAAGCATTGGAAAGGGGGAACTGTCCTTGCGCGAGCAGCGTGCTGGTTTGCCATTTTGCCGCCGCCGGCAAAAAAGTTTTTCCGGCAAATTGGCAATTTGCGGCCGACGGGAACGTTTTTTCGGACATAGGGCGTGCTTTTGTGCCCGCGTAGTTGGGTTGTTAAGGCGCAAGTGAGATCAGGGTAGCAGGAATCGGGACGGGAGTGGCGACTAAATGGTCGCGTTTCTGTAGTTGTTAGGAGATTGGTGTTTGGCGGGATGAAGCTGTCAGGAATCGCTAGGTGGGGTCACTTTCGCGTTCGGGTGGTTCGGCAGACAATGAATCTCGTTCGATTCGATCCCGGCGGCGTTTGCGATCTCTGAAAAGAAACGCGCCGGTAATCAAAGACACAGAACCGCCTATGCCTAGCAGTCCTTCTATGCTCTGACCAGACCGTATGATGTCAATACTGCCAGTAATCAATATCAGCGCCAAAACGAAAGCGGCTCCCAGCGTAAGATAGTCCCAAACAAAGAGAAGGATTTGCCTGCGGCTCTCCATTTTTGTTCGGTGCCGTCGGTTTTCAACCGACTCAGATCTGATAACTTGCCGCGTTTCATGATCGTAGCGATTCAATTCATCTGGGGGCGGGAGCGGACCCGAGAAATGAGAGTATACTGCTATTTCGCTGACAAACTGAATGAGTTCAGCGCGTTTCTCTTCGGGAATATTGTCAAGCAGACCGGGAGGCAACGGCAAACTGGACGGGGGGATTTCATCGCCGCGCTCGCCCGAGGATGAATCTGGCGCGTCGCTCAGCCCTTGTCGCCTTCGGCTACACGCTTCTCATGTTCTCCAATCGCCCACCAAAGACTCGCGCCAACTGCTTCCCAATCAGCGCGCATATCATCTGCGATAGAACGAGACAGGATTTCATCCGTAAACTCGTCGCCCTCGGAGCGCGTGAAATCCAGCAAGCTGGCAATCCCGCGCAGAATGCTGTATTTTGGAAGATAGAATGAATTCGCGATTTTGTTCTTGTCGAATGCCATGTTTACCTCGACCATTCCCTATGTCGCAACCGATAGGCTATCGCATATATCGTAGCGTCTTTATCCTGTTTCTGTCAACAGACTTGAGCCATTATCTCATTGGCGGCATGCGTAGTTACTTATGGATGTATATGAGCGCCGCTCCTGCAATCCCAGTATAAATGATGGCGACTGCCTCCCAGGCAAAGCCCAATGAAACGCTGTAGGGGCTGAGGGCAATCATTGCCAGAGCTATGATGAAGCTGAACAGTTGAATCATTCGTTCCAAGCGCGCCCGTTGCATTTGCTCACGTTCGGCTAAACTCAAGATTCGTTGGGCGCTGCCTGGCAGGATTGCTTCGTAGTCGCACAGGGTTTCAGGTCGCACGAGAAATCTCCAAGAAAACATGATGAATTTGTCTGGCACCAAACACCGATTCAGTGCATTGACAAAACCGCATTACGTTAGTTTTTGCTGAACTTTCCGTCTTTACCGTGAAGATTCGGATTCGTTCCTTCTCTGTCAGCGATTTCCTTGGTTTTCGTCTTTCCTTGTTGTCTGGTCAGTCCGGTATGGGAATCGCGCTTGTTTCCTTCTTTGATGACCGACCAGTCTTTCGTCTTGCGACGATAGACCAAATGAGGGTCTTTGTTCTTTGCCATTTGACAAGTTCTCCTGATGATTGCTTCAGATTAATTCTAGTACAGGACATTTGTTCTGTCAACTGGATTATAAAAGGCTTACGTATGCTATACTAGACGCGCCAATTCACATGCGAGGCAGCCCATGAAAAACCGGCTCTACTACGGCGACAACCTGGAAATCCTGCGCAATCGGGAGTACTTCCCGGATGCCTGCGTCGACCTGATTTACCTCGACCCGCCTTTCAACAGCAACCGCAATTACAACGTGCTCTTCAAGTCGGAGAGCGGCGCGGACAGCGAAGCGCAGATCACGGCTTTCGAGGACACCTGGCATTGGGGGGAAACGGCGGAAGCGACTTACGACGATCTGGTTGTTAACGCGCCGCACAAGGTGGGGTCGGGGAAGATCCGCGATTTGAAGGGCACGGTTGAGCGCGAGGGCGCGGCAATCGGCGTGTTCATCACGCTGGAGAAGCCGACACAGGCGATGATCAAGGAGGCGCTGGCGGCGGGTTGGTACGAGTCGCCGGCTTGGGGGAAGAAGTATCGGCGGTTGCAGATCTTGACGATTGGGGATTTGTTTGAGGGCGCGGGGGTTGATATGCCGCCGCAGCATGGGACGCATCAGCGGGCGAGTCGGTGGAAGCGGGGGGATGTGAGTGTGGATGGGGAGAGTCAGCGGGCGTTGATTTGAATGAACTTATGTGCTAATATTTTACAAAGTAAGGAATGTTGAAAAGCGGAGATATTCGCAGTGGCAAAACTACAAAAGCCTGGTCAGATACCGGCAAAACCTGGTGAATACATAGAAAGAGGCAAGCGTGGTGGGAAAGTGCCTAACGCTCGCCAAGTGACAATTGAAGCGGGTGACAAGCCATTGCCTCCAACGAAAGAGGCAGGACATACATGGGAACGAACCGGCCCGCCCAAACCGTAGATTCGCAGTAGACTGATAGCGAAATTGGACAGCGGTTTTCCCCATCAGGCGACGAAGGCGGACTCGCAGACGATGCAAGCGACGTTGACTAAGTGGATCGTCGGCACAGGCATTGCAGTGATTGTTGCGTTGCAGGTCCTACAGAGGCTACTTTGAGCGTTGGCAGCAAGTCGCAAAATAGAAACGTTGAGACATGCAATTTACAGACAAAGCTGTACGCCAGATGGTGCGTCAATTGGTCAAGGGCTATCATGAGTACAAATGGCCTGAGGCGATTTTCTATCTCCAATACGAGAATCGTGAATGGTTGCTTACACCAAATGAGCATCCTGACCATGTATCCAATCCGCTTGAAGAAATGTTTAGAGAGTATCTTGGAAATGGAAGGGACACTTCCGACAGTTCATTCCATGATTTGTTGCAAGTTTGTCGGCACAAGCTGCTTGATCACGGATATATTTCGTTCGTAGACGACAAAGTTAGTCGATATTCTTCACAACGCAAAGGCAAGGGGAAACTTAACACTGACGGTCGCTTTGAATTCGAGTTGCCCCGTCCTACCTATTATGGGGCTAGCTTATCTTTGACCGCAAAAGCGTTTGACATTCCATCTGAGAGACAAATACTGTTCAACAAACTGACAAAGATTGCGGCTGCGCTTGCCGCGTTTGTTGTGTCTCTGAATCAACTTCGCGAGTTGTTCAGTAACATTGATATTCAAGTTTTGCTGGACTCTGTACGGTCTATACTCCCGTCCTAACCCCATCCCTGAAACGCAAGGGACGGGGCTTTTTTGTGTGCCTTCTACGCCTCTGTGGCCTAATCCAACCCCTCCCGCGCGCCAGCAAACACGGACTTCACAGTTTCCCGATCCCCCCGCAAACAACAGATACGCAGACAACAGCGAATTTGGAAAAGCGAACGTATGTTTGACTTGAGTTGGAATCTCAGCTAGAATCGGACAAACGTTGCACTAGACATTCAGGAAGAAACTGCAATGGCACGGGAGATCACGAACGATACGCTACAACAACAGCCTCCACAATTAGGTGAAAGGGTTGCAAGATTGGAAGGCGCTTATCCTCACCTGGCAACAAAAGAGGACTTGCAAGCGATGCAAGCCACGCTGATTAAGTGGATCGTCGGCACGGGCATCGCAATTCTCATCGCGATAATCGCTGTGTTGCAATGGTTTTTTCCCGTGCCGTGAGAGTCAATATCCGCTTAAGGACAACATTGGAAAGCGTAGATTCTCCTAGTCTGCGGTGAATTAAATCACCTCCCGCGCGCCAGAAAATACGGACTTCACCGCCTCTCGATCCCCCGCGAAGAGCAGGCCGGCGCTGACCTCGAAGGCCAGTTCGTCCGGTACGGCATTGCCCCCACCCCAAGCCCCTCTCCCAAAATGGGAGAGGGGCTTATTTTTGCGCGAGTTCGTGCGCTCCAGCTCTTCTTCTCCCTTTATGGTTTGAGGTGCGGACAGCTTTTCATCTAGCTTGATATCGCCAATAGATCTGTATTTTTGTGGCTATTTTCGGGCGACCTGATAGGTCGCCCCTACCGCCGACTATTATTTTGGAATTGCATAACTTTGTTGATCCTACTGAGATGAAAGAAGGCAGGGTGCAGCCCGCCTGTGAAGCGTTGTGCGAGATTCGTGAATCGCTAACCTAGTGAGAGGAACGGGCGGCACAGCGTGCCGCCCCTACAGCGCCCTTAGTTCAACCCCTCGCGCGCCCCAGAAAACACGGACTTCACACTCTCCCGATCCCGCGCAAACAACAGACCCGCGCTGACTTCGAAGGCCAGTTCGTCCGGCACAGCTTGGACCTCGAAGGGTCGGGTCTGGTCGGGTTTGTCGAGGCGATTCAGGGCGAAGCGCTCCCATTGCGCCAGTTCGTCCAGGGCGGACTTGGCGGCTGGGTCGATCACGGCGGCCGCTGGGTCGGCCTCCAGGCGCCCTTCCTTTGTGGGATTGTGGGGATGGAGGCGGACCGGGCCATCGCCCCAGGGTACAGGCGGCAACTGGAAATACGCAGCCCGCATTTCATTGATGCTCAAAAGCGGGTAGGCTGTCCGGATCTCCGCCAGGCGGGCCTCGGTATCGGTGGGACGGATGTCGTCGTATTCAGCGATTAGGTCGGCGCCGTAAAAGGGCAGGAGTTCGCCCGTGATCTTCTGGGCGACGCGCACCAGCTTGGGCCAGAGGGTACGCTCGATGAAGAGACGCTCGGCGACCTTGGCGTTGGCTTCGGTGGCGTTCTCGCTGACCAGGGCGACCGGGATGCCGAAGATATTGAGTATCTCGTCGCGCTGGGCGCGGCGTCCCTGCAGGAAATCGAGATCGCTGTGGCTCAAGCCGATGTTCTGCCACTCCATCGACCCGCCGCGCAGGAAGGCGGTCTTGCGCGCTGTGCCGCCGTAGTTGTTGCGCCACTCACGCTTGATGCGCTCGTAGTCGGTATCGGAGACGAACTCCTGGATATTGACGATGCCGGCCGGTACGCCGTTGTCCACGCCGAAGGTGTTGCGATTCCAGTCGGCCATGTGCTTGTCGCTGAGTACGGCGGCGCGCGCCGATGAGACGGGCGACAAGCCGTAGTAGTCGTTGCTCGGGTGCCAGCGGCGGAAATGGATGACTTCCAGGGCGTCCAGAGGGATCATCTGGCCGTCGATGGCGTAGAGATAACCGCGCACGACGGTCTGTTTGTCCGGCACGACAGTCATGCGGTCGGGACGCAGCGCCCAAATTTCGCGCGGTTGGCCGCCGGCGTCGCCGGCCAGGAACCAGTAGGCGTTGCCGTGCAATTCCAGCGAGCCCAGCGTCTGCTCGAACAATTCGAAGCGGCTGGTCACGGGATTGGGATTGCCGAGCAATTGCTCCAGCGGATGATTCTCGATGCCGACGCGCTTTTCGCCCGCCAGCCGATAGACCTTGAGCGGGGCCAGGGCGCCGGCTTCCGCGATGCGGTTGATGGCGATGTAGACCCAGGGCGACTGCTCGTAAAGTCGCGCCGAGTGGACATCGACCGGCGGACCTGAACTGAAGCTATTGCGCCATGCTACGCTTTCGATATGCGGCGCGCCCGGGCGCAGACGCTTGCGGCGCGCTTTGAAGAGATCACTCAGCCAATTGAAGACGATTCGCTCCTTTGATGTCTTTTCGCACAAGCTAGCACAAAGCGCGGATCAAAGGGCGACTATTTAGTCGCGTTTCAATGAAATTCGGAAATTCGATTTGATACAGTTATGGGCTCTGGGCGGCTAGTGAGAGAATGACGAGGTTTAGCAATAGCCGAAGGCAGCCACAATCTGCGTGATCACCGGCGTATCGCACCAGAGGTTGAGCGTGTCGATCAGCAGCAAGCCGATGAAACCGAAACAGACGAAGGCCAGCACGAAAAAGACAAAACAGCCCAAGACCAGCCATTGCGAGGACCCGCCTTCATCGTCCCGCGCTTTATAGGGGTCGTAGTCGTAACCCGGGTACTGTTGCGGCGGAGGGGGAATCTGGTAGCCGGCGGGGGGTTGGCCATAATAAGCCGGCTGCTGCATCTGCGGCGGTCCCTCGGGATAGGCGATGGGCGGCGCCGGCGTCGATTCACCGACCGGGGGCAAATAGGGATCGGCCAGCGGTTGTTGCCCGCCGAAAGCGGCGGCCGGGGGACCGTAGGAGGCTTCCGCCGGGGGCGCTTCCACAGGCGGCGGCGACAGCGGTCCGGGCGTCGGGATGGCGCCGCTGGGCGGGGGAGCTGCCGCGGCGGGCATCTGTTGGCCGCGCTGGATCTCAAATGCGAGGGTGACCGTTTCGCCCAGGCCGACCATATCTCCGTTTTGCAGGGTCGTCACGCCGGAAACGCGCTTGCCGTTGACGAAAGTGCCATTGGTCGAGCCCAGATCTTCCACGGTGACGGTGTCGGTAGAACGTTGCAAGCGCAGATGATGACGGCTGGTTTCACGGTCGTTGATGACGATGTCATTGGTGATATCGCGCCCCAACGTGGTCAGATCCTTGGAGATTTCGTAAGTTTGATTGGGCTGCGGACCCCGCCTAACCACCAAACGGAAGCTGTTTGGCTGCTGCATCATATCCTCCTGCGCGCATCGTCGGGCCGTCGCGAGACCTGGGTGCGCGTCTCTTTGCGGAAGCGCTGCTCGAGAACGGGAAGACGACGTCGTGCACTGGCACGCTTGTCCCTGCATTATACATGGTTTTGTTTATTTGGTAGAAATTTGCCCGCGCATTTGAGTCAGGAGCGGAAGGGATCGCGCCAGGACGGCAGCCACAGCGCAACAATATCCAATCCATTCAGCCAAAGTCCTTCGACGATCAGCTCCCAGTGCAAATGCGGCCCGCTGCTGCGCCCGCTATTGCCGCTGAGGCCGATGATTTGCCCGGCGTCGACCGCTTGTCCCTGGGTCACATTGGTCCCCGACAAATGGGCATAAAGCGTGTATACGCCGACTCCGTGGTCAATCACAACGACGTCGCCGCGGATTTCCAGCGGAGCGGCGAAGGCCACCCTGCCGGCGGCCATTGCATGTACCGGCGTAGCGTTGGGCGCCCGCTGATCCCAACCAGTGTGACGGGTTTTGACGCCATCGTTCAATTCGCGGAAGGCGCCGAAGGGGGAAGTTGTCTCGCTTTCCAGCGGCAGGCCGAAGCCACCAGCGTCCCACAAAGGCTCCGGTCCCGACTCTCTGGTGATTTCGTCCAGGCGCGCGAATTCAGCGGCTTCTATCGCTGGATCGACCAGGTAGGCGCGATCGGCGGGGAGATTGAATTCCTGCAAGATAAAGCGCCCCGAATCGACGCGGATGTCACGCGTGAAGCTGATTTCTTCCAGGCCGCGGTCAGCCGTTACGGTTAGTTGACGCAGGCCCGGCGAAGCGTTCATATCAACAATCAGGAGCGCGTACCAGGCGTCGTCCTCGACCTGGAAGAATGGCCGCACTCTACCGAGAAAGTCCAGGCGCGGGTCCTCGATGCCGTCGCCCGCAAGGCGCAACAAACCGAGGCCGCCTTGCTTGAGTGAAGAAAAGTAGAGTTCCAAACGCGTCCCCGACTCGATCATCACTGCCGTGGGCATCGGACGCGGCGCCAGTTGCAAAACAATATCAATGCTGTCTTGAGCCCTTGCGGGGATCAAACTCAGCGCGAGCATCAGGCAGGTTAGAAACAGGCGAGCGGACCGCGACATTGGCACTTCAAATGTGGCTGACGAATGGATCGCCGCGCCATGATAGTGGCATTCCCAATTTGGTAACAGGATCAACCTGATAGAAATGGCAAAGCCGCTCGGCGCGTAACCGGCGAATTTGGGCTACCGCGCTCACAGAAAATAATAAACCTGCTCGGCTACCGCAGATCACGGTTTATTAGAGGAAGAGACAACTCGCGGGGTTAGTCGGGAGGCTGACCCTGGCTGGCCGCGCGCATCTCGGCCAGATGCAATCGTTCATGGGCGCTACAGGCGTGGATGGCGCCCACCAGGTTGTAGTCCAGGAAAAAAGGATTGCTGAACGCGATCTCGGTTTTATCGATGGGGAAGGCGATAACGAGAGCGCGCAGTTGGTCTCTTGCGCGCTGCCATTCCGCCAGAAGTTGCTGCCAACTTTCCCCGGCGCGCTCTGCGCGCCGCAATTCGTACAATTCATTGACCGTCCCGCGTCCGCGCAGGTCGACGCTGAAGGGCTTCTCGTCCATTGCATGCTGCAATGCAGCGACCATGTCGCTTTCAAGCGCGGTCAAATGGATGATCAGGTCGCTTACGGTCCAACCGGAGCCAGCGTGGACTGGCAGATCCGGCGGCAGTCGCTCAACCAGCGCGCGGGACTTGGCGCGCCCTTGATCCAGAGTGGCTATCAGATCGGCCTTGATGCGAGGCAAATTATTCACTGCAGGTCTCCGCATTCGGCTCTGGCATCGTGACCAGGTATAGATAACAACACTTTAGCGCCTGAAAGTGGCGAAATCGCTGAGAAATTCGGAGATAGATAGCGCTTCCGCGTTTTTATCCGCCCGCTCAAATGCAGTAGGTCGACGGTCGCGCGAAGAAGAGGATGCCGCATAGAGATCGCGCTTCAAAGTGTTATACTTGAAGGATTCGATTTCAGGAAAAGGACAAAATCCATGAGGGCTGAGGCCAACCGACGAATCCTGGCTTACTTGCGCGAACACGCAGACGACATGCTCGCTGACTTGATCAAGCTGATCGACCTGGAATCCCCCACCCTGGACAAAGCGTCGGTGGACGCGCTGGGCGCTGTCCTGGCGGATGAGTTGCGCGGATTGGGCGCGGCGGTCGAGGTCATTCCCAAGGGAGAGGTTGGCGATGTCGTGCGCGCCCGTTGGAACGCCGGTCCCGGGGGCGTGGTCATCCTCAGCCACATGGACACGGTTTGGGCGGTGGGCACGGTGGCGGACCGGCCGACGCGCGTTGAGGGCAACCGCATCTACGGCGTCGGCGCCATGGATATGAAAGGCGGGATCGTCATCGCGTTGTGGGCCTTGCGCGCGCTGCGCGAGCTGAGCCTCTTCCCCGCCCAGCCTATCAGCTATATGCTCAACTCGGACGAGGAAACCGGCAGTCTGCATTCGGCCCTCGAAATTGAAAGTGAAGCGCTGTCGCACGATGTCGTCTTCGTCACCGAACCGCCACAGGACGGCAAATACAAAACCGAGCGCAAGGGCGTCAGCCATTACAATATCACCGCCAAGGGACGCGCGGCGCATGCCGGCGCCGACCACGCGCGTGGCATCAACGCGATTGAAGAGATGGCGCATCAGATCCTGGCCGTGCAAGCGATGACGGACTATGCAATAGGGACAACCGCCAATGTCGGCGTCATCAAAGGCGGGACGCGCGGCAACGTGGTCCCGGCGGAAGCGAGCATCGAGATCAACGTGCGTGCGCGGACCCGCGCCAATGCAAAGGCCATCCACGAGCAGATCATGAGCTTGCGGGCGATTCATCCCGAAGCCGAGTTGGTCATTGAAGGCGGGATCGGCGTGCCGCCGATGGAACGGACGCCGGAGATCGCCGCGCTCTTCAAGCGGGCGCAAGGTTTAGCTGCGGACATGGGAATCGAGATCGACGAGGGCAGCACGGGCGGCGGCTCCGACGGCAACAAGACAGCCGCCTTGGGCGTACCGACGCTCGACGGCATGGGCATCGTCGGCGACGGCGGCCATGCCATCACCGAATACGGCGAGATCGACTCCATGCCGGAGCGCGCGGCGATCATGGCGGCGATGCTGCGGGAAGAACTGTAAATTTATAATCTGGAGAACGATATCATGTCAGCTATTGCCCTGGTCACGGGCGCCAACCGCGGGATCGGCAAAGAGGTTTGCCGGCAATTGGCGGGGCGCGGCATACTGGTTTTATTGACAGCGCGAGATCTGACAAGAGCGCAGGCCGCCTGCCAGGAAATTGGGGCGGACAATATCCACCCAATGCAACTGGATGTCACCGACGACGCCAGCCTCCAAAGACTGCGCGTTGAGATTGAAGCTGAGTACGAGCGCCTGGATGTGCTGGTTAACAACGCCGCGATTCATTACGATCATTGGCAGAAAACGCTTGAAGCGGATTTCAATATCGTCAGCGAAGCCATCAATACCAATCTGTACGGACCCTGGCGGATGGCAAAAGCCTTGGCGCCGCTTTTGAAGAAAAGCGCGGGGCCGCGCATCGTCAATGTCAGCAGTGGTTCCGGGGCGCTTTCGACAATGGGCGCGGGACCCCCGGCCTACAATGTCAGCAAGACAGCCCTGAATGCCCTGACGCGCATGCTGGCGGCGGAAATGGCGGTGGACGGCGTCTTGGTGAACGCCATATGCCCGGGCTGGGTCGCGACCGAGATGGGTGGCGAGGGCGGCCGACCGATCCCCGATGGCGCAGCCGGCATCGTTTGGGCGGCGACCTTGCCCGATGACGGGCCGACCGGCGGTTTCTTCCGCGATCAGCAGCCGCTGGAATGGTGAGAAAAACGGCGTCATGAATAAAATGCGCGCAGCAATGTACGACAATATCCCCTTAACCAAGCGACAGATCCAGTCGCGCGCCTTTGGCAAAAGTTTTGATCGTGGTGAAGCGCTGTATACGAATTGCGCTATCTCGCGGACCGTCCGCCGCGGCGATGAGATCAACGCGCGATGCCGAGGATCCTATCCTCAACCCTATCGCGTCTGGGCAAGAATCCTGGCTGGGGAAATCGCTGTCACAAGTTGCGACTGCGAATATGATTGGGGCGGGGATTGCAAGCATATCGTCGCCTTGCTGCTCACGTATCTGCATCATCCAGAACGCTTTGAGGAAGCTGAGACACTGCGCGATGCGCTCATGTCACGCCAGAAAGAGGATTTGGTTGACATCATTGAAGAGATGATATTACTCCACCCAGAGCTCGAAGACATTGTTGAGGTCGTGGCAGGCGACGGCTCCTCAAATCAGCCTTTGGACCTGCAAAGCATTCGCCGGGAACTTAAGCAGTCTTTAGCATTCAGCGGTGTATGGATGGACCGCGTTGCGGAAGACAAGGTTTACGAACTCACCCGCCTGGGTAGCCGTCATGCTCTGCGCGGCGATTATGCCGATGCGATTGCCATCTATTGCGCCATTCTCCAAGAATGTAACGCCCATGACTATCCAACGGATGACGAAGGGCAATATGTTGAGGCGATCAACAACACCGTCGCCCACTTGAAAGACGCGATTTCGCGCTTCAAATTTGCAAAGGATGAAGATTTGCGCCAGCAGGTACTCGATACGCTGGTGGACACATTGATATGGGATATCGAGTTTGGCGGGATCGACTATGGTTATGAAGCGGAAGACCTCATTCTGGAAATAGCGCAATCAGCAGACATCACCCGCATTCGTGAACACGTTGGCTTGATCGCCGATCGCCACAGAGCAGAAAAGCGTTCCAGCAATTGGGGCGCCGAGGCTTATGAAAGTATTTTGATGAAATTGGACAGGATCGATTCGATTGATCCTGAAGAGACGCTAAAGCGTCTTCAAGCCAAGGAATTGCATTATCTATGCGCCAGCAAATTGCTTGACTTAGGACGCTATGAGCAGGCCGTCGGCATAATAGGCGAAAAAATGAAAAAGCCGCATGAATTAATACGCGGTCTTGATTTGCTGCGCAGCCACGATCAAGCGCAAACTGCGATTCAGCTTGCCGAAGGAGCGCTGGGCAGCGCGTATGACAACCGCATTATAGAATGGCTCATCGGTTTTTATCAGCAGCAGGAAGATCCGGAAACGGAGTTCCGCTGGCAATTGAAGCGGATGCGTACAGATGCGCATATCGACCATTATATTGGTTTGCGCGGGGTATCGGAGTCGCTCGATAACTGGCGAACTATCCGCCCGCAGATCGTCGCCGAACTGGAGAAAAAACAGGCGTATGAGGTACTGACCCTGGTGTGCTTGCATGAAAAAGACTGGGATTTGGCATGGGTAACACTAGACAAAGTTTCGGAGCCGCAATTCCACCATGCCTCCCATGTCATTTACCGCCTTGACTTCACTGTGGCAGAAGCATCGCGTCAGGTACTACCAGCGCCGGCCATCCCAGTTTATGTCAAATACGCCCGTGCTGAGATAGCGCTCAGAAAACGAAAGCGCTATGGCTACGCCGCGAAATTATTGCGGGAAGTCCGCGGGATGTATCGGCAAATGAATGATAGCGCAAGCTGGCAAAGGCTCATCGCCGATTTGCGGCGGGAGTTCGCGCGGTTGCCGGCCCTGCAGGATGAACTCAACAAAGCGAGCTTATAGCATGAGAATACTGAACTGGAATACACAAATTGCCACGCCGCGTGGCGTTAATTGGCGCTTCGAAACCATCAAAGTAGTCATCGCGTTAAGGGAAGCGGACATCATTTGCCTTACGGAAGCTTATCCGGAAACAATGCCAAGCGGTGGCTATATCGTCACCAGCGGTTTATCCGGCTGGGAACGACACGAGAGGCTCGGCGCGCGCAGGGTGGTGCTTTGGAGCAGAAATCCCTGGACCGATGTGGACGATTTCGGATCGGCACGATTGCCAGAAGGGCGATTTGTCCGCGCCGTGACCCAGGTTTACGGCAAGGCAGTAACCGTAGTCGGCATGTGCATACCTTTCCATAACTATCGCTACCACGACTCCTGGGGGGAAAAGAAGCTGGCCATTTGGCAAGGCGCAATTGAATACCTCGACGCGCTGCGAGAAGACATCCTGCCGCAAGCAAGATATCAAGAACGCACAATGCTGATTGGAGATTACCGTTTGCAGATTCCGCCAAGAACGTACCCGTATCCCTCAATGGTGGTCAACAAAAAGCGGGAAGAAACCTTCACCGGCTGGTCGATACCAACCGCCGTTGACTATAGGGCAGTAGGACTGGATAAACCCATGGTTGACCATATAGCGCTGACATCGGACTTCCGCGTGCGTTACATGGACTTTATCAGCCGCTTCTCAACGGATATTCTGTCCCTCAGCGACCACAACGGCGTCTGTATTGGTGTGGATTTACCTTGATTGGCAACAGTCGTACGACTCACTAGAGGGGCGACAGTCGCATGAAAATACTGAACTGGAATACGCAGGCGGACCGGCTGCGTGTGGGCGCGCCAAAGTTCGCGAGTTTGCGCGAACTCATCGCCGGATACGATGCGGACGTCATCTGTCTGACTGAGGCTTATCCCGAGTCCATGCCGGACGACGGTCACACGATAACCAGCGAAGTATCGGATTGGGGATGGCCCGAAGATAAAGGCGCGCGAAAAGTGGTGCTGTGGAGCCGTTTCGGCTGGAAGGATGTCGACACGCTCGGCTCGCCAGACATGCCGCCTGGACGATTCATCAAAGCGACGACCGTCGTCGGCTATGAGCAATGGACGATAATCGGCATTTGCATCCCATACGCGCATTACCGCAATCACGAAAAATGGGGCGAGCAGCGCAAGACATTTTGGCAGGGCGCCTGCGAATATCTCGATGCCCTGAGCCGAGATTACCTACCTCGCTTGGTTCGCGAAGATTTCCTGCCATATAGCAAAGAACCCGTGCGCGCCATCCTGCTAGGGGATTTCAATTTGCAGATTCCGCCCTATAACTATCCGTACCGGCGCAGTGAAGTCAACCAAAAGCGCAAAGAGACTTTTGACGGTTGGCTGATACCCACCGCTGGCATCAGCCGCCACTTCATCGACCATGTCGCCATGTCCACAGATTTGCGGGTAAACTCTTTGCAGTACATCAGCCGATACGCTCCCGACGACAGTCAACTGAGCGACCACAGCGGCATCTGTATCGAAATCGTTCACATATCTGATTGACTGCTCCGACTCAAGCACAGAGCGAGGCGCTTCCAGCATGAAACTCCCGCCATTCGAAATCGAACACTTCTTCCGCCAGCACGAGTTCAGCGCGCCGCATGGCATCAGCTCCTCCGACTGCGAGCCGCTGACGCTGCCGGAGATCCTGGACTATGCCAGCCCGGAGAGACGCGGGCAATTCGAGAATCTATGGCTGGGCTACACCGAATCGCAAGGGCATCCCGAATTGCGCCGCGCCATCGCCGACCTGCATGACGAGGGGATCGAGGCGGACCACGTGCTTGAAGTCGTGCCGGAAGAAGGCATATACGTACCGATGAACGCCCTGTTGAACGAGGGCGATCATGTAGTCGCGATCTTCCCCAGCTTTCAGTCGCTATATGAAATCGGAGTCGGCATCGGCTGCGAGGTCTCGTTTTGGCGCGCGGAATGCGGCGAGACGGGCTGGAGCTTCGACATCGACGCGCTTGAACGCCTTGTCCGGGCGGATACCAAGATGCTCATCATCAACTTTCCGCACAATCCTACCGGCGCCCTGCTCGAACAGGCTGAATTCGAGCGACTTGTCGACCTGGCGCGGCGGCATGATCTGATTCTCTATTCCGATGAGATCTATCGCTTCGCCGAGCAGGACCCGGCGAAGCGCCTGCCCTCGGCCTGCGAACTTTATGACAGAGCGGTCGTTCTGGGCGGGCTGTCAAAGTGCTTCGGACTGCCCGGCTTGCGCGTCGGTTGGCTGATCACGCGGGACGCAAGGCTGATGCATGAAATGCAAGAAATGAAGTCCTATACAACGATCTGCGGCAGCGCGCCCAGCGAGATCCTGGCGCTGATCGCCCTGGAGAACGCCGAAGCTCTGAGCGAACGCTGTGTGAACATCGTGCACGAGAATATCGAAGTCGCGCGTTCATTTTTCGATCGCCACGACGACCTCTTTCGCATCCATTATCCGGGGGCGGGAACGGTCGGCTTGGTCGAATTGACCGCCGATATGGATGTCTCTGAATTCGCCGATGGCGCCGTGGGCGAAGCCGGGGTGATGGTGCTGCCGGCGAAGATCATGAAATTCGAGGGCAACTACTTCCGCATTGGTTTGGGGCGGCGCGCCCTGCCCCATGCGCTGGAGCCCTTCGAGCAATACGTGATGGATACCTTGTATTAGGCGCTTTGTGCGCTTGAGGTTCCATCAATTCCCGTACAGTTCGCGGGCGTTGTCGGCCAAGATCATGCGCGCCGCTTCCTGCGCCTCGCCGACTGACAAGAATCCATCGTCAACCAGTTCCCCGAGGGCTTGACCCAATGCCTGTTTGCCCAAGAGCGCGCTGGTATAGAAGGGCTCTGGAGATCCATAGACGTCCGACCCGTAACAGACACGGGAGATCGGCGCCATTTCCAGCACTTCGGCGATGATGCGTTTGCCCGCGTTTCCGGCGAAGGGCAAGCCTTCTGAAATGTCGCACCAGATATTGGGCAGCACATTGGCCAGGTAGCCGGCTTCCCCGTGATAGGGATAGCCGGTGTGGACCAGCAGAAATTTACAGGCGCGATAGGCCGGGTAGCGCAGAAGTTCCATCAAGAGCGCCGGGCGGCAGGCCGCCAAATGCACCTCCCAATCGCCCATGCCGGTATGCACCTGGAAAGGTACGTCAAAGTCGATGCAGCGCTCGATGGCGCGGCAGAACAGATGGTCGCGCAGGTGCTTGACGGGATCGTCGCCGCGACCGCGCGCTCGCCGAAGCCTATCCAGCGCGACCCGACCTTGATCGGGCGAGCGGCTGCCGGGATCGATATCGAGTCCCGTTCGGTAGGCGATGATCGACTTAAGACCTCTGTAGCCCCCGTTGCCCAGGGCCTCGGCGATGGACTCATCGTAGCGCTGCCGGAATTCCGACCAGCCGCAGTCGTCGTCCAGCAGGTCTTGAATCAAAACTTCTATGCGGAAGACCGGCAGGACCTCGACGCCGACTTCGGCGCGGAACTTGTCCAGGTTGATCTGCGGCAGCGGATAGCCGTCATCAACGATCAAGGCTTCGATCCTGCCCGCTTGATGCAGCCTTCCCGCATAATTCGCGTATCCTTCGTTCGCGATCGCTCGGTTGCGCGCGGCGACTACGGCATCAACCGTCGTCGCCACGCCGAAGTATTCCGCCAGGCGATGGAGCATAAAGCGGAAGTAGAGCGTATCGCGCTTGAGCCGCCCCAACATCGTTAGCGCGGCAGCGTCAACATCGATACCCCCTTCTTGCAGATAGGCGGGCGAGCCGCCGCCAAAGGCCAGGGCATCCACCCATTCTTCCGGGCTGAGCGCGTCTGCCCGCCTATAGGGATGGCAATGCACATCGACCACCGGCAAATCGCTGAAATCGAGCATCAGGGCGCCTCCAGGTACATCTCACGCTCCCAGGGGTGCACGGTCAAATTGTAAGTTTCCAGTTCCAGGCGCTTGACCTTGAGGAACTCAGCCCCGGCGACCGGCGCCAGGGCTGACATCAGCACCTCGTCGTTTTGCAGCGCATCCAGGGCGACGGGCAAGCTGCGCGGCAGGAATTGGATGCCTTGCGCCGCGCTCTGCGCCTCGCTGAAATGCCCGACATCTTCATCGTTGAAAGGCGGGCCGGGATCGGCTTTGCTCCGCATGCCATCCCAGCCAGCGGCGAGCAGCGCTGTCAAGAAGAAATAGGGATTGCAGGTATTGTCGCCGGCGCGGTATTCGACGCGGCAGCGCTTGTTGACATCGGGCACGCGCAGCAAAACGCCGCGATTGCCCACGCCCCAGGCGATATGCGCGGGGGCCCAGGAGGCAGGCTGCAAGCGCTTGTAGGAGTTGACAGTGGGCGCGCCCAGCCCGCAGATGCCGGGCGCGTGCGCCATCAAGCCAGCGATGAAATGCCGACCGGTTTCGCTCAAGGGATTTTCCAGCCCCTCGCCCGCCAGCAGATTGCTGCCGGAGTCTTTATCCCAAAGCGCCAGGTTGGCGTGTAAACCGTTGCCGGCCAGTTCTGTGAAAGGTTTTGGCATGTAAGAGGCGATCAGTCCGCGCCGCAGCGCCAGCGCTCGCGTGACTTCTTTAGTAATGAGATAGCGATCGGCAGCCGCCAGCGGCGCGTCGTAGCGCACCGAGAATTCGAACTGCGAGGCGCCGTATTCCTTTCCCATTTGCTCGACCTGGATGCCCATCGATTCCAGGGTCGCGACGATGTCGTGCAAGAAATCGGCAAACTGATTCAAGCCCGCGACGGTGAACATGCCCCCGGCGCGGGGTGGCGCAACATCGCCATCCCCCGTCTTGGCGAAGAGGCTGAACTCCGCTTCCAGCGCGGCGGTGATTTCGATGCCTTGCCCGGCGAACAGGGACAGGGTTCGCCCCAAGATCTGTCGCGGACAAGCGTCAAAGGGCTGATAGTCCTCGGTCATCATATTGCAGAGCACGATGGCTGTGTTGTCGAGATAGGGCAATTTCCAATAGGCGTCGGGATCGGGCAGCGCCAGGAAGTCGCCGGTCTGCGCCTGCCAGATGCCATCGGGCGCCATGTGATCATCGACGCCGAAACTCAGATTGGCGCGGGCAAATACCACGCCGCTCTCGACGACCTCAGCGAATCGGCTTTTTGGGATCGTCTTGGCGCAAGCGCGCCCATTGAAATCGTGGTAAGTCACCCAGAGGTTTTCGATTTTGTCGTCTTTAAGGCGATTCAATAAGTCTTGTCCGTCCATATTTGGCTCCATAAATCAAATTGAGTCATTACACCTGAAATCTAACCACCGAGGACACCGAGGACACCGAGATTTACCCTCTTGACTGCCAAAATAGAGGCGGCGCAGGGGCGAGTAGCCCGTGTAACATGATTTTGAAATTGCGGGCGTTTCAGCGAAACGCCCCTACAGATTACGAAAAATGAAGTTATCGATGGCCCACACAATATGAATTTGAAGCGATTGCCCTGCGATCCGCAAGGGATTGGCGGCAAGATGCGCTTAGTTCAAGGTATTCTTGTAAATTACGCCATCTTTCATGATGATGCGCAGGTTTGTCTCCGGCTCGGTCATCACGCGCAGATCCGCCAGCGGATCACCGTCCATCACCAGCAGATCGGCATGCGCGCCGGGGATGACCTCGCCCAACTCGCCACTGCGACAGAGCAGATCCGCGCCATTGCAGGTGGCTGCGCGCAGCGCATCAATTGCCGGGATGATTTCGCCGCGGATAGCGAACTCGTCCAGTTGACGGCGGTGCATCTGGCCCAGGAGATCGGTGCCGTATGCCATTTTCACGCCGCCGCTATAGGCCATATCAAGCGCGCGTTTGCCGGCGTCCAGCACATCAAAGACTTTTCTATAGAGTTCTTCCGGCAAGCCAGCCTCGATGCCTTCGTCCGCCAGCGCCTGATAGATCGAAAGGGTCGGCACCAGATAAGCGTCGTTCTCCAGCAGGAGGTCGACGCTTTCTTCGTCCATGAGGTTGCCGTGTTCCACCGTGCGCGCGCCACAGCGCAAGGCGCGATTGATAGCGCGGGCGGTATAGGCGTGGACCATGACATAGAGGTTGGCCGCTTCGGCTTCTTCAACCGCCGCGCGGATCTCGTCTTCGGAAAACTGGGTGCTGTCGATGCGGTCGGTGGGAGAGGCGACGCCGCCGGAGCACATCAGTTTGATATGGTGAGCGCCGCGGCGGACTTCTTCGCGGCAGGCGCGGCGCAATTCGCTGAGTCCATCGCAGACCCAGCCCAAGCCCGGTGTCAGCCAACTGTAGCCGATACCGTCATCGCCGGAGCTGCGCATGTCGCCATGGCCACCGGTTTGCGACAGGGCGTGACCGCAAAAGAAAATCCGAGGTCCGGCTATCAAGCCTTCGTCGACGGCCTGGGCCAAACCCCAATCGGCGCCGCCGCCGTCGCGCACTGTGGTGAAGCCGCGCATCAGCATGCCTTCGAGGATTTTCGCCGTGTGTGCGGTCACGTAGGCGGGCGACCAGTGGCGTATGGCGGAAAGGTGGGCGGTGGCGGCGGTGACATGCACATGCGAATCGCAAAGTCCGGGCATGACCACCCGTCCGCCGATGTCGATGGCGGCGGCATCGGTCTGCGGCTCCGTCTCGCTCACGGCGCTGATCTTGCCATCCTCGATGAGGATATGTCGATCGGGCAGCATGTCGCCGCCGCGCACATCAAGGACGCGCGCATTGGTCAAGAGCAGATCGGTCATCAGATCCTCCTATGCGTTGTTAACTGAAACATGGCAGGCTACGAGTGTAACAGATGAGCCGCTTCCTGACGAAAATACAGGAGCGCGTACGCGTGAAGACGGCGAGATTGCCTTTGCCGGGCTATGATGGCATCAAGTCAAGAAGCCCAAACGGTTGGTAAGCACGAAGCGAGATGCTCCGGTTTGCCGGGTCGCGGTGGCGCCTGCGCTAATAGCGCAAGTCCGTAACGCCATGTTCCCTGGCTTTTCTTTCATAATCCCATCCAACACCGAAGCTATTGCCCGGGTCCAACTCTTTCATTAGATCCGACTGCGCTTTATTACAGGGCAATTCTCTTTCATAATAGGTATCCCCATGAGGGTAACCTTTCATGTCTCGGTGACAGTGGCAGGCTTCGTGAACGAGTACGCTGGCTGTGACCGCGATCGACTTATGGTCGATGTGATCGTAGCGCTCCTGCAATTCACAGTAGATTGTGTTGTCAAGATCACAACGCGCAGTACAGTGAGCGTCTGGAAGATGTGTCTCTATGATGCTGTTTATTCCAGTGATCGCATAATCATAGAAGCGAGGCGATTGCGCCTTCAGCAGACTAAAACTCGCTTTCCAATAATCAATGAAGTCTTGGCTCCCTTGTAGATGAACTGGCAAATTGCTGACTACCGGGATATCGATTGAGCATCTGAAAAATCGGAAGTCCGTATATCCGCGCTGCCAGTCTGCTTCGGTATGGCATTCCCGACCGAGGTCACAGCAATTGTCGGTAGTGTAAATATGTCTGTAGTAAGGCATGTACCATGATCTAACCTGCGGGGAGCAATGCTTGAAGTTTAGATAAGCCCGATACCCGGCATCAAAATGTTCGTCGTTCTGGCAAATCCAGCCCGGAGCGGTACAGCAGTTGTTGCTGCCGCTCGCGGGCTGCGCCCCCGGGACCGGGATTTTGAGATATTGACTAAGTTCATACATGCATTCATGATTCCGGAATGCCGACCATCCGGCTGCCCAATCTTCTTCGCTATGGCATTCCCGATCCAGGTTACAACAATTGTCAAGATCATCCGGGATGTCTCGCTGTGTTGGTATCGATGTCTGCGGCTGAGTTTGTGGCTGTGGCTGAGTCTGTGTCTGTGCAGGCGCGCGGCATTCGCCCCTCTGAAAAGCCCAATAGCCGTCCGTCCATTCCTGGACGCTATTGCAT
The DNA here is from genome assembly GCA_026707745.1 of Chloroflexota bacterium. Taxonomy (GTDB): domain Bacteria; phylum Chloroflexota; class Anaerolineae; order Aggregatilineales; family Phototrophicaceae; genus UBA6055. The sequence goes on from JAPOWG010000036.1 coordinate 132,550, forward strand.
TGCCGATCGACGAAACAGCAATTGTCAATCTGAGATTGCGGTTGATTTTGCGGCGGAGACGTCGTCTGCTGGGGGCTTTGCACGCGGCTGTGGCCGACCCAACCGGCCATCCAGACCTGGTTGCCGTTCCAATTGATCTGCAGCCATCTGCCCTGCTGGCCGAGGACCTGAAGGATTGACCCGGCCGGCGCCGTATCAACGACCCCGCTCGTGAGGCTGTTGGCAGTCCGCAAGTTGGTGTTGTAGGTCAGGCGAATGGCATAGCTCTGCGCAGAAGCAGCACTGCAAAAAAACAATATTACTAATATGGATGTAATGATTCTTGCTTTCATCGCCAACTCCCGAGAGGTAGGATAATCTTCTGTAATACTTAAGTTCTATATGCTAAGTCTACATTGCCTGGAACTGGTAGTCAAATATCGCTATGTGGGAGGTCTCGAAACCGTCAGACAGGCGACGCCCGTGAATCGGGCGTCAAAACGTTCACAGTTCTAGCCCAAACAAGGGCAATTTTTTTCGGGCCGGGATGGACCTCTTGGCGCGGCCAAGACCGGCGCGTTGGTCAAGCGCGGACCGGTCGGCAAGGCCTAGCGCGATCATCGACGGAGACTAGGGACCGACATCCAGGTAATGCTGGTAGTGGGAGACCGGTCTTTCCAGATAGCGTTCCAGCCAAGGATATCTGCGGACCCATAAGGTGATACCAAGGGCATAGGATTTGGCGAAGGTTGCCGAATCGGCCGGGTCCATCTGTCGGATAGCGTGGAATTGCTGTTCCATGCAGGGCACTTCAACTACAGAATTGCCGTCCATAAAGTCGGGATCAAGGGTGTGGCGCCCGGCTTCCGCGAGGAGTTGCTGATCCTGGCCTGAGTGATGTCGGATGCAATGGCAGGCTTCATGAACCAGTATAGAGGCTTCATGGAGCATTTCCCTCCACCAATTAATGTCCTCGATAGCATCAGGCAGCGCGCTTAAATGTATATTCTCTCCTCCACAGGAGGGATTATGCGTGCTCGCCCCCGCTGGCGACTTTTGTACGTGCTTGTCCATTCCACGAGCAGCGTAGTCATAGTAGTAAGGCGACTTCGCCTTCAGCAAACTGAACATCACTCTCGTATGCCTCAGGAAATCAGGCGAACCCACGACCTGTACCGGGATATGATCGATGAGCGGGACACTGAACTCGCATCTGAAATGCAAGAAATCCGAAAAGCCGCGATCCCAATCCGCTTGCGAATGGCATTCCCGGCCAAGGTGGCAGCAATTGTTGGTGGCTTCATAATATCGCGTGTTGGGCAAATAAGTCGGTCTGATACGCGGGTTGCAGTGCCCGTAATTTCGAAAGGCTTCCCGACCGAAGTAAGAGTGTTCGTCGTTGAGGCAAAGCCAACCCTGAGCGGTACAGCAGTTGTCACTGCCGCTGGCGGGCATATACCTTGGGTCCGGGGTTCTGGCCCAAGCGTGATATTGATCCCAGCATTCCAACTCCTTGAAAGCTACATATCCGGCTCTCCATTCTTCTTCGGAGTGACATTCCCGATCCAGGTGGCAGCAATTGTCAATCTCATGAGGGTTGCCTTGCTGGGTTGGGACCCATGTCTGCGGCTGCGTATACGGCTGTGGCTGCGGTTGTGGCTGAAAGTAAGGTTGGGGCTGGACGGGCGCAGCGCATTGGCCATTCTGATAAGCGTAGTAGCCATCCGTCCAATCCTGATCGCTGTTGCATTGCCGATCGACGAAGCAGCAGTTGTCGATCTGTGTTTGCGCTTGAACTTGGGGCGAAGATGCCGCCTGCGGGGCGCTTTGCACGCGGCTGTGACCGACCCAACCGGCCATCCAGACCTGGTTGCCGTTCCAATTGATCTGCAGCCATCTGCCCTGCTGGCCGAGGACCTGAAGGATTGACCCGGCCGGCGCCGTATCAACGACCCCGCTCGCGAGGCTATTGGCAGTCCGCAAATTGGTGTTGTAGGTCACGCGAATGGCATAGCTCTGCGCGGAAGCAGCACTATAAATAAACAACATTACTAATATAGATGTAACGCACTTTACTTTCATATTGGACTCCCAAGATAGAGTAAAGTTATAGGTAATTCTTAAGTGAGATTTGCTAGAGTTTACAATTTCAGGGACAAGAGGTCAAATTGTCGTGTTTTGGGAGAGGTGTATTCTTATCGCATGAATTCGTTCAGGCGGTCCTCGACATAAGTTCCTAAACCCGGAATTCCAGCGATTTGCCAGTGCCGTCTCGTTCAGTTATCGGGCGTCGGGCGATCCATCGGATGGCCCCTACCGGTTGTCAGACAGTTTGCATGATTTGATTCCAACCGGAGAAGATTCACTTCCGGTCCATGACCGTCTCGCCGAGCAAGTGACGGGCGGTTGAATCGAGGAGGACAGAGGCGAAGGACGCGATTTTTGCGCGCCTGTAAACTGTTTACATTTGACATGCGATTTTGTACTCGTTATACTCCGCTCAACGTTTCGTAAAGACTTGTCGCCATTCTTTGAGATTGTTTTTTGGGCGCCTGCGCTGTTTTCTCAGTTGCCTCGGCAAGACAAGCGGCCGTCGCTATCTGGGCCGCTCTTCAGGCGTTTTCCGCGAACTCCCCAAAACTGGCGTCGTGTCAGGTACGATGCGCGATTTGAAGCGATAGATCCATCAATTTAAGGAAGTGAGGATAGACATGTCTTTAGGGATCCGCAGTGTATTTGTAGTTTGTTTGTTGATGTTCTCCCTGGTCGGGGGCATCGTCGGCGCGCAGGATATGGGGGTGGCGAAGATCGGTATCATGGTGCCGCTGACCGGCGCCTTCGGCGCGGACGCGCAGGATGTTGTCCAGGCAGCGCAGATCGCCGTTGACGACCTCAACGAAGCGGGCGGCGTGGCCGGCTACACCCTGGAACTGGTCATCGCCGATACGGTTGATCAACGCGCTGACGCCGTGACCACGGCCTTCAACCAACTCAGCAATACCGAAGATCTCAACTTTATCATGACCGCCTACGCCAGCACTTCGAACTTCGAGATCGACTTGATGGCGGAAATCGATATGCCCTATCTGATCTCGGCGAACGCGGCGCAGACCCGCGATATCATCTCCGCGGATCCGGGAGACTACGGCACGGTTTGGTCGCGCGTGCCCTCCTACGACGCCTACGAGACCGCGCTGCCGGAACTGCTCGAAGCCTACAACGAAGCGGGCTTGCTCAGCTTGCGCGATCGCGAAGCCTTCATCATCAGTTCGGACGATCCCTATGGCACGACTATCGCCACTGGCATGAGCGCTCACTTCGAAAGCCTCGGCTGGACGGTTGTCGGTTACGAGACTGTTCCTTTCGCCTCGGTCACGGACTGGCGCGGTCTGCTGGCGAAGATCCGCGAAAATGAGCCGGATATCGTGATTGTCACCGATTCCGCGCCGCCCAATAACGCGGCTTTCATGAACCAGTTCATGGAGAACCCGCCCAATTCGCTGCTCTTCCTGCAGTATGGCCCTTCGGTGCAAGAGTTCCTCGAACTAACCGGCGACAACTCCACGGGCTTGATCTACAACAATCTGGGCGCCGCCATTGATTCCAAGTCGGAAGTAATCGAAATACGCGATCGCTACGAAGAAATGTACGGGCATCGCGGCGGTTACTTCACGGTCATTGCCTATGATCAGGTGATGATCTACGCGACTTGCCTGGAAGAAGTCGGCGACCCGGCTGATCGCGCCGCCATCGGCGAATGTATTGGCGGCCTGGAGATGGAAACGCTGGCGGGCTTCTTGACCTTCGATCAAGAAACCCACCTGGCTATCCAGGGACCGGAATACTATCCGATCCAGTTCTACCAAATCTGGGAAGGTGAACGCATCCAAATTGAACCCGACAAATACGCCACTGGCGAATTCCGGGTTCCGCCCTGGATGGACATGGGCTAAGTGCCCCCATCCCCCGACCCCTTCCCCCAAAATGAGGGAAGGGGAGTTTTTTGTATCGCACTTTGAGCGTTTAAAGTCCCTCCCTCTCGCCGCGTAGACACCCTGGAGCCGGTCGGGGAGGGATACAGGGTGGGGTGATTTCGGTTGAACTCAGGACAACTTATGACGCCGCTCCTCACAGTTGACAAGGCGACAAAAAAATTCGGCGAGTTGGTCGCCGTGGATAATGTCAGCTTCGAGGTCAACGAGGGGGAGATTTATGGCATCGCCGGACCCAACGGCGCGGGTAAAACGACGCTCTTTAACCTCATCACGGGTATTCCCTACCACGCCGACGACGGCAGCGTGCACTTGCGCGGCGACGATATCACCGGATTATCCCCGCACGAGATCTATGAACTGGGTATTGCGCGCACCTTCCAGAAGGAGACCGCATTTGATACGCTGACCGTGCAGGAAAACGTGCGCATTGGCGCGGTATTCGGCACGGAACTGCGCCCCGATGAATATGACGCCGCGGTGGAAAACGCGCTGGCGGATCTTGATCTCAGCGCGGACCGGGATCGTCTGGCGGGCGAGCTCTCGCTTTATGCCAAGAAGCGCTTGATGATCGCCTCGGCTATCGTCAGCGGTCCCAGCCTGCTGATGCTCGATGAGCCGGCGGGCGGCTTGAACGTGGCGGAATTGAGCGAGCTCGAAGAACTGATCCGACGGCTCAGCCGGGGAGACATGACCATCATCATCATCGAACACGTATTGCCGCTGCTTTTCGGCGTATCCAACCGCGTCATGGTGATGGATTTCGGCGAACGCCTGGCGGAAGGCTCGCCCGAAGAATTGGCGCGCGACGACGTCGTGATTGAAGCTTACCTGGGCGAGCGCGGAAAGGACGCCTTCCATGCTATTTCAGGTTGAGGGTCTTGTTTCCGGATACGGCAAAATTGATGTCGTGCGCTCCTTGTCGCTGCATGTCGACGAGGGCGAACATGTGGGGCTTTTTGGTCCCAACGGGCACGGAAAGACAACCCTGCTGCGCACCGTTTCCGGCTTGATCCCGGCCAAGGCGGGAAAAGTAAGCTTCCGCGGAGAGGACATTAGCAATCTTGAACCGCGGGTGATCGTCGAGCGCGGTCTGATCCATGTGCCGCAGGGCAATCAGTTGTTTCCACAGATGACCGTGCAAGAGAATCTCACGCTGGGCGCTTACGTCAGCCGCAGCGACAGCCATAAAGCCAGCAATCTTGAGAAAGTGTTTTCGCTATTCCCGCGACTTAAGGAAAGGCGCTCTCAGCGCGCGCGGACATTGAGCGGGGGCGAGCGGCAAATGCTCTCAATTGCCGTCGGCTTGATGGGCATGCCCGAGTTGCTGATCCTGGACGAACCAAGCGTTGGCCTGGCGCCGTTGATCAAGGAGGAGTTAGCGCGCGCCATCGCCGAGATCGCCGCGACCGGCGTCAGCATGATCGTGGTTGATCAGGATGTCGAGCTCTTGCTGGGCATTTGCGATCGCTTGTACCTTATCGAAAAAGGCGCCGTCTCGCTGGAGACGGCGGATGTCTCGCAAGTCGATCAAGCCGAGATCCTGGAGATGTACTTCGGAAAGGTTAGCTGATGACTTTGGAAGCGATTGTCGCGATTATAGCCGGCGGACTGGTTTCCGGGTCACTGTACGCGCTGATGGCGAGCGGTTTATCGCTGGTCTGGGGCACGGTGCGCATGTTCAATTTCGCTCACGGCGCGCTGGTGATGGTCGGGGCATATTCGGCCTGGTATGTTTCCAACCGCGGCGGCATCGCCAAAGCGCTGCAGCCGATCGGCAAGTCGATCGTGGCCAACGGCGAGGAGGCGGGCGCGCTCGGCGGTCTGCTCTTGCCGCTGGGGGAGTGGATACTGTCCATCAAAGGCGGATTCGGACTCGCGCTTGGTGTGCCCTTCGCGATTCTGTGCTGCGGTCTGGTCGGCTACATCATGTACGTTCTGCTGGTCAAGCCCTTTGTCGGCAAGCCCGGCGCCGACCTGGTCGTCATCATCACCACCATCGCGGGCGCCAGCTTCATGCAGAACGGCGTCCAGGTAATATTCGGTCCGCGCTACAAACAGCTGGATCGCATTTTGAAGGGACCTCCCTTGCAAATCCTGGAAACCGCAATCGGCTTGCAAGAAGTACTGATCATTGTATTAACGCCCCTCACATTGTTTTTACTGCACTTATTCTTGAAACATTCCAAGTTGGGACTGGCGATACGCGCTGTGGCTCAAAACGATGACTTTGCCCACCTCGTCGGCATCAATGTCAGCCAGATTTATCCGCTGACCTTCGTCGTGAGTTCTATCCTGGCGGGACTGTGCGGCGTCATGCTGGGCGGCCTGTTCTTCATCTTGCCCACCATGGGCGCGCAAGAACTGCTCTTCGCATTTGTGGTAGTTGTTTTCGGGGGATTAGGCAGCTTGCCCGGCACCATCGTCGGCGCGTATGTCATCGGCTTTATCCGGGAATCGAGCGCCTACATCATTGACCTGTATTGGGCGCCCGTGGTGCTTTTTGCCACGCTCATTATTGTTCTCATATTCCGACCGCGCGGATTGATGGGCGGTGAGGACTCATGACGCCGATGGACGAGCGCCGCAACATCCGTTACGTCATTTGGGCGCTGGGAATCGCCGTATTTCTTGCGATACCGCATGTGGTTACCGATAAGTTTCTCATGCATTTGGCGATTTTAGGCATGCTGTACGCCATCGTCGCCTCTAATTGGGATCTGACCCTGGGCTACGCAGGTGTCTTCAACTTCGCGCATCTGGCGTTTTTTGGCATCGGCGCTTATACCAGTGGAATCCTCGCCGTAAAGTACGGCATATCGCCCTGGCTTGGCATCCCTGCCGGCGGGTTGACCGCGGCATTGGCCAGCATCCTCGTCTCGATCCCGGCGATCCGTTTGCGCGGCATCTATGTGGCGCTGCTGACCTTCGCATGCAGCCAACTGGTGCTCTTGCTTCTGCTCAGTCAGCCGCTGATAACCGGCGGCCAGCAAGGGTTGACTGGGGTGCCGCAATTGCAGATTGGCGACTTCCTCTTCCGCAAGAGCAGGTTCGCCCACTTTTATCTGGTCGGATTTCTGCTGCTCTGCTCGACGATATTCTTGCGGCGGCTGGTGACATCGGATTTTGGCTTGAGCTTGATCGCGCTGCGCGACTTCGAAGAATACGCGGTCGCCCGCGGCATTCCGCTGGCGCGGCAGCGCTTGCTGGCATTCTTGCTGAGTTCGATTTTTCCCGGCTTGGCGGGCGGCGTCTACGCCCATTTCTTGATTGTCGCCTCACCCGATATTTTTGGTTTTTCCCTGACGACCCTGCTGCTTAGTATGGTGCTGGTGGGTGGCGTGGCGACTATCTATGGGCCGGTCCTGGTGGGCGTGGTCATGACCTTTGTCAGCGAGCTGATGGCAACCAGCGCCTGGATGTCGGATGTCTTCGGCATTTCACGTGGACCAGTGCGCTTCATGTTCGTGGCAGTGCTCATTGTGCTGACAATGCGCTTTTTTCCTGAAGGCGTCTGGGGACTGATCAAGCGATTCAGCGCCCGCGCGCGGGACGCGCAGGGAACCGCGACCGAAGAGCAGTCGCAGATTACGTAGACGAGCCAGGGGTTCGGCAGATGTCCGCAGAAGAAGCGCAGACAAAACGAGCCTTCATCACCGGCGCCGCCCGCGGCTTGGGCGAGGGCATTGCCCGGCGTCTGGCGCAGGACGGCTGGTCGGTTCTGATGACCGACGCCAATCCGGCGATTCACGAAACTGCGGCGGCGATCATCGACGAGTTGGGCCTTAGCAGCGAGCGCATCATCGCCGTCGAGCACGATGTCGCCAGCGCTGAGGTCACCGAAGCGGTCGTGAGCCTGGGGATTGCTCGCTTTGGCGGGCTTGATCTGGCTGTTGCCAACGCCGGCATTGGCGGCGTCGAAGTCGACCTGGTCGATTTGGACATCGCGGATTTCGAGGAGATCGTCAACGTCAACTATCGCGGCGTTTTCTTGACCTGCAAATACGCCGGCCGCGTCATGCGGGAACAAGGCCGGGGCAACATCATCACCGTCAGTTCAATATTCGGGCAAGAACCCTATCCACGCGTCGCTGCCTATTCCGGCAGCAAAGCCGGCGTTATCGCTTTGACCCTGGCTTTCGCGCTGGAAATGGCGCCGCACAATGTCCGCGTCAATAGCATCGCGCCCGGTTATATGGCCACCGAGATGCAATGGGCGGGCTTGCGGCAGCGCGCGGCGCATGCCGGCATCAGCTTCGAAGAGGAAGTCCAGCGCGTTTGGGATCTGGTGCCGCTGGGGCGCCACGGCACGCCGGAAGAGATGGGCGCCTTGGTCGCCTTCCTGGCATCGGACGAAGCGGCCTACATCACTGGCGCGACGCTCGGGCTCGCCGGCGGCGTGGTGCGGCGCTAAGGCATGGCGCGCCATGTATAGCGAGTTGGAACGGAGCCTGCAACGCCTCATGCTGGGCGTGCGCGCCGACTGGGCGCTCTATGTGAAATTCACCGGCTCCGGCGAAGAAATCGCCTTTAACGCCGACACCATGATGGATACCATGAGCGTGATCAAGATCCCGCTGCTGGTGACGCTGTTCCGCGCTTGTGATACAGGGGCGCTTGACCTGGCTCAAAAGTACAGTCTTGAGACGCGCTACAAGCGTTTCGGCACGGGTGTGCTCCACGCGATGGACGATGGCATGGTCTTCAGCTTGCGCGATGCCGCCACACTGATGATCATCGAAAGCGACAATACCGCCACTGATTACTGTTACGATGCGGCAGGCGGGCCCGATGCCGTTAATGAGACCATGCGCGCATTGGGTCTGGCCGATATTGATGTCATGGGAAACGGCTTCGACTGGTTTTCGGCATTGGCGGCGTCGATCAATCCGGCTTTGGGCGAATTGGGTCCGGCGGCTTTGTTCCGCGCCGGTTATCCGGAGATGTCCCCGGCCGAGTGGGAAAGGGCGCGCGAGCGCTTCCACTTCGAGACGGGGCGTCCTTTTAGCCGCGCCACGGCGCGCTGCATCGGCAAGCTGCTGGAAATGATCTGGACGGACGGCTGCGCCAGCCCCGAATCATGCGCCGCGATGCGGAAGATACTGGGCATGCAAATCTCTCGCTCGCGCCTGCCGAAGTACTTGCCGGAAGCCAGAGTGGCGCACAAAACGGGAGATTTCAACCCCTTCATCGCCAATGATGTCGGCGTGATCGAATCGCACGAGGCGGCGCCCATCATCATCAGCGTGCTGGTGGCCGGGCATCGCGGGGTCTGGGAAAACCTGGAAGATACCATCGCGCGCATGGCCGAGAAAATCTGGGAGTATGGCATTTACGCCGGGTAATCGCCCCAGGTGGCGGACCGGCAGGACAAAATGAAGAGGAGATCCACATGAGTTATGGAAGAAGCAAATCCGACCTGAACATCAAGGCGGATCAAATCGCGGCGCTGGCGGCGTTGTTTGACGTGGATGTGGGGGGTGAAGATCTCGAGGGGCTGGCGGCGGCATTATCGAATCAACTGCCGTCGATCGCCGTCCTGGAAGCCTTTGACCTGGAAGACTTTCCGCCGATACTGCGAATGGATGCCGGCTGGTATGACTGATTCAATGGATCTCATCAACTTGTCCATCAGCGAAGCGGCGGAGGCGCTACAAACCGGCGACACGACATCGCTTGCTTTGACCCAAGCCACGCTTGAGCGCATCAGGCTCACCGAGCCCACCGTGCGCGCCTATGCGGCGGTGCCGGAAGAAGCGGCGCTGGCGCAGGCCGAGGCGGCCGATCAAGAGATCGCCCAGGGCAATTATCGCGGACCCTTGCATGGCATCCCAATTGGCATCAAGGACATTATTTTCACGGAGGGCGTCGCCACCGAGTGCGGCTCCAAAGTCATGGAAGGCTTCCTACCCGATTTCGACGCGACAGTGGTGCGCAAGCTGGACGAAGCCGGCGCCATCATGATCGGCAAGACCCTGCCGCATGAATTCGCCTACGGCGTCAACGAACCGCCGACGCGCTCGCCCTGGGAATTGAATAGCTACCCCGGCGGTTCCAGCACGGGATCGGGCGTGGCGGTCACTGTCCGCTCGGCATTTGGCGCGCTGGGCACCGATACCGGCGGCTCGATCCGCATCCCGGCCTCGATCAACAACATCGTCGGCTTGAAGCCGACCTATGGGCGCGTCAGCGCCTATGGCGTGATTCCGCTGTCCTGGACGCTGGATCATGTGGGTCCGATGACGCGTACAGTCCTGGATAACGCCTTGATGCTGAACGCGATCGCCGGACACGACCCCAAGGATCTGACGTCGGCGCGACAAAAAGTGCCGGATTACAGCGCCGCCATCGACGAGGGCGTTCACGGCATGCGCATCGGCATCGACCGCGAATATGTCCTCTATCCCGGGGTGATCGATGACGTGCGCGCGGCTACTGAAGCAGTAATCAGCGAGTTGGCGGGGATGGGCGCGGAGATCATCGAGATCAGCTTGCCCGAATTTGAATTGACGCCGGAAACGCTTTTCACCGTGATGATGGCGGAAGCGAGCGCCTATCACCGGCAGGGACTGCGCGAGAAGGGCGATCTCTACGATCCCGCCACCCGCGCCACACTGAAAATGGGCGAGCTAATCCCGGCTACGCACTACGTCACCGGTCTGCGCGCCCGCGAGCGCTATCGCAGCGCCATGAAGGAGCTCTTCCGCGGCGAGAAGCTCGATGCCTTGATCTCGCCAACCATGCCGCTGCCGGCGCCGCGACTGACCGACTTGCATCAACCGCGCGTCGATATGGACATCGGCGAAACGCCGATGGTCTCGATCATTCATCACACATTCTCCGCCAATTTGGGCGGGCAGCCGGCGCTGAGCGCGCCTGGCGGTTTCACGCGGGACGGTTTGCCCATCGGTTATCAATTGCTGGGACGTCCTTTCGACGAGGCGACCTTGTTCCGCATCGCCTACGCCTATGAGGGGGCGCACGACTGGCATAGTCGGCAGGCGCCGCACGATTTTGGGGCCCCCTGATAGCTTGAAAGAGGAGTAGGACACGATGAAGTTTGGTTTATTGCTTCCCAACTTTGGCGCGATCGCAGGTGGCGAAACCATCGCCGCGAGCGCGCGCCTGGCGGAAGCGCTCGGCTTCGATTCGGTCTGGACCACCGATCACGTCTTGATGCCCGCCGACATGCCCGAGCCCTACGGCAACTTGATCGAATCGCTGGTGGCTTTGACCATCGCCGCGACCGCCACCGAACGCGTGCAACTGGGTACGTCAATTATCGTCATGCCACAGCGCGAACCGGTCCTGCTGGCCAAGCAATTGGCGGGGATTGATGTCGTCTCGGGCGGGCGCTTGATATTGGGCGCGGGGGTCGGCTGGCTAGAGCAGGAATTCAACTATCTGGGCGCCGACTATGCGAAGCGCGGCGCGCGCTTTGATGAATGGCTGGCGCTGATGCGCGCGCTCTGGAACGGCGATGGCGCTTTCACGGGCGAAAGCAAAGCAATTGACGACGCGCTCTTCGCGCCGCAACCGCCGCGGGGGCGGGGAACGCCGGTCTGGATCGGCGGCAATAGCTCGCTTGCGATCCGCCGCGCCGCCGAAATCGCCGATGGCTGGCATCCCGTGGGATTGACGCCGGCCGAATTGGGCGACGGCTTGGCTGAATTGCGCGGGCTGGCAAATGGACGCGCCGTCACGGCAAGTCTACGAACCAATATCGAGTTGCTGGCGAGGGGTGAATCGGCGCAGGGCTACAGCGCTCCTGGTCACGTCCCGCGCGGAAATGCCGGTGAGGTCGTCGCCGAACTCAAAGCCTATCAAGATGCCGGTTTGGAATACGCGGTCATTTGGCTCTTCCATGAGAGTTGGGACGAACTCGAAGCAAAGATCAACTTGTTTGCCGAAGAGGTGCTGCCGCAGTTTTAATTGACCGCCAATAGACCGGCGCAAGGAGAATCCAATGGGCGATTTCAAATGGAAGAACGACCGTATCTGCGCCGCCGCCCTCAGTTTCGACCTGGACGGCGAGACCATCCCCTACATGCTCGACCCGCCCAATGCCACCAAGCGCATGGCGCTGATGTCCGAGTTCAGTTATGGGCCGAATGTCGGCATGCCGAACATCCTCGACTTGCTCGATCTCTACGAGATCAAGGCCAGTTTCTTCTCGCCCGCTCGCACGCTGGAATTGCATCCGGATCTGGCGCGCGAGATCGTGGCGCGCGGGCATGACCTGGGACATCACGGCTTCATGCACGAGCGCCCCGATGGCTTGAGCGACGAGCGGGAAGAAAAGGTGCTCAGCGCCGGCATCGACGTCATCGAGACGATCACCGGCAGCAGGCCCGTCGGCTATCGTTCGCCGGCTTGGGAACTGAAACCGTCGTCCCCCGCCCTGCTCAAGCGCTACGGCTTCCGGTTCGATAGCAGCTTAATGGGTTACGACATTCCCTACTGGGTGGAAACGGCCGAGGGCGATCTGCTGGAACTGCCGGTGAGCTGGCGCAACGACGACTGGGTGCAGTTCGGCTTTGTATCGGTGCCGGCGATCGGCAACGGCATTAACCCGCCCTCGATCGGTTTGGAAGTTTTCACTGCCGAGTTCGATGGACTTTTCGCGCGCGGCGGGCTCTTCAATATGACCATGCACCCTTTCCTGGCGGGACGTCCCTCCGGCTTGATCGTGCTGGAACGCTTGATTCGATACATGCGCGGTTTCCCGCGCGTATGGTGGGCGAAGCTGAGCGAGATCGCCGATTACTGCCATCAAGAGGATGTCGCGCCCACCCTGCCCCGCGCCAACACCGATATGCCAGCCGCCAAGTGGATCGAATGACGATGCCGTCCCGATTTCAAAAGCGGACGGTCTTGATCAGCGGGGCCGGGCACGGCATCGGCCGGCGGATCGCGCTGGATTTCGCCGCCGAGGGCGCGTGCGTCGGCGTCAACGATGTCGACGGCGAGCGGGCGTCGTCAGTGGCCGCGGAAATCGCCAGGGCCGGCGGCAGATCGCTGGCGCTGGTCGCGGACGTACGCTGCGCCGCGCAAATCGAGCGGATCATGGACGTACTGAGCGCCCAATTCGGAGCGCCAGACATATTGGTCAACAACGCCGGCATCTATCCCAACTGCCCCATCGTCGACATGAGCGAGGAGGAATGGGACCGCGTCTGGGATATCAACATGAAGGGTATGTTCCTGCTCAGTCGTGCGGCGCTGCGGCGGATGATCGGCGTCAAGTCCGGCGGGAAAATCATCAACATGAGTTCGACCGCGTCGATCCGCGCGCGGGTCGGCGCTTCGCACTATTGCGCGTCCAAGGCGGCGATCTCGATGTTCACGCAGGTGCTGGCGCTGGAAGCGGCCGAGCACAATATTCAAGTCAACGCGGTGGCGCCCGGCCTGGTCGAGGTGCCGGACTGGGGCTTGGATCAAGCGTATATTGATGCCTTGGTGAGCATGACGCCGCGCGGGCGCATCGGCTATCCGCATGATATATCGGCGATGGTCCGCTATCTGGCATCCGATGAAGCCGATTTCATCACCGGCTCGGTCATGATCGTCGACGGTGGCAGCGCCGCCGGGCAGAATCTGCCCTTGAGCGGGTAGGACACGGGCCAATGGACGCGATTGAAACGGGAGTTTACCGTCACCTCGATGCGATGCGCGACGACATTATCAAGCTGACGCGGGACATGGTGGCTTTCAAAAGCGTCAATCCGCGCTTCATGGCGGACCCGGAAAACAGCCAGGAAAGCGAAGTACAAGACTATCTCGAATCCAAGCTGAAGGCACTGGGGCTGGATGTAAGGCGTTGGGAAGCGGAAGCGCGCCGACCGAATCTGGTGGCGGGGCGTCGCGGGGACGGCGGAGGACGGAGCCTGGCTTTCAACGGGCACATTGATGTCGTGCCCATCGGCGACCGGGACGGCTGGAACTATGACCCCTGGGGCAGCGACATGGTCGACGGCAAGCTTTACGGGCGCGGATCGGTTGACATGAAAGCCGGCGTGGCTGCTTTCATCGCGGCTGCCGAGGCGATCATCAAGTCCGGGGTTATTCTCAAGGGCGATCTGCAACTGCATATCGTGGTGGACGAAGAAGCGGGCGGCTTCGCGGGTACGCGGGATGTCATCAAGCGCGGCTATCGCGCCGACGGCGTCATCGTGGCCGAACCGACATCGGGCTTTATCGACGCGGCGGAGGGCGGGCTCAGTTGGCTGCGGGTCACCATTCGCGGGCGGGCCGCGCACGCCGGCTGGCGCTTCGCCCAGATCTACCCGCAGCCGGAGCTGAATGCGGAAAACGCCGAAGGCGTCAACGCCATCGAAAAGGGCGTGAAGTTCGTGGCTGCGGTCCGCGAACTGGAGCGCGAATGGGCGCGTGATCGCCATCATCCGCTGATGCCGCCGGGCATCACCACCATCAATCCCGGCGTGATGGTCGGCGGGGTTGGGCTGGGCCAAGACGGCCTGCCGCAAATCACCTCCAACCCGGCCATGATCCCCGATGTCTGCGTGATCGACTTCGATTTCAAGTATCTGCCGACTGAAACTTTCCAGCAAGTGCGGGACGAATTTGAAGCCTTTGTGGCGGCTTTTGCGCGCACCGATCCCTGGCTGCGCGATCATCCGCCAACCTTGCACTGGCATCTGGCGAATATCGACTTTCCGCCCTTTTCCACGCCGCCCGATCACCCGCTGATACAAACTGTGCGGGAAACCCAGAGGCAATTGGGCATCGAAACGGTCTTGACCGGCAAGCGCGCCGTGACCGACGCCGCCTTTTACGCCGGCGCCGGCATGACGCCGATCATCCTGGGTCCGGCGGGCGCGGGCTTGCACGGCGACAACGAATACGTGGAACTGGATTCGGTGATCGAGACAGCCAAGGTATTCGCCGGCGTCGTCTTGCGCTGGTGCGGCATTGCGGGAATAGACGGGAATAGATGACTATCCTCGAGTATCTGCGCTCGCAACTGCATCGCTACCTGGCGGAGCTCGAACTTCTGGTAGCGATTGATTCCGGCACCTACGACAAAGAGGGCTGCAATCGCGTCAATGACTGGCTGGAGGGGCGCCTTGGACCGATGGGCTTTTCCATCGAGCGCTTCCCGCAACCGGACACGGGCGATCACCTGCTGGCGCGCTTGAGGGGCCATGGCAGCGCCCAGATTCTGCTGCTTGGGCACAGCGATACGGTGTATCCACCTGGCACGGCGGCGCTGCGGCCGCTGAAACGGGCGGGCGACCGGTTGTTGGGACCCGGCGCCTGCGATATGAAAGCGGGATTGCTGGCCGGGATTTTTGCGATAGAAGCCTTGAAAGCGATCGGCTTTGACGACTTCAGAACCTTGACGCTGCTCTGCGTCGCCGATGAAGAGGTGGACGAGCGGACATCAGTCCCGTTGATCCATCAATCAATGGCGGGGGCTGACGCCGTGCTAACGCTGGAAGCGGCGCGGGAAAATGGCGATATCGTCACCGCGCGCAAGGGCAATGTGGTGATGCGCGTCGAGGCGCAAGGGCGGGGCGCGCATGCCGGCGTCGAGCCGGAAAAGGGGCGTAACGCCATCAGCGGCTTGCTGCGTCGGCTGCTGCAAGCCGAGGCGCTGGCGCATCCCGCGAGCGGGGTCACTATCAATATCGGCATGATCGGCGGCGGCACTATGCCGAATGTGGTGCCCGATCAGGCCAGCGCGAGCATTGACATCCGCGCCTTCGAACAGCGCGACCTGGATCGCGTTGTCGCCGATATAGAGGGGATATTCGCGCGCCCGGCGGTCGATGACATAC
Source organism: Chloroflexota bacterium (assembly GCA_026707745.1). Lineage (GTDB taxonomy): Bacteria > Chloroflexota > Anaerolineae > Aggregatilineales > Phototrophicaceae > UBA6055. The sequence goes on from JAPOWG010000036.1 coordinate 148,322, forward strand.
GATTCACCGTGAAGCATCGCCTGGCCTCGCCACCCATGCCCCGCAGCGACGCGGTCGCGCGTCTGGAAGACTTGGCGATCCGCGCGGCGGCCGATCTGGGATTTGAGTTGCGCGGCGTCAGCACGGGCGGCGCCGCCGACAGCGCCTTCGCCGCGCAAGCCGGGGTGCCGGTGCTGGACGGGCTGGGACCTATCGGCGGCCTGGATCATGGACCAGACGAGTACATTATGAAGAGCAGCATTGTCCCGCGCACGGCGCTGCTGGCGGAATTGATCAGGTTGATTTGCGGCAAGTCAGCAGCTTGATTTGCAGCAAACATCGGTGGTGTTGCCAAGAAACGGGCAATCCATCCAGGGCAATTGCACCAAAATGAGGCGACTGACATGGTATGAAATTGGACTGACTATTAACTACAGCCGCTTGGCAAGTAATCGGCGAATTTGGACTACCACGCTCACACAAAATAATAAACCTGCTCGGCTACCGCAAATCGCGGTTTATTACAGAAGAGGCGCGGAGGTTTTTTTTGCGGGCGACCCGGCGGGTCGCCCCTACCGCTAACTGTTATTTTGGAGTTGCATGACTTTGTTGGTCCTACTGAGGACACAGAGAGCATATTTCGGGAGACATGGTAGGGCGCGTAGGTCGCCCGAAAATCACCGCAATAATTTCAAGTTTTGCGGCGATATCAGGCCTGATGTAAAGGTGTTCGCTCCGCTGCCGAATCGTCGGCCTTGTCAAGCCGCGCGGGCTGCCCAAATGGCCCAGTATCGTCAATGTAAACGCGCAACGGGAACCTGGCGCGACAAGATGAAGCGAATCGTCGGGCAAGACCGATATTGTTCCAGCGCAGATCAATCGGAAAGGCGGCTTGCGCCCCTGATGGCATAGAGCGCGGCATTGTCCAAAACGAATAGCAACTGCAGGATCTGCCCTGGCTGGCAAGCCACTGGCGGGCCCTTCCAACGAAGTTCGCAGGATATGCCGCTTTTTTTCAGGGGCAGGCAATCCTCAAGCGTGTAGCCGGGCAAGCTCGAGCCGGCGCCGTCGAGCAGCGCGGCGCGGATACCCCCACCAGCCGGGATTCCGACGTTGACGGTAATCTTGTCCGCGTCCAGCCGCAGCGGCGCTGTCATCACGAGCGCGGCTTGCCGCTGATCGAGAGGGGCGAGACCGGCGAAACGGTCGATATCCAGCGTCGCCAGATTAAGCGAACTTTCGCGCCAGTTGTTGTGCAAGCCGTTGCTGCCGCCGTAATAGATTAGAACCCTTTCGCCTCGTATGATGGGAGCGGCGGCGTAAATGCAGCCGCAGTCGTATTCGCCGTCGGGATAATTGCCGCCGCCGCGCGGGATCAGCGCCTGGCCGGGACAAATCCGATGCCAGTTGACCGAGTCGGCGCTCCAGGCCAGCTCGGTATCAACGGTATCCCAATCGGCCGTCATTTCGTCGCCCTTGTGGAATATCGCCGGCAAGCCGATGTATAGACCAGCGTATTGAACGATGGGCATGGAATAGACCTGATCGTGAGCGTCGGCGCCGCGCATGACCTCAACCGGCTCGGCCCAATGCAGGAAGTCTTCGCTCTCGCTGCGCAGGACGGTGCGGAGTCCATGATAAGGTCCTTCCGACCAGCCGCGTGTGATGCAGACATACTTGCCAAGCTCCGGGGACCAGATGGCGTTGTTATGCGTATCGCCGACAGCATCGTGTTCGGGCCAGAGCAGGGGCTGGGACCAGCGCAGACCATCGGCGGAAAAACAGGTCGCCATGCGCCCCGCCCGCGGATTGCGGTGGATGAACTTGTAGCGGCGAGCGGGATCGGGATCGCGCGGGTCTTTGAGTACGCCGCCGGCGTGGATGCCATGTGTGGCGCGGCGCATGACGATATTGTTGGCGCGCGAGCCTTCAAATTCGATCAAGCCAAGCGCCGGTTTTTCCCAATGGATGCCATCGTTCGAGGTCGCGTAGAGCAGGCCTTCTTCGCGTTTACCGCCGGTGTAGCACGTCTGAGGGCGCTGCGCCAAAGGCGTCTCGACCGATGCTTGGTCGATAATAAAGGACTTGTACCAACACCTAAAAAGACCTTCGTCCTCGTCATAAATGACGCTGGGATAGACATTGTCGAAGCGCGCTTCCCAGCGCCTGGGCAGGTCGGCGAAGAAGCCTTCGCGGAAAAGCGGATTGCGCTCGCTCTTCTCGACCAGGCCCAATTGGAGTTCGGCATGCTCGACGGTCGAGAAGTTGCGCGCATCCAGCGCTAGCAAGGGTAAATTCGAGGGTGGCATTAGTGCTCTTTCTGCGCCGCTTGGAACCAGGGTCAAGGTCTCGTAGGCGTCTTTCTCGCGGCGCTCCCCTTCCTTACTTGTGAGCTGAGGAGCGTAGGCCTTTTCATCGGGGGTGATACAGCCAGCAAACCTGTACTTATCCCGGTGATTTTTCGGGCGACCTGATAGGTCGCCCCTACATAGTTTTTTTACAGACGGCGCTGGACGATACTCGGAGCGTCCTTACAAACTCACGACGAATGGGGATTGCCTATTCCCCCGCCAGCACCTTCCCCGCCAGCGCGGTGAAGCGATTGACCATATCGTCAATGGCGAATGACTCTGTGCCGATGATGAAGGAATGCGCCTTGTTGTTAAAGTTGCGCGTCCAATGCTCGGGGATAGCGTCCTTGCCATAAGCGGCGCCGAAGATGCTGCCGGCGCTGGCGGCGGTGCAGTCGTTGTCCATGCCCATGGCCACCGTCTCGCCGATGACCTTGGTGAAGTCGTCGCCGCCGATTTTCAGCCCCCAAATGGTCAGCGCCACGTTGTTGATGGTGTGCACCAGGTGCATGCCGGCGTAGCGATCGTCGGCGGCGGCGCGCGCCGCGCGATAATCTTTGATGTCGCCCGCCGCGTCCAAAGCCCAGCGCACTTCCCGCGCCAGCACGCAGTCGGCCGGGATTTCGCTCAAGCCGGCTTCGACCGCAGCCATGGGATCGCCCAGGGCGAAGGCGGCGGCGATGACGGCGGAGAAGTACATGGCGCCGTAGATGCCGTTGCGGCGGCTGGAGACGGTGGCGTCGCGCCAGGCGAATTCGGCCGCTTTCTCGGGATAACCGGGCGCGGCATAGCCCCAGGGATCGGAGCGGATATCACCGATGATCCAGAACATGGTGGGATTGTCAACTTCGGCCGCCTTCAGCGGCGGTACGCCGACTTGCAGATTGCCGAGCACGGGCGACGCTGGCGAGACAGGCAAGTACTTGACCCAGGCAGCGCCGACATCGTCTACCGTGAAGTCGAGCCCGTAATCCTCCAGGATCAGCATGCCCAACTGGGTGTAGATCAGGTCGTCATCGGTGGGCACACCATCCATTTTGGAGGGCGTGAAGGCCTCGCGCAAGCTCGTCTCGTACTTGAGTTCAAAGGGCCGTTCCGCCTCGCTCCAATAGTCAATTGGCGGGAAGGCATCGCCGAGGTAAGCAGCCCAGCTCTCCATTTTGTCGATATCCCAGAGCTCGACGATTGAGCCGAGAACGTTGCCGGCGCAGCGCCCCAGCCAAGCGCCTTCGAGCCGGTCGCGGTAGGCCGCCTCGGGCAGAGAGGTCCAGTAACGGCGGGCGCCATCCGGACGCAGAGCGCGGACTCCATCCAGGTCATCCGGTTCCGCCGCGCCCAGAGCCGGGTCATCGGGCAGGGCGCGCAGCTCGGCCAGCTTCTCCGCGAGCACAGTCCGTATCTCGACCATCTTTTCCGCCAGGCCAGGGGCGCCGGTTTCGGTCTTGAGCTGTGCCCAGAGGTTGATATTCCGGCTCAGATCTTCCAAGGGGTCGGGGTAATTGTAAGGTGTCATGGGCGTCTCCTCAACATTTTGCTCGGTTAGGCGGGCGACCTGATAGTCGCCCCTACATAGCCCGTCTGTATTCTGTGGCTTGGCCCGCCAAATAGTGATGTTCGTTGCTATCAGCCAAGTCTCAGCGTCCAATCTGTTCACCACAAATCGAGTAGTGGACAGGCCTTACAAACTCAGGGCGAATGGGGATCGTCTATTCCCCGGCCAGGACATTTCTCGCTAGCGCGGTGAAGCGATCGACCATATCATCCAGCGCGAATTGGGGCTTCCCGATGATGTACGAGTAAACCTTGTTGTTGAAGTTCCTGGTCCAATGCTCGGGGATGGCGTCTATGCCATAAGCCGCGCCGAAGATGCTGCCGGCGGTGGCGGCGGTACAGTCGTTATCCAAGCCCATCGCCACCGTTTCGCCGATCACTTTGCTGTAATTATCGCCGCCGACTTTCAGCCCCCAAACAGTCAGCACAGCATTGTTGATGGTGTGTATTCTGTGCATGCCGGCGTAACGTCTGTCGACGGCCTCGCGCGCCTCGCGGTAGTCTTTGATGTCGTCCGCTTTGTCCAGGGCCCAGCGCACTTCCCGCGCCAGCAGGCAATCGACCGGTATCTCCGCCAGGCCCGCTTCCAGCGCTCTGAGCGGATTAGCGAGAGCGAAAGCGGCGGCGATGACTGCGGAGAAGTACATCGCGCCGTAGATGCCGTTGCGCCGGTGGCTGATGGTGGCATCGCGCCAGGCGAACTCGGCGGCTTTTTCGGGATAGCCGGGGGCGGCATAGCCCCAGGGATCCGAGCGAATATCAGCGCCGATCCAAAACATGAAGGGATTGTCCGCCACCGCCGCTTGCGCAGGCGGCACACCCGCATGCAGATTCCTCAAGGCGACGCCTTCCGCCGTCGCCGCGTGGGGCAAATACTTCACCCAGGCAGCGCCCACGTCGTCCACGCTGAAATCAGGTCCGTAATCTTCCAGGATGAGCATGCCCAGCTGCGTGTAGATGATGTCGTCATCGGTGGGCACGCCGTCCATTTTTGACCGCGTGAAGGTCTCGCGGGGGCTCGTCCGATACTTGAGATCGTTCGGGCGCTCCGCCTCGCTCCAATAGTTATCGGGCGGGAAGGCATCGCCCAGATAAGCCGCCCAGCGCTCCATCTTTTCGATCTCCCAGCACTCGACGATCGACCCCAATACACAGCCGGCGAAGCGCCCCATAAGCGCCCCTTCCAGCCGATCGCGGAAGCTCTCCCCCGGCAGGGTCGACCAGTAACGGCGGGCGCCATCCGGACGCAGCGCGCGAATTCCGGACAAGTCATCCGGTTCCGCCGCGCGCAAGGCGGGGTCATCGGGCAAGGCCCGCAACTCGGCCAGCTTCTCCGCGATCAGGGATTTGATTTCCGCCATTTTACCCGCCAGGCCGTCGGCACCGGTTTCCGCTTTGTGCTGCGCCCAGTGGTTGATTGACCTGTCGATGTCTTCCAATGGCTCGGGGTAGTTATAATTGGTCATACATTCCTCCGAAAATAGTTTCAGCTTTGTCGCGCTAAATCACAAAATCAAGAACAGGTGTAAGGCTTGTCCGCTACTCCGACCAAATGCCGCCTTTTCTACCCCCATCCCCCAGCCCCTTCTCCCACAAGGGGAGAAGGGGAGTCTTGTGACCCGTATTGAACCCTTTAAGCCCCTCTCCCTTTATGGGAGAGGGGTTTGGGGTGAGGGTCTGGCGGTTCTTCAACAGAGTCTATCAGGTCGCCCGCAATCCATTATCTACCTTGGGAAGGAATCGAATCCTCCAACCCTAATCCCCCGCCATGACATTCTCCGCCTGGAGGACGAAGCGATCGATGACATCGTCGATGGCGAAGGGCGATTGGTGATACAAGAAGGTATGGACCTTGTTGTTGAAGTTCTTGTACCAGTGCTTGGGGATGGCGCTCTTGCCATAGACGGCGCCCCATATGCTGCCGGCAGTGGCGGCCGTGCAGTCGTTGTCCTTGCCCATGGCGACGGTTTCGCCGATGACCTTGGTATAGTCGTCGCCGCCGACGGTCAAACCCCAAACGGTGAGAACGGTGTTGTTGATGGCGTGCGCCCCGCCCATTTGTGGATAACGCTCCTCGATGGCGGCGGCGGCATCGCGATAGTTCGCGATCGACGGCGCTAGCTCCAGCGCCCAGCGCACTTCGCGCGCCAGAAGACAGTCGGCCGGTATCTCCTCCAAGCCGATTTGCAGCGCCTCGACCGGATCATTTACGGCGAAGGCCCCCGAAATCGCTGCCGAGAAAAACATGGCGGCGTAGATGCCGTTGCGCCGATGGCTGACGTAGGCATCGCGATAGGCGAATTCGGCCGCTTTCTCGGGCCAGCCGGGGGCGGCATAACCCCAGGGATCCGAGCGGATATCGGCGCCGATCCAGTTCAGAAAGCAATTGTCTACTTCAGCAGCTCGCATGGGCGGGACGCCCGCGCGCAAGTTGGCGAGCGCGATGCCTTCGGCGGTGAAGGCGAAGGGCAGGTATTTGATCCAGGCTTCGCCCAGATCATCGGTGGTGAAATCGAGCCCGTATTCCTCCAGGATCATCAAACCGAGCAGCGTATAATTGAGGTCGTCATCGGTGGGCACGCCGTCCATCTTTGCGGGCGTGAAATCTTCGCGCAGGCTCGTTTGGTACTTGCGATTATGAGGCTGTTCGGCGACGCTCCAATAGTCGACCAAGGGGTATTCATCGCCGAGGTATTCCGCCCACTGTTCCATCCGCTCGACGGTCCAGCCTTCGACGATCGAGCCCAGCGTGCAGCCGGCGCAGCGCCCCAGCCAGGACCCTTCCAAGCGCTCGCGGAAATCGTCCGAAAGGCTGGTCCACATCCGGCGGCTGCCGTCCGGGCGCAGGCTGCGGATCGTCTCGAGGTCATCGGGTTCCGCCTTTGCCAATTCAGCATCGTTGGCCATGGCGTCCAACTCTACCACCTTCTGCTTGAGCAGCGCTTCAATCTCCGCCACCTTTTCCGCCACGCCGCTGGCGCCGAATTCGACCTTCTGCTGCGCGTAGGCGTTGATCAACCGCTCCCAAGCCGCCACTTTGTCTGGATACTCAAATAGTCGCATGGTTCTCTCCTGTCTAGATTTTTCATTACCGAATGCGGAAACATCGAGCATAGTTGTAGGGGCGACCTATCAGGTCGCCCGAAAACGCATCTTACTGCCACAAGGGCGACATGGTATGTCGCCCCCACAAATTCTCATTAGCCCGCCATGACCCTTTCCGCCTGCGCGGCGAAGCGATCAACCACATCGTCGAGGGCGAATGTCGGATGCCCGTTCAGGTAGCAATGAATCTTGTTGTTGAAATTGCGGGTCCAGTGTTCGGGAATGGCGCTCGACCCGTAGACAGCGCCAAAGATGCTGCCGGCGGTGGCGGCGGTGCAGTCGTTGTCCTGGCCCATGGCGACCGTCTCGCCGATGACTTTGGTGTAGTCATCGCCGCCCACTGCCAAGCCCCAAATCGTCAAGGCGTTATTTTGGAAGGAATGCGACTTCCACAAACCGGGGTAGCGCTCTTCACAGAGAGCGGCAGCATCTTTGTACCCCTTAATGGAAGGCGCTTTGTCGAGCGCCCAGCGTAATTCGCGCGCGGTGATAGAATCGGCGGGTATCTCTTCCAGGGCGATTTTCAGCGCGTCCATCGGGTCGTCCACGGCGAAGGCCGCTGAAATCGCCGCCGAGAAATACATGGCGGCGTAGACGCCGTTGCGCCGGTGGCTGATGGTGGCGTCGCGCCAGGCGAATTCCGCCGCCTTTTCCGGCCAGCCGGGCGCGGCGTAGCCCCAGGGGTCGGAGCGAATATCAGCGCCGATCCAGTTCTGACAGGGATTATTGAGCGCGCCCGCCTGCATCGCCGGCACGCCCGCCCGCAGATTGTCCAGCGCGATGCCCTCGGCAGTGAAGGCGAAGGGCAGGTATTTCACCCAAGCCGCGCCCATGTCTTCGACAGTGAAATCGGGTCCGTATTCTTCCAGGACCAGCAGACCGAGCAGCGTGTAGTTGAGGTCGTCATCGGAAGGGACGCCATTCATCTTCGAGGGCGTGTAATCGTGGCGTACGCTCATCTTCAAGCGGGGCAGATGCGGCTGTTCCGCCTGGCTCCAGTAATCCACCAGCGGGAATGGGTCGCCGAGGTAGGCGGCCCAGCGCTCCATCCGGTCCACTTTCCAGCCTTCGACGATGGAGCCGAGCGTGCAGCCGGCGCAGCGAGCCAGCCAGGCCCCTTCCAGGCGATCGCGGAAGTCGTCGGGCAGCGACGACAACATGCGGCGGCTGCCGGGCGGGCGCAAGGCGAGGATGGACGCCAGATCGTCGGGTTCCGCCTCTTCCAGCTCGGGATCGTTGGGCAGCGCGTCCAACTCCGCTATCTTCTGCTTGAGCAGCGCTTCAATTTCCGCCACTTTTTCCGCCACGCCGGGCGCGCCGAATTCGACCTTTTGCGTCGCATAGCGGTTTATCTTGAGGTCCCAGCCTTCAACAAAGTCAGCATAATCAAAAAGTTTCATGGCTCTCTCCTATGTCACTTCATGCAAATAGACGGCATACAAATGGAGGTCTTCAAAGCGGATGTCCTTAAAATCAACTTGATCTTGTATAAGACCGAACCGGCGCGAAATCGCGTTCTTGTCTCCCCAAGTCAAGAATTGATTGTAACCATTTTCGCGGGACGAGTCACTGTTTTCCCGCAAAAGAAGCGATAAAGTCCGATACTATGATAACTTCGCTAAACCAACGAAAAACTCTCTGTCCTCGATGGCGAAAATCCTGTATAGAGTCCGCCAAAGAGAACATATCCGTGATGATTGCCACTCCCGACGAAGGTCAATCAATGCGAAACAATTCCCGCGCATTGCCTTCGATCAGCTTTTCTTTGTCAGCTGCGGGAATGTCCAGCGCCCTAACGATATCAAGAATGGCATCGATGCTGACCCAGGGATGATCGCTGCCGAAGAGCAGCCGATCAGCGCCGGCGAAGTCGTATGCGTAGCGGATCGCCAGCGGATCAGGCGAAACGAGATCAAGGTAGACGCGCTTGTAAGTTTCGCGCGGCGACTGCGAGATGCGATCGCGTCCGCGCCCCTTGACCTCGGTCTGCTCGACCACGCGTCCCATCAGATAAGGCAATACCCCGCCGACATGCGGATGCAGGACTTTTAATGTCGGGTTCCGCTCCATGACGCCGCCCAGGATCAGCCGCAGCATGGCAAAAGACGTATCGACCATGAAAGCCATCATCGGGATCATGCTGTGCTCGTTGACCGCGTCGCCCCAGACCGGCACGGTCGGGTGCAAAACCAGCGGGAGGCCCCGCCCGGCGACATGCGCGTAGAAGGCTTCGAATTGCGGCGCGTCAAGCGACGCGCCCTTGACGTGCGAGGGTAAAAATACGCCGCGCAGATCAAGTTCGTCGACGGCGCGATCCAGTTCGGCAATCGCAGCCGGCGCATCATTGAGCGGCAGGCTGGCGAGGCCAACAAAGCGGTCGGGATGCCCCGCGCAAAGCTCGGCCAATGCATCGTTGCAGATGCGCGCGCCTTCACTTGCCAGATCGGGGTCGAGCATATCCGGCGTGGGGATATTGACGCTGATCACGCTCATATCAACGCCGGAGGCATCCATGTCGCGCAACTTGCGCTCGGCGCTGTAGCTATCGAGGTCGAGGCGGAAGCGCTGCACATCGCCGTAATTGAGCAGGTAGACGCCATCGTCGACGCGGGTTGCGCGCAGGCTATTGGTATTGCGCGTGAGCAGCTCAGCATAGGCTTTGGGGAAAACGTGGCTCTGGCAATCAATGATCATGACGGGGTCTCGGCTAGAGCTTGGCAAGTTGGGCTGCTCGGAATCTCGACAAATGCGCCTCGCTCAAGGGACTCTATCGCGGCATCGATGACGGACAAGATCTTCAGGTTTTTGCTTCCGCTAAAAGGCGGCTCTTCCCCGCCATTGAGATAGACGTACCAGAGGTCAAAGAATTGGCTCCAGGGATCGGTCGATGGTCTTCCCCGGTCGAGGTCAATGGGGCTGAAGGCCCCGCCGCGCTCGGCGAATTCGTAATCCATGGTATCGTTCGACATATGAATACCGCGGCAGCGCAGGGCGCCCTTTGTGCCTTCCAAGCGGAGTTCGTAGCAACTCGATTGCGTTGAATAACCGGCGTGATAGAGCATATGCACGCCGCCGCGAAAACGAAACAGGCCATTAATCATACAGTCGCTGCCGTAGGGAGACCAGGAAGGCAAATAGCCATCGCAAATGACGGATTCCGGCGCCAGGTCCGGCAAGATGGCGAAGAGCGTGTCAAGGTGATGGCAGGTCATTTCGTAGAGCACCGGTTGCAGGAAATGTTTCAAGTTGCGCGCCTGATGTCGCGGTTTGGCGCTGAGGAAATAGATCTGCTCGACCGCCCCAAGAGCGCCGCCCGCCACGAATTCGGCGACGCTGAGATAGTGCCGGCGATAGCGCATTTGCTGGCCCACACAGAGCTTGATGCGCTTCTCGAGGGCGAGATTCGCCAGATCCCTGGACTGCGCGAAACAGTTCGCGAGCGGTTTGGCGACCAGCGGCGTCAAGCCGGCTTCCAGCGCGGTTTTGGCCTGCGCATAGTGCAGTTCGGATGGCGTGTTGATTAAGACGGCATTTGCCGACGAGTTCTGGCAGGCCGAAGCCAAGTCGGTGAAAAGCGCCGCTTCCGGCAGTGAATAATCAGCCGCCGCCCTTTGCAGCGCGTCTGGGTTGACATCGACGACGGCGACCAACTCATGCCAGCTCTTGCTATCCAGCGCGCGGAGCATGCTTCGGCTGATGCCGCCCATACCAACGATCATCGTGCGAATCTTGTCGAAATGCATGATCTGCCTCATTCTCCCAAGAGTTGCAACAGTTGCGCGCTGTTCGCTCGCACGGCATTATGACGGTCCCCCCATTGATGCGGCTCCAGGCAATAATATCCGTCATAGCCGTCGGCTTTGAGCGCCGTTATCTGTCCGGTCAAGTCGGCCACACCGTCCATGATCGCCACGAAACCATCCGCCTTTGTCCAATTCTTGAAGTGGACGTGGGCAATCAGATCGCGGACTTCCGCATAGCCATTGGGGTAAGCAAGCTCCCCGGAAGCGGCGGCATTCGCTGGATCCCAGACAACGCGCGCGCCAAGCGTACGAGCGATCTCCGCCAGATTGGCGCCGGTATTGCTCCAGATGCTGGCGGCATTTTCCAGCAGGACTTCGATGCCTTCGCCGCGGCAAATCTCGATTGCGCGTCCCAGGCAGTCGTAAATCCGCTCGGGAATCAGCGCGTTGGGGTCGCTGCCGCGCTTGAAAGTGAAGAGCGTCATGCGCGTCACGCCCAGCTTGTGCATCAGCGTGATGGCGCGCGGCAAGCCAGCATGAAAGGTTTGCTCGGTAGTCGCCTCGGCCAGGTCGTGCTTGAAAAAACCGGGGCTGGCGCCGATCAGGTTCAGGTCGTATTCGGCGACGGTATCAATCACTTCTTGAATCGCTTCGTCACTGACATCCGGAAAGCGACCGCCGCCCAGCTTGCGTATCTCATAGTTGCGTATACCCAGCGGGGCGCAGAATTGGACCGCGTCGCGGAAGGAATCATCGGCTTCGTCGCTGATAATCGCCAGGCGCGTTTTCCAATCAGTCATCATTTTCTCCTTCCAGCCGCTCGGCGGCAAGAAATCTGTATATTTTGCGGCGATTTTCGGGCGACCAGATTGCTCGTACCTACATGCGTCATTTTTGTCGAAGCCCGTAGGGGCGACATACCATGTCGTCCGAAACCTGTTCCTTAAGTTGTCCTCAAAATGTTCATTACTTTCTTGGTTCTACTGAGACAATGAATTGACCAAAACGGCACGAAGTTCACGAAGATTCTTCCAGAGGTCGTGATTCCAGCGTCGCCAAAATCGTCGGCACATAGCGCATTTGCTGTGACATGGCCTTGCCCATGCCCAAATGAGAAATCCATTCGGGAAATACGCCGATGGTCGGCAGGCCCTTTTTCACGTGAAGGGCGATATCGGCATCGCCCGACAGTTCCCAAGCGGCCGCCAAGCCTTCCAGAACCCACTGCGTGCAACGAAAGTTGCCGCCGAGCGATCGGTTCCGGCAGGAGGTATATCGGAAGTGCCCGCTCTCATGATCAAAGGTCTCGCGGATCAGCCAGCGCGCGCCGCCAATGATCGCCTCGCCGACCCGGGGGTCTTGTGTCAAATGGTAATAGCGTTTCAAGCCGGAGAGCAAAACGCCGACCATGAAACCGGCCTCGCCGCGGCAGCGCGGATAGCCACAGCCGCAATGGCTTTCGGTCAAGTTGCGCACCCAGCCGCCTTCGGGCTCTGCGCGCTCCAAAACCCGCTCGACGATGATGGAGGCGGCATTCAAGCAGTCGGGATCGTCCTGCGCCGAGGCCAACATGCAAAGATGGATCAAATGCCAGCCGGCTTCGCGCGCATTTGTGAAATCATAGTGGTCGAAGAAATGTTTCTGCAAAAGCCAGTTTCTGGTCTTCCGCAGCGATTCATAAACGAAGCCATCGCCCGTCAACAAATAGTGCAGCATGGCTCCCTCGACCCAGGTATGCGAGGGAATTGTCTTGGTGCCCGCCATCTTGCTGCGGAAAAGCGGCGGCAAGTATCCGCCCAGATGCCCGGGCATGTGCATGGATTGTCCGCCGATTTCTGCGGGATCGCCCGAGAAGTTGATCGTATCGACATCAGCCAGGTGCCGCGCCGACTCGGCGGCCCAGGCTGCCCAGCCTGGATCGCCCCCGCGCAGGAATTCGCTATAGGCGCAATAGGCCGGGTCGTATTCGTTGTTGCCCCAGGACCAGCCGCTCTCGCCGTACCAGTCGCCGAAGTTGACCTGTCCATAAGCGCGGAAATGCTCGCGATCGTCGTGGAAAGACTTCAGGGCGCTGTCGGCGAGTTTCTCGTAGTCGGGCAAGATCGAATCCCGCCGCGCGCCGAGCCGATGAAGCGCGCCGGTGCTATTGAGATAGTCGATATCCGGCCGCGCCAGGACGCCCTGTTCCAGCCAGTCGAATGCGGCCGGCTGATCGCCGCTAAAATCGAGCAAGATTTCATTGCGCAGCGCCATGCCGGATTTCAAGATGTAGCCGTCGTCATCCAGCCAGAAGTAAAGTCGATGGGGCGCGTCTTCGTCACCGGGCAGATCGACGCCGTTCCGCTCGGGGAAGAGTTCAATATCAACCCCGCCGCCACCCACCGAAATCGCCTTGGGATAGGCCTGCCAAAAGTGGCGAAGGCCAATGCCAAGCGTGCCGGCGTCGCCATCCACGCGGATATGACCGTCCGCCCGCCCGTTCCGCTTTTCGCCGCCAATTTCGTAGGCGAGGTCGTGATCGTGGCGCAGTTGCCAGGTCTTGCCCCGCCAACTCAAAAACCTGCCACCTATTTGCCACTCTTCGCCTTCATGGCGCACAACCTTTACGCCAGGAAAGGGAATATGCAGCGAGAAAGACCGTAGCTTGAGCAGGGTGCTCTCCTCGCCGCTGTCGCCCACGATGGCCGAAGCGATCGCTTCGTCGCTCTTGCCGGGGGGCAATTCTCCGCCGGCGGCTGCGGGGGCCAGCGCCGGGCTGATGACTTCCAGCCGGTGATGCAGCTTAACGAAGGATTGCTCCGGATAGACCTCAAGGCGCATTTTGCTACGTAAATGGGCGACGCCGCGTTCATCAACGTGATCGGTCTCAAATGTGGCATAATTACCGACCCAGGGCCGCGCTTTGACGATCGGCTTCGAAGATAGCGCCAGGCCGTTTCCCAGTACAACGTCAAAGCGCCAATTGGAAAGAGACATCAGTGTTGGCGCGTCACTTTCCAACATCACGCCAAGAGGGTCGAGCACGCTGGGTTGGATCTTTTTTATATCCGATTGAATTGATCGCGCTTCTGCAAAAGCGCTTTTCAATCTCCGTTTGATGCGAATCTCGCCCTCTTCGCGAGCCAGGTAAAGACCCCGGTTTTTGTCCGCGCGCTCATCCGCATCTTCCTGACGCTCGCGCAAATCTGTCCATCTCGTTAGCATGCTTTCGCCTGCCCTGGGCCAAGGGATTTGGCGGATCGCCGGCGCGATGTCTTCGCCATTGATATGCATGGTCGCCTTGAGGCAACCCGCTTCAGACAAGCCCGCCGGCACTTGCGTATAGATCATGATCCAACGCATAGAGCCGTCGGACCAGTCCTCGGTCATCCGCATCAAGGCAGGTATGCGCTCATCGCCGACTTGAAGGTAGCATGCGCGCAACTCGTGGACGGCGCCCTTTGCCAAGGGCAGGCCGAATTGCAGCGGCATCCCGGCGAGATCCCTGGTCCCCATGCCGATCAACTCCACTGGCGCAATGACCTCGTCGGTCTCGGGCCGCTCTGGCTCTCCCGTCGAAAACTCAACTGTTTTTGTGGCGCTCCCGCCGAGCGGGTCGCGGGCGGTGATCGTCGCCGCGAAGCGGGCATCCTCCGGCATGTCCGTGAATCTCAGCTTATGCAAGCGACCAGGCTCCCCGACATGGGTTTCTCGATACTGCCAGTCGAGGTCATCGCAGATCTCTTCAACCCTTATCTCGGGGCTGCAAACTGTCGAAGTGGTGAAATGTATGGAGACATGCCAAATGTCCTTGTGACCGCCCGCGCGCCAAGTTACGTTCTTAATCTCTGGCGCGTAGCGGCTCGGCTGAGGGCGCTCGCGCAACAAGACAAATCCTTCAATGCGATAGCTGCCGGGTCCCGGCGCGGTCAAACGAAAAACCTCCATCGCGCCCATGAATTGCACCGGCTTGTCGACCACAATCAAGTGGGGGCGGTTGTCGTGTCGGCTCGGCTCCACGCGCCCGATCTCTTGACTGGCCAGGCGCAGTTCCATCGGGCAGGTTTCGCCAGCCTTGCAATAGATCAGGATGCCAATATAGCGCTCGCCGGTGTGATCGGCTTGGCTCTCTATAGTCTGCCAGAAGCGATGGCGCAATGTCGACGGCCGCTCGGATTCGGCGAGGGCGCTGGCGCGATAAATGCTGGGCTTGGGATAGGCGGTCAGTCCGAAGTCGGGGGACCAGGTATCCAGCGTTTCGCAATCCACCGCGCGCCAGGCGTAATTGCGCGGGTCCGCGAAGAGCGCCTTGATACGTTCCGGCTCGATGATGTCCATATGGGGAATCAGTTCCATCGCCTATCCTTTTTCGGTCTCTCCTGGCTTGATATATGTCCGCCAGTAGGGAAACAGATGCGGTTTGCGCCTGCCTTTGAAATGCAAGACTTTCTTTTCCGGGTAATGCCCGTCCATTTCGCAATTCATTGAGGTCGAGAAGTTATAAATCGAACAAGGAAGAAACAAGACCTTGATGCCGTCGAGATCGTGGAAAAAGAAATCGTCGCGGGCGAAGTCCACCGTGCTGAACATCTCGCGCAGGGCGTCTTGATCGCCACCCCAAACGCTGCTGTCATCATGCCGCACCTGGAAGCGCCGCAGCCAGCGCCTGTGGAAGCGCGCGGCGCCGTCGATGCGTCGTCCATGCGCGAAATTGATGCCGGCGTTGATCGGCCATTTATCCTCATCGCGGTAAGTCAATGATACATCGAAGTCGTAGTCGAAGACCCGAGACAGATCGCCATTGATCAGGATATCGGAATCCAGAAATATGGTGTGATCCTCCGCGCCTTCAATATAACGAAGCCAGGCGATAGAGCGCGACATCATCGGATTCTGCGCGTCGAGATCGTAGCGGATGATGACGGTATCCCGATGCGGAGGGAAGATCGTGCCCCGGTCGCTGAGTATGACTTGCCGGCATTCCCTGTGGAATCGCCTGGCCGAAGCGAACATGGTCCGGATATATTTCTGCGGCTCGGTCACGGTGATGGTCGAGGTCCTCCGATGAATATTGTCCATCGTCCGCGCCGTGACATCGATGTAGAAGGTGACAAAGGTGATCATGCCGCCGCCCTAGCTATATGGTCCCGCGCCATTAGAAAAGCGCGTCGAATGCTCTCATCAGGTCGGCTTTCAGTTCGAAGCCGATGCCGGGTGCCTGCGGCGGCTGAATTCGCCCGTTTCGCACGGCGATATCGTCGCCGAAGCCGCCAAAGGGCTGAAAAACATGGGGGTAGGATTCGTTGCCGAAGAGCCCCAGTCCGGCGGCGATATGCAAGGCGAATTGATGACCGCCGTGCGGGATGCAGCGCCGCGGGGACCAGCCGTAATCTCTGAGCATGTCCAGCGTGCGCAGGTATTCCACCAAGCCATAGCTAAGCGCGGGATCCATCTGCAGGAAATCCTTATCCGGTCTCATGCCGCCATAGCGGATCAAGTTGGTGGCGTCGATGGTCGAGAAGAGGTTTTCGCCCGTCGCCAGCGGCAAGCTGGTCGAGCCCGCCAGCGCGGCATTGAGCAGGTAGTCGAGCGGATCGCCCGGCTCCTCGTACCAGAACAGGTCGTATGGTTCCAGGGCTTGGGCGTAGGCCAGCGCCTCCTTCAGGTCAAAGCGCCCGTTGGCATCGACGGCCAGGCGGTTTCCGCCCCCGACGATGTCAATGACCGCCTCGATGCGTTTGAGGTCCTCCGCCAGCGGCGCGCCGCCGATCTTGATCTTAACCGTGCTGTAACCGAAATCGAGATAACTCTTGATTTCGTCTTGCAGCGCGCCCAGGTCCTTGCCCGGGTAATAGTAGCCGCCGGCGGCATAGACAAAGACATCTTCGTCGACCTCGCCGCCGCGATAGCGCTCGCCCAGCAAGCGATAAAGCGGTATGCCTTCGATCTTCGCGACCAGATCCCAGAGCGCCATATCGACGACGCCGACCGCCACCGAGCGCTCGCCATGGCCGCCCGGCTTTTCGTTGCGCATCATGATGTCCCAGGCCCGGGCGGGATCAAAGTTGCCCCCTCCGTCGTTGAGCAGCGCCTCGGGCCGCGCAGCGAGCAGGCGGGGAATGATGCGATCGCGCAGGATACCGCTCTGCGAGTAGCGCCCGTTGGAGTTGAATCCATAGCCGACGAGCGGCGCCCCAGCGCGCATGACATCGCTCTGGATGCCGACGATTGAAGCGGTCATCTGTGAGAAGTCGATGAAGGCGTTGCGGATATCCGAGCGTATGGGCACGACGCAGTCGTGAATCGCTGTTATTTTCATACAAGCCGTCTTTCACCGGAGGTGTTTTTGCTTCGCCATGCTTCATTCCGGTTATGGACTGGCAGATCGTCCGCGCGCAGGCCGCTGCGCTCTGCCACTTCGTATCCCGCGAAGAAGCTCTCCAGCGCGCCGGTCAAGCGCCTTACAATGTCCTGGCACTGGGGATCACGGTAGAGATTCACGGTCTCCCGCGGATCGCGCACCAAGTCGTGCAAGAGGTTCTGGTAGCCATCTTGGCGCTGAACCAGCTTGTAACGCGCGTCGCGGATCGCGCGAACATTACCGTATTCGACGATAGTCGCGTTGTCCCATCCGGCGACGTCCCCGCCATCCAGCATGCGGCGAAAGCTTTTGCCGGGAAAGCGATCCGCCGCTTGTGGCCGCGCGTCGGCGAAGTCCAGCAAGCTCATGAACAAGTCGCAGTGGTTGACTCGCTCGGCGCGCCTTTGGCCGCCCGTGATCTGTCCGGGATGATTGAGGATCAGCGGCACGCGAATGGACTCCTCGAGCATGTTCAGCGGTACGCTGCCGTTGCCCTTGCCCCAGATGCCGTGATGCCCCATGTTCAGCCCATGATCGGACGTGTAGACGATCAGTGTTTCAGCACGTTCATCCGCCAGTTCGTCCAGCACGCGTCCGACCGCATCGTCGATCATCGTTACCGAAGCGTAGTATTGCGCCAGCGCCTCCCCGGGATCATCCGGCGCGACGGGATGCGTACCCGGTTCGCCAAAGGCATAGGGAATATCGTCAGGAATATCGCCGAATGTCGCATTGCGATAGCGTGAAACCAGCCCTTGGTCGCGATTGATCCAGGGGTTGTGCGTAGTCGCGTATCCGATGAAGAGAAAGAAAGGCTTCTCTCCATCGCGCCCTCGCAGGAAGTCGATGACGGCGTCGGTGATGATCCGCGTATCGTAACCGGTTCGCTCCACAACTCGACCCTGATCGCTGTATTTGTTTGCCATCGTGCTGTACTTGGGTGTCTTGCGCCAGGAACTATACCAGTAATCGAAGCCGGATTTCGGCCGTTCGCCCGCGCCGCAGTGCCATTTGCCGCACATCGCGCTGGTGTATCCGGCATCGCGCAGGTATTCGGCGAGTGTCGGAATGCCTTGGAGCCAGGGCGTCGCCCCCACCTCCGGATCATCCTCGGCCAGATGATCGTGGACGCCGTGTTGCGAGGGATATAGGCCCGTCCAGAACGAGGCGCGCGCCGGCGAACAGACCGGACATGGCGTGAAAGCGTTATCCATCACAGCGCCGGTTTCGGCCAGATCGCTGATATGGGGCGCGCTGATCTCGCGATTGCCGTAGCTGGGCAGCGCCCACTGCGCGTGGTCATCGCTGAAGAAGACGATGATGTTGGGCTTCATCGAGTCTCCGCCATCGCGACCGCCGCAAAGGGCTCGTTCTCCGCGATGTATTGGTCCAGGGCCGCCGGTCCCGCCTCGAAGAATCGCCGCGCCGACTCGGCCCGGCTATAGGGTTTAATCGCGACGCCGCGTCCCGCCAGGATATGCTTCGCCGAAGCGGGAAAGCCGTGCGCCACCATGACCTCGTTGAAAGCCGTCAATCGCTCGTGAGCTGCCTTGCGGATCTGCGCCGGCAGGGACATATCGCAGACTTGCGCGCTCAACTCGGGAGAAACCATTGGCAGCCAGCCGCAGAATCCGTGGCTGCCGGCTTCCATTGACGGCGGCAGCGCTTTGAGATTGGCCTGGAAGAGCTTGAGCGACTTGCCGGCAGCGGCTGCCACCTTGGCGCTGAAGGGCGCGATTTCGCGACAGGTATCTTTCATGAAATAGTAGCGACCGCTCGCCGCCACCCGCCCGACCTCCGCCGGCGTCAGCAGGCGGTGCTCCGGCTGCGGCAGTTCATAGATGCCCAGCCGCACATGAGCGCCGACCAGGGAGCTGATCGCCAGCAATTGGTCGCCCAGGTTCTGCGCGCTGGGCAACAGGGACAGGGCCACGACCGCAACATCGCTGCCCATTTCGTAGATCCTCCGCAAGCAGGCCGCCTGCTCGGACAGTGTCGCGCCGAAGTTGCCGACAGTAGCGATGGTCAAGTCGCCGGTGGGGTGATCCGCCACATGCTCGGCCACAGCAAGACGTTCGTCGTCATCGAGATAAAGCACCTCACTCGCCTGACCCAAGGCCAGCACACCGGGAACGCCAACACGTACATAAAAGTCGAGCAAGCTGCTGATAGCTGGCAAATCGAGCGCATCGTTCTCGTCAAAGGCGGTCAGTAGAATAGGATAAGCGCCATCAGGCGCCTGATAATCGGGCATTGCCAATCTCCGGGAGCAGTCGCTTTTGAAAACGTTTTCAGCGGAAGAGTATAGCGAAAGGCGACGAAATGTCAAAGTCCGCTCATCATCTGCCGCAGAGCAATCGCTTCAATCGATGGCGACTGGCATGAGGCGAAATTGAACTTTTTTAACCACCGAGGGCGCCGAGTACACCGAGAAATGCAAAAGAATGAATACGCTTGTCATATTTTGCTGTGCTTTTGCGCGACAAATGAAGTTTCACCCGCGACCATTGCCATACTCAGGCAATGAATTTAGAGGAATTGTCGTCACAACTCCCTAAACTCTGTGTCCTTCGCGCCTTTGTGGTGAAAAAAATAATTTGATGCGATTGCCCTGCGTACAGTTTGACAAACGCCATTTGATACGCTAGAGTCTCGGAAATCGTTTTCAGAACTCTAGGGATTGTCCTTGTCACAGAAGGCAACCATACATGATGTGGCGCATCATGCGCGGGTCTCGGTCAGTTCCGTTTCCCGGGCGTTGAACAACTACCCGCATGTCTCCGAGGCTTTGAAGATGCGAGTGGTAGAAGCCGCTGAGGAGTTGGATTATCAGCCGGCCTTCCTGGCGCATAGCCTGCGCCGGGGAGAGACCAACTCGATTGGTTTTCTGGTTGGCAGCATCGCCAATCCGGTCATCTCGACCATATACGAAGCCGCTGCCGAGGCTCTTGCCACCAATGGTTACGCCGTAACACTGGTGTCCTCGCGCAATCAAGCCGATCTGGATAGCGCCTGTTTGCGGCTGTTGGCCAGACGGCAGGTGAGCGGATTAATCGTCTCGTCCGCATCGGAATCGCCCGAACCATCGCGCCGCTTTATTCAAGAGACGAATATACCGACGGTGATACTGGATCGCGAGCCCGTCGAGGGAGAGCGCGTTTTCGCCGTACAGTCCGATCACGAAAGCAGCATGTGGAAAGCGGTCTTTCATCTGGTTGAAAACGGACATCGCAATATCGGATTCATCGGCGGACCTCAAGGCTTTTACCCCACACAGCAGCGATTTCGAGCCTATCAAGAGGCGCTGGCCGAAGCCCGGATTCCGCTGCGGGGCGAATTGATTCGCTTCGCATCCTTCACTGAAACCGACGCCTTTGCCGAGGCGCTCTTGCTGATGCGAAATCGACCGCTGCCAACAGCCTTGATCGTGGCAGGCAACATCATATTGATCGGCGCGCTACAAGCCCTGCAAGATCGTCAACTGGCGGTCGGGCGCGACATTGCGCTGGTCGCCTGTGACGACATCCACCTGACGCGGCTGTATCGTCCACCGGTCACGGCGATCCGCCGCGACCTGAACTTATTGGGGAAAACGGCCGCCCGCTTGTTATTGCAGGGCATTGCGAATAATGGAAACAGGACCGATCGCGTCATCAAATTGCCGACGCAACTCGTGATTCGCGAGTCTTCAGATTATCTTTGCGACGGGTGATTCGCCTGTGGATGACGAGAGGATATTTGGTCAACTGTTTTAGAGCCATTTATTGAAAGGAGCAGGCGAGCGCGAGAAACATATTTCGTTATGACAGCTCAATCAAAGCTGTGGGCATAGAATAATGTGTCCGTCCTATAGCAAAGTGACATAACGTTCAATTGAGGAGGAGATTATGTCGAAGAAGTTATTCACCCTAACAGTGATCGCATTGGTCTTGCTGCTTGGCGCGACCGGCACAATGGCGCAGGATCAAGTGCTGAGGATCGCCACCGGCTCGTCCGGCGTCGCGAATTTCAGCTTCCAGATTCTGTCCGCCGGCGGCGACCAGCAGAACTGGATCACATTCCAGTCGGTTCCGCCACTCTATTTTGATGTCGACTTCAACCTGAAGACCGGCTATTTCAACGATTGGGGTTCCAACGACGACGGCACCGTGTGGACTTTCTCCATCGATCCGGAGGCTCGCTGGTCCGATGGCACATCAATCACAGCGCAGCAGGTCATCGATTCCTGGCAGGTGCAAGCGGCGCCGCTTAACAGCGTCGGTCGTATCCGCACTTATCTGGGCAACGTGCAAGGCTTCGCCGATGCGCGCGAGATGGCTGCCGAAGACGCTATGACCGTCGATGTCAGCGGTCTGTCGGCGCTTGATGATTCGACTGTCCAAGTTGAACTGGTCCTGCCGGATCCGATCTTCTTCTGGCGCATCGCCACTGCGCATATGGCTATCGCCCGCGCCGAGGACGTGCTGGAACACGGCTTCAACGAATTCTGGAAGCCGGAGAACAATCCAATTGTCAACGGTCCCTTCATCCTCACCAGCTTTGACGCCGACCTGCAGACGGCCGAGTTGACGCCGAATCCGGAATGGTGGAAAGACGGTCCTATCCTGGAAAGCGTAAGTTTCCAGTTCGTCCCCGATCAGCAGATCGTGGGCACGATGGCGCTGAACGATCAAATCGACGCCAGCCTGGCGCCGGCTCCTTCGGTCTTGCGCTCGGCCATGCCGGACTATTTCCGCCAGTTCGACGCGATCGGCTTCAACACTTTCTGGCTACAGCCGACGCGCGAGCCGACCAGCGATCCGAAAGTCCGCGAAGCGCTGATCAAGTCGGTCGATTGGAACGCTGTATTCCAAGCCGCTTTCCCGATCGAAGGCAGCGGCGTCATGACCTCGCAGACCCTGGACGACATCGTGACCTGCCAGAACCCGGACGCGACCGGCTATCCCTACGATGTCGAAGCCGCGCAAGCCGCTTTGGCCGCGTCGAGCTACGGCAGCGCCGAGAACTTGCCGAAACTGCGCGTCACGCCGCGCGGCAGCAACGAGTTCAACAACCGCGCGCTGCAAGCGGTCATCGAGTTCTGGCGCCAGAACCTGGGCATCGAGAATGTCGAGTTCCAGCAAGATCCCAACAGCTTCGGCGATGACTTCGACAAGATCAACCTGAGTCGTGACGATGTGGTCATTCGCTTCCCCGATGCCGCTACTTATATGTGGGCGGCCGGCCACTCGGCGGGTCCCGTTCCCAGCAGTTCCATGTTGAACGGCTACAAGAACGAGGCATTGGAAGCAGCGGTCGACGAAGCCTTGACCCTGGCGCCGGATGATCCGCGGCGCTGCGAACTGGCGCTCGAGGCGCAGGCGCAATATGAGGGCGACTACGTCATCATGCACTTCGGCAAGCCCTTGCGCACCGCCAACGCCCGCGAGCACGTCAAGGAATACTACAGCGGTCCCGACGTCAGCGTGATCGAACCCTGGAAGATCTACATCGAGCGGATGTAAGGGGGATAAGACCCCGTTCACTCGCAGTTGTGTAGGGGCGACTGACGGTCAGTGTCTACGCGACCCTCTGAGTCGCCCTTGCTTCCACCCATTTGCTACATCGGGCGATCCAAAGGATCGCCCCTACAGCTTGTACACAGCGTGAGGGGTGGGAGATAAGGAAACACCGCCATGGCATCATTTTTGCTGATACGTCTCTTGCGCTGGACAGCGGGGCTATTGCTTATCCTCTTCGTTACCTACGCGATGATGTATTACGGCGCCGGCGATCCCATTCGCATGATGTTTATCCAGGGCGAAGATTTCGATAGCGAAGACGAAGTCGTCATGCAGGCGCTACGCAAGAAATACGGCTTGGACGAACCCTTCCTAGTGCAGTTCGGCAACTATCTCAGCAAGCTTGGGCAGGGCGATTGGGGGCGATCGATACGCCTACAGGTCGATCGCCCGGTGCTGGACATCGTCAGGTTTCGCCTGCCTATCTCCATGCAGTTGGGTTTCGCAGCCACCGTCATCGGCGCCGTGATCGGCCTTGCGCTGGGCGTCATCGCCGCGCTATATCACAACCGCTGGCTTGACAGGTTGACTGTTAGCAGCGTTTTGTTCATCAACGGTATTCCCATTTTTGTCATCCTGCCGATGCTGCTGCTTCTCCTCGTCTTGCAACTCAAAGTCATTGATGTGCCCTATGGCTGGAACGGCTTATTTCATATCGACGCGGCCTTGCCCGTCGCGGTCATATCGATAGGCATTCTGCCCATCGTCGTGCGCCAGACCCGCTCCGCCATGCTGGAAGTCAAAAGCCAGCTCTATGTGCGCACTGCCCGAGCCAAGGGCTTGCCAGAATCGCGCATTATCCTGCGCCACATGCTGCGCCCAGTGCTGACACCCGTGGTAACAACCCTTGGTCTCATCATGATTGGTCTCATCAACGGCTCACTCTTTGTGGAATACATCTTGAATATCCCAGGTTTCGGCTTGCTGACCATCGAGGGCATCAAAAAGGTCGATTATCCCATCATCATGGCGGTGGCTGTCGTCGGCACCTTGATCATTTTCATTAGCAATTTTCTAGTCGATATCATTTATCCGATTCTGGACCCGCGAGTGAGAGCCCCGTGAACGCGGAGTCAGCCAAACCAAGACACTCCCGCGTCATCGATGACAAGAGCCTTTCGTTGGAATATCACCGCAGCCTGTGGCAAGACGCGACGCGGCGCTTCCGCCAAAATTGGCTGGCGGTATGCGGCTTGTTTGTCGTCGTCGCCTTCCTCACCTTGGCGCTGGTCGGTCCTCATATCGCCCCCTACGACTTCCTCGAACAGAATATCGTGCAGGCATTTCAAAGTCCCACCGCCGAACACTTCCTGGGCACGGACGACCTGGGGCGCGATGTCTTCAGCCGTATGCTGCACGGCGCTCGCACCGCCGCTCTGGTCGCTTTCTTGTCCACGACCATCAGCCTGGCCATCGGCATCCTGGTAGGCGCTTGGTCGGGCATTCATGGCGGGCGGACCGATGAATTTCTCATGTGGATTAGCGACCTGATCCAAGCCATGCCGGGCTTGC
>JAPOWG010000018.1 GCA_026707745.1 Chloroflexota bacterium
CGGCTCTTCAATGCTATTGGAAAAGAAGCGGTGAGCGGCGGCCTTCGCGGTGGAGCGCATAACATGCATGTCAGAGGCTGCGCCCGTTGTCATCCGCATTTCGGGATAAATTATTGACAAAGCCGAGCAAGAAAGCGCCAAATGAGCCAACTTACATACAACCCGCATATCCAGCCTTTCGCGCGCGCCGGCAACCGCGACTCGCTGGAAGACCCCCAAGAAAAGCATGGCGTAGGCAAGATTTACCAGTTGGCGAACAACGAGAATCCGCTGGGTCCCTCTCCAAAAGTGATCGACGCTATCAGTGCTGTCGCTCCAACGCTTTCCTATTACCCGGATTACTCAGACATAGGGCTTCGACAAGCGATCGTCAAGGTACTCGGACGCGGCTTGACGACGGAACATATCTACACCGGTTGCAGCGGTTTCGAATCTCTCGAATTGATCGCGCGCGGATTCCTGAGACCAGGGGAGGAATTGATTCTGTCTTCGCCGACATTCACCGGCGCTTACAAAAAAATCTCCCAACCATTGGGAGCAAGGGTCGTGGACGTACCGCTGACGCCCGATTCATTCGAGTACCGCGTCGACGCCGTGCTGAAAGCGATCAAGGAAGAAACTCGGCTAATCATGCTTTGCAATCCTAACAATCCGACGGGAACCGTGATGCCCTCGGAGTCGATGAACGCCCTAATGCGCGGTATCCCCGATCACGTCTTGGTAGTTGCGGACGAAGTGTATCACCATTTTGTAGACGACCCGGCATACCCCGATTCACTTCGCTACGTACTCGAAGGCAAGAATATCGTAGTCGTACACAGCTTTTCCAAGGCATACGGTCTTGCCGGGCTCCGTCTCGGCTACGGCATTGCCAAGCCCGATCTTGCCAACTATATCGCGGGCTTGCAGCGCGGATTTCATCAGAACAAGGTTGCGTTGGCTGCTGGCATCGCGGCCTGCGGCGATCAAGAACATGTCCACAAGGTCGTTAGCTACCTGAGAGCGGAGGCCAAATGGGTTTGCGGCCAATTGGAGCGGCTGGGCATCCGCTATTGGAAGCCGGCGGCGAATTTCCTCCTGTTCGAAACCCACATGCCGGGGGATGAATTGCAGGGGGCGCTTTTGGAACGCGGCTTCCTGCTGCGCGCGCAAACGCGAAACGACTTGCCCAATGCCGTTCGGCTTAGCCTGGGCACAAGAGAAGCCAACCAAGCCTTCCTGGGCGCGTTGGGGGCTATACTGGAGGAATCCAACTGATGCAGCGGCGACGACATGGTCCGGATTCCGCAGCAATGTTCCGCGACCATCTATGCAACGGGTCATCGACAAGGCCTCTGTAGTCTCCGAAAAACATCATTGTCGCGCTTCCTAGCCTGTGATAGAATCCGCCGCGGAATCGCGAAAATTTCGCGCTTCCAAATTCCACATGTCGGGACTCTTGGTGGGTGTTGTCCGCCCAAGGTGGATTTTCACCGGAGGATGAACGATGTGCGAGACGAAAACACCAATTGATCAAGGAGATTTGTGATGCCCTCAGCGGTAAAAATGCGTTCTCTTCTCGAAACCGGTGTCCACTTTGGCCATCGTACTAACAAGTGGAATCCCAAGATGGACGAGTTCATCTTCACCCAACGCAACGGGATCCACATCATCGACCTGCAGATTACGCTGAAAAACCTCAATAGCTTCCACGACATGATCGCCAAGCTGATCGCCGATGGCGGCAGTGTGCTTTTTGTCGGCACCAAACGGCAAGCCCAGGAGATTATCCAGCGAGAGGCCGGGCGCTGCGACATGCCCTTTGTCAATTATCGCTGGTTAGGCGGTACGCTTACCAATTGGAAGACAATCCGCAGCCGCATCGACACCTTGAAGCAGCTCGAACAACGGCGTGACGCCGGCGAGTTTGACAAGCTGACAAAGAAAGAAGCGCTGGTGCTGAGCCGCAAGATATCCAAGCTACAATTGCGCCTCGGCGGAATACGCGAGATGAACCGCATCCCGGACATGCTAATCGTCGTTGATGCCGAACGCGAACACACCGCCGTGAAGGAAGCCAATATTCTGGGAATTCCAGTCCTGGCGCTGGTCGATACCAATGCCGATCCTGACCTTGTTGACCACATTTTACCGGCAAACGACGACGCGATGCGTTCGATTCGGCTGTTGGTTAGCGCCCTGGCGGATGCCGTACTCGAAGGGCACAACCTGCGCCAGTCTGCGGGCATCGAAGAGGAAGAAGAGCAAATGTTCACCGATACATATGACGACGAACTCGGCGACGAAGATTTGCTGGGCGAATCGACACTGGCGAAACTGCGCGATTCCAAGCTCTTCGGCGATGACGAAGTAGAGACGGACAAATCCAGCGAAGACGCCGGCGGCGATGGCGCCGAAGTTCAACCAGCGGCCGAAGCGGAAGCAAAAGCCGAAGAATAACTGAAGACCCTGTCCTAATGGAGTATGTAAGGCAAATGGCTGTAAGCGCAAAAGAAGTCAAACAACTACGTGATAAGACCGGCGCCGGTCCCTTGGATTGCAAGAAGGCGCTGGAGCAGTTTGACGGTGATATGGACCAGGCGGCGGAGTTTCTGCGCGAAAAGGCGCTCAAAGATGGAATCAAGCTGCAAGGCAAAGGCCGAAGCGCCAATGAAGGTGTAATCGGCAATTATCTTCACTTCGACAATCGCTTGGCGGTCATCGTCGAGGTCAACTGCGAGACCGATTTCGTCGCGGCGACCGATCGCTTCAAATCATTTGCAAAAGATATCGCTATGCACATCGCCAACCTCAATCCGCAATACGTCAAGCGAGAAGATGTGCCGGAAGACCTTGTCTCGGCAGAATCAAGGGTGCAGTTGGAGCGGGCGCTAGAGGAAGGCAAGCCGGAGAACATCGCTGAAAAGATTGTCGCCGGGCGCATGAACAAATGGTACGAAGAGATCGTTCTGATGGAACAGGCTTTCATCAAGGACGATGACAAAACGATTGGTCAATACTTGCAGGAGACGGTCGCCGAGGTCGGCGAAACCATCAACATTGAGCGTTTCCAGCGCTTTGCCATCGGCGACGGGGCATAGGCACTTGCGAGAAAGGCTAGCCGAGATGCCTTTTCCCACGGACAATCAAGACAAAAAGGGGATTAGCACCGCGCTAGTCCCTTTGTTTTACAAACCGCCTTGCTCATGCCGGGAGAAGGTCTGTTATTTTGTGTAAAAGCGGTATTCTTGCGGACAATTCGCCGGTTACGCGTCGAGCGGCTTTTTGCCAACTGCTGATATGCTAGAGCAAATGGACTGGGACATAAGGCTCTTTGTCTACCGCTTGTTCGCAAGTCGAGGCTTTCCTCCCGCCGTCGAAGAAATCGCCCGGCATTTCCACGTGGCTGCCCCCGTTACAAAACGGGCTTTGCATCGACTGCATAAGTCTCATGCCCTATTTCTGCGCCCCGGCTCGGATGACATCCTGATGGCGAACCCTTTGTCCGCGGTCGCTACCGACTATCAAGTCAGGGTTGGCAAAAGGCGCCTCTATGCCAACTGCGCCTGGGACGCGCTCGGCATCCCGGCAATGCTGCATGCGGACGCGAGAATCGCAGCGCGCCATCCGCTCGACCGCGATCTGGTTCATTTCTCAATCGAGGGCAGCAGGCTGAGTGCTGAGAACGGAGGGATCGTACATTTCGCCAAACCCTTCCGGAATTGGTACGATAATCTCATTGATACTTGAGCGACTATTCTGTTCTTCCGTGAGGAGAAAGAGGTTGACCAGTGGTGCCGCGAGCAAGGTCGAATGAAAGGAGCGATGGTGTCTTGGCAAAAGCTATGGACGCTTTCGCAGCGATGGTATGGCGATCGCATGTCGCCGGCCTTTCGCGGCAGAACGTTGAGTGAAGCGCGCGCGATATTCGCCTCGCTTGATTTGACCGATGATTTCTGGATGGGTGACTAGAACCGGCAGCAATGGTGAAAAAGTTCTGGAACAGGAGCGGAAATGAGCAAGTCTGGCGAGCTACCCTATCAACGTATATTGCTGAAACTGAGCGGAGAAGCCCTGGCGGGAAACAGTGGATTCGGAATTGATCCCGAGAAGGCGGCATATATTGCCCAGCGTGTGCGGGAAGTCTATGAATTGGGTATGCAAGTAGCCATCGTCATCGGAGGCGGCAACCTGTGGCGCGGCGAGCCCGCGGCGAAGCTCGGCATGGAGCGCAGTACGGCTGACCATATGGGAATGATCGCCACGGTGATGAATGGATTGGCTCTCCAGGACGCCATCGAGCGGCTAGGCATCATTACCCGCGTACAAACCGCGGTGCAAATGAATTCAATCGCTGAACCTTATATCCGCCTGCGCGCGATTCGGCACATGGAAAAAGGCCGCGTCGTCATCTTGACTGGTGGGATCGGCACGCCCTATTTCACGACCGATTCCGCAGCTGCCCTGCGCGCCAGCGAGATCGATGCTGATGTGATCGTCAAAGCCACCAAGGTGGACGGCGTGTATTCCGACGACCCCGTACACAACCCGGAAGCGACTCGATTTGGCAGATTGGAGTATCAAGATGTGCTCGATCGCCATCTACGCGTGATGGATACGACAGCATTCACGCTTTGCCAGGAAAATGAGATGCCGATCATTGTGCTTAACTTCTGGAATCCGGACGACTTGGTCAAGGCCTTGCGAGGAGATTCATCTGTCGGCACGCTGATCTGCGACTAATGACGACTGATATCCCGGCCTTCAATGATCGGCGCCGCTGTTGGGCATTGAGGTTATCCCGCTGTCACCGACCATGTTACACTTGGAAACGATTCGTCTATCAATTAACTGAAACGACATGACCTCGAGCGAAGGCAAGCGGATAGCCGTCTTTTCCATGACGCCGCTCTTCCCCGATTTCGCGATGGGCGGCGGACAGGTTCAACTCAAGAAGGTTGTGCTTCACCTGGGCGAGCTTGGTCATCGCTTGACTATTCTGTCGACCCGGCACGAAGAATCAACTGTGCCGTTCTCGTGGCACGAAAACGTTCACATCAAGCCGATCCTGCGCTTCAAACAGCCGTATCCCGAGCCCTATTTTACGCCCCTTTACCATATCGCAAACGCAATGCGCGCCGTCGGCGACGCTATTGCGGAAGCCGATTTTCATTACAGTCACGACGGTGGTTTGATATTCCCCTATGTTTACCGAGACAAGCCCACCATCTTTTCCATGCGCAGCATCATCTATCCAGAGACCTTGCAATCCGCCCTGCTCTTCCAAGGTGATGAGTGGATCTTGCCCTCCGAGCACACGAGGGCATCTTATGCAGCGGTCGTTTCGCAGTTTTCTCCCGATGTCGAAACGAGAATGCATGCCATCCATAACGGTTTCGACTGGCAGAAATTTCGCTATACCGAACCGGATGCCATCTTCGACGTGATACCCAAAACGATAGCGGAGCGTCCGATCCTGCTATTCCCTCACAGACCGGATTTGAACAAGGGAATCTACGAAGTGATTAAAGTGGCGAGAAGACTCGTCTATGACTATGGTTGGACCGATCTGCGCGTTCTGGTGCCGCGCGGCGTAGATGCGGAAGCGGAACCGGGCAATCGCGCCTACTATAAGCAATTGCGGCAGGAGATTGGCGCGACCGGGTTGACAGACAGCTTTTACTTCCACGATTGGATAAACGAAGATTTGATCGCGGAATACTACAGCATCGCCGATGTGACCATGTGCATCGGCAACTGCGTCGAGACCTTCGGCAATACCCCATTCGAATCACTGGGCTGTGGCACGCCGCCGATTCTGTCACGCGTCTCGACTTACCGAGATCTTTTCTCGGACGAACATGTTGATCGGGTCGACTACGGCGACATCGACGGGGCAGCTGAACACGCGCATAACATATTGAGCGAAAAACGGCGCACGTCGCCAGGGACGCTGCATTACCTCAAGAGCGAGTTCTCGCTTGAGACAATGGTGACGCGCTACGCGGATGTGATCCTCAACGCAGAAAAGAAACCACCGCTAAGCTACCGGATTCCAAAACTGAGGGCAAACACCATGTATCGCAAGGCGCCTTGGTGTTATCTCTCAGAACGCTTCGGGATCTACCATGATTTCCGTGCAAGCTACAACGAGGACGGCCTGCTAGTCTCGACCTTGCGCGCGAATCCGGACGGCTTCGCAGGCAAGTGCGTCGATTCGGCAACGCTGCATGATTGGCTCGACAAGGGATATGTAGTGCCCCTGGTAAATGCCTAAGGCCCGGGTGCGGTCACAAGCGTCCCGGCAGATTCTCGAATTAGCTGCATTTGCACCCGTACTGCGACAGAAGCGCGAACGCTGCGTAGTAGTGGAGTACATGCTATACTGACTTCAGGTTAAGTGCTTGGGAAGTCCAACCTATGGCAGTTGTCAGCGAATTGATAGACGTCGGCCTGGCATTGAAGCAGCAAGGCAAACTCAAAGGTGCTATCGAACATTTTCGGCAGTTGCACGCGACATATCCCGAAAACGCCAGGATCATGTTCGAATTGGCAGTATGCTGGTCGGCCTTTGATGTTCCCGAACAAGCGCTTCCGCTCTATCGCGAGTTGCTTGCCCGTCCCAAAGGCAAGGGCCTGCCAGCGAAGGACCTGCCACGTCTTTACACCAGGCTCGGCGCCACGCTTTATGCCCTGCAGGAATATGACGAAGCGTTGTCGATTCTGGACGATGGGCTGCGCCTCCATCCGTCCTATCGTCCCTTGCGCGCCTATCGCATCTTCGCGCTGCAAGCCGCCGAGATGCCCGGAAGCGCGCTAAATGACGCCCTTGATCTAATGCTGGAGTCGCTGGCGCCTTCGCGCTGGGATACTTTTGAGGATCAGATCCGACAGATCGTCAAAGAAATGCGCGACCGGCATGACGAAGCCGCGATCGCTGCCGACAGGTCAGAGAACAAAGCCAAGTCGCAAGCGGCCAAAAACCAAGACCCCCAGACATTGGCGAAGCCGACGGACGCTTCTAAGTCGCGCCGGCCCGTCAAACTTTCTGCCTCCACGCTGGACGATGGGCCAAAAGCTGACAAACAGCAAAGCCCGGAAACCAAAGAGAAAAACAAAGAAGAAAACAGAATCACAGTCGACTTGGCCGACCCAATAGAAGAAGATTTTCAGCTAGACGTCAAAGTCCTTAAGCAGATGGCCAACACGCGCAAGAACAAAAAGGCTCGGGGCGGACGTAGCCAGCTGGGCAAGAAGTCGGTACGCATTAATATCAGCGATGGAAACGAAGAAAGCGAACCTCCTGCCAAGGATGACGCTCCCCCCGCTCCAACCGGCAAGGTTCAGATTCCGATTGACAACGATTAAGCGCTTGGGGATAGCTTACTCACCCTCTCTTTTAGTGAATCGCGATCTGCGGTAGCCGAGCAGGTAAATTATTTTCTGTGAGCGCGGAAGCTCAAATTTGCCGCATAGGCGCCGAGCGACTGTTCTCCCGCGATCGCTCAAGACTCGGTTCAGATTTGGCTCGCCTTACTCTATAATCAATTGCCTGTGACATGATCAACGCGAAAGGCTCTTATGGTCGTCATTCTTGCGCATGGCGCGCTTGGCCCTTTTGATGAGATCATATTTGTGAGCATCGCTATCATCTTTATAGTTATGATGGGCATCAGTTGGGTGCGCAGCCAGGGATTGCCCGAATTAGAGGATGATGCGTCAGAATCAGCAGACGGCGAGCATTTTGAACTGGAGTAAAGGAAAGTTATGAGACTAGAGCATGCAGCGTTCAACGTGAAAGATGTTAGAGCATTTGCGGCTTGGTATACCGAACATCTGGAAATGGAGATCGTTCGTTCCTTCGACGAACCGCCGTTCATTCACTTTTTGGCGGATTCGGCGGGCAAGAGCCTGATCGAAGTTTACAGCAATCCCCTGGGCGAGTTCGTCGCCTATGGCGATTATCATCCGGTCACATTTCACTTGGCCTTCGCGGTCGACGACATGGAAGCGATGCGACAGCGCCTGGTAGCTGCCGGCGGCGCACTGGACGGCGATGTCGATACGACGCCGACAGGCGACAAGCTGGCCTTCGTGCGCGATCCCTGGGGCCATACGATTCAACTCGTACAGCGCGTGAAGCCTATGCTGGATTGAGCCGCGGCGGGCAAACATCAATTGCGATTCGGCGAAACGAAGATGCCAATTTGAGGGAACCGGATGAAGATCCAATTCGACTTGCGCACCGAAGGCGACGAGTTACCGGAGGCTTTCCTCGACGAGACGGAACTTGAGCAAATGTTTGAAAGCACGCGACGCTCGATCGGAGCGGGTTTGCGTCGCAAGTTTCGCGATGTACTTTGCGCCGAACACGAGCAAGCGCCGAGCTTCCTGATCAGTGGCGTCTACGACAAGGAAATAGAAGAAATGGACATTCAGTATCACGTAGATACCTGTTGCCGTTACTTCTTGTTGCGCGTGATGCAGATTCTCAATCAACAGGGCTAGCGGAGAACATATCATGAGAGTTCTACTGCAACGCGTGAGCGCCGGATCGGTGACCGTAGACGGTGAAATCTGCGGGGCGATTGCACAAGGATACGTGGCGCTGGTCGGGGTCACACACGACGATACACAAGTAGAGGCGGAACGTTTGGCCAAGAAGACCGCCAACTTGCGCGTTTTCTCGGACGACGACGGCAAGATGAATCTGTCGCTCCTCGACGTCGGCGGAGGCGTTTTGGTTATTTCGCAATTCACTCTGTACGCCGACGCCCGCAAGGGCCGTCGTCCCAGCTATATAGATGCCGCTCCGCCACAGCAGGCCGAACCGCTGGTGTCGCATTTCGCCCAGAGCTTAAAAGCCGCCGGCGTGAAGCGGGTTGAAGGCGGGATCTTCGGCGCGCTGATGCAAGTCGAAATCCACAATGACGGTCCAGTGACCATCATGCTCGATAGCGACCTTCTTTAGGTCCTGCCATGACAATCAAAAAGCGGCTCTTTCCGTGCCGCTTTACTTTATCTGATTCCTTTGTCGCCAAGCAGGGGTCTTACTCGTCTTCCTCGCGCAGCGGCAGAACATTCGGCCAAACCGAGGCATGGTGCTCGTAGGCGTCAATGCCAATTCTGTCGGCTTCCGGATCAACATGCAAGATATCGGCGGCTTTCAAAGCGCCGAACATCAAGAAGCTGGTGATTGTCGTCCAAATCGCCACCACAGCGACACCCACGACCTGCGTGCCAAGCGTATCCAAGGTGCCACCGTCAATGAGGCTGGGCGCCCCGAGCGCGGACGAGCCGACAATGCCAATCATGATTGTGCCAAACGCGCCACAAGCGCCATGCACCGAGAACGCGCCTACTGCGTCGTCAATCTTCATGGATTCAACCACGCTGACCGAAATGACCACGACGATGCCAGACAGAGCGCCAATGACCAGCGCGCCGAGCGGCGTGACCGATGCGCATCCCGCTGTGATGCCCACCAAGCCCGCCAGCGAGCCGTTCAAGATGAAGCTGACATTCCAATTCTCCGTCAGGAAATAGGTATAAAACATAGCGCCAAGCGCGCCCGCCGCCGCCGCAAGGGTGGTATTCACCGCGACCAAACCCATAGTATTTGGGTCGCCTGCGCCCAGCGTTGAGCCGACATTGAAGCCATACCAGCCGAACCAAAGTATGAATGTTCCCAAAGCGGCAATGCCCAAGTTGGAGGCTGCCGGGGGGCGCCCGAAGACACGACCGGCGCGGGGACCCACCATATACGCGCCGACCAGGGCGACGATGCCGCCGGTCATGTGTACGATGGTCGAGCCAGCGAAATCAATGAAGCCCTGCGCGAGAATCCAGCCGTTGCCCCAGGTCCAGAAGACGACAACCGGATAAATGATCGCGCCCAGAATGGCACTGTAGATCAACTTTCCGACAAAGTTGGTGCGCTCCGCCATTGCCCCTGTGGCGATGGTCGCGGCCGCGCCCGCGAAAGCGAACTGGAAGAAGAAACCCGCCAAAAGAGCGCCATCGCCGTCGCCGGAACCGTCGGCGCCGCCTAGCAAAAGCGGGATGTTGGCCGGCGTCAGACCGCCCCCATCCATCCCGGCATCATAGGTGCCATATGCGATGCCGTAGCCAACTATGAAGAAGACAATGCCCGTGATACAGGCGTCCATGAAGTTTTCGGCGAGCGAATTGACCACCCCCGTTTCGCGGATCATGCCGCCTTCCAGCATGGCGAAGCCGGCCTGCATGAAGAAGACCAGGAAACCCGCCAGCAGAATCCAGGTTATGTCCAGATTAGACTGGACTGCCGCGGCCGCCGACATGGCATCGTCGACAGTCATTTCCATCATTTCTTCGGCGGCGGCGTCCTCTGCGGGAGGGTCGTCTTGCGCGATGGCCCGAAAGCCGAAGCTGTACAAGACGGCCAAGCCTATCAAGATGGACAAAAGCCGGTAAAGCATCTTGCGCTTATTCATGCGCATCCCTCCACACAGTTCCACTGCAACATCAACCGATTTTACGTTAAACAGTCTATCGCAGACCTAACTCTTGGAGTCACCGCAAATCTATCTCAATTCTGAGCAATACTTTTGGCAGTTTTTCACAATCCAACGGCTGATTCTCGAACAAACCCGTGTCATCATCTGCAATACTACCGCGAATCGCGCATTATTGACAAGCGGTTCAGCCACAAATTCTGAGTTTCTTGTCAGAAATGACCATAAAACCAGGGAAGGCTATCGCCTATGCGCCATGTTTTCACTAATACTGGCTGGCTTTCCCGTCTCAGCGAACCGCGTCGGGGAAAATGATTGGGTGCGGCTCAAGCCAAGCAGAATACCTTTGTACGTTTTTGACAGTGGATTCGCCCCTGCAGGTCGCAGGCGGAAAATGCGTCACGATAAAGCGTCGTGCCTGATCGCTTTGAGACGTTTCATTACATCGTTGGTTCCGCGTCCGAAGTAATCGTAGAGCAGCCGATACTCGGAGTAGAGTTTGTCATACACCAACTGATTTTGCGGGATTGGCGTCACGACCTCTTCTTTGAGCTTGCCCATATTCGCGGCGGCCGCTTGTATATCCGGGTAAATGCCCGCCGCCACAGCGGCGTGCATGGCCGATCCCAGCGCAGGGGCTTGCGCCGAACCGGAGAGCTTAAAGGTTCTGCCCGTGACATCGGCATAGATCTGTCGCAGCAGCGCGTTTTTCTCTGGCAATCCACCGGCCGCAACCAATTCTTTGACTTCGACGCCCTTCGCTTCAAAGGCTTCGATAATTTCGCGCGTGCCAAATGCCGTCGCTTCAATAAGCGCCCGATAAATCTCAGGCGCTCGTGTCGCCAGCGTCATGCCTAAGATCATGCCGTTCAGATCAACATCGACCAGAGTGCTGCGATTGCCGTTCCACCAATCCAGCGCGATCAGCCCGTGTTCGCCAACTTGCTGCTTCGCGGCTTCCTGTTCCAAGTACTCGTGGATGCCAATGCCCGCGCCTGCGGCCGCCTCATGGTACTCAGGGGGCACGGCATTGTCGACGAACCAGGCGAAGATGTCGCCGACGGCGCTTTGACCGGCCTCGTAGCCGTACAATCCGGGAATGACACCCCCCTTGACCACGCCGCACATGCCGTCAACCTCTTTCAGGTCGACGCCAGACAAAATATGGCAGGTGGAGGTGCCCATTACCATCACCATGACGCCCGGGTCTGTGGCTTTAACCGCCGGCGCAGTCACGTGGGCGTCTACATTGGCCACCGCAACCGCGATCCCAGCCGGCAATCCCATCATCTGCGCCATCTCGGCGGTTAAGCCGCCGGCCCTTTCACCCAGTTCGGCAAATTCCCGGCCGATTTTCTCGTCCACTACGTTTTCAAAGGCCGGGTCCAGCGCTCTGAAATAGGCTTTGGAAGGGAAATCGCCATCTTGCACCATCGCTTTATACCCGGCTGTACACGTGTTGCGCGTTTCCACGCCGGTCAATTGCCAGATCACCCAATCCGCCGCTTCCACGAATTTATCGATCTGGGCATAAATGTCGGGTCGTTCTTGCACGATCTGCAGCAACTTGCTGAAGAACCACTCGGATGAGATCTTGCCACCGTAACGCGGCAGCCAGTTTTCGCCCATTTGCCTGGCGGTTTCATTGATCTGGTCGGCCTGGCGTTGAGCGGCATGATGCTTCCACAACTTGATATAGGCATGAGGCTCGTCCTTCAGCTCGGCCAGGAAGCAGAGTGGCGTACCATCGGCCTTGGTCGGCATGGGTGAGCTCGCGGTGAAGTCAATGCCTATCCCCTTGACATCGGCAGGATCGACGCCGCTTTCTCTCAAAACTGCCGGAATTGTGTTAGCAAAAACATCAATATAGTCTTGCGGATGTTGCAGCGCCCAATCCGGCGGCAATCGCTTGCCGGAAGGCAAAGTGTCGTCCATGACCGCGTGCGGATATTCGAACACTGCTTCGGCAATCTCGCCGCCATCGCGCGTATCGACCAGAACCGCGCGCCCGGACAACGTTCCGAAATCGAGCCCAATGGTGTACATGAAGCAACCTCTTCTCGTTTGCCTTAGTCTGCGGCGTATATTGTCACAAATCTATCATTCAAGTGCAAACTTAATCCGATTCTCATCAACTTGCGATTATCAACTAGGCGCTTTATCCGCTAGAATCTCTTTAATGGATTGTTTAGAACTCTTCATAACAATCACTATCGGATCCTGAATTCGAGGCAAGCGCCAATGCATGAGGGTCGATTCCCGCCGGGTCCGCCGGATATCGGCAGCAGTCCCATTGAACAGTATCTGACTTATCGCAAGTTCCTGGCGGATCCGCTCAAGCGTGTCACGGAATGGGTCGCTGCTTACGGTGATGTCATGCACTACAAGTCGGGCGATCGCCATCAGTACATGGTTGCCAATCCCGATATAATCCGCGAAATTCTGGTTCGACAATCCCATATCTTCATCAAAGGATCCGATTATACCAACGAAAAAACCGGCTTGGCGCGCTTCATGGGCCAGGGACTGGTAACCAGCAATGGCGAATTTTGGAAGCGCCAGAGGCGGCTGGTTGCGCCCGCCTTTCACACACAACGAATCGCAGCATATGCCGATACCATGGTGAATTACACCTTGGAGCGTGTGGGGCGATGGCAAGACGGCGACATACTCGATGTCGACGAAGAAATGATGCAATTGACGCTGATGATTGTCGGACGGACCCTATTTGACGCTGACGCCTCTACCACAGTCAACCAGGTGAAATCCGCAGTGGAAGTCGTGCAGAAAGCCAGCAATACGGCCAACCTGTTACCGGCCTGGGTGCCAACCCCCTTGCGCATTCGCTCGCGCCGCGCTAATGCCGTACTGGACAAGATCGTTTACGGATTTATCAATCAACGTCGTTCCACTGGGGAAGACCGGGGCGATCTTCTGTCAATGCTTCTGTTATCCCAAGACGAAGACGGCGATCGCATGACCGACCTGCAAGTGCGGGACGAAGCGGTCACCCTGTTCCTCGCCGGCCACGAAACGACGGCGAACGCGCTTAACTGGACTTGGTGGCTGCTGGCGCAATACCCGCAAGTCGAGAAACGACTCCACGCCGAGTTGGACAGCGCATTGGCGGGGAAACCACCAACGCTGGAGGATTTACGCCGCCTCCCTTATGCCGATATGGTGGTCAAAGAATCCATGCGCCTGATGCCCCCCGTCTGGTCGATCGGGCGGGTGAACCGGCAGGCGACAGAAGTGTTGGGTTACAGCTTCCCGGAGTGGTCCGGCGCGCAGATCCTGATCTATTGCGTTCATCGCCACCCCGATATCTGGGAGCAGCCAAACGAATTCATACCCGAACGATGGGCTGAAGAACGTATCAGCGAGATCCCAAAATACGCCTACATACCCTTTGGCGGCGGCCCGCGCATCTGCATCGGCAACAGCTTCGCCACGATGGAAGCCAACTTGTTACTGGCGACGATCGCCCAGCGTTTCCAGTTGCGTTTGATCGAAGGCGTGGAGATCGTGCCCCAGCCTTTTATCACCATGTTCCCGCGCGACGGCCTGCCGATGCGGCTGGAAACACGCCAGCCACAGTTGAAGCAAAAGCCCGATCTGGCAGCAGCCGGCCACTAGCCCACAAACCCGCTGTCGATACACAACAGGATAGGCGTTACAATACTGCTCAGATAAGACAGTGATTCTGGAGTCTATCGTGATTGAACTGACCCGAAAACTGGTGGAAACCTGGGGACCGCCCGGCTACGAACATCGCATCCGAGACATCATTCGCGACGAGGTTAGCGCGCTAGCGGACGAGACCTGGGTAGACGGCCTGGGCAATCTGATCTGCCGCGTTGGTTCCGGCGGCAAAAAGGTCCTTATCGCCGCGCACATGGACGAGATCGGTCTGATGGCCAATTACCAGGAGCCGGAAAGCGGCTATCTGCGATTCACAGCCATGGGAGGCTTGCAAGCCGACACGCTCAACGGCAACCGCGTCCTCTTTGAAGACGGCACGGTTGGTGTAATCGCGGTGCAGAAGGGCGGCGGCAAGTCGCTCGGCGACTTCTATATTGATGTGCAAATCGACGATGACAGCAATGCCATTCCAATAGGACAGCCGGCCGGTTTCATGCGCGAGATGCAAATGCGCGGCAAGCGCATCATTGCCAAGTCGCTAGACGACCGCATTGGCTGCGTCGTGGCCATTGAAACCATGCGCAGGCTGGATCGACAAGCGCCAAACGAAGTTTACTTCGCATTCACTGTCCAGGAAGAAGTTGGCTTGCGAGGCGCGAAGACCGCGGCACAGGGCGTCCGCCCGGATATCGGCATCGCAATTGATGTCACGGGCAGCGGCGACCAGATCCGTGGACGCAAAATGCTTGTCAAGCTGGGCGGGGGCGCCGCAATCAAGGTCCATGACCCGGGCCTGGTGGTGCCCGTGGCGATTAAGAATTGGATGATCGACCGCTGCGAAGCGGATGACATCCCGTATCAATTGGAGTTGCTTGCCGGCGGAACGACGGACGCCTCGGCCATTCAATTGGCAGACGCCGGCGTACCCAGCGGCTGTATTTCGATTCCTACGCGCTATCTGCATACGACCAGTGAAACCGTCGACATCGGAGATGTAGGGGCGTGTATCGACCTGCTGTCCGGCTTGCTCGCCAATCCGATAGCGATCTGATCGGGGCCGGGGAATCAAAAACCGCACGAGTCCAACGGCTTGGGAATTCACGATTTATGAAGGCCGTACTTTGTAAATCCTTCGGCGCGCCCAATCAACTGACGGTCGAAGACGTTCCAAGTCCGCCGGTCAAAGGGGGCGAAGTCAAGATCCGGGTGCGCGCCTGCGGCGTCAACTTCCCCGACGCGCTGATGATCCAGGGCTTGTACCAATTGAAGCCGCCCTTCCCGTTCAGCCCGGGCCTGGAGGTCGCTGGCGATATCATCGAAGTTGGCCAGGGTGTCGACGCTGAGCGCGTCGGCCAGCGGATTATGGCCACCATGATGTTCGGCGGCTTCGCCGAAGAAGTCGTCGTCCCGCAGTCCTCCGCGCTGCCCATGCCCGATAATATGTCCTACGAAAGGGGCGCTGGCTTTCCGCTGGTGTATGGAACGGCGCATGTTGCCCTGTCGCACCGAGCCCGGCTGCAAGCCGGCGAAACCTTGCTCGTGCTGGGCGCGGCGGGCGGCGTCGGTCTGGCGGCGGTAGAAATCGGCAAGTTGATGAGCGTCCGCGTGATCGCCGCCGCCAGCAGCGCGCAGAAGCTGGCTTTGGCGCGCAGCCACGGCGCCGACGAAACAATCAACTACAATAACGAGAACCTGCGCGACCGCATAAAATCGCTAACTGAAGGCCGTGGCGCGGATGTCATCTTCGACCCGGTGGGCGGTGATATTTTTGACCAGGCGGTTCGCCGCATCGCTTGGGAGGGTCGCTATCTGGTGATCGGATTCGCCAGCGGACGCATACCGACCTTGCCCGCCAATATCGCCTTGCTCAAAAACGCGTCTATGGTCGGCCTGTTCTGGGGCGCCTACCTTTCCCAGGATCCCGACGTGATCAAGCGGTCTTTCCAGCAGTTGCTGGCCTGGTACGCGAAGGGACGTCTGCGGCCACATATTCACCGAACCTACGCGCTCGAAGATGCGCCCAACGCGCTTGAGGACCTCATCAATCGAAAGGCGATGGGCAAGCTGGTTCTGATGGTCTAAGCTCGCCCAGCGCTTCCTCAATCCTAGCTGAGCCTAGTGAATATATGTTCTAAGCCCTGTCGCCCGAAAGCGAGTTCTGTGATATGCTATGCGTGGGGACGCAAGTATTTGGGGGGCAAATACTGTATTTTCCCGACCGTTAAATCAAAATCAGTCAAGGTTGAATGATGGCCTATCGCGGCGACGATGAGCCGGAATATATCGACGACGATGAATATTTCGACCCGGACGCCTCGGACGGCGGCGATCGGGGCGGGGAAGCTCGTCCGTCGGATGCCCTAAGGCGCGGCTCTTCCAACGTCTTGGGGGGGAGCGGCTCGCGCAAAGACGCTTTTGACGCCTCCCCTTGGAGTGGTGACGCCCAAGATGACAATTCTTCGTTGGGCGGTTCCAGCGGAGCGCGCGAGTCCACGCGCGCCCAATCAAACCGCCGCCCCAAGAAGTCTCGCCGGGGCAAAACAAAAGCCGCCAGGGCGCGTGAGAGCGACGGCAAGCGGGATTCTCGACGACGCGCAAAGGGTTCCCGGGATGGGTCAAACGGCGACAATCGAGCGGAACGCGACAATCAAAAAGGTAGATCCAAACATCGATTCATGAGTCTGCGATCGCCCTTCCGCAGAAACAAGGGGACTGATGACGCCAAGAAGGATACTCGCCTTCGCGACAAAAACGGCAAGACTAGCAAACTGAAGGCTCTTTCCGGCCGCGTCGGCAACTGGCGTCAAAGCCTGAAACGAGCTGTACCAGTCGAGGACGCCCGCCCGGAACAACCTGCCGGGCGCTCGGAGGGCAAATCAAGCAAGCCCTCCATGCGAGCCGCATTTGGCGCTAGCCGCGGCGATACACGCAGGACACGTCGCGAAATCCAGTCTGTCGGCAATTCCCAAGGCCGTTTGGATCGCGCCGACGCCGACGAGCAACACGCAAGTCCCGGCAGCCACATCCGTCCCAGCAAGGCGCCAATCTTCAAATCAAGCGAATGGCTCGACTTGGATCGGAAGCTGGATCTGATCGGCGTAGGCCTGGTCTTCGGCGCCATCGTCCTGTTTTTCAGCGCGCTTTCGCGCGAACAGGCTGCGATCGGCGCAGTGCACAAGCTGATAGGTCAACTGCTGGGCTGGGGCGCTTTAGCGGTTCCAATCACGATGTTTGCCATCGGCATGTGGCTGATCGTTCGGCATTTTGGCGATCAGGCGCCAATGATTGATCCGGTGCGTCTGGCCGGCACATTAACTGCATTCATCGGCGCGTTGGTGTTGTTCCAGTTTGGGGAGTCATTGAGCTATGCCGGCGACAGCAATTGCGCGCCAGATTGCGTGCGCGGCTTGGTAGAGCGTTCCTATCTCAGCGGCCGCGGCGGAGGCTTAGTCGGCGGCTGGATATACCAGGTCCTTGTCATCAATCTGACCGAAGTGGGTGGGTTTGTGATCATGGCCATGGTCTTGACCTTCGCGACGATGATGATCACGCGCTTGAGCATGGCCGAGTTGGCCACTGTGACAATCGGATTCACGCGCGGCATGCGCGACAACATAGCGCAGCGAGCCGCCAGACGGCGCGCGCAACAATTGCAAATGGAAGAGCAAACGAACCTGGCTCGGCAAGAGGCAAAGGTCCGTGTATCGAAGCCGGAGTCGGCCAAACTATCAGGCTCGGTAGCTGGCATGAACGCCCTGCCCGATCCATCCGGCGATACCATGCCGATTCCGATCCGACTGCGTGACATGTTTTCCAAGCGCGTCAGTCTCTTGAGAGCCTCCGCAGAATCCAGCGCGGAAGCCGCTGCCCACGAGCTACGGACGGCAAGAGCGACCAATGGACAGGGATCGCGCATCTTCGGGCGACTCTTTGGCGGCGGCGCTGGCAGCGTATCGGAAACTCCCAAACATGCCCCAGCGGACGATACGAGCGCGGTGACAACTAGCAAACCAAAGGTAAGGCCCAACTGGCGGTCTTACGGAGCCAAGCCCGCGCCGCCGATGAGCGTATCCGGGGCGCCGGCAGCCCCAATAGAACGACCAACGAAGCGACCACTTGACGAACCCGACATCGCGCCCTTCAAGCGGCAGGAACCGCGGCCCGCATCGGATGATCACGATGATGAAAGCGCGCGCTCAGACGATAATACTTGGTCAGTGCCGCGCCCATTGGATTCGCCCAAGCCAAGATCGGATGCGGCACAGGTCATCCGTCCCACAAGCGACGCCGATGAGCCATCGGAATCCTTCAGCAAACCT
The DNA here is from genome assembly GCA_026707745.1 of Chloroflexota bacterium. Taxonomy (GTDB): domain Bacteria; phylum Chloroflexota; class Anaerolineae; order Aggregatilineales; family Phototrophicaceae; genus UBA6055. The sequence continues at coordinate 18,437 of JAPOWG010000018.1, forward strand.
GAAGTCCCATCCGAGCAGCTTGACGACCAGTCGGCCGCGTCCGTAGAAAGCGCAACTGAACTCTCGAGCGCCTTTCCCCAGCCTGTTGAGCCGGCGGAACCAGAAAACCAGACTGTCTCGACCGGACCGACGCAGCGATCACGACCTCGCGTCGATTGGCAGTTGCCAGATTTCCGCGCATTGCTCACCGGCGGCTCCACTGGCGAAATGGACGAAGAAGTCCTGCTGCAGCAAGCGCAGATAATTGAAGATACGCTGGCCAGTTTCGGCGCGCCCGGGCGGGTTGTGGAGCTTAATACCGGTCCGGTGATCACGCAGTTTGGCGTCGAACCCGACTATTTGACATCGCGAACCGGCAAGCGCAGTCGGGTCAAAGTCAGCGCGATCGCCCAGTTGGACAAGGATCTTCAACTGGCGCTGGGGGCCAAGTCGATCCGTGTAGAAGCGCCGGTGCCGGGAAAGGGCTATGTCGGCATCGAAGTGCCCAATCCGGACTCGGCCATGGTGAGCCTGCGCGACGTCATGGAATCGCGCGGTTTCCAACATGTTGATTCTCCCCTGGCGATCGCGCTGGGTATGTCTGTAGACGGCAATCCGGTTTCTGCCGATCTGACGCAGATGCCTCACCTTTTGATCGCCGGTACCACCGGTTCCGGCAAATCCAAGTGCATCAACGCCATCATTATCAGCATCCTGGCTAACCGATCGCCTGACGATGTCAAATTCATTATGGTTGATCCAAAACGGGTAGAATTGACCGGCTACAATGGCTTGCCGCATTTGGTCGCGCCGGTGGTCGTAGAACTCGAAAAGACAGTAGGCGTCTTGCGTTGGGTCATGCGCGAGATGGACGAGCGCTACAAGAAGTTCAGCAAAGCCGGCGCGCGCAACTTGATCGATTACAACCACATTCTCGATCCCGAGACGGCGCCGATGCCCTACATCGTTGTGATCATCGACGAATTGGCCGACCTGATGATGACCGCGCCCGAAGAAACGGAACGCGCCGTTTCGCGCATCGCGGCTCTTGCCCGCGCGACTGGCATCCATCTGGTGATCGCCACGCAACGACCATCCGTCGATGTGGTAACCGGGCTCATCAAGGCCAATTTCCCGGCGCGCATCGCCTTCGCCGTCGCGGGCAGCGTCGACAGCCGCGTTATCCTTGATCAGCCGGGCGCTGAACGCCTGCTGGGCAAGGGCGATATGCTCTATCTGTCCGGCGACGCGCCGGCGCCCTTGCGCATGCAGGGCGTCTTCGTCTCCGACGAAGAGATCAATAGCATCAGTCGCTTCTGGAAGCTGCAGAATCTGGGTCTTGCGGAGATTGAACCGATCAGTCTGCCGGCTGAAGCGGGGACCACAAACAAGAAACCCAGCAACGGACACGAGTCCGGCGCAGCAAACGTCGAACCACCCAGTCAGGCTTCTTTTTGGGACAGCTCCGCGCAGCGCGACATGACCGGCACGGCTGGGGGAGATACAGATCCCCAAGAGGATGAGTTGTATCAAACCGCGGTCGATATGGTCCGACGCCTGGAAAAAGCGTCGATCTCGCTCTTGCAGCGGCGTCTGCGCATCGGTTATACGCGCGCGGCGCGCCTGGTCGATATGATGGAAGAGCGCGGCGTAGTCGGCCCGCCTAAGGAAGGCAGCTCCAAGCCGCGGGACGTCCTGCCGGAATAAGGTCAAGCCATCTCCACCTCTTGCCTGACAAATGGAGGCGATGTAGGGGCGTTTGACGGTCAGTGTCTACGCGACCTACGCGACCTACGCGAGCCCGCTGAAACGCCCGCAATTGACAGGTCATTTAGCAGGGGTGTCTCACGAGACGCCCCCTATATTTTGCTAGCTTCATGTAACGTTCGACATATATTGGTTGCGATTACCTTGAGACGCGGCTGTTTCATCCGCTGCTTTGCGCTACAATACGGCGCGTACAGAAAGGACTTGGCCCATGAAATACGCCCAGATTGATGGCATCGACAAACCAGTCGCGCGCTTGCTGCAGGGCGGCATTATGTTCGGCGACGACCGTGACGACAACTTCCGCCTGCTGGACGCTTGCTTCGAAAACGGCTTCACCGCCTACGACAGCGCACACAGTTATGGCGCCGGCAGCAGCGAGACAACATTTGGCGACTGGATGGCCGACCGCGGCATTCGCGACCAAGTGGTCATCTTGACCAAATGCGCCCACCCCGAAGACGGCATCCCGGACCGCGTCAGACCGGAATACATTCGCCGCGACCTGATTGAATCGCTAGAGCGCCTGCAAACCGACCACATTGAACTGTACCTGCTGCACCGGGACAGCCGCGATTATCCGGTTGGCGAGATCGTCGATGTGCTGAATGAGTTCAAAGAGAAGGGTCAGATCGGCGTCTTCGGCGGTTCCAACTGGTTGGCGGATCGTGTGCAGGCGGCCAACGAATACGCGGCGGCCAACGGCAAAACAGCCTTTGGAGCCGTCAGCCCGCAATTCAGCGTCGCCGAGATGATCATGCCGCCCTGGGAAGGCTGCACAAGCGTCAGCGGCGCGCAAGGCGAAGCCGACCGCGCCTGGTACGACGAAAACGAAATCTCGCTCTTCACCTGGTCGAGCCTGGCCGGCGGCTTCATGACCGGCAAGTTCCGCCGCGATAATCTGGACAGCTTCACCAGCTATTGGGATACCAATCCCATCGGCGCCTACGCTTACGAGAGCAATTTCCAGCGGCTTGACCGCGTCATTGAGTTGGCTGCCGACAAGGGTCTTTCTCCCTCGCAAATCTCGGTCGCCTACGTGCTCAGCAATAACCCCCGTTACCACGCCATCGTCGCCAACTGGGAAATTGACCAGATCCCGGACAACGCCGCCGCCGCCGATCTCCATCTGAGCGCCGCGGAAATCGCCTGGCTTGAGTTGAAAACGGAGGAGAAACCGGCATGAGCGACAAGATTCGCTGGGGTCTGATCGGACTGGGCTTGATATCGCGCAAGTTCGCCAATGGCTTGGCTTTTGCGCCGGATGCGGAGGTCTACGCCGTCGCCTCCCGATCGCAGGAGAAAGCGGATGCCTTCGGCGCGGAATTCGGCGCGACCAAATGTTACGGCAGCTACGAAGACCTGGCGAAGGACCCGGATGTGGATGTCGCGTACATTGGAACGCCCCACAATTATCACCTTGCCCATACGCTCTTGTGCCTCAAGGCCGGCAGAAACGTACTCTGCGAGAAGCCTTTCGCCGTTAATGCCGGTGAAGCAAAGGTGATGATTGACTGCGCCCGCGAAAAGAATCTCTTCCTGATGGACGCCTTCTGGACCCGCTTTTTCCCGGCGATGGCCAAACTGCGCGAACTGCTCGCGGACAAGATCATCGGCGATGTCATGCTTGTCCAGGCCGACTTTGGCGGTCGTGGCCCAGTCCTGCCGGAGAAACGGCACTTCAATCCCGATTTGGCGGGCGGCGCCTTGCTCGATGTCGGCTCTTACTGTTTGCAGTTCGCGTCAATGATTTACGGCAAACAACCCCTAGATATAGTCTCCCAAGTCGCCATCGGCGAGACCGGCGTCGACGAACTCTCGGTAGTCGTGTGCAAATACAGCGACTATGAAATGGCGACTCTCACATCGGCAATCCGCCTGGGCACGCCGCAGGAAGCCCGGATCATGGGCAGCAAAGGCTATATCGCCATCCCGGATTTCTGGCACCCGAGCGAATTCACAGTCGTACTCTCCGGGCAGGCGCCGGAAACCTTCCGTTTCGACTACGAAGGCGAAGGCTTCCATTTTGAAGCCATTGAAGTTGGCAATTGCATTCGCGCCGGCTTGACCGAGAGCGCGATTTATCCACTGGACGAAACGCTCGCGATCATGGAGACATTGGATCGCATACGCGCCGACTGGGGACTGCGCTACCCCTTCGAGGACTAGCCAAATCGCGTTTGACATGCCTGGCCGCCTGTGTTATGCTCGGCGCACGTACATATTTCTAAGACTCGGGTGTGCCTGAACCCGGATGTTCGGCACTAACAGGGAAAGTCGGTGCGAGTCCGACACTGTCGCGCAGCGGTAACTGATCGTCTCATAAACGTTCAGAAGTCCGAATTCCTGCCCCTGCCTTAGCTCGTAAAACTTTCGCGTCAAAAGGGAGACGAGCGTGGTTAGTGTCACTTATGCCCGCCGAAACCCGGCGGGCTTTTTTGATGCAACGATAACCAGCCCCGTTTCCTCCTCTATCCTGAAGGAGGGATAAAATGCATGTCAAGCTTGTTGTTTTCTTCACCATTCTGATGTTCTTGGTCCCGGCAACGGCGCAGGACGTCAACCTTACCGAGGGTTGCATCACGGACTATAGCCCCGATGTCGACTATTTCCCCGAAAAAATCGAGATACTGGACGCGGAAAGATTCGCTGTCGCCTATCACAATCATTACAAAGTCGTGAGCGTCAGCGATGCCTACGACGGCGCGCCCGGCTTTAACTATGTACTGGTGCAATGTGGTGCGCCCGCGCCTCCGGCAGCCGATTTCGCTGATGGCACGCAATTCATCGAGGTGCCAACCGGCGACATCATCACCCTTTCCACGACGCAATTGCCCGCTCTAGCGCAGCTTGACCTGCTCGAACATCTGGTGGGCGTCGACAGTGCCTTCTATATCAGCACGGTTGAGGTGGCCGACGCAGTTGCCGACGGGCAAATCGCCGAGGTGGGATTCGGCGCGCAGATCAACATCGAGCTGGTGCTGAACCTGGAGCCGCAATTGGTCATGAGCTATGGCTACAATCCGGATACCGATGCCCATCCGGTCTTGCTGGATGCCGGCGTCTTCACGGCGCTGGACGCCAGTTGGCGCGAACTGTCGCCACTGGGCCGCGCCGAATGGCTCAAATTCACCGCCCTCTTTTACAATCGCGAAGCGGCTGCGACGGAGATATACGACGCTATCGCCTCCGAGTACAAGAATGCGCGGCAAATCGCCGCAAGCGTATCGGAAGCGAACCGACCGAGTGTACTGATCAACTCATTCCTGGGTTATGCCGATGCCTGGTTCATTCCGGGCCAAGAAACATACGTCGGCAGGCTTATCCGCGACGCCGGGGGGGAGCTGCTGCTGGCGGAAGAAGGGTCGACCTCGAGCCAGGGCTTGAGCTTCGAAGCTGTCTACGAGGGCGGGCTTGCGGCGGATGTTTGGCTTGTTGAGACCTTTGGACTTTCGTCTCAAGCGGAGTTGCTGGCGCTCGACAATCGCTTCGGCGATTTTGACGCCTTTCAATCGGGCGAAGTCTGGAACAACAACGCGGACGAAAACGCCAACGGCGGCAATAACTACTACGAATGGGGCGTGACCAATCCGCACCTGGTATTGGGGGACCTGGTAGCGATTCTTCACCCGGATTTGTTACCCGAGCGCGAATTTGTCTTTTATCAGAAACTTGCGAGCGAGTAGCATGTCGCAGCTGGTTCATAAAAGCCCCCGGGCATCGTCGGCCATCGTTGAAACGAGACCGGCAGACGCTAGCCAAATCTGGAATCGGCGCCGGTTTGCTGGGGGCGTATCCAGCCTGGATCGGCGCTTCATGATTTTGCTGCTGATGACCTTGGCACTGGGAACGCTGCTGCTATTGAGCATGGCGCTGGGTTCGGTATCAATTCCCTTGGATCAGATCTTCTCGGCGCTGCTTGTTGGCGAGTCAGACTCAACTGCCTGGACGAATATCGTTCTCAAGTTTCGCCTGCCCAAAACGCTGACAGCGATGCTGGCCGGCATGGCCCTGGGCATTAGCGGGTTGCTGATGCAAACCTATTTCCGCAATCCCCTGGCGGAGCCTTTTGTGCTCGGTGTCAGTTCGGGCGCCAGCCTGGGGGTCGCTCTGGTGGTACTCTCGACCGGCGCCTCCGGTGTGGCGATGATCGCCAGTCTGGGATTCACGGGCGATCTGTTGTTGACGACGGCAGCCGGACTGGGCGCCGGCCTGACCATGGGACTGGTTTTGCTGGTTGCGATGAGGGTTCGCAGCAATCTGACCCTGTTGATCCTCGGGCTCATGTTTGGTTATCTGGTGGCGTCGATGGTTAGCTTGCTGCTCTATTTTGCCCTGCCGGAGCGAATCCAAGCCTATATCAACTGGACTTTCGGCTCATTCAGCGGGGTCACTGTCGAACAGTTGCCGCTACTGGGGGCCTTTGTCATCGCGGGTTTATTGATCGCGGCGACGTCCGTCAAGCCGCTGAATGCCCTGCTGCTCGGCGAAGACTATGCGCTAAGCATGGGAACAAACCTGCGGCGCGCGCGGCTAAGGATCGTGCTTTCGACCGCGCTCCTGGTTAGCGCGGTGACCGCCTTCTGCGGCCCAATCGCTTTTGTCGGCATTGCGGTGCCCCACCTTTGTCGCGGCATTCTGCGCACATCGGATCATCGAATCCTGTTGCCGGGCACTTGCCTGACCGGCGGCATTGTGGCCTTGTTCGCTTCGCTGATCGCAGAGATACCGGGCAATAACCTGGTCTTGCCGCTCAATGTTGTCACCGCGCTGCTAGGCGCGCCCGTGGTGATGCTGGTGATCCTGCGTCAGTTCAGGGGGCGGCCATGAGCGTTCCGGCCTTGCAAACACGCGATCTTTCGATCGGCTACCCACGAAGGCGCAAGGGTGATATTTGCCTGGCGAGAGCGCTCAATTTGCGCCTGGAACCCGGCAGCTTGGTGGGACTGCTGGGTCCCAATGGCGTCGGCAAATCGACGCTATTGCGAACCTTGGCGGCCATGCGAGCGCCATTGGCCGGGCAAGTGCTGCTTGATGGCGAAGACGCGCGCCGTATGAGACCCGGTGATCTGGCAAAAACGCTCAGCCTCGTCTTGACCAACACGCCGCATCCCGATTTGATGACCGGCTACGAGTTGGTCGCTCTTGGCAGGCTGCCGCACAGCGACTGGCTTGGCAGGTTAACCGGGAGTGACCGGGAAATTATCAGTTGGGCGCTGGACGCGGTTAATGCGGGAGAGCTGGCATGTCAGATCCTCACCGAGCTCAGCGACGGCCAGCGTCAAAAGCTGATGATCGCGCGCGCGCTGGCGCAGGAGACAGCGATCATGCTGCTGGACGAACCGACAGCCTTTCTCGATCTGCCCCGCCGTGTCGAAGTTATGCGCCTGCTCAAGCGCCTGGCGCATCAAACGGGACGCGCGATCCTCGTCTCCACGCACGACCTGGATCAGGCGCTGAGAAACTGCGACCAACTTTGGTTGATGCGAGAGGGCGCCATGTTGGTCGGGGCGCCCGAAGACCTGGTGCTTGATGGCGGCATCACGGAGACCTTTCATACCGACGGCATCAGTTTTGATGAAGGCAGCAGCGCCTTTGCTGTTGAAAGGTCCGCTGGCGCCGCGATACATGTCAAAGGTAGCGGCGCACGAGAAACCTGGATGCGGCGGGCGCTCGAACGCAACGGCTACCGCTATGATCCGGCTGCCGGGGTCGCGGCCATCTCCCTGGGGCAAAACGGCCAGGGACCCGAATGGCATCTGACAATAGAGGAGCGCCTAAGCCGGCATCACTCGGTTGCCGAAGTCTTGGCCACGCTTAAAGATGCGGGAATATGAGCGACAAGACTGAAAGCAAGCGCGGCCTCGTATTGGTCCATACTGGCGAGGGACGCGGCAAATCAACATCCGCCTACGGCGTGATTCTGCGCATGTTGGGGCGAAAAAAGAGCGTGGCGCTGATCCAGTTCCTCAAGCACGAAAGCGGCAATTGGGGCGAAATTCGCGCATTCAAAGGGCTAGGACTTGAACCGATCAAAACCGGGGACGGATTTACCTGGACCAGCAAAAACATCGACGAGACAGAAGCGCGAGCGCTGCATGGCTGGCAAAGGGCGCAGGCGATCATCATTTCCGACGAATACGAACTTGTCGTGCTCGACGAGTTTACTTATCTGCTGGAATTTGGCTGGCTGGACGTGACTGAAGTGATCAAATGGCTGCAAGCCAACAAACCAGCACGCTTGAACCTGCTCATTACCGGACGTAACGCGCCAGCGCAGTTGATCGAGTACGCCGATACCGTCACCGAAATGCGCAAGGTCAAACACGCTTACGACAGCGGTATTCTGGCTCGCGCGGGCATTGAGTTCTGAGACATCGACAAAGTGAAATGCGCTAGATGACCACCACGGCCGACCGCGCTGGAATCGGTATTCCACCTTCCAAGCTATGCCAGTCCTCATCGTCCACCACCCGGTAGCGAATGAGTGAATGCTCGCCGTCAAGTGACACGTTGACGCGGACTGATTCGTCTTCGAAATTGGCTATAGCCAGTCCCGGGACCCCACCCGTATTGCTGATAAAGACGGCATAGGGATGGTGAGGGCTGCCGTCTTCCTTGGTCACCGAAGCGCCGACTGTATCGCGATATTCGCCGTCCCAGAAATAGTCGCGCAGTTCGGTGCGCAAGGCATCCATTCTCTTGCCGTAGTCCATCGTCAGCGGGAAATCGTCCAAACGCCCTTTGAAATTGTATGGTTCATAGCTCATGATATAGCGATACATCAAGCACTGATTGATCATGTTGCGATCGTTGAAACCGCTGATGGCGGTCATCAATGGCATGTGAGGCAGCATATAGCGTGAAAGCGGCACGTGCCGCTTGTCCCAACTGCGATGATAAGACAAGTGGTATGCCTCGAATTGCCAATCGTAGATGCCTTCCCCGGCAAAGAGAAAATCGGGGCTGACCTCTCGGCTCATCTGTTCAAGATGTTGCTGGAATTCGTTATCGCGCGAATAGACCGGGAATCCCGGCCGATGGCCATGGCTCTCGTCAAAGCACAACAGCGTCGGCGAATGGTGCTGGTTTTCATCGTAAAGAATACCGTCAGCGCCCAAATCCAGCACCTTCTGGAATTCCCTGGCGCTCACCTCGAAATACTCGTCGCTGCCGAAGCACATGGGTATCAGTCGCTTGGTATTGATGTTGAGCGCTTGCGTCGCCGTATGATATTGATAGCCGTTGTAGTGGTAATAGTCGCCGTAGGGATCCTTTACCGCCAGGCGATGCAGATCCTCGCGGAACCACTCGGTGGCGCGGTCGGCCCAGGTGAATTTGGCGAAGATAATCAGCTTGACGCCACAACTCTGTATATGCGCGATCGCCGCCTTGAGCTCGTCAAACGTACCGAGGCGCGGATCGGGACTGTGCGAGGGATTGCCTTGATCTTGTCCGCCGTCATTCCAGCCAACTAACTGGATCGCCCTGACACCGTGCCTGGCGGCTTCTTCACCTATTTTGCCCAGGTCCGCGAAGGGAATACGCAGTTCGTCCTCCGGCGAGTTGATATGCAACTGCCACCAGGCATGGGGATGGCGCGCCCATTCCGGAACCTCCGGCGTCTTCATCCAGCTGTCGCGCCAAGTTCGGTAGACATCGACGCCGTGCTGCCAGCCGCCTTGATACGGTTGAATCGAGACCGGCGTCAGCGCGCGTGATTCGCCCGGCTGGATATATGGCAGGTGAATGGCGGCAAAGCGCGATGCGACATCCAGCCCGCTGATGGACGGGGAAGTCGGCACGCGCGAATCAATGGCGCTGTCGTAGCCGGGGCGCAACTCGCTATGCCAAGCCACCAACTCCGCGCTCGGCTCGCTTATGCCGGCGTAAAGCCCCTGATCGGCGCTGCGCAATAACACATACGGCACGGCGGGCGCGCCGCTGCGCCAGGAATCCGGACCGTATTGGACAGGATAGTCAAATCCGTAGTAGCCCAAGGTATTCTCAAAGGTGGGATAAAGGCTGCGTCGCACCGCCTCCGCATATCCGTAATGGAAAGCTTCGAATGCTTGGGCGCCAGGCGGCCGCTGAACGTCGCCAAAATAAGGGCAATGCACCGTCTCGACTACACGGTCGGACTGGTTGTCGATGGCGAGCGCAAATATCGCGCTCGGCCCGGACAACGTGACGCTTTGCGTGATCCTGATCTTGTGCTCGCCGCCATAAGCCGAATTCACGCGATCCCAGGTGAATATGACCTGCTGATGATCGTCCGCTATAACCAGCGACGAAACTTGCTGTTCTTCGCCATATACCGGGTTGTTGCGCCGTCCCGGCAATGGAATCAAGAGTTGGAAGGAAAGTCCCAGATGGCGCCGGTTGAGGACCTCCCACCCGGTCCCTTTCGCCGTGAAACCAACCAGTGCGCCGGTTTCCCGCGCGAACTCCAGACGCAGCGACTCATTCTCCAAATTGATGATATCCATAAACGTAGCCTCTTAGCCTTTGATCGAACCCGAAGTCAACCCTTGAATAAACCAGCGCTGTAAGAAGATGTAAACAACGATCATGGGTACGCTGGCGATGCTTAAGGTGGCGAAAATGACATTCCATTCCGCCCGTCCAAACTGGAGGAAGAACACCTGGATCGTCAACGTAAGGGGGCGTAGTTCGTCCGAACGTATCAGCAGCAGGGGCAAAAAATATTCGTTCCAGGCGCCAACAAAGGTCAAAATCCCAACAGTCGCCACCGCCGGTCCTGAAATCGGCATGACGACGCGCAAGAATGCCGCAAACTCGGAACATCCGTCAATCTTCGCCGCTTCACGCAGCTCGCTCGGAATCGAACGGAAAAACGCTTGAAAGATGAAGATCGACAAGGGAATCGAACCGGAGGCAATCGCCAGGATTAGACCCAGATAACTATCTGTCAACTTCAGCCGCACAAACAGCACGTAGAAAGGAATTATGGGTACCGGCGCTTGCATGGTGAAAACGAAGACCAACAGGATAACGGTGCTGAAGCGAAACGAGAACTTGGCGAAGGCGTAGCCGGCGATCGAGGACAAGCAGACGACCACCAGGACGGCGCCAATAGATATGATGCCGCTGTTCAACAGGGCCCGCCCGAGCTTTGCTTTCTCCCAGGCGTCAGCATAATTTTGAAATGCCGGGTCGGCAGGCAAGCCCCAAATGTTTGAGACAAGCTCGCCCGGGGTCTTGAACGAAGCCAATATCATCCACAAGACCGGATAGACGATGATTACGGTGAACAATATGAGTATCGAATGGTTGAAAAGCGTCACAAGAATGGGGCGCAAGTGGATGCCTTGCTGCTTCGAATCCTGCCCGGTGAACTGCGCTGCGCTCATGCCAATTTGTCTTTCAATCCGTATTGTCGCCGCTGGTCATAAGTTTGAGCTGGATTGCCGCTACCAGCGTGACGATGACAAGCAGGACGTAAGACAAGGCGGCTGAAAAGCCAAAGCGATAGAATTTGAATCCACGAATATAGATGTGCAGCGCCATGACGTTCGTGGCATTGGCCGGTCCGCCGGCGGTCATAATGAAAGGAATATCGAAGACGTTAAAGGCGCCCATAACGGAGATCGTGACATTGACAATCATAACCGGATGCAGCATCGGCAGGGTGACGTGCAAGAATTGCTGCCAAACCGAGGCGCCATCAATGCGCGCGGCTTCATAAAGTTCGTCGGGGATCGACTGCAGGCCCGCCAGGAAAATCACCATGTGGAAGCCGTACCACTTCCATATATCGACCAGGACCAGGGAATTCAGCGCGACCGCCGCGTCGCCGAGCCAGTCCTGCACAAGAAAGTCCAAACCTAAACCGCGCAGGAAACTGTTAATCAAACCGAATTGCGGATTAAAGAGCCACGACCACAATACGCCAACGACCACAAATGACATCACCACCGGCATGAATAGGCTGGTTCGATAAAAGGTCCGCCCTTTCAAGGCCTGGTGCAGCAGAATCGCCAGAAGCAAGGACAAGACGATCTTGCCTACCACCGTCCCGACCGCATAATGCACATTGTTCATCAAAACGGTGAGCGTCATTTCGTCGCGCAGTATCTTCTCGAAATTGCGCAGGCCAATATATCTGGGCTCTTCGATCCCATCCCAGCGCAGAAGTGACATCTGCAATCCGCTGACGAGCGGATACAGTTTGAAGATACTGTATACGGTCAACGCCGGCAGAATCCACAAGTAAGGTGACAGTTTCGAGAGCCGCCGTAGCAACTCCTTTACCGGCGTGCCCTCAGGTTTTGTAGTGGCAGGCATTCGCCCTAAACCCGTTTATGTAATTGCGGCGCTCATGCAACGGGCAATCTTACTGTTTTGCGTGAGCGCGGCAAATCTTTTAGCTGCAGCCGAGCGGCTCTAAGTCAAAAGCCATAGTCGCGAATCGCAATAGTCGCGCCAATTGCTCCGCTCAAACGCGGCAAACGCATTCGCAGACAATACGGCAAAAGGGGTAAGAGACTTCGCCCTTACCCCCTTGTCCAGACTATGTTTGACTAAAACTCAAATTCGTAGCCGTCAGCGTAAAGCTCATCCAATACACCCTGGATGTTCTCGGCGGCTTCGCCCGCGGTGACTGTCTTGGCGACAATTCCTTGCTGCTGTTCCTGGAAGGCGCGGGTGATCTCTGGCGGCCAGTACCAGTCGAGATAGACAAATTGATTGGGCGCCGAAATATCGCCGTAGCGAATCGACAGTGGATCATCGCTGGGTTGGACGCCAATGTTGGTCGATACGGCGTCGGCGTAGACCGCATTGCGCAAGGCGACCATCTCGTCGGTCGTCCAGAAATCCAAGATGGACCAGGCGAGCGCTTCCCGTTCAGGCGCGATCCGCGAGTAGATTCCGGTGGCCCAACCAGTACCGCCGGGCAACTGGCGTTTCACCATCTCGTCATCCACAGAACGCAGGGGGTTGACAAAGGACAGATCAAGTTCGGGGAAATCCCCCATTCTATAGCTACCAACCCAACCGCCCCAGTGATACCAGAATGCGGCATTGCCCGAGGTCAGAGACAGTTCGGCCGCTGGCACATCCATACTGTTGACGCCGTCCACGAACATGCCGTCGTCAGTGTAGGCCTGCAATATCTCCAAGCCGGCCAGATGCTCCGAGTCGGTGAATTTGGTATTGCCGGTCAAGACATCGAATGTGCCCTCGACCGGCCGGTTGCCGGATGTCTGCGCGTATGCCCAGAATTGCCAGACGGGCCACAGGTAAATGTTCAGCCCGGAATGCGTGAAAGGCGCGTAGCCGGCCGCCTTGAGATCGTCGGCCATGTCCAACAGTTGCTGGTAGCTCTCCGGTTCGCCTTCAAAACCGACCGCGTCCAGCGCCTTCTGATTGTAGAAGAAGGGGAAACCGCTGATGCCGCCGTTCGGTATCGCCCATAGCTTTCCCCCGATGGAGTAAGTCTCCAGACCAATCGGGCGGAAGCGATCCAGATAATCTACGTTAGACAAGTCCTTTAAGCGACCGCCAACGGCATAGCGGCGCAAGTCCTGCCCGTTGAGATCCATGATGTCAATCTGGTCGCCGGCGATTTCGGCAGCGGCGAAAAGCTCGGTGTAGCGTTCGCTGGTCAAGCTGCGCCATACGACCTTAACACCGGGAAATTCTGCCTCGATACTGGCAATAAAGTCTTCCTGCTGCGTGGCCTCGCCGGCGCTCATGACGACGAAATCACCCTGATAATCGCCCTGACCCAAGACTGGCAAACTGCCGATATTGGTAGCGGCCGCAACGGCTACGCCGCTTGCGCCGGCGGCAGCCTTGAGAAAATCACGTCTGCTTAACTTGTTACTCATATCAAAGTCCTTTCAACAACTCAAAATCTGCATACAACAAGTTGGCTTTCGAAAATACTCTATTACACCCCCTTTTATGCCTTGACCGAAAGATAACAGATACCCGAAGTTTACTTAGATTGAAGACATAAGTCAAAAACTAGGCAACAAAAAAACCGACAGCAAGGTCGGTTTTTTTTCGTCTCATGGGCTGTACAGGACTCGAACCTGTAACCTCCTCGACGTCAACGAGGCGCTCTGCCAGTTGAGCTAACGGCCCTTTTCCTAGTGAAGAGTATACACGCTTTGCCGCAATGGTCAAGCCCAGCCGGCATGCCATACCGTATCGCTGGTTACACATAACGCTTCCCTCCCTTTGACAAAAGCGACCTATCCGACATAGAATGGCGCGGGTCCAGACAGCGAAACAAGAAAGAGCCCGCGCGTGCGAAACATCATCGCCGAATATGTGAAATCGCGCTTTCGCGAAATCCAGGACGTCAAATATGCCACAACACGACCGGAGGCCAACCTGGTCTTTCGTAGCCACGAGCCGGACCTCATCGTCGAAACCTGGATGAACAGCCGGCTCTACGTATACGTCCTCGATCATGTGCCAACGACGCGAACAATAAAATCGATCCTCAAGCAGAACACCAGCGCCAGCATCGGTACGCTGTTTTTGGTCGATGCCAAGCTATTGCCGAATGACGGATATGTCGGCAGAGTCGCGGGTTGGCAAGATGATCTGCGCGTGATGAATATGGGCGCCATCTATGCCTACGATCTCGCAGACGATGCGATTCGCTTGATACAAGTCAATTATGACGAGACGACGCAGCGCAACCAGTTCATCGTCTGGCATACGACGGAATTCCCCTGCGACGCCGTTTCTGTTCGACGGCGCGATTTTCAAACGAATATCAGGGGCAGCTGGTTTGTCGGCGACATCGCATCGCCCCGCTTCAAACGCCGCATCAACGAAGAACGCGCCCGACAACGCTTCCACTATCAGACCAAGCGTAGGCAAAAGGTCGATGGCATTCCCGCCGAGCAGATCAACGCCGCCTATCTGGCGCTGGAGATTGAAGTCGGCGCGGGCCAAGAAGCAGTCAAAGAAGCCTTCCGCAAACTCGCCCGTGAATACCATCCCGACGTGACGGCTCACGAAAAGGGCGAAGCTGAGCGACGTTTCAAAGAGGTCCAGTCCGCTTACGATCAAATCAAATCGCATCGGCGCTGGCGCTAGTACCGGGACGAATTAAGACCAGGTTCTAGCTCTGGGATCCGCTTGCGGAGAGTATCTGAACAGCCCGCAAAAGCGCGCGCTCGTCACCGACGTTGCCGGGAAAGACAACATATGTCCCGCCCGGGTATCGACTGCTGACGTCAGGCTGCCATACCGGAATGCCCGGCAAGATCTGTCCCAATACGCGCGCTCGGGTGATGGAGAGCGCGTCCGTGGCAAGATCACTTGATGTGATGCCACCCTTGGCAATGATAAAACGAGGGGAGATGCGCAATCCCCGCACGATTTGGACTAGGCGCCCGGATACGCGCTTGCCGATCTGAAAGTTGGCCCTTTCGTCCTGGCCGGCGACGAGCTGACGGCTGGTATAGACCACCGCATGAATGCCGACTTCCAGGATTGAGTTCACTTCTTCCACGATCGGCTCGATGAAGGTCGCGGCGTCCGATGAATCGAGCAATTCCGGCACCTTGACTTCTACGCCGCGCGCCTCCCCGCTCTCCAGCAAGACGGCGAGCTGTTCCGATGATTTCTCGACAAAAGAGCCGACAACGACAAGCCCTCCTCGCTCGGGCATCAGCTTCATTTCATTAGCTTTGAGCGGCGCGCGAATAGGAACCCCGCCGCGTATTCCGGCAAATGAAGCAGCCGTCCGATAGATCAAGTTTTTCCCGGCCGATTCCGCCCGCAGACAAGCGAGAGCGACCACTTCCAAATCTCGTTCCGACACCGCGTCGACAACGCATATCGCGCCACCTCCCAATTGGCTCAATGTGTCATAGACCTCCAAAGGTCCACCCAAGCGGATTTTGTCAATCGACAGACGAGCGACGCCCCGCGCCGATACCTCACCCCCGGTCTTTTCTTCGACCCACTTGCCCAGGTCAGAATTGGCGTAAGCAAATACCGGATCCTGGGCGAAGGTCGTAGCGGCAGCCGGGATTAGCGCGCTCCCTTCTTCAACATAATGCACGCCGCGAATTGTGTATCGCCCGCCTGCCATGAAGGCCGGGACGATCAAGATCCCATCTGGGCGAGAAGGCAGGGAATTCGCCAGCGCGTCTGTCTCCGCCGGGAAGTGGCCGCGTAAGGTTGAATCGCTGCGGCTGATAATGGTAAACGGACGCTCGCTAAGATCGCAAGCAGCTTGCAAGTTCTTTGCGATTTCTCTGTTTATCGCGGCCGCGCGTTTCGCGTTGACACTTCGCGAATTGGTCAGGATGTAGCAAATGGTATCGGGGCTTTGCATTTCGCGCTGGAGCGCGTCAACCGACCACGTCGTCAATACGACGGTATCATAGACTGTCTGAGTGCCTGTCGGATCGTCATCAAGCACGAAGACTTTCTGCTTTGTCGCCCGCAGCAGCGCCTGAATCTGCGGGATGAGGTCAAGCTCCCACTCGGGGGGCAAGCTGGAAAACAAGACCGTCTTTTGGACGGGCTGCGCATCAATTCCCGATGGCAAGCTTCACCTCAATTCTTGGGTCCCTGGATAAAGGAACCAGCCCTGCTACTGTCAAACAGCCGCAATGATAGGATCGAGTTCCGTTTCATTGACATGCCATACCCGCAGGGTTACCATATCTTGCGCGCTCGCGATCATGTTGACCGGCAGATTGCTGAGACTTCCAAACGCCACCGCGCCGCCTGACGCAGCGATCTTTAGAAAGTCACGACGACTCACTTGTCTTTTCTTGTCACTCATTCTCATCTACTTATAAGGAACTCTTCTATCTACTTTCTCACACCGCGCTGTTCTCGATAAACACCTCCTTGCACGTTCCATAGGCAGTAACTTTCCGAACGAGGACTCGTCTAAGTCTCCCCTCGTTCGTTGAAAAACCGCACATCTTTCATCAAATGCTCTTCCATCGCCCCCATTGCCCGTTCAGCGTCGCCTTCACTGATCGCCTCCGCGATGTCCCGATGCTGTTCAATGGCGATGCGCCGCATGTCATCACGTTGCAGAACCTGGTACATGCTTTTGCGCATCAACTGTTGAATACCTTGAATGACACTATACATCACCATATTCTGCGAGGACTGGGCCAAGGCCAGGTGAAACTCCAGGTCACGATCTATGAAGGATTCGATGTCGAGCGATATGTGCATCTTGTTGGCCAATCGGAGCAATTCGCGTATTTCGCTCTGTGCGGCCCGCTCGGTCGCCAGGCGGACAATCGCCAACTCGATCGCGCGGCGCGTTTCAATCAAGTCAGCGATCTGGCCGCGCAGCATTAGCGTCGACCAATCGATACTATTGATGACAGATTCCGGAAAATCGGGACGAATATAGACACCTTCGCCTTGCCGCACTTGCGCAACGCCCAAGGCAACCAATGCACTGGTCGCCTCGCGCACCGAAGAACGTCCAACGCTGAACTCTTCCGCCAACTCCCGCTCCGATGGCAGCTTCTGTCCCGCGATGAGCTGGCCATCGATGATCAAGTCTATGACTTGCTCCACGATCGTCTCGGCAACGGTCGCCCGCTTAACACTGTTGAACAGCTTTGCCATGGAACTCCCCGCGATCAGGTCAATCGGCTCACGTACTCATCCGATGGTATGATGACCTGCCTAGCATGACAACATGCTGGCTTGACGCTTGCAAGTAATCACGGTCTATTGCCCTGCTCTGTATATGGAAGCTTTACGCGTGGCGCTGGACTATTCCGCGTTTCGAATACAATATCGCGCGAAACTCGCGTCAAAGTCGACAGGTTGTGCCAAAGCTGCGACGATCTGTAACATCTCGGCGCGATGAAGCGTATTGTGATTGAAGACCTGAAATACCAACTGCCACACCGGAACAGCGATCAGCGTATCGCGATAGATCGTTTCAACCCTGCGGTCAAACTCTCGATCGTCAAACCGAGTTATGTACGACTTCCAATCGGTTTCAACGGCGTCCCACCGTTCCCGCACCTGCGCGCGATCCGGATTGTCAACTGCAAATGCCTTGCCGATCTGCTTGCTGCTGTGCAACCTTTGCATATAGCCATGCATGGCGTCAATGACGTGGGCGCACTCCCGCTGCAAGCTGCCCCAGGAATAACCGGTGTCCACATAGAACAAGGACTCTTCCAGCGGCATGATGACTTCGTCCCACAGTCGCCTGTCCGCGCTAATCTGATACGCAAAGATCGTTTTGACCAGGTCTGACTTCATCCGCGCAATAATCCCGTCAAATGCTGCAAGAGGCTCAGATCAAATGCCGCGGGCTTGTTCACCTCCGCCACCAAGCGCAGAATCTGCGAACGCCGCGACGTACTGTGATAGAGGACATGAAATACCAACTGCCACACTTGCATTTCGCGTCGGCCGCCGTCGGTCTCAACTTCGCATGTTGAGAAAAACAGGTCCCCATCGAGTTCCTGCGCAAATTCCGTCCAGGCCCGCCGCAGGGACATCCACCTGGCAGCGATCGCTGCCCGATCCATTCTGTCTTCAACCGATTCACCAGCCACGATCGAGGCGCCAAGGATTCTCCGGAGATACGCTGATTCAGTGCTGATAATCCGCTGGCATTCACTTTGGACGGATCCCCGCAAAAACTTGACCTCGCGCAAGAATTGATCCTCCGTCAGCGGCGCAATGGCCAAATCCCAGACGCGCTGGTTTTCCCAGAAGTTGAATCGGATCAGCTTTCGCGCGAAATCGACATTAATAGAGCCTGATTCGGTGTCCAGAGTAAGCTCCTCCAACGCGCTAAGGGGATCCTTAGGCTACACTACGGGGATTCATAAAGATGAAAGCGCCAAATAACTGCCGCTCGGCGCTTAACCGACGAATCGTCCTGCCACGCTCACACAAGACAATAAAGATTCTCGTCACATGAACTACGTGGTTTGTCAATGAAAAGACCGTGAAAAGGTGGGTCCACCAGGACTCGAACCTGGAACCAATCGGTTATGAGCCGACTGCTCTG
>JAPOWG010000058.1 GCA_026707745.1 Chloroflexota bacterium
CCTGCAGCCCGGCATCTCAACCCATTCCCTGAGTGTAGCGCCTGGCAGCGTCAATACTGCCTCTTCAACAGTTGGCATGGCTCAGCTTATGCAACCAGCCCTCTTCGGAAGCTGACGTGCCGGAACTTACCAACGCCTACCCCACTTGTCCTTCTGAGACAGCCTCCCTGGATCAGTTTTGGGGGCATGTCAGGAGTTGAAAGATATCGGCCCAACGTTGTGAGTTTCGGCAGTTCATTGCAAGGGCAGGCAACCGAATACCTGTTTGGCTGGTCCTCAGAATTGCCCTCGGTGGAGCCTCCCAGAATTGCGCTTCATGGGAGGCTGTGATAATTTGGCCGCACCACAGCAAATCGAATCAGTTCTTACGTCTTGTGATGTTCGACGGCTGGGCGCATTGCGCCCCCTTGAGGGACGTTAGACTGATCGGTTTGCTGTGGTGGCTACCAGTCGTCTACATTCACCAAGGGGGCACCGCAATGAACGTCAAGCGCAAAATCGCCGGTGTAGGTACGATTGTAGGTATTTTCGTAGCGCTCACCGCCTTCCAACTTCAGGCCCAGACACCTACGGCCACCGTAACGCCAACCCCAGTCTTGGTATCCACAACTCCGCCACCAATAGCCCTCCTCTCTACGCGTCAGGCGGTCGTCAAGACCCCTAAAGACGGAGATTCCGTGGAAGTCGTGTTCACTGATAATGGGCAGGTCGCAACGGTCCACCTGGCCAGCATCAAGGCCCCAAATTTGACAGGCGAAATCGAGTGCTTTGGTCGCGAGGCGGCCGAGTACGCCGTGCAGTCCTACCAAAAGAACCCTCTCATTTCGATAGAACCTGCGGGGGAAATCGAGAATAACGAGGTGGCGGGCTACATCACATTGGCAGATGGGACGCTCCTGAACGAAATCCTTGTTTTGTTTGGGTATGCTCGGTACGACAAGGGGAGGTCCGACGTTTACACGGAGCGAATTCAGACTGCGGAACAACAAAGCAAGAAGGGCAACACCGGATTGTGGCGTGTCTGCGGTGAGCCGGAACAGCCGCCTCAGCCCTGCTTCCTTTTTGCTCGTGGCGAGATTGATTCAGCGTCAAAACGAGAATTCTTTGCGGAATATCCTGATGCCAGAGAACTACATGTTTGGTTTCGGAATGCGACATATGATCCCATCCAAAACCAAATTGCAGTGCTTTGGTCGTTATCGATCAACGGCCTGGATTCTGGATGGCGCATGAAGGAATTCTATCGGCTGTCAGACTGTCTACGTGACAGGTCTGAGGTATTCAACAATCGTGACAACCATTAGTTTCATGATAGACTCAGGTCCGGGTTTTGCCCGGACCTTCGCATTCCTGTTCTGATATCATCCGACAGCAATTGCTCAAAGACAAACTCATCAATATCCCATCAGCCCGATACCACCCAATCGGGCAATCCACCGCCCTCAATCATGACCAGAAACTCTAACAACAGAGCCGACCCCGGCACTGTAATGGCCGCCATGTTCGTCATCGTGTTTGGTGGCGTAGCCCTCTCCTTTATCGTCACCTTCGCTATTCAGTTCGCATCGTTCATGGCTTCAAGTCTTTCAAAATGGGGGGCTGACGTAGACGCCGAAGTCATGGCTGTGATCGTGGCTGCTATCCTAGCCTTTGCGCTAACTCAATACAACGCAATAAGACAATCTCGCAACCAGCTAACATATCAGGCCGATCAACAGAGACGAGAGACTTACCACAATGTCGTCCGCCACCTCTCAAAATCACCCTTCTCTCCCGAACTCTTACAACTAGACCCCAAGCAAGACGCAACAGACACAAACAACCTCGCCTCTGGCATCATTACTTGCGGCAGCAATGATGTGATCAAGGCATTTAGAGTGTGGAGAGTCGCCAAGGAAGAGCAAGATCCGCATGTCGCTATCCTGGCGGCCGGTGATTTGCTGCTCGCTATCAGAAGAGACCTCCGATTGAACAATAAGAACATCTCCAATCAAGACTTGATGAGATGTATCATGAAAGGAGAATGATTGGACCGCCCCGTTCCGGGACGATCCACCACTCCGGCTACCCGATTACCAGGCCAGCCAAGACTAGGACAAGAAATGTCCAAAAACGCCCGAATATGCGCTCCGTAAGAATCAACATCAGCAACCTCTGAGCGGACGTGTATTGTTCCAACGTACCATCCCCAAAGATCACTATTCTGAGACGCCACCACAATGGGAGCTTTCCTACATCTCGGTTGCCAGGTGAAGCAAAGAACATCATGATCTGGTTCTTGCCGCCCTCGCGCCTATAGCAGCAGTAACACAAAGCCCCTATGGGTCCTCCATATCCATTTACATGCTTCATGGTTCCAACTTCATAACGATACGCCTGATCTTCTGGATCACAATCAGGAGGCATCAGCAATGACATGCCTTCCGAAAGCTCAAGAATAGGCCTGGGCCAATTAGGGTGACGCCGAAAAAACCTTATTTCCCTAAATGGAATTCCCTGCCAAGGCGTATAGTTTTCCTGGTTTCTTTCATCGTCATCAATGCTCCACTCCCACTCCTTCCAGCTTGTCTCCCTGCCCGCTATCTTCCTCGCCACCTTGATTAAGAAACCTGAACGCCATAACACTTTCCAAACAGATGCCACCAGTGATGCTAGTGCGGCAAGTACAAGAATTAAAGGTGCAAACCTTTCAACTAACCCACCCTCAGAAAAAACATCCATGCGTCACCCCTAGTATCACCCCAACACAACTGAAACACACAGGCCTATCACATCCCAAGACGACTTATGCTGCCCAATCATTTCTCCCCCAACATCCTCACTTCTCACACGCTGTGCCATCATTATCTCCATCAAGCCTTGGCAAGTAGCAGGCATGACTTCTCCCCTAATTACTCATGCCCATTTCATGCGCCTCGGTACAGTTGCGCGGACATGAAGGCGAGCTTGTCCGCTCGCTCGGCGAGGGCGACAGTGGGCGACCACGCTCGCATGCAATGCCATCATCATCACCGTCTAGTCTCGGCAAATAGCAGGCATAATCTCTTCTCATGTTGCTCATGCCCATACTGTGCGCTTCTGTACAGTTTCGCGGACATCGCTGTGGAGTAGGAGTGGAAGCGATTGTTGGAAATGGCGTCGGCGTGAGAGTGGGCGGGCGAAGACAGTTCTTTCGTTTCGCTTACCTCTTCGCGCATTTGGTGTGCCGATTGCTATTCTGAGAATCCCAATCAGTTTCTTGCCTGTGGCCGGAGGCAGGCTTATTGCCAACTTGCCGGATTCTTCCCATTTGGTTGACCAGGGCTGATACTACGCGCAATTGTCGCCCACTGCAATCATCGCCAACTTTGTGACTTTGTCCTGGCTCGTCCTGTTCTGCTTCACGACGAGAGTCGAGCACGGGCTGCCGCGTGTACGAGCAATGACCGTCACGGTGGTTTCGTTCCTGACCGGCTGCATGCTCAGCACCATTCCTACCTATACAGTCTTGGGCATAATGGAAGCCGGGAGACTTTTTCAAGGGTGAACCCTCTTTGGTAAGGAGCAGGCAATGAGCAGATCTACGAATCGGTTGATCGCACGCTCTATTGGCGCAGTGTCATTCGCAGTCTTAGAGTGAAAAACAGAGAAGTGTGGATTCCCCTTGACTTGCCGCTCATTCTAAGGGTTGGCAACGTAGATATATAAGCCCCTTCTGTTACGCGCCCAGGTTTCTGCCGGCGTTGCTTTTCGAAACGCTTCTTATTTCGAAAAGTCGATGCCCAGCTTTGGGGCGGGATACTGATTGGCCGGCAAAAACGGGCTTTTGTGGAATCTGTTGGATTCATGGTAGCGTCTTCCAGATGGTGGTGAGGCATTCACCATTTCACAGTGGACTGTAGGTCGTGTTTGCGGGCGAGTAATGCACTTCTTGGAATTTGTCGATACTATTCCTGACGAGGACGCCGCCAGGGAATTTGTGCGAAAGGCACGATGGCGGGATGGTGTTGTTTGTCCGACGTGTAAAGGTTTGGACGTTTTGTGGATGGAGGCCAAATGCAAGTGGCTATGCCGAAACCTTTGGTGTCATAGACAGTTCTCGGACCGAACAGGAACGCTTTTTGAGTATTCCCATATCCCGCTCCGCAAATGGCTGATCGGTATGTTTATGTTCATGGCTGATCACAGAGGGATAAGCAGTGTGCGGTTAGCGAAACTCGTGGACGTGTCGCAAAAGACAGCGTATTACCAGCTGCAACGCCTGCGCGGAGCTTGTGAGATAGATCGAGATACACTCACGGATGTCGTGGAAATCGATGAGATGCACCTTGATGGCAAGAAGAAAAACCAACACCTGGTCAAATGGAACAGGCATTCCGGCAAGCGGTGGAAAAAGCAGGCCGTGTTGGGAGTCTTCGACCAGGGTGGACAAGTGGTGCATCTTGGCGTGACGAGTAAAGAGACCGAAATGGAGGTACTGGTTTCCACGCTTGCGCCCGGCATCGTCTCAGAGCACAAGCGCGCACATGTGTTGGGGGAAATCTGCGCCACTGACATTGAGAGCGCCTTGACGCTGTTGAAACGGATATTCAACAGCACCCAACTCAGCTGGGACAAAAAGCACGCCCAACAATACATGAACGAGGTAGCGTTCCGCATGAACGAATGCTTAAGCGGTAAGTCCACAGTGGAATCCATGCAAACCATAATTGGGAATTCGGTTAGACTCAAAACCAAGGCAGAGGTCGAACACTTAAAGAACCCATACTTCCGTCCGGTCCAGGTCTGACAACACAAAACGGAATGGATGATGCATCAAGTGGACGGGAAGCAAAGCCAGCCTAGCGAAAACGAAGAAAGGGGTCTTGCGCCAATTCGGTTATAGCAAGTCACTCCGTAAAGTTTCCCCATTTCAGAAATGATTACAGGGTAGACTTCATTGACTTACCGCGCAGAAGTGACTAGGAAGGGGGAGAATGCTGGCCGACGCGCCCGTCAATTGAATTTCCTCGTTCAGTACAAAATCACTCTTCCTGGTTTGCCGATGAATTGAATTCAACTGGGACGATTCTTCCCTAAAGAAGAACTGCAGAAATCTAAGACTGAAGCCCGAACAAGCTGAAAGCCATCGCTAACACAGCGGTGGTTTTCTGGTTCTTAGGTATCAAAATGTGTCTTCTACGCTTTATGCTTTCGATATACTTGACTTCGCAAGAGCGAATTCATATGCTTAGGGCATGCTCAGAAGAGACGTTGCAAAAAGGGACCGTGGCAACTCGCTTTTTCGGGTCTTCCGCAATTGTTTGTGCCGCTAGCTCGGAAAATGAGCGCTGACATAATCACAATACTTGACACTAGGAGGACACATGACAGAGGAGGAAAGGGAGGCCATCGTCAGAGTACTAGAGATAATTCCAGACGAGCGGACCGCCATAGAGCTCGTTGAGAGTCGTCGTTGGCCAGCTGGAATCGTCTGCCCCTACTGCGAAAGTGAACGCACCACCCGTCAGCGAAGCTACCAATATCATCAGTGTAAGGACTGCCGGAGGAAGTTCACTTGCAGGACGAATACGATCTTCGAGAGATCCCACATTCCTATGCAAAAATGGCTCCTAGCCATCTTCTTGTTGGAAAAATACGAAAGGGGCATCAGCAGCACACAGTTGGCAAAGGTTTTGGGGATTACTCAGAAATCCGCGTGGTTCATGTTGGTCCGACTGAAAGAAGTCTACGGTTTGGAAGAATGCGTGTCGAGTGGTGAAGAGGAAGACGACGATACCAGCATCGTTGGCGGATCTAAAGACAATCGCGTCTGGGATAGGTATTTCGTAAAACGCAAGGCAAAGAGAACGTAGGTCAATTTTTTGAGAGTCCGTATGAATCTTCTCCCTGTGGACAGAAAGAATCCGACATATTCGCTTCAAGTCGCATTAGAGAATGAACCATCAAAACGGACATCGGACATCTATATACTTGACTTCGCAAGAGCAGTCAGGTATACTTAAGGCATGTTCAAAGGTATTGTACTGCCAAGGACAACTATAGTCGTGAAGGGTGTTGGGTCGATATTTCTTAGCATGCGCCGCTGGCTCCTATCGATGAGCGGCAGCAAGCTCACAATATCGATACCCCAAAAAAGGAGCCACACGACTGTGAAACAAAACGGCGGCACGATCAGCACCTTTGGGTTCTTCACGAAGTTTCCAGACGAACAAACTGCAATTAGTCATTCTGAGAGAACGCGCTGGCCGGACGGCATTCGCTGTCCCCATTGTGGGAGTCAACGCACCACGCGCCAGCGCAAGTATCAATACCATCAGTGTAAAGACTGCCGGAATAAGTTCACATTCAGGACAGGTACAGTCTTTGAACGTTCCCACATCCCCATGCAAAAGTGGCTGTACTCCATGTACTTGTTCGTAACGGCTCGAAAGGGCATCAGCAGTAGGCAACTCGCAAAGGAACTGGGAATTACGCAGAAGTCCGCTTGGTTCTTGCTCCACAGATTGCGAGAAGCGTGTGGCATCGAATCGCCTCCGCTGGAAGGTGTAGTCGAAGTGGACGAAACCTACCTGGGGGGCAAAGAGAAGAACAAACACTTCAATAAGAAGCAGAGGGCAGGACGCGGCACGATAGGCAAGACTGTGGTGATGGGGCTGCGGGAGCGCGGAGGCAGGTTGAAGGCCCAGGAGATTGCCGACACAAGCACGTCAACAATGGAAAACCACGTGTTGGAATCCGTGCATAAAGGTTCCGCAGTTTACACAGACGAACATAGCTCTTACCGATATCTGGGTGAACATTACTACCACGAAATCGTAAACCATAGCAAGAAGCAGTACGTGAGGGGTGAGGTGCACACAAACGGGGTCGAAAGTGTTTGGGCCGTCGTGAAGCGGGGCTACAACGGAATCTATCACCATTGGAGCAGGAAACATATGCATCGCTACATTGATGAGTTTGTGTTTCGGTTCAACGAAGGAAGCGAAATGCACCACACGTTGGACCAACTTGACCTTATCCTGGCAAACGCCGTCGGTAAGAGAATTACCTATCAGGCATTAACGAAGTGAGGCTATTGCCTATGGATTGAACTGAGTCTAGAGAAAAACAGGCGATCTCTCTTCGGATCCAACAGACAGTCACTGAGGTCCGAGAAAAGGGAGCCACCGCAAGTAAGCGGTGGCTCTTTTCTTTAGCAACACATCTTTCTTCAGCCTATCCCAGTCTTCCACAGTGAATTCAGACCAAATCCAGATGGTCTTCCACGGTAATTCAACTCTCCGCCAAATTCGTGGTTTCGGGAACGCGTGTCACTACTGAATCTAAGGCTCTAATTCATTTGGGATCAATAGGGGCTTTTATGCCTAAGCAGCCAACCTCTAAAATGAGCGCCAACCAAGGGCAAAAACGGACAACCCTACTTGTCACTTTTTCGAGCGCGGCGTTTCTCAAAACGCCATTTGCCGCGCCTCTTGGGCCTGGAGTTCAGCACGACCCTTGCGATGATTTCTGGCGTGACTAAGATGGGTTAGGGGAGTTCAAGCGGAGGGCGACCCACCTGTGCCGGCCGAAGTGCGGACCGCCTCCTTACTTTCCCCCTTTGGCATGTGGTAGCCAACGCGAGATTTGGTGAAGATGTATACAGGGTTGCGTGTATCGTCGCCCAGCTTGAGGCGCAGCCTTCTGACGATGGTGCGCACCAGCCCCACGTCGCCGGAATGCCCCTCGCCCCAGACGCGGCGCAACAGCTGGTCGTGGGTCAGAACCATGCCCGCACTGGTCGTAAGCTCAAATAGCAGCGCATACTCGGTGGCGGTCAGCACGACCGGACGCCCGGCGACGGAGACACTGCGTTCGGCATAGTTGATGGCCAGTTCTCCCACCGAATACGCCTCAGGCTTCACAAGCGAACTCTCTCCAGCGTGCCTGCGCAGGGCGGCCCTGATCCTCGCCGCCAGCTCCGTTGGCGCGAACGGTTTCACCACGTAGTCGGCGGCCCCCATGTCGAATGCCTTGGCAATCACCCTCTCCTGTCCGTAGGCGGAGAGGAAAATAACAGGCAGATCCTCTCCCTCATGGATACTCGTCATCAGATCGACCCCATCGACTCCCGGCAACCTCAAGTCCAATAGAACCAGACTGGGCTTCTCCTCCTCGATCAGGCGGTCGACATCCTCAGGTTCCCCCGTCACTACTGGTTCATATCCCGATCTGGCGAGCGCGTCTCGGATGTATCTGAGCTCGTGCGGGTCGTCGTCGACGACGAGAATGCGCGCCCGATTCTCTGCTGCCCTTCCGGTCCCGGCGGCAGGCGATAAAGGTTCGACAGCGCCGCCAATGTCTTCCCTCGCAGCCAACGGAATGGTGAAGATGAAGCGTGCGCCCTGGCCGAGCCCTTCGCTTTCAGCCCAGATGCGGCCGCCGTGCGCCTCGACAATGCCCCGGCAGATAGCGAGGCCCAGGCCCGACCCCGCAAGGTCTTCGTGCTGTTCCTCCCCGTCGATGCGGGAATACTTCCTGAACAGGAGCGGCAGACGCTCGGCGGGTATGCCCTTGCCCTCGTCGGCGACCGAGACCACCACCTGGTACTGCTCAAGTGCGGCGCGCACCCTGATCGTGGAAAGATCTTTCGAATAGCGGGCCGCATTAGTGAGCAGGTTGCTGAAGACCTGGACGATGCGCCGTCTGTCGGCCATGACCTGGGGCAGGTCGGGCTCTACGTCGATCTGTATGTCGTGCCTGTGGCCTGTGCTCACGAACATGATGCGGGCCTCGTCAACCAGCGCGGCGATTGCCGACGGCTCCGGGTCGACCGACAGCGCGCCCGCTTCGATGCGAGCCATATCGAGCAGGTCGCGAATCAGACTGCGCATGCGGTCGGCCTGGTTGGAAATGATGTGCAGGAACTGGCGCATTTCCGCGGGGTCCAGCGCAGTCTCCTCGTCCAGGAGGGTGGCTGTCGAGCCCTTGATGGCGGACAGCGGGAGGCGCAGCTCGTGGCTCACCATGCCCATGAACGCGGTGCGCAGCCGCTCTGACTCCTCCATCGGCGCCATGTCCTGCAGGGTCACGACATAGGATTCCACCTCGCCCTCATCCGTGAAGATCGGTGTGGCGTTGATCAAGACTTTGGCGCTGCGCCCGTCGGGGACCTGCAAAATGATCTCCTCGAAGCGTACCGTCTCGCCGCTGTGCAGCGCCTGCGCCAACGGGAACTCCTCAAGGGCGATCTCGCGCCCGTCCGCGCGGCGGAAGGTTACCAGTTCAAGGAGCTGCTGCAGAGGGCGCCCGGGCATCTGCAGGCTGCTGACGATCCTCTCCGTCTCTCGATTGAACGACAACAGGCGGCCGGCCTTTGCGTCCAATACCACGACACCGACCGGCGCGGTGCTTATCAGTGTCTCCAGGTTATTTCTGGCCCGCTGCTCGTCGCGGTATCTGCGCGCGTTGGCAATGACGAGCGCGGCCTGGCTTGCAAACATGACCAGGGTCTCTTCATCTTCTGCGGTGAACGCCCGGCCAGGCTCCGTCACGGCCAGAAAAAAGTTGCCGACCCGTTCTCCTCGGTGGCGGATGGGTGCGGCCAAGAGGGGGACAGGAGGACTTACGCCCGCGGGCAGAGCGGGCTCGGGCAGGCCCATGGAGCGGATTTGTCCGATCAGGTCATGAAGGCGCAGAGGTTCCGGAATATCGCCGAGGTATGCGAACAGGCTGATTCCATCGGGAAGTTCCCACAGGCGCTGTGCCTCTTCGGGTGTTATGCCGGAGGAGAGAAAGTCCCCGGGCTGTCCGGTCTCGTCGAGAAGTGTGAGCACCCCGCAGCGGGCGCCGGTCAGCGAGCAGGCCGAGTCGAGGACGCTTTGCAGAACGGCGTCGAAGTCGAGGCTCTCGTTGATCTGCAGGCTGGCCCTGCTCATCCGGGACAGACGCGCTCGCAAAGCTTCAATTTCTCGTATCAGTGCATCGGGCTGTTTCATCTGCTACTCCTTTGTCCGCTTGCCGGCGCCGCGACCGGATGCGGGCCCTGATTGGCGACGCGTAGGGATCAGACAGTCTTCATTCTACCGTTTCCAGACAAGTTGCCATAATACTGCAATAAAAAAATTGCGGAATTACATGAAAATTAAATCTTTAAGCTGTATAATCTAAAGTTGCCCTCGTCATTTAGGCGGTGGAGCATGTGGACCACTTGCCGGCGAACAGCGACGAAGACAGTCAGGCCCGCGCTTTGGCAGAAGTACTGCCACAACACCCACGACGGGCCGAAGCGGGCGGGCCAACCGGAAGTACAACGCACTGCGCGATGAAGGGCAGTTGCGGCTTTTGGGATGATGCCAGGGTGCTTCTTCGGCTAACTTGCCGTGCGCGGAAGCGTGTACACGGGTTATGTCGCGCGGGCCTAAGCGTACAGACATGCCTGAAGAACGGCAGGTGGCCGGGTTGTCTTTTTTCGGGCGGAATGCGCCCGCGGACAGAAGTGGATTGGGTCAATGACGTTCCGCATCTACGGACACACCGGAGCGCGCCGTCTCGAATCCGGCTGGTACCTCTGTCGACTACCCCCCCCAAGGTCGAAGAGTTTCTTACCAGGGCGAGAAGTTCAGCGCCTGCCCTTGCCCCGACGGAGGGGTCTACGCAACGCACGACGCCATCTGGATGCATGTGGAAGGGGCGGGGTAGAGTCAGGGGCGGGAGCGTAGGGCGGTGGGCGGCCTGGGGATGATGTAAGCAATCAAAGGAGAACTGCAATGAGGAAAGAGTTAACTATGTCAAACGAGGGAAGAAATGACCTCTAGTGTTCCATATTGCATTGTTTGAAAACAGGGGAAATGGTGTCTCGCGATATTGTGGATACGCCAACCGATCGACTCAAATTGACAAGAGCGCAAAGAATCGCGGCGCATCCTTCCGGACAGAATAACTTTGGAGACGAAGATTTTGGTTAAGAAACGCTTTGTAATCGCTCTGGCCCTGGTCTTGATTCTGGCCGTTTTTCTGGTTCTGCGATTCGCGGCCGTAGTAGAGGCGCGTAGGATGTTGCATCCTTGCGACATAGGCGAAGGTGTTACCTTCGACTCGGGTCCTCTGCATGATGAGGACTGCGGCGTGCATACGCCAACGCCAAGGCCGACGAATACGCCAACGCCGACTCCGACGAACACACCAACATCGACGAACACATCAACGCCGACGCCAACGAACACGCCAACGTCGACGAACACACCAAGGCCTGGGCCAACGAACACGCCTAAGCCGACGAACACACCAAGGCCTGGGCCAACGAACACACCTGGGCTGACGAACACGCCAGCGTCAATGGCAACGAACACACCTGGGCCGACTAACACGCCAGCGTCATTAGCAACGAACACACCTGGGCCGGCTAACACGCCAGCGTCAAAAGCAACGAACACACCTGGGCCGACTAACACGCCGAAGCCAGTATCAGCACAACACCCGCCCTCTCCGTGCGTCGTGACGCATGCCGCAACTCCGGCGCAACTGTGCGTATCCGCCAAAGGCATTCAATATTATTTCGTGGGGCCAGGCGGTGTTGAGGAAGGGCCCTATCTGCCTTCAGTCAGTGACCTGGCTGAGCTGCATTCTGTGGCTATGTCCGCGATTGCGATGTACCGCGGCGTGAATCCGATGACGGGTAAGCCGGTTCAGATTGATTATCTGCCCAATGAGCAGGTAATCCGGGTCTTCACCTACTACGCGGATACGCCTTACAGTATCGACAAACCCTATATCTTCACCCTCGACAAAAGCGATCAGGTGACATATCAGGCCTGGTAGGTTCAGAGTGGGTTGAAATAGCGCAGTGCGTTATAGAAGCTTCTGTGGCCGCCTTGTGTCGACGTCGTTGTGTGCCATTGAACTGACTTTTCGCGTGCTGGGTGAATTGATCCATTGCAGGGTAGGCACAGCGAGTTGCCTAATGGCACTTTCCCTTCTGCGATCCGAACTGTGATCTGCGCGGCTATGGAGGTGTGGCAGTTGGCGGCGTCGGCACAGAACTTGGATGTCTATCACATGACTCAGGGAAAGACGGCCCGATTCTGCCCGCAGGAATCCAGTATCTGTCACAACACGAATATCACGCAATGTGCGCCTTTCAGTTGATAACGAGGGCGTCCAGGTGAATTGGCGGGCGACCGAGTTGTGAGAAGTGCTGGGACCAGGAGACCTCGCAAAGTATCATCGCCGCGGCTGCAACTCAAAAGCCTGCTCCTGCGGAACAAAATCAAGGGGATGAAGGAAGAGCTCGATACATCACGAACCGTCACGTTGATATGGCTTGTTACGACTCTCCTGGCCGGCTCGATTTCGTATGCCTGGTTCATGGACTGGCTCGGCTCCTGATCCCCAGGCCAACTCTCTGTACCTGTAAGCGTGCACTCTCAGTCCTGTTGAGCCGGTTGAAACCGTGATTACATTCTTCACCAAGGAAGGAATTTCGCGTTGTAACCCGGTTGGCATTTGAGCTGAAGGAACGAGAATCCGGGATGTCGGGAACGAGATCGGTGGAACGAATTCGACAAGCCATTCCGCTGTTGCTGCTTTTCCTTGCGTGGACTTGCGCGGCCTGCGCCGCTACTGCGGAGGACATGGATTCCTCTGAGCCGAACCCGGAGAGCATCCCCGCGATGGCGGCCGGCGAATTAGATGCAGCGCAGCGGGCGGCAGACGGCGGCTTGGAGAGGCGCCAGACTCTCGCCAGTGCCAACGTTTCACTGATTGTGGCGGATGCGGAGACCGCACTGGAAGACATCGAGCAGATTACGACGGATCTGGGTGGGTACGTGGCCGATGTCGACGTCTCAAATGGCAGGTACGATGAGACGGAAGCGCTGCGCGGCTCGATGACGTTGCGTGTGCCGTCTGACAGCCTAGACGATGCAGTGGACCAAATACAAGCGCTGGCCACCGTTGTAAACAATCTGAAAGTAAACCGGCAGGATGTGACGGATCAGTACAGTGATCTGGATGCTCGTCTTCGTAATCTGCGTGCGACCGAGGCCGAACTGCTGGCCCTGCTGACGGAGGTGAGGCAAAAGCCGAATGCCAAGGTAGAGGACATTCTGGCCGTCCACCGCAGCCTGACGCAGATCCGGGAAGAGATTGAGACACTGCAGGGGCGCAAGAATCTGCTGGACAACCAGATCGAATTTTCGACGGTCAAGGTTGAACTGATCCCCGACAGCGTCTTCCGACCAATCGTGGAGGGGCCTTGGAGCGCAAGCGGGCCGGTGCGGAACGCGCTGCGGGCACTGGTGGCAACGCTGCAAGATCTGCTGACCGCGCTGATCTGGGCGCTCCTCTACTTGACGCCGCTTCTGCTCGTCATTCTGGTCCCGCTGGCGGTTCTGATCTGGCTTGTGCGGCTATGGATAAGACGACGGCGCAAAGATGGAACGTAGCCGCACCAAGGCGGAATGTGCGGCGGCGAGAGATCAATTTATCCTCCATGCGCCGTAAACGTGTATTCAGGCCCTGCTCGGGGGGCCCCGAGCAAGAGGTGAGTGACGCCCGCTGGCGCGGAATAACGGAAAAAGACAATGGAGGATCCTGAGATATTCAATCCGGGACGTTCACCATCTCGCTGCTCTGCTTAAGTGTATGCCCTGAGTAGGGGAAGACGGGACAGAGAATAAATACACTGTACTAGGATCGATAACACCATGACAGAAAGAAAGCCGGATCAGGTGCCTTACGGTCACTCCTGGAAAAGCAATTATCGCAATCCTTAGTTGGCTCTACAACGCTTCCTATTGAACTGGAAGAAGGGCCAATCTATGAAACTTGCCTACCTGTGCGCCAACCGGAAGTACAACGCGGCGCGCGTTGCAGGGCGGTTGCGGCTGTTGCAATGATGCCAGGTTGCTTTCCCGGCCAGCCTGCTGTGCGAATCGGCGTGTACCCGGGCTATGTCGCGCGGGCCAAAGCGTACAGACATGCCTGTGGAACAGCAGGCGGTCGGGAACTCAAATTGAAAAACGCTCAGGCCGGCCCTCTGTGCGCAATGCAGCGTTCACTCAGGGAACAACAGCCTGGAAAGTCGCAATACATCTTTCCTGTGAAACGGGGAGCGGCCGCGGTCTGGCAACAGTCAAGGAGCGCAAATTGGCTGATCCCGGAAGAGAGGCTGAGCAGAGCCTGGGGCTCTTGGAAGAAGCCGTCCTCACTGTCCTCCGGCAGACCTATCCGGACTCTCTTAAGGCAACTGAAATCAGTGACGCGTTGGGCATCGTGCACCCGCGTAGGGGGTACGACAATTATCTAATAGATAGTGTCGTCAAGCGACTGGAGAAACGCGGTTTCGTCGAGCAGACCAGCGAACGCGGCCCTTGGAGATTGACTGTCACCTGAATAAGTCCGCGCCTACCGGACTATCCTGCCGTGCGCGCCCGCCTGTAGCCGGGGAACAACAGACTGGCAAGTGGCATCACATCTTTCCTGCAGAAAGGAGGACGGGTTTAGGAGCAGCCTCCAATATGGACAACTTGAGCGACGAAGAAAGTCAGGCCGCGCTGTGCCAGAAGTACTGCCGCATCACGCGCGACTAAACGAAGCGCGCGGCCAACCGGAAGTTCTACCAGCCTTTGGACCAGGAAAACGCAGGCCAGATGCAATTATTGTAAGGAAGACAGAGGCAATGGGCATGAAAATCACGATAGAGCTTTCGTGGACTGCCAAACGGATAATCGAGAAACATGCAGAAGAACTTGGCACCACCCTTGAATCAATGGCGGCAGACGTGCTTGAGAAACATTGCGTAGCAGAACAGTTGCGTAAAGAAATACCGTATATGAGCGACAATGCTCGGGGTGTGCTAGAAATTCTTGCCAAGTCGAAGAACTACGTCTCCCGCGCTCTGCTAGTTGAGAAGCTTGACATAAAAAATAACAGAGGGCTCAGTTATGTTTTGGCCTATATGACCAGCTATTCGTCCTTTTTCACCTACCACGACTTTATTGAGTCTCGCGCCGATGAATTACGCCTGCCCGACCACTTGCGAAAGGTTGTCCTGTCTGCGGCAGGACGGAATTATTAGCTGCGAAAACACTCCATTAGGGGGCGGCAGATACGTATGTTGAAGGGAGAGATGAGCTATCGATGGGATTATCTGAGGAGGCAATGACATACTTGAAATGCAGAAAATCGAAATCGCATTAGTAGCGGTACTGCTTCCCATATTCATCCTGGCGCTACTCGCAGTTTTTATCGACCAGCAACAACAATTTGTTTTAGGTGAAACCACACCAACAACGGTGTCCTTTCCCACTTTCACGAACACGCCCAACATCCCGGCCGCCCAGAGGACGTCAACTGCCGCAATGTCTTTGCCTCACACTTCTACGCCCATTCCGCCCACGGCCACAGCGCGCCCGCCGACCGTGATCGTCACCATCAACATGAACGTGCGCCAGGGGCCGGGCACAAACTATGCCGTCATCGGCGGAGCCAGCACGGGCCAGGAATTCGCGATCACCGGAACCGAGTCAGGCGCGCGCTGGTGGTTCCAGATCGACTACAATGGTATAGCTGGCTGGATCTACGCCCCGCTTGTTACCATAATAAACGCAGCAGGCGTACAGGTCGCCGCCAATATTCCACCGCCGCCAAGACCCACAGATACGCCCGTTCCGCCAACCAACACGCCCGTTCCGTTCATCGTCCAGCCAGCCAACACACCCGTTCCCTTTCCAACGCAACCGCCCCCAGCGACTAGAATCCCTCATGAAGTGAATAATGATAATCGAAATGGGCGCGCCATTTGTGAAGAGCAACTACAAAGAATGCGTGGATCAGAACAAACACGACACCAGAATCGTGTAGAAGACATTGAGAGATATTACGCCAGGAAAGTTGAAGATGCGCGGGAAAGATATGGGCATTCGTTTGCTCAACTAAATTTACGAATGGCTGAAATTGAAAAATCCGCACGGAGAGATCGTGAAGATGAGAGGATACGCCACGAGCGCATATTGGCAGAAATAGAAAGCGTAGTCTGCGATTAAGCGAACGCTCACACTCGAGGAAACCCCTTGAAGTGCGCACTCATCACCATCGCTCTAATCACGCTGATGGCATCGCTGGCGCAGGCTACCATCCACGCACAGGAACCGACAATCACGATCAAGCAGGAGCATCGTTGCTCAACATTTATTGGGGGCTTATATGCCCAAGTAGCTTAGCAAAAAAATTAACGACGAGCAGGGGAAAATCAGGCTCGTCTACAAACGAGATTTGCTACCGCTTGGACTTCTTCGAGTTGGAAGGCTTCTGTGAGCAAATTTGATGCAGTCATTTTGCAACATCTCGTTCGCGACAATCGGCGTGCTACTCCTCCTGATCGGGTGGCCTAGAAATCGCTAACGGTGGAAAAACCCTTGGATCTCATCATTATCCTGTGGTTCATCCAAAGATGGGACAGCACATGAAAATGTTTCTCTTATACGGAACTATTTTTGCGGTGGTCGGTTTGATCTTGGATGCAATTCACGCAATTTGAGGCGATGTAGATTACTACTGGTGGGTCGATGTCATTGGTGCTTATGCCGCCGCCGCAATTGTGGCAGTGGTTTCAGATAGGCTTTTCAAGAGATGAGGCGAAATCATGAGTCATAGAGATAAGATGAGGATGTTCACTAATGGGATTACAACGCTACTAGCAATTATCTTTCTTTCTGCATGTGTTGCTATTCCGGAAAATCCTCCGGTGACACCTACACCACGACCTGAACGACAAGCATCAGTCTTAGCCAGTGCGCTAGCCAAGCTACACAGCGTCGATAATATGAACGAAATCCATGACCGCCTGACCGATCTGGAAGAATGTCTTTTCAAGCGATGGAGGGTGAAACCATGCAAACACCTGAAGAGTCGGATGCCATGTTTATCTATGTGGCGAGTTCCCTTCAGACAGCCGAGAGGTTCTATCGTTTCGAGGCTTTCAAGGATGGCACACTGGATAAGTACTATGATCCCGACACCGACAGCTTGGAAGAGCAGCTGATCCAAGAGTTGGACTGGACAATAGACACTTGCTACGGGAGGTAAACAAATATCCTGCGTGGACAGTATGAATTCGTTCTGGCCCTGCCCGCTCGACGAATCATTTGAAGTTCTTTCTGTCTTGCTTCCACAAACAGCATGTCACCCATCACATACTTCCCCTTATGCTATGTCTCGACCCTTTGCTGCGAAATCCTCACTGACAGGAGAGTAGAATGTGGCTGCGTCCCTGCCAAACGTAACGAGGTAAGCTCAAGACACTGCCTTTGGCAACAGTAAGTCCCCATAGAGCTAGACGAGCAGATATCGGACATTTGGGAGAAATTCAAATGAAAGCAAATTGGATGGCGGCCATTCTTATTCTTTTCCTTTCAGCATGTGTACCTATTCAGCCAGAGGAATTCCGCATTTCGCCTATTGAAACTAAAGCCAGTCTGTCCGATCTAGCCGACTTTTTTGCCAAAAGTGAAGAATACGATGACGAATCTGAATACATGGACCTGCTCGTTGAGTTTTATGAGTGTGTGTCCCCGGCAACCTGGGGGTTAGAGCTTACCGATCAGCAGAACATCGCCATGTCTATCTGGATGATCGGAATTATGATGTCAGTAGCAAGTTTAGAAAGGCAGGAGGCGTTTGAATCTGGAAAAATTGATCAGTATCACGAGGAAGGTTTTGAAGGTGCCGGCGAACGACCTTTGAATCAGATGCTTTTGTGGGCTGTGGAATACTGTAAAGAGTAACGATCTTTACGACAGAAATACCTTTGGAGAAATCATGAACCGCAGAATTACCGGCATTGCCCTAGGGGTCGTGGCAGTCGTCGCGTTCCCCTCGATCCTTTCCGCTGAAGACATCAGCCTCGACACCGTGGCCACATGGGTCGAAGAGATCGCTTTTGAACAGGATCGGCAGTTCTAACGTTTGGATGAAATAGAAGAGCGTTTAGAGATGGTCGAAGATTGTCTTTATATGTACGATGCTGTAGCGGACGAAGGCGGCAATTGTCAGTTGGCGGTAGGTGAAACACAGTGGAACGACAAGGAGGGTGGAATGCACCCTTACACGATGGCTGCCTTCCTCTTGCTTTCCGATGGACAGATTCCCAAAGAGATAGAAATAGAATCAGTTTCCGTTACACCTGAAGGATTCACTGCTATCAAATTAGCGACCTATCAGGACCAGGGGGCGGGGGCGTTCAATCAATACGGCGCGTTTGTGGTCGAGCATTTGGATGGGTGTGAATTTCAGGGTCGTTCCCGATTTTGGGAAAAGGATTATAGCGACAGAGTTACTTTCTTGGATTGATTGAAGGAGAGAGAAGAGTGACTTTCGCTTCGCCAGCCATATCGCCACAGTACGCGGTGCCGTCAGAAACGAAAATCGAGCCACTTTGGTAAAAAGTCCCGGTTCGGAAGGGCGTGGCGATAGAGAATGTAATCCCCCGAATTTGGGGCCCAGCCAGCTCCGGTTCAGTGGATAGGTGACTCCAATCAATAGTACCGTCAATTTGCATGTGTTGGATCAACGGAACTGAGGCAATAGCAACATTTGGTTGCTCTGGCATCTATGGCTCGAAGGCAGATAGGGCACCATCGCATTGTATTGCGACGAACTTTCTTTGCATCGAGGGCATCTTGGGCTACAGGGAATTGAGCCAGAGAGAACAAGGCGAGTGGCCCGAAGATGAGTGTTATGAGAAACCAGCCGTATATGTTTCGACCCCTGGCGCCAGCAGTGATTCCTGCGAAGCAGGCGAAAACCGTATTGACAGCGATAAGAAATATGAGAAAGTATCTCATGGCTTCCTCTGCGGACATGAGGATTTTCCTTTCGCGTTGGCGATTACATGCCAGGCTAGTCAAATGTGACAACACGCTCCAAACGTTTATCGGTCACATTCAGTTCCGGGGATAGACCAGGCCCTTCTGCCATCCGGCAATCAACTAGGCTAAGAAAGCCTACGGATCAGAAAGAGAGGTCACATACTGCGACGACATACGGTAAACGATTGTCGCTATTCCTTTCTTGCAAAAGGGAGATACGAACTACGCTAGCAATAGAGAGTCTTTCTCTCTATCGAGAGGTTCTCATGCATGACTCCTCCCGAACAAAGAGGTTCAGGCATTGACAGGCCGATGTTCCAATTGGAGGGTGAAGGTTGTGCCGATATGGTTCGGTTCTCCCGCCACACGATTACGGGGGGGGGGCAGATTAGACTCCGGACTAGGTTTGGGGAGTTTGAGACCGAAGTTAGTCTCGACCCTGAATTCCTGATGAACCGCATCAGACGCTTCATCTGTTTCCCGAAGCAGTGAAGTTCTGGGACAGTGTACGTCGTCCCCTTGCTTCCGAACCACCCGCATGTCACTCAATCGCCCATTCAGGTCTCGGATCATGGCAAAATGAGGTTAGTTATGGCGTGGCAAGTCCCGGTGAAGCACAGCACCAAAGAACAGATCGTCAACCTGCGATACTGTTCAGGAACATACCGCCCACATCACACTGCCCCACTCCTTGCCATAATTCAAGAGCTGATTCACTATGCTGTCTCTTTCAGAATATGTGGCTAAAATGGATTGTTGATCCCCCTATGTTCGAATTGGTCGCCAAGCTCTTGGTGGTTATCTGCTTGCCAGTGACGGCGGCCATAGTCTGGGCAATTAGGACACGGGCTACATCGGTCTGTCTCGTCTTTTCTTTTGGGGCCTTCTTTATCTTTGCGTTGGCGAAGATACCTCTGGATCCAGTGGTGGAACCCCTTAGTGTTCGTTCTGTGGGTAATCCTTTTGTCAAAGTCTGGCCCTATGTGGTTTCTCTAGGAATCATATATGGATTTCTCAGAGAAGGCATTCGATGGATGTTGATGAGATTTGCGGTCAGGACTGCGTGGTCATGGGAAGAAGGGGTCTTTTTTGGAATTTTCTATAGTGTTTTGGGGCTCGTGTTGACTCTTGGTATGGAAATCCATCGGGACATTACATTCGGAAAATCGGTTCAATTATGGCATACGTCACAAATCATTCCGCATCTGAATAATGACTATTATTGGAAAAAGGTGTTGTTACGAGCTTGGTATTTGGGCGTTCCCCCGATGGCCTTCAATGTGGGAACGGCACTGGCCGTTTTGCTTAGCGTGCGGAGTCGTCAGGCATGGCCGTTCTTGATTGCGGTTCTGTTTGTTGTGGTGCACGCAATGTCGTCAGCATTAGTTTGGCCTCTTAAGCCCCTTCTGGAATGGGCCGGTGTAGCCCGTTGGCACTCAATGGATTTGGGCTCCATTCTTCTGCAATTCCTTGCCGTTTTGCCGCCCTTCTGGTTTACCCTGCATCTACGCAGGACTGGGGCCATCAGATCAATAGAACATTAGGAAAACTGACCCCTCACAGCGAATATGGAGTGCAATGCTGGACATAACAATGCCCACCTTACCTCTCCTCTCAACCAGAGAGTATATTCTCTTGGTTAGTACACGGACTCATTCCCTTGCAAAAGGGGCTGTTGCCTTCGCGATTTTGTGGGTATTGCTCACTTTGGTCGCGGCGTGTGTGCCGATACCGACAGACCCCACTTCGGCCCAAACGACATCTGCAGACTCCACTACTAACCGGGCGCTTCAGACGGACTCCACCAAGGATGGAGTGGCACAGACGGAACCTCCCACGGACCGTGATGTGTTGGTCGCACTCTATCATGCCACCAACGGCGACAACTGGGTGAGAAACTACAATTGGATGACCGAGGCGCCGGTCGACAGGTGGCACGGTGTTGTTGCGACCAGTGATGATCGAGCCATCGAGTTGGATCTTTCTGAGAACGGCTTGAGTGGGTCGATTCCGCCAGAGTTGGGTGGACTTGCTGAACTGAAATGGCTGGAGCTTTCAGACAATTGGTTGCGGGGGATGATTCCACCTGAGTTGAGCAAGCTCACTGAGTTGGAATGGTTGGGTCTCGCCAATAACAGGCTGTTTGGGGCGATTCCGCCGGAATTGGGCATGCTCACTGAGTTGGAATGGCTGGAACTTGCCAGTAACGGGCTGATAGGGACAGTTCCGCCAGAATTAGGCATGCTCACCAGGTTGGAGTGGTTGGGTCTCTCTGGTAACGGGTTGATAGGGACAGTTCCGCCGGAATTGGGCAAGCTCACCAGGTTGGAGTGGTTGGATCTCTCCGATAACGGATTGACGGGGGCGATTCCGCCAAAATTGGGCATGCTCACTGAACTGGAATGGCTGGAACTCTCCGATAACGGGTTAACGGGGACGATTCCGCCAGAATTGGGCAAGCTCACCAGGTTGGAGTGGTCGGGTCTCTCAGACAACGGGTTAACAGGGTCAGTTCCGTCGGAGTTGGGCGAACTCATTCAACTGAGAGTATTGTACCTCTCCAGTAACCAGTTGAGTGGTTCAATTCCGTCCGAGTTGGGCAAGCTGATCAACCTGACCATACTGGACCTCTGGGACAATGAATTGAGCGGGCCGATTCCGTCCGAGTTGGGCAGGCTGATCAACTTGACCAGACTGGATCTCTGGGACAATGAGTTGAGTGGGGTGATTCCGCCAGAGCTGGGCAATCTCACCCAACTGAGCGAGTTGTATCTCTCAGAAAACCAGTTGAAAGGGTGCGTACCCGAAGTATGGCGAAGTGTAGAAGTAAACGATTTAGAGTTACTTGAACTGCCGTTCTGTGACGATGGGTAAGCCATAATCTTTCGCATACCACATGCCAAAAGGGGAAAGTCCGGAGCCGGTCCGCACTGCGGCCAGCACAGTTTGAAGCGGGGTTCAGACATTGCGCAGCTCATCGATGTTCCGTGACGGCTCAACGCACTCACTTGCGAGGAGTCTCCATTCATGCCAGTCCTTCTGATATGCCTCACCGCTTTGCCCTGGCTCGACCCGACGTGCTACAGTCCTGCAGCTCGCCACACCAAAGAGGAGATTCTCATGACCATAAGACTCCTGGCTCTTTCGGGCACAATCATCACAACCCTCTTGCTCGCCGCCTGCAACCCCATTCCACCGGAACCGAGTCCGACAACCAGCCCCCCTGCACCTACCCCCGAACCCATGCAGGCCAGCCTCTACGATTTCGCGTTCGCTTTTTCAGTTATCTTTGAAGAAGAGATCGAACCCGAAGCCTACGCAGAAATCATTTCAAAGATTGACGCCTGCTTCAGATTCAGATCTCCGGAAGACATTCGTACTCTCCACACGCCCGGCAGGGCAGCTGCCATACAGTGGGTATCTATCATGCTTATGACCATCAATATAGACTCTGGTCTATTCGAAAATGTCAGCCCCCGAACCTCCAGTTTCCACAGTCGTTTGGTACA
The DNA here is from genome assembly GCA_026707745.1 of Chloroflexota bacterium. GTDB lineage: Bacteria > Chloroflexota > Anaerolineae > Aggregatilineales > Phototrophicaceae > UBA6055. The sequence goes on from JAPOWG010000058.1 coordinate 22,340, forward strand.
GTTGCACGAATTCTGTATGGAAGACTAGGGGCCAAATGCCCGGCCCCGGTTACAGTCTAATGTGTAGAATAAATACTTCTTGAATGACAGAACGATTTGTCAGACACTAGGCAGCACCTTTCATTTGTCATTGGAACTCTTAGAAAATTCGTCATTTTGGCAGAGCAGAATTTCAATTATACGATTTATTCAAAAAGAATTCTCGATAAGAGATACCATAAATATCAGGCAAAGGAGACCGCCCCATGAAACGCGCACTTTTCACGATTGCATTGCTGATCCTGATGGCTTTGGCCGTACCCGGCGCGATACTGGCACAAAGCGAAAACGTGTCGTTGGAGGGGCTGGCCGGATACGTAAGAGCACTACAGCACCGCGTCAGGGCGGTTGAGGAACGCCTGCCTGCCCTGGAAGAGCAGGTGATAGATATATTTTTCCGTCTGGGAAAGGTGGAGGAGTACGAAAAACGCATTCGTGAACTGGAACGCCAAATCTCTGAATTGGAATCCCAAGTCGCTGAACAACTCTCCGCGCCCAGCGCGCCATCCGGGTTTCCGTCTGAGGACGTTCTGGTGATGACCGAGGCAGAATACCAGGAGTGGCTTGCTGGCGAGATTCTTCGCATCTCTTTTCTCGTCCCGATGTGGGAATTGGCCTTTGAATCTGATGATTCCGACAAAATTTTCGACACGTTGTACGACATACTGGACACGATTTTCGGGTTCTACGATGCACATAGCCGAATCGTCACTCCTGACTTAGATCACAAGAGGATTCAGGCAAACCTCTCCTGCTACATGGAACCGTTTGAGCCGTTACGAGACTTGGAAAACGCAACCGTTGTGGATTTCATGGTCCTTTTTGGCAAAATGAGTGATGACCCTGAGTCTCTATTCGTTGGCTGTGATCCGGGAGTAATCGACGATCTGAATGAACTGTTTTCATTAGAATAGGACGACAGAGGGGACCACCATCCCTCGACTTGTCGTACACCACCTTGACGTAACATCTAGACGAGGCATAACCCTCGATAAGATCATCCCATCATCCTCCTGTGCGTCATCAGCGTGAACTCAACGTATGCTACACTCCTAGTTATAGTCCCCTTGCGGTACAGAGGACGGCATCAACTAGACAGCCCGCCAGCCTGATAGCTGACGGGCTGTTGGTATTCCCTAACCTAGACGACCTACCTACTCCCCGAGCCTGTACCTGCCATTTATCATAACGTTCTGGTTCTTGATGCTGCGGAGCGACCTTTCCCTATCCTCCGACTCCTCCATCCCTTGTATCGCCAGACCGCCAGCTCACCAGTTTTCCTTCCCAACGTCCCTAGATTCCTTGCCGAACTGGGCTCGCTTCCCTATCAGACCTTTTGCCCTGCAATACTCAACTGCCCTTCTGACTTCATGGGGATCGTAGCCCCGCTGCACAGTCGGATCTTCCAACTACGCAGTTGTGTACACGCCTCCTGCAAACACTTCAGCACCCATGTATGGCCCTTGCCTGATCTGGCGGCACGGACTCAACCGCGGTGGCTATGGAGTCACTTTGCAAGACGGCCGCCAAGTCTTGGCGCATAGGGTCGCGTACGAAATCAGTAGAGGATCGATTCCCCCAAGCGCACCGATACTACACATGTGCAATCGGCGCAGCTGTATCCAGCCCGCCCATCTTTACGCCGGTACTCCACAAGAGAATGCCGACGACAAAAAAGCCAAGACTGAACACTTCTTCACAACTTGGTCCATGTTCGAAAAACACAACAGGTTGCTCGAAGAGTGCGCTCCCTACGTCTGGCCCGAACCCACCCACACGCAACTCAGCCATTCCCCTGAACCAGAGCACGAGTGCCGATTCACCATCCCGACCGGCTCAGGCTTCCCCAGATGGTTCGTGCGTAGTCACCCACGTGAAGGTTTCCTGTGCGAAACCTGCTTTCAGCCACCACCAGGAACCAGCATGTGGTGGTTCATCCGTGAAATGGACGGGTACGACGACCCCCAACATACAGAACAACAGAACCGACAACGTTACCTCGAATTGAACCGCAACTTTTCGCCCTGACGCACCACTCCTGATCGACCCCACCAAAACAAAACCCGTCACATTCTGTGACCGACCCTTTCGCCCGCATCCCGTGACGGCCCTCCATTTGTCACCCCGTTTCGATCCGTGGTAAGCTCCGGTCTCTTGACAAGTGGAATCGGAAAAGAGAATAGAATGCCAAACCGCAAGAGAAAACCAAGGGAGTCCTGTGTGTACTGCGGCTCCCAAAGGAATCCAACCAAGGACCACATTCCTCCCAAGTGCCTTTTTCCCAGCCCTCTGCCACAAAACCTCATAACGGTGCCGTGTTGTCGTCAATGTAACGAGTCAGCTTCAAGAGACGATGAGTATTTCCGAATGATTCTGGCTGGCAGAAGAGACGTTGGGGGAAACCCTGACGCCTCAAAAGTCATGGAAAAAGCTGTCCGTTCCTTGCAGCGACCAGAGGCCAAAGGGCTCAGAAATTCCTTTCTGGATAGCACCAGATTCTTTTATTTCGTGAATGAACTAGGTGTCGTTGAGCCCGGCGGCAGCTATAACGCGGATCACAACAGATTGGGGCATGTTGCATCAAGAATCATCAAGGGACTCTATTGGAACCAAACCGGTGAACGCCTCCCAAATGACTGCATAGTGACAACCTGGGTAGACGAAGGGTTGAGACATGTTGATAATGGACAACTACAGTTGTTTGCGCAAGTGATGACAGGAGAGCCACTTAGCGTGATTGGGAGAGTGTTCAAACACTGGTATCAACCGGTCCCAGAAGATAGGTTTTCAGGTGTTTGGGTGTTGGAATTCTACGAAAACATCCACTTCTATTGCTTAACCATTAACCCCCACGCTAAACCAGCCCTAGGCGTATCCTCTTGACCAGCCAACAGCCAATGCCCTACTCAACTTAGAAAGACAACGAGCCGCTACATGGTGTAGCGGCCCGTTCCGTTTCGTCCCGCAACGCCACTACGCTTGCATCCCGTCCAGACCCGTGATAAGCTCCGACATACTCGCAGGGGAACGACTTGCAACCAAGACCCTCATATACCGAGGAAGGTGATTCCACGTGGACGACAGAAGACCTAGCCCGAAAAACAACACATCTCGCCCCGGCTTTGAAGATCATGACGCTAACTTAAATGCCTTCTATGAAAGTGTGCATTCTCTCATCGAAGGAATCGAGCCTCTCATCGAGAAAGATACTGATGTGGCTAAAGCATTATCCAGTACAGCAAAGGCCCTCTTGCACCTTCGTGCCGTCATTGTCCATGACACAGGTCGCGACAACAAGGTTCAAAGCGGAATCAACAAACTGAGAAAGGAACTTCACGACCTCGTAGAGGAAGTTGCATCAGATTACACCGAGCATCAGTCCGGCGAACTAAAGAGACGCTACGACGATACCATAAGCAAATTGAGCAACAGGCTTGAATCTATAGCAGATTCACTAGACGAGAATAAGGGGTAAACTCCCTTTCCTCCCTGCACAACATTCGAAATTCAAACCCGTCACATTCCGTGACAGGTTCTTCGCGTTTGTACCCCACGCCTCTCCATGTTATGGTGTATAACAGATGTCACCTCACAACAGGGAAAACCATGACTACAAAGCGAAGTCCTACGTTTGACCTCGGTTTGTCAGAAAAGAGTGTCATGCCGGCCGGAAAAATGCCAGAATATGTTGCGCGTTTTTCCGTATATAACTTGGATGACGCTGGAGAAACTGTCTACGCAGAGATTCACGTTTACGATCAAGACGCGACAGAGCGTGAAGCAAGGAATGAAGCTCTTGCTGAGCTATCGCGTCGCGCTTCTCATCTGGCAGAACAACTAAGGCTTCATATGGAATAACATCAAGTTCGTCACGCGCCGGGTCGAATTTGATGAAGACTGAGGGGTCACCAACCCACTGTTCGTCCGCTTGAAAAACACTTAGATTCTCTGCTTGCTCAACACGGTGCCGGCCTTCCGACTCGTGTACCTCGCTTTGCCGCGTCATCACGAACCACCCGCAAACAGAACGGCTTTCAACGTCCTGAGATCATACGAATCGTTTTGCGTCGTGATGGTTTGTACAGCTGCGGTCCATCTGGCTTCATCTTTGGCAGCCTCCAGGAACTTCCAGCCGATTTCCGTAAACCCCGTGGGCCAACGACTCAACTTGCCCTTAGTCCATTCTTGCGGGGTCGTGTTCGTGATGAGGTTTGCGCGGTGGAGTTGCTCGACGTTGTATGAGATGTTTTCGGCACTGTAGCCTTCAAAACAGAAGTGGGTGATCAAGCTGGGTGTTCGGCTGTCATACAGTTCTTCCTGCCGCAACATTAGCTTCCGGCACAGTTCGAAATCTAATTCAGTTTTGGTTTGTAGCATGGCGTATCCTTATGCTGGAAGGGGATATCTGTCCAACACAGTATACGGCCCTTCCTCGCCTTTTTCAAGCAAATTTCCAGAGAATTTGTATTACGTTTTTGGAATACCTTGACTCGACAGCTGGCGGTGACCGAATGGTCTTCGCGACAGGAAGCGGGATTGCTGGCGTGTCGAAGTCCTGAGGTAGGAACCTTAAGCGTTTGGCGGCGGAGGGAAAGTGCCGGGAAGGACCACCGTCGCGTGGCGGTGGTTTTGTACTTCGTGATGGCTTTATGATTGGTCTGACCGTTGCTATGTGCCGAGGCTCTCGGGCGACCTACCCAGGCCCCACTCAGTCGGCATTTTTTCGCCTCGCCTCACCTCTTGACAAGCCAGTTAGAATGATGTCCAGAACCACCAAACCGCAACGCCTTGGGAGGCAGCTACGTGGTGTCGTTCAAGCTATTGAGCCAATCTCATTGGAATATGGCTGAATGCCCCGGAGGATGAAGGAGTGAATAATCGGATTACTATTGACCCCCATGTGTGTCGCGGGCAGGCCTGCATCCAGGGGACACGCATTCCTGTACATCAAATCCTGCGGATGCTGGCCTGCGGCGATAGCGTCGAAGATCTCCTCCAAGAATATCCTTCTGTCACGCACGAAGATATCCTTGCCTGCTTTGACTATGTAGCCACTCTTGCGGAAGAGCAGGTGAAGCCTCTTCAGGCACACGTCGACAGTACATAATAATATTTGCCGACGAAAACATTCCCCTCTTGACCGTCGCAAGGAATGCGGAATGACGCGCAGTGGAAGTTGGCACAGCGGGAAGAGCGCCTGTTGGTTACCACTGACAAGGGATTACCCACCACCGGTTGAATTTTGCGAAGTAAAGTATATAATTCCCCGAATTTTGGGGGGATCTCGATCATGGCCTTGTTGATGAGGACAGCGACGGGGTTGAGGTCACTGGCGTAGCTTTCGAGGCCGAGGCGCTGGGCTTCGAGGGGGATGGCACCGCCGCCGGCGAAGGGGTCGTGGAAGGCGGGCAGTTTTTCCGGGTCGAACAGTTCGGCAGCACGGGGGTGGTTGCAGTTGTCGGCGCAGGTGCGGCGCCAGCTCTTGCGGATCTCGGCGCGCGCTTTCTCCAGCACGATCTCGTTGGTGGTGTTTTCCCACAGCACCAGTTCTTCGATGATCTCGAAGAGGCGGTCGCGTTCTTTCTTCTGTTCCTCCTCGGTGGGGAACTCTTCCGGCAGGTCGGAAGGGTCGTCGACCAGTTGGGCGAAGAGGACGGCGCGGGCGGCGGCCAGGGGGCGGCGCGCCCACCAGAGGTGCAGGGTGCTGGGGTGGCCGTGGCGGATCGATTTTTCGCGGGCGGAGGCGGCGTTGATGGCGTCGAGTGGGAGGGCGACTTCGATGAGTTTTTTGCGGGTTTTGGTTTGATCCACGTTGGTCCTCGTTTCCTGCAGGGCGGCTGCGTCAGTTTGCGGCGGTCGAGTTTGGTGACTTGGTTTGGCAGTTGGCTGTCTCTGAAGAAGTCACGACCAGTTGTAAAGGCTGAGTATTCACTCTTGACATTGTATAAGACATAGGGTAAGTTTTGAACACCCCCCCAACGAGAGTATCGTTGGGCCGACGTCCCTCTTATGGGGGGCGTTTCTCATTTGTCCGCTGGCCATGAATACTCCCCGGACGTCGTTTTGGCGGCTCAGTCGGTCATGTTGTACGCTACACATACCACCCCAACGAGAGTATCGTTGGCCCGACGTCCCCCTTACGGGGGGCGTTTCTTTTTTTCCCGTCCTCTGCTTTAAGAGAAGCGCAGTCTCCGCATCAGTGAACTCCATTCCATTAATCTTCTCGCCGAAAGACTGTGGTGTGCAACCGCATCCGCTCGCGAATTTGGTCTGCGAAATGCCTCGCACCTCAAAACAGTTCACCAGGATCTCTCCAGGTGAAACCGCGCAATCAGACCGGAACCGGCAGTTTGTCGTAAACAAGACATTTTTGAACATACAGGGACCTACCAAGCTGCAGGACGCTCCCCTTTGGTCACGCGGGCTCCTCTGATCGCGCCAGCAGTTCGGCGAAGTTGTAGTTGACGCTGGTGACGCCGAAGTCGGGTTCGCGGTGGAAGGGGCGGCGGAGGTAGTGGACGCGGTGGTCGTCGCCTTCGAGAAATTCGACGATGGCGAGGATGTAGGCGTCGGGCTTGTTGAGCGAGTAGAGAATTTCGTTGCGGGTGACGGTGATGGCCGGTGCGCCGGTGACGCGGCCTTTGACTTCGAGGAAGCGCAGGCGGCCGGTGGCGGGGTCGCGGCTTTCGATGTCGTAGCCGCGTTTTTCGAATTCGCGGTCGGTGGGTTCGTAGCCCAGGCTCCGTTCCACATCCATGACGATTTCGCGGGCACGGGCGGCGGCCTGGGTGTCGGTGGTGGCGGCAGGGGGGCGGGGCGGCGGTTCGCCTGTCATGGCACGGAGCAGGCCGAGGGGCGCGATCAGGGCGGCGCCGAGGACGACGGGGGGGCGCGGCGAGATCTGGCGCTCCAACTCCAGTTCGGCCAGGCGTTTTTGGAGACGTTCCTCAAGGCGGTCGGCGCGGTGGCGGGCCTGGGCGGAGTTGAGGCGGGCGTTGGTGCGGCCGGATTGCTCCTGTAGCTTGAGGTCCTCGGCGCGGCGGTCCCAGTGCGAGATCTCTTTGGTCAGCCGATCCTGTACGGCGTCGCGTGTTTTGTCGATCAGCGGCTGGCGGGCGCGGCGGATTTCGTCGACGTGCTCGGGCACTACGCTGGCGACGGCGTAGCGCTGGGCGGTCTGCTCCAGGGCGGCGCCGATCCAGGTGCATTCGGGCCGGGCGAGGATGGCTTCGTGTTGCGGTTCGTCTGGGGTCAGGGGGCGATAGTCGAGGTAGGGGGCGTACTCGACGTGGCGGGCGTTGGCGGCGGCGTCGAGCTCGACGTAGAGCATGCGCTTGGAGATGACGCGGCGGGTGCCGGCGCGGGTTAGGCTGGCGTCCTGGATGGCGTGTTCGAGGAAGAAGAGGACGCAGGGTTCGGTGCCGGGGTCGCGTTCGTCGACGAGGACAGCGCCCTGCTTGAGCAGGTCGCGATGGCTTTGGAGGGTGCTGTCGATGACGGCATCGAGGAGGGGATGGCCGGGGCAGACGAAGGCTGCGGGGGGAAGGTTGTCGCCGGCGGCGAGGGACTTTTCGAAGGCGATGCGTTCGTAGCGGCGCAGGACGGGTATGCCGGCGCCGACGGTGCGCTCGATGTTGCGAACGGGGGCGGGGACGTGGGTGACCTCGTAGCGGCGGCTCGCGCGCTGGCGGGCGCGGCCACCGACGCGCTGGAAGGCCTCGAGGAAGAAGGACTCGATGTAGTGGGGCTGGAGACGGCGGGCTTCGGCGCGCTCCATGCGGGCGCGCACGCTGTGGACGCGGCTGGAATCCATGGTGTCGGGCGTCAGGGAGCGCTCTTCGAGCAGCTCGCTCAGCTTTTGGGGATCGAAGGCGTTTTCGACGGTGGTGGTGAGGCGGGCGCGCACCTCAGGTTGCTCGCCGTAGCGGATGGCGTTGACGAGCAGCTCGCGCAGCGGCCTGCCGTCGAACTGCATTTTGCCGAGCACATCATAAACCTGGCCGCCGAGGGTCTGGCGGGCTTGCTCCAGTTTTTCGAGCAGGCGCTCGTAGACGTCGCCCTCGCGGGTTTCGGAGGCGACGAGATTCCAGAGGTGGCAGACCTCGGTCTGGCCGATGCGGTGGATACGGCCGAAGCGCTGCTCGAGGCGGTTGGGGTTCCAGGGCAGGTCGTAGTTGACCATGAGGTGGGCGCGCTGGAGGTTGATGCCCTCGCCGGCGGCGTCGGTGGCGAGGAGGACGCGCACTTGGGGGTCGTGGCGGAAGGCCTCTTCGGCGGCGCGGCGCTCCTCGCGGCGCAGGCTGCCGTGGATGGTGACGACGGCCTTTTCGCGTCCGAGGCGGCCGGCGATGCGGGAATGCAGATAGTTGAGGGTATCGCGGTGTTCGGTGAAGATGACCAATTTCTGCTGGGGCGAGGGCACGGGGTCGGCGATTTTGCCTGAACCGTAGGGGGCGGGGGTCTCGGCGAGCGTGCGGATGAACAGCTTGTCGAGCAACTCTTCCAGTTGGAGCCACTTTGTATCGCGTCCGCGGCGCAGGACGCGTCCTGCCTCGGTTTCCAGGCCAGCGAGGGTGCCGATCTCCTGTTGCAGCTCATCGATGGTCTGGGCGGCGGTGGCCTGGTCGAGGACCTCTCCCTCCTGCGCCTCGACCTCGTCTTCGGGGGCGTCTTCCAGGTCTTCGAAGTCTTCGCTGTCGAGCGTCAACATGGCGGGCGCGGCGATGAGACCGGTCTCGCCTTTGCGTTGCAGCCCTTCCAACTCCTGAAGTCGGCCTTGCAGCCGTTCGCGGCGGCGGCGCAGGGAACGGTAGATCGCTTCCGGGGAGGAGGCGAGGCGGCGTTGGAGAATGGTGAGGGCGAAGCCGACGGCTCCGGCGCGTTTGTCGTTTTCGAGCGCGCCGGCGCGGTCGAACTCCTCGCGGACGTACTGGGTGACGGCGGTGTAGAGCTGCTCTTCTTCGGGCGACAGTTTGTAGGAGACGGTGTAGGCCATGCGCTCGGGAAAAAGGGGCGTGCTGTCGAACTTGAGCAGTTTCTCCTTGACCATGCGGCGCATGAGGTCGGAGACGTCGACGTTGTGTACGCCGTCGCGGAACTTGCCCTCGAAGCGGTCGCCGTCGAGCAGGGCCATGAAGAGCTGGAAGTCCTCCTCTTTGCCGTTGTGGGGCGTCGCAGTCATGAGGAGGAACTGGCGCGTCAGGTCGGAGAGGAGCTGGCCGAGGCGGTAGCGCTTGGTATAGCGCAGCTCGTTGCCGAAGTAGCTGGCCGACATTTTGTGGGCTTCATCGCAGACGACGAGGTCCCAGTCGCAGTCGCGGGCCTTGAGTTTCTGCTGCACCTCCTCGTCGCGGGAGAGTTTATCGAGGCGGGCGATGACGAGGTCGGTCTCGAGGAACCAGTTGCCGGTGCGGGGGGCTTCGAGCTTGTCGTTGGTGAGGATTTCGAAGGGCAACTGGAAGCGGCGGTAGAGCTCATCCTGCCACTGTTCGGCCAGGCCGCCGGGACAGACGACGAGGCAGCGCTGGAGGTCGCCGCGTGCGATGAGTTCTTTGATAAGCAGGCCGGCCATGATGGTCTTGCCGGCGCCGGGGTCGTCGGCGAGGAGGAAGCGCAGCGGCGAACGGGGCAGCATGGCCTCGTAGACGGCGGTGATCTGGTGGGGGAGCGGCTCGACGTCGGAGGTGTGGACGGCCAGCAGGGGGTCGAAGAGGTGGGCGAGGCGGATGCGCTGGGCCTCGGAAACGAGGCGGAAGAGGGCGCCGTCGCCGTCGAAGCTCCAGGGGCGGGCCTGCTCGGCGACGCTGATGCGGGACTCGTCGTCGCGGTAGAGGAGCTCGTTGGCGACCTCGCCTGCGGGCGTCTTGTAGGTCAATTCGACGGCGTCTTCCCCGTACCATTGCACGTTGACCACCGTGACGAGGCTGTTTGCCAGGACGCCCTCTACAGCGGCGTTGGTTGTGAGTTCTTCCAGTTTCATTCTTCAGATTGTTTTTCGTGGGAGCATCCGGGCAGAACATGCAGCTAATGCGCGGCGCGGCCTGTTCTGGCCTAGCTGATGCTACTTTCGATCGACATTTTCGGTCAATTTCAGGGCATACGCATCCGATTGGGAGAGCACTTTCAGAGGATAGTCAGCTTTCCAACCGGCTTGATTGCGTCTGGCTGCAGTGCCGATTTGGGCGCTGCTTTCTCTCTGCGCAGTCGGACTGTGAGGCAGGCGGAGCAAGACCGCCAGGTTGTGCTGCGCTTGTTCCTGGCGGATGCGACTGTCTTCCTCGTCCAATACCCGGTGGACTGGGTTCCTGGTGCTCCAGAGTTTGAGGGTGGAATCCAGGAGCAGTCCGGCATCGGAGAAAGAGACGGATTTCAGATTCGGTGCAGATGCTTTGGGGGCTGATGTGAGCATTTCATTCATTGCGGACTGTTTGTCCTGATGGTGTGGCACAGGCTTTCTCGTCTGTGTGTTGGACGAGAGTCTACGAGCGTTCACGAGAGTTTACGAGCGTTTACGGGTTGCCTGAACAACAGTTCATGGGATTTGCCTAATGGGCTGAGACGTGGGCCGTGCCGCTGCAGGTTGTCTCGTATGAGCGTTGGACGAGAGTTTGCGAGTGTTTACGAGCGTGTATGAGAGTCTTCATGTTGTCTGACCTGCAGTGCATGCAGTTTTTGTGGCGGGCTGTGATACGGGCCTGGCGGGCGCTGGCGGGCCCAAACGAGTGTTTGCGTGCGTTGTACGAGAGTTGTACGAACTCTGACATGGCGGGACGATTTGGTCGGTTCATGTCGGGTCAAGTCGGGTTATGTCGGATAATGTCGGGTGAAGTCGGGCGAAAAATTTTTTTCCCGGCCCTTTTTGCCGTTACGGTTTTGCATCAGTTTTTGCGTGTCTGGAGCCTGTTCCCGGTTCTGGCAAGTGCTCTACGATGCTCATCCACTGCTCTAACAGCCGACAGACTCATGCCTCATAGCTGGCGATGGGGGCAGGGCGTCGGGTCAGGTCGGGCAGGGTTGGGAAAAGTCGGGTCAGGTCGGGTCAGAGCGGGCAGTTTTCCTTTTTCTGGACTTTGGCGCTTGACTTCGCACTTTTCCTCGCTGTCTTTGTTGGGTACTGGGCAGTTACCAGTCCTGGAAGGGTCCTCCCTGGCCTTCAGATTCCCTGCCAGCGGGAATCATGGCTTGGTGACAGTGAAGATACGCTTTCAGTTATGCCATTCGCAGTTCGGCACGTTGCTATTATATCACCGATATATCACTGGTTTTGATGCAATTGCCCTGCATTCAACTTTTGGGGTGCTGCGACTTTGCCCGGCCAGAAAGGCGCCATCCGGCATGTGCCGGGACCTTGGGGATGGAGTACACTACAGCGTGACCGACATCGTTGAACTGCCATTGTATACGGGGACATGACCATGGACGATTCGCTTTCCACTTTCGCCGACCCGCCGAGGGAGCTTTCGGTGCTGCCGTTCTGGTTTTGGAACGATGAGCTGGATGCGGGGGAGATCCGGCGGCAGATTGGGGACTTCGGGGCGCATGGGGTGCATGGGTTTGTCATTCATCCGTGCGTGGGGCGGCGCGGAGGGGAGATAGTGTATGTGGTCCCAGACGGGGCTGAACAATCCGGGAAGGCGGTTGCAAGGCGCCGCATCCCAGGTGTGTTTCAGCCGTTGCGAGAGGAGTACGTGTGGGGGGATCGGTACAACGAAATAGGGGATCCCGAGGTGACTACTCGTGAAGACGTAGTATTAAAGGGAACGCATTTCACTATTGATTGCGATCTCTGTTACATGCCAAAGACGGCCCTATGATGGTCCCGTCTGGCCGCCGCCTCCTTATATAGGCGTATCATCGCAATCCCACACCGTGAGACCTGTTGGATGCGCGGATCGCCGTGCTCTGCTCAGAGCCGGCCCTACTCGCCTAGATGCACCTTATTTTTCCCATTTCGTGGTCTAGCGATTGGGGCCAACCATAGAGCCAGAATTTCCACCAGTATCGACACACGAGGCTTGTTGTCTATCAGAACCATCCAGTACTACTTCCGCAAGGCTAACCCCATACTCCAAGCCCATCACTCACAACCCAATCTCGCTCCACTTCCACAGCTTGCAACCCGACCCGTCAAGTGGTAAGTTTCTCAACACTTACCCAAAGGAACCACCATGTTGAACAGACTTCTGGTTGTGGGGTTCGCGGTTCTGATCACTGCTTGCGTGCCTATTCCGCAAAACCCAACGAATATATCGTTGCAAGTGCCGCTCTATGATGGCGAATGCGTCGTAGGCCACGAGGTCATGCTGCCGGGGCAAAGCGCAATAGGGTTCGCCTTTTCATCCCATGCCAGATGAATCCGTAACGCCCTTACCTCCCCCGCCCTTGTGAGGATTATCAGGATGCCCTCTCACAGTATTTGGCGAAGTATGGGTTTTGCTATCGATGGGTTGCGCTATGCCTTCAGCAGTCAACGCAGTCTTCGAATCGAAAGCATTATTGCAGGATTTATTGTCGTGATTGGATTTGCTCTGGGCATCAGCAGGCTGGAGTGGGTTATCGTGATTATTTCGATTTCCTTTGTCATCGGGCTGGAACTGATCAACACCGCTATAGAAGCAGTAGTTGATCTGGTGTCTCCCGAATACCATCCAGTCGCGAAAGTCGCCAAAGATATAGCCTCAGCCGCCGTTCTGACAAGCGGGGTCGGAGGGCTAATTGCTGGGCTTGTTATCTTTGGCGCTTACATACTCAGGGATGGACTATTCTGAAAGAGTCGTTGAGGATCCAGAGATTTCCAACCAGAGCTGCCGGATTGACACCGAATACTTCTCATCGTCAGTAGCTGATATGGTCCGCTGGACTGGTTCGACGGCCCCAAGCCTGAAGGCCAGCCAATGCCGCCTCCCATTGTTCCGGCGACACAAACACCACCGCAGATGTCATACCAAACCAAACAAGACCCCGCAATTCCATTTTATGAATGGGTAAAACAGTGTCGGTCGCATTCAGTTTCAGGGATAGACCAGGCCCTTCTGCCGTTCGGCAATCGACTAGGCTAAGCAAGCCTACTAATCAGAGAGAGGTCACATGCTGCGACGAAATACAGTAGACGATTGTCGCTATTCCTTTCTTGCAAGAAGGGCTGTAGCCGTCACGATTTCGTGGGTATTGCTCGCATTGGTCGCGGCGTGTGTGCCGATACCGACAGACCCCACCACGGCCCAAACGGTATCAGCAGACCCCACCACGAACCCTGCGATACATACGGATGCCACCACGGATGGGGTGACACAGACTGAGCCTCCCACGGACCGTGACGTGTTGGTGGCACTCTATCATGCCACCAGCGGCGACAACTGGGTGAAAAACGACAACTGGATGAGCGAGGCGCCGGTTGACAGGTGGTACGGTGTTGTTGCGACCGGCAATGATCGAGTCATGGAGCTAGTTCTCCCTGAGAACGGCTTGAGTGGCTCGATCCCGCCAGAGTTGGGCAACCTCATCAATCTGAGAACTCTGGACTTCCGAGACAACCTGTTGCGCGGATCAATTCCGCCAGAGTTGGGTGGACTTGCCGAATTGAAATGGCTTGAGCTTTCAGACAATTGGTTGCGGGGGACAGTTCCACCTGAGTTAAGCAAGCTCACCGAGTTGGAATGGTTGGGTCTCGCCCAAAACATGCTGACCGGGGCGATTCCGCCAGAATTGGGCATGCTCACTGAGCTAGAGTGGCTGGAACTCTCCGAAAACACGCTGATCGGGACAGTTCCGCCAGAATTGAGCATGCTCACCAGATTAGAGTGGTTGGGTCTCTCTGGTAACGGGTTGATAGGGATAGTTCCGCCAGAATTGGGCATGCTCACCAGGTTAGAGTGGTTGGATCTCTCCGACAACGGATTGACAGGGGCGATTCCGCCAGAATTGGGCATGCTCACTGAGCTGGAATGGCTGGAACTCTCTGAAAACGGATTGACGGGGACGATTCCGCCAGAATTGGGCATGCTCACCAGGTTGGAGTGGTTGGGTCTCTCCGATAACGGGTTGACAGGGGCGATTCCGCCAGAATTGGGCATGCTCACTAGATTGGAGTGGTTGGGTCTCTCCGATAACGGGTTGACAGGGGCGATTCCGCCAGAATTGGGCATGCTCACTAGATTGGAGTGGTTGGGTCTCTCCGATAACGGGTTGACAGGGGCGATTCCGCCAGAATTGGGCATGCTCACTAGATTGGAGTGGTTGGGTCTCTCCGATAACGGGTTGACAGGGGCGATTCCGCCAGAATTGGGCATGCTCACTAGATTGGAGTGGTTGGGTCTCTCCGATAATGGGTTGACAGGGACAGTTCCGCAGGAGTTGGGCGAACTCATTCAACTGAAAGTATTGTACCTTTCCAGTAACCAGTTGAGTGGTTCAATTCCGTCCGAGTTGGGCAAGCTGATCAACCTGACCATACTGGATCTCTGGGACAATGAGTTGAGTGGGGCGATTCCGCCAGAGTTGGGCAAGCTCACCAATCTTAGCGAGTTGTATCTCTCGGAAAACCAGTTAAAAGGGTGCATACCCGAAGTATGGCGAAATGTAGAAGTAGGCGATTTGGAGACACTCGTATTGCCGTTCTGTGACGAGGAGTAAACCGTAATCTTCTGCAAACCGGGCCGTTTCATCTTCTGGGTCTGATTGGTCCGCCAAGCCCCACAT
>JAPOWG010000117.1 GCA_026707745.1 Chloroflexota bacterium
AACAAAGCGCCACGCTTCATCGGCATCGACAACTACGTGCGCCTTGTTACTAAAGACGACCTCTTCATCAAAGCGCTCACCAATACCACCTATTACGCTTTGGGCAGCATTCTGATTATCGTGCCGCTGGCGCTGCTGCTGGCGCTGATCCTGCATAGCCCCAAACTGCGCTTTCGCGAATTCTTCCGCTTTCTCTATTTCACACCCAATATCACCGCCGGCGTCGTCGTCGGCATCATCTTCGGTCTCGTATTTGAAGAGCAATACGGTTTGATCAACAACCTGTTGCTGGCGCCGCTGGGCATAGACAATGTGCGCTGGCTGCGCGAGGCGCGCTGGATCATGCCGGCCGTCATTATCCTGGGCGCCTGGAAATGGACCGGCATCAACGCCATCTATTTCATGGTCGGCTTGCAAAATATCCCTCCCGAACTTAAGGAAGCGGCGCGCGTCGACGGCGCCACCCGCTGGCAAGTCTTTTGGCACGTCACCCTGCCGCTGCTGCGCCCGATCCTCGCTTTCGTGCTGACCATCGCTATCATTGGCTCCTACAATCTCTTCGCTGAACCAGCGATCCTGGTGGGTTTGGAGGGCGGCCCCAATAATTCCGGCATGACGATGACCATGTATCTCTATACCCGCGGTTTCCGCGAGCTGAAGATGGGCTACGCCTCGGCCATTGGCTATTCGCTGGCGGTCATTATTCTGGTACTGAGCGTGATTCAGCTCGTCCTGATTCGCGCCTTCCGCGAGGATTGACTAGGCATGAGACTCGCCCTATCGCGCCCATCGGATCCTACCGAGAGAAAATCGCTCTATTCGAAGCTCGTTGAAGCGACGGTCGTCTACGCCATCCTGTTCTTCTTCGCACTTCTGGTTGGCATCCCCTTCCTCTATATGATCACAGGCTCCTTCAAAACCAACGGCCAGCTCTTCTCCTGGCCCGTCAACCTGCTCGCGCCCGAGCCGACGCTGAACAATTACAACAGACTGCTCAGCGGCGAGGAGATCCCCTACCTGCAGCAGATGGGCAACAGCGTCGTCATCGCCGTCAGCCAAAGCGCCTTGACGCTGCTATTCGCGTCGATGGTGGGCTGGGGATTCGCCAAATACGAGTTCCGCGGCAAGACTTTCTTGACCATCTTTCTGCTCTTCACATTTGCCATTCCCTTTCAAGTGACGCTGGTGCCGCTCTTTCAGATGATCGTGCGTCTGGGCTTGCTGGACAGTTTCCTCGGCGTCATCTTGCCCAGCTCGGTCAGCGCATTTGGCGCCTTTTTCATGCGGCAGGCGATGGTGTCCATCCCACAAGAATTGCTCGATGCCGGGCGCATTGACGGCGCCAGCGAATGGGGGCTCTTCTGGCGCATCGGCATTCCGCTTTCGCGGGGCGCGCTGTCGATCCTTTGCGTGCTGGTATTCCTGGCAGCCTGGAACGACTACCTCTGGCCGCTGATCGTCTTGCGCACGCCGGAGAAGTTCACCTATCCGGTCGGCCTGGCGACGCTCAAGGGCTTGTACAAGGTCGAATACGGCATGATCCTGGGCGGGGCTTTCATCGCCACGCTGCCAATCGTGCTGATATTTGTCGCCGGGCGCAATCAAATCCTCGATAACTTGACCATCGGCTCGGTCAAGCAGTAACATTGTTTTGATGACCCCTAGCATCATCTAAGTGATTTCCCATTTGCTGGAGCGCCTGCGGTGTCTCCACTTTGGTATCGCTGCCATTGCCCTTTTTCCATCAGGCTTGGCTTCTTAGTCTCATATAAGGAGTGATATGACCCAGCAAACCGCGAAAACGATTATCGTGGGCGAACTTCGCAAACGCATTTCTGTAATCCTCTTGATGGTGTTCTTTCTTATTCTGACGATTCTTCTCAGTGTTGCCTTGCCGCTGCTCTTCAAGCGCCTGGTCGATGTGACGATCCCGGGAAGAGACATGAGCGAGGCGGGCCTGCTCTTGGTCGCCCTGATTACGATTCCCTTGATCTCCGCGGCGCTCAATGCCTTGTACGATTATCGGCGCGAAATTATCGGCGAGGCTATTGCGCAAGCGCTGCGCCAGAAGTTGTTCAAGCACCTGATCCACGCAAATCTCAGAGACCTGGAAGCGACCGAGACCGGGCATATCATTCATCACATCACCCGTGGTTGCGGGCTTGTGGGAGACGATTACATCGTTGACCGGCTGATACCGCTGATATCCAACGCGTTGCTATTCGCGGGCGCGCTGGCCGCGATGGCGCTGATCAATTGGCGACTGATGCTGATCACGCTGCTGGCTTTCCCAATAACCTACCTATTCTCACAGCGCTTGAAAAACTATGTCAGGATGCTTGAAGAGGAGTTTCTGCGGATTCTGGAGTCCGGTTCAAGTACTCTGCAGCAAGTGTTTTCCGGCATTCGCACGGTTCGTTCCTTCAGTGGCGAAGTTCATGAAAAAGCCCGTTGGGATGCCTGGATTAGACGGCATTGGGAAGTCCGAGCCAAGACGGAAACATTGCACAACTTGATTCTGATTCTTCCCACACATGTCGTGGATCGCGTGTTGATGGGCGTGGTTTTTGGCGTTGGCGCTTTCGAGATCATCAATGGGAGGCTGAGCATCGGCGATCTCATCGCCTTCATGATGTATACGCCCTATGTTTACACAGCGCTGCGCGCCATGTTGCAAGCGCAAGTGACCCTGGAGAAAATCAAAGTCGCGATTGAAGGTCTCGATGGCTTATTCGCTTACGAAAGGGAGCGGCAAGGCGGTCGGGAACTTGCCATTGCGCCAGAGGCAGGTCCGTCGATCCAATTCGAGGATGTGAGTTTTGACTATGGACGAGGTGATTTCGCCCTGCGCGATGTTTCCTTCTCTGTCCGGCCCGGGGAGTTTTTCGGGATCGTCGGCGTCAGCGGCGGCGGGAAAACGACCATTCTGGATCTCCTGATGGGCTTTTACGCGCCGCAGACGGGCCGGATTCTGGTCAATGACATCGACATTCAGGAATTGTCCCTGGCCTCGCTGCGCGGTCAAATCGGCCTGGCGCCGCAGGATATCTTCTTATGGAACAGCAGCATATATGAGAACCTGGCCTATCCCGACGCTATCGCGGCTGAGACCGTCGCTGAAGCCGCCGCGGGTACAAACCTCCAGCCCTTTATTGAAGCCTTGCCGGAGAAATACCAGACCGTCGTCGGCGAGCGTGGCCTGGCGCTGTCCGGCGGAGAGCGGCAACGCGTCGCGATCTGCCGCGCCATCTTGAAGCAGCCGGCTATCTTGTTGCTGGATGAGGCGACGTCCGAGTTGGACGCGTTGACAGAGGCGAAAGTTCAGGAAGCGATTGATCACGCCAAGCGCGGCAGGACGACCATCGCCGTCGCGCATCGGCTGGCGACCGTGATACATGCCGATCGCATTCTCGTTCTGGATGACGGTCGCGTTGTCGAAGTTGGCACGCCGGAAGATCTCATCGCCAGACGCGGGCTCTTTTACCGCCTGTATGAAGCGCAAAAGCTGGAACGCGCTGTTTAGAGCGGCGGGCCGCGTCCCTGCAACAGGCGCAATTCCATAATATGCAGGTCGTAGGCGCGTCCTTCAGTTTTCAGTTCGCGCCGGGATGTTCCGATAATCTTGAAGCCGAGCCCTTGATATAGTCGAATCGCCGCGCTCGCTTCGCTGTTGACCGTCAAGCTCACTTTCTCGAACTGTCCCAGTGAGCGCAGTTCCTCAAGCAGCTGGCGCATGAGCGCCGATGCAATGCCCTGACCGCGCGCCTCGGGAGACAAGTATACGCCATATATCTTTGCAACATGCCGCAGCTTGGCTTTCGAGGACCAGTGCGCCCCGGCCATGCCGACCAGCACGCCGCCCACTTCGGCGAAGAAGGTCATGTTGCCGTCCCACTCGTACGCCGATGTCAGCCGCGCGATCCAGATCTCATCTGGAAAAGCCAGTTCGTCTTCATAACTTGAGGCGAAAGCGCTCGGCACGGCGAGCAGCGCTTCCAGGCGCAGCTGCTTCGCATCCCGCCAGCGTGACGGCGGCAGTGCGATTATCGAGACTTCAGGCATTTTGCCCCAATCTTTGACTTTTTGCGTGGTCATCGTTAAGCTTGCTTAGTATGCTGTGATCGTACCTTAAGTAGATCAACATCTCACGCCTGCGTCCGCTTGTTTTTGGTTTTCTTTGGGGGGTATACTTTAACTTGATGGTCAATTCCACCCTTTCCAGGGTGCAGCCATCATCATATTGGATATCTGGCGCAGACAGCTTGCGGGGCAGGAGG
>JAPOWG010000090.1 GCA_026707745.1 Chloroflexota bacterium
ACGAGTTGCGTGCCGATTAGACAAAAACTGTGTCCACTTTTTCGGGTGAAGATCAGACCGAGGGGGGCAAGGGGCTGGGGGGTGAGGGGTGAAAAAAGCGCGTTAGAATGACCTAGTAGCGGACAAACCCTACAGTTTTCACCCAATAAGATGCTTGTGATCGTTGTCCTGTCGCTTTCATAGCCAATCGGATCAAAGCTGTCATGTCCTCAGCCCTTTGACCGGGTCTTAAATGGATGTCAGTAATTCACCCAGATGCTATTGATACGTCCGGAAACGGAGGAAACTTTAGCACTTTGCCAGCCGTCGAGTCGCTCACGTAAACATGCCCCTGATCATCGACGGCGATTCCGCCAATCGCTTGGAACTGTCCATCGGCGGATACATCGCCGTTCTGCCCAAAGCTGCCAATGCATTCGCCGGATGGATTATAGACCAATATACGAACGCCGTCGGGATCGCTGACGTAGAGAATATTGCGCGTCTCGTCCAAGCCCAGGTAAGGTCGGTTAAAGGTATTGTTATACCAGCCGCGCACGCGGAAATTGCTCAGATGATTGCCCTGCAAATCAAATACGGCGATCCTTCGGTTCCAGGTGTCCGCGACAAAAAGTCGGCCGTCTGAATGTACGACCAGACCGCTCGGCTCGTCCAACTCTCCTGGCCCGCTGCCGCCATGGCCTATGTCGCGCAGATGCACGACCTCGTTTTCATCAAGCTCATAAACCCGAATACGTTTATTGCCAGTGTCCGCGACATAGACCCGGCCTTCGCTGTCTACTGCTACATCGCGCGGTCCCCAGAATCCGTCGTCAGGGTCAGTCGGCGCGTCAAAACCGTATTCGCCGGGCTGGCCCCATTGAGCAAGTGGATTGCCATCCGGATCAAATTGCTGGACCTGGTAATTCCATGTGTCCGCTACCAAGACGGTGCCATTTGACATCGCTGCAATGCCATTCGGTCGATTGAAGGAGAGCAAGCCGTCATTGCCATATGCCCGCGTGGGCATGCCGTCACTGCTATAAGTGAATACTTGATTCTGGTTCTCGTCGACGACGTAGACCAAGCCCTTGCTGGCAGCGATGCCTAACGGTTGGATGAGGGCATGTTGAGCTGTCTCGAATTCGATTAAGGGAAGAAGTTGATGCCGGTTGGCAGTGCACGGATTAACTTCAGTTGGCAGGTTGCTCTTGACCTCGCCCTCGCCAACTCCGTATTCCCAGATCTGAGACGCGAAGTCCTTTCGGACATAAACGTGCATGCGGTCGGATACCGGCCAGTTGTTAAGCGAGAAGTCTTTGCCGGTGGCTTCGCCATACCGGTCGTAATCTCTATTCCACCAGATATCGAAGATGCCCTGGCGAATTCGGGACGCTTGGAGATTATCCGGCGAAAAATCCAACGCGTTGAGTATCCGCTCTGGAGTCAAGTTGAAGTACTCCTGCATGGGCCACCACATGCGAATGTGATCAAAGCGGACGTATCTGTCTTCTAGGATAGGCTCCACATCACCGCGATGACCGGACCCAACAACGACATAGGCCCGGTCTTCCAGGTTCTGCACGGTAGGGTTGGCGCCGACAAATGACGCCGATGTAAAGTCGCGGAAATACCAGCTATAGGGCCAGGATACCTCGTCGTCGTAAGCCAATTTGAGGTCCTTGCTATCTGTAACGCGCAGGCTCATTTCTTCAATGTCTTGGAGCACCCATTTCACCGCCGGCGCAGCATGCGCGTAAACCAGGTACTCGGTCGCCAGGTCATAATTGATGAAGGACGCCATCCAGGCGGTGCGGAAGGTCAGAAGACTGAATAGGGTGAAAACGGTAACCGCAGTGAGGCGGCGGATGTGAATCCAGCTGGTGAGCCCTGCGATTCGTACAAGCATGTATCCGAGAATAACCACAAGCAGCAGGGACAGCAGCCACTCATAGGTTCGCTCCAATTCGACCTGTGCCAGCCCGGCAAATGGCGGATCGCCAACAATGAACGCGCCGATCGCTTGCGCAAGACATATCAAAAAGACCGGCAAGATCAACAGCGCCATCCAGCCGCGCGACAAGAACAAGGTCTTGTCAATTCGCGCGAAAACTCCGCCGAAATACCAGGCGCTGAGCAGGATCATGGGCGTGGTCAAATGCGTACCCAGCCAAGGCATCTTTTCGCCTGCCAGCGAATACCCGACGAGATTCAGCACTGCCCACCAAGCGAGCAATAGCAAGAATGGCAATCGACGCAGATACGACCGGGACTGCTCGCCTGTTCCCGCGTCGATCATCAGAGTCTTGTCTCGGGGCGCGACTTGCTCCTCGCTTGAATTCACATTGGCGTCGGCTGATTCGGCCTTTGCGACCGGGCTTGTCTCTTCGCTGGCCGCCCCTGATTTCGGCACGTCCTCGGGCGCGTTCCCAGTGGCGGTATCCCCAAAGAATTCTTGAAGCGTCTCGCCAACTTCTCGCCTGCGCGCGTCCTCCCGGGCGATTATGCGCCCCCGCCGTAGATTCCAGAATCTGGTCACTCCGGCGAACATCGCGGTCACGCTCCCGACGATTGGCAGGTATTCGTATACCGGCAAGATGATTAGCAAGTAGTAGTACTGAGGCTGGCTCCCTCTGCGCACGCCTTGTTGTTCCAGCCAATAGCCCAGGCTGTATACCATGCCGGAAGCCAAACCTGTAATGTTGGTGAAGACGGTCGTGAAGAAAAATGCGAAAAGAACATGGAATATGATGGCCGATACCAGCCACCGCCTCCAATTCCAAGTCAGTCCGATCACCATCATCAGAACGAATAGCGGCACGAAGGCATAGCCACCGAGCAGGAACCTGCCAATACTTTCGTACGAACCCAGACCAGGCAAGCTAACGATGATGTTGTAGACAGCTTCGGGCAGCGATTGTGCGAGCCGGGCATGCGCGTCGCTGCTGCCTCCCATCAAGCGAGGAAAGAGCGCAGTTGTCCAGGGCAAGATCAGGGTTGCGATTAATACGATCAGATCCACTTCGGGAAACTGATACAGAAAGCCCCACAAGCCGGGTCTATCCTTGCTCTCTCGCGACGCCGCTCTGATGCCAGAAGCGCGCCGGGCGTCGCGTATCAGATACGTAACCGCGGTCACGAGTATCAGCCACAGCGCAAACAAAGGCGCCCAATTGATCGGTTCGCCCGGGGGAGCGGTTTCCTCAGAGACCTCTGCAGCATCGGGAACAACGGGCTCGGCGGTCTCCGTTTGGCTGGGGAAATGCGACAATTCCTCAATGAAAAGCAGACCAAATGCCGTTGCCAGTGCGATAAACAGGATCAATGCCAGTTCGCGTCCGGGGATGCGCTTCCATCCACCACGGAATGCAAAAAGCGCTGTGCTGATTGGCACGATCAGCCCCGCAAACAACGTTAGCAACATCCACTTTGTCCAGCTTGAGCGCTGCAAATCCGAAAGGTCGCCCCAGGGCGTGCCGCGCCCGGGGATGATTTGGGCCGGTACGATATCAACTATGATGTACATGCCCAGCGTCATGACACCGCCGACAAGGATCCCCAGGACAAGCATGTAGAAGAACGGTTTGCCTTCCAGGTCGTAGAGATGTTGCGCCAGCCGCACCAGGAAATAGATGCAGAGGAAACTGCCAAAAATCGCGATGTAAATGAATGCGGTCTCTTTGGAGCCGAGGTTTAGAATCATGGCGGCGGCAAAGATGTACAACCAATAGGCGCGCCTGCGGAATCGTGGCGAGCCGTTGATATATTGTAATATGCAATAAACCATGATTAAGCCGAAAAAGATCGACGGCGTATCATGGCGAATATAGCGGTTGTAGTAGAGCAGAAGCGGCGATATCAAGATCATTAGCGCGGCCAGCACTGCCCCCCACTTGCCCAGCCATCGGCGCAAGAGCATGGGAAACATCACCATCAAGACACCCAGAACAGCGGTGTAAATCCGGCCGGAAAAATCGCTATCGCCAAAAAGGAAATACGACAATGCCGTCGCATGAAAAAGAACGGGGCCATGCATCAGCGGCGTATGCGTGAAGTTTCCTTCGTTGTACAGATTGTAGGCGAATCGCGTATGCAGGCTTTCGTCGTGGCTCATCACGCGCTGGTCCAGGATGAAAAAACGCGTGAAAAGAGCCAAGAACAGAATGATCAGATATGCCGCGACTTCCCAGTTAAGTGAGACGCGGGCCGACAGCAACTGGTACAAGGCGTTTTCATTCTGCCGGTTGGGCGTGGTCAACATGTCTGGCAGGGCCTCACGATTCTCGACCGTCTATCGAAATCGCTATTGAAGGAATCTGGCTTCTGGCGTGTTTTGTAGCAGGGGAACTTGATTCGAGAAACTTGACTGAGTCGATAGGACGCCAATAGACGACGCATTTGACCGGGTGGCAGGGGTTCTCTCGATGTCGACCAACTTGGGACGCGGCGGCAAGTCAATGGAAGTAACCGATGTATGGAAGCCAATCGCCAATGGTAGCAACAGGATTGCCGCCAGCAATACCATGAACAAGCTCTGCCCCATAGGCGTATTGCCCAGATAACCCGGGCCGGGCAGTCCTCCGGTGCTTGCAGGGGCGAGCTCGCTTTGTAAGGACATCCAGATATTGTCCAGCCGTTGCGAATCCGGGCGGCCAAAAGCCGGCAGGTTTCGCTGCAATTGATCACTTATCTCTCGCTGGCGCAAATACTCCTCGTAACAGTCCTGGGACTCGTCAATAAATCGAGCGATTCGCCTCCTCGTAACATCCGAGAGGTCGCCGCTCAGGTATTTCGCCATATGAACTTTGCAGTAGCGGTATTTGAACTTGATCATATGCTCCGCCACGCCACAGGTCTCGCAAACTTCAATGTACTTTAAGCAATTCTTCCAGCAACCCGCGTCCCTCGGGTTGCAAGGACTGCCTCAGCCGTTGATGACCGAGGCGCACGCGGCTTTCCGCCGTCTTTTGAGGACAACCCATCACTTCGGAAATCTCACGATAGGTCATCCCTTGTCCGTAACGCAATACGATTGCCTCTCGCAGCCGTGGCGACAAGCCTGTAAGCGCCTTTTCTATGGTTTCTGCCGCATCGCGACGAATAACGGCCGCCTCCGGCGCGTCTGCTGGCGGCGCTTTCAATTCGAAGCCGAACCACTGTGAAATATCTACCGTCAGGAAGCGCTTGCGTCGATAGGTATTGCGGCAGCGGCTGACGGCGATCGTGTAGAGCCAGGTTTTGAGCGATGCCTTGCCAGAATCGAAACGGTGCAGATTCTTGAAAGCGTAAAGAAATGATTCCTGCAGAATGTCTTCGGCATCCTGCTCATTCATAAGCAAGCTGTAGCATAGCCGATACAAGCTGGCCGCGAAGCGTTCATACAGTTCCGCATACCCTACTTGATCGCCGTTAAGGGCGCGCTCGACAATAAGATCAATTTCGGCGCGACCACCCGGTCGGTTATCTGTCATGTCGTTGTCCTTGTGGTGAACTGACAAGCACAACTTTCATTACACATTTTACCACCATCATCCTCACAACGGTCCGCCTCAATTCGACTTGACATTATCATAAACATCTTGTCGCAACCACAGAATGATCGATTCTTCCGCTCCTGTCTTGTCTCTGCGCAGACGACGTTGGGACCACCAGGAGGGCAATTGCCAAGGATCTAACTGCGCAATGGAAGTCCGACGCTGCAACAGGAACTTCTGTCCAACGTAATTGCCCTTTAGATCCACGTACGCTTCTTCACCTAGCGCCATGATAATGATTGGCTCGCCCGCTGCAATCGCCGCAGAATTGACGAAGCGCGCATTTGGGAAGTCGCGCAGGAGCCAGCCCATCAAGCCCTTGTCGTCCACGACGCCGTCGGCGTCCGTTACGATGACTACTTCCAAAACCGGAAAGCCCTTGGAATCTCGCTCGGCCAATTCGAAAAGCGTTTTCCGCAACAACCGCGAATCGCTGCTAATTGCGCCGGGATGCCAATATTCTGCGGGATTGCTCGTGTCGGCGACGGCGATTTGCCACGCGCCCCCAAGGCCAGACAATATCATAAACCAAAAGAAGCCTATGCCAATCCCTTGCAAACAAGTGCCGCTACCCCAAGTATTCGCCACGAGCAAATAAAGAACTACAGCGACCGCGGCCGTCATCACTAACAAGCCCAGTCCCTGCGCCAACCGCGTATAGGACGATACGGAAAGGCGCTCCAACAGTTGACTCACGCTGGTATCGGCGGGCACATCGAGAAGCGACCGCCCCACCTGCAGAAATTGCACAGCGGCCGTCAACAGCAAGAGCAGTACGCCGAAGGAAATCGCCCACTTTACCCACCAATAGTGCGTAGTATAGAGTTCATGGCCGTCCTCACGGTCGTCGTCATTCTGGTTCGCCCAAAGCACAACCATTCGCCGATTGATCATCAGTTGCGTAATACCGTAACTCGCCAGCAAACTTAAAGGCAAAACCACCCACATGGCGTCGACCGGGCGCGCCCCGGGATAAAGGAATAAACCCGCCGTCGCCACCAGCACCCAGGCCGCCGCGAATCTGTCGATATAGCTGACTGCGCCGTGCTTCCAGATCAGCCAGGCGCCCCCAAGCGCAAACACAATGAGTAGCGGTTCGTACGTCAGCAGCGCGATGATCCCCAGGTGCATGCCATCTGCGTCGCGCCCGTGACTGAAACCAGTCAAGGAGACGTTGAGGGACTCGGCGATTGATTGCAAACCGGCGGGATTTAGCATAAACATGGTGCCGACTATGAACACTATCGACAGCGGCACAAACGCGACTCGCGTATAAGGGAAGTCTTGCAGTCGCTTGAGCGACAATTGCAGAATGTCGTCGCCTGGAAGGTCCATCCGCTGCGGCGCGCTCAAAGCAGTACGCCATACAGCCAGCCAGCCGGAAACAAGCAGGATCACAAATAGCGGTATGCCGGAAGGGCCCGAAAGCGCCAGCATAAACGTGATAAAAGCGATAGCCGCCATAGCATGCGGGAGTTCGCGCGAATACCAAAATCGTCGGATCATCCAGATTGCCAGGACCGTGAACAACATCATGAACGTAGTGCCATCTGCTGTGCGCGCCGCAGCGACTGGTACCGTCAATACCGTTAACAGCAGTGACCATATGAAAACGCGCGTTGTGCCTAGATTCTCGCGAAACAGCAACGGGCAAAGGCATAGCGCGACCCCGGCCAGCGCAACAGCAATGCGCGCGGAAAAAGCCGAGGCGCCCAGCGTCGAAAACGTCAGGAGTTGAAACGAGTAAGTCAAGGGATTCTGGCTGGTGACAAAATCGCCAGGCGCGTCGTCCTCGACAGTGTGCCAGGCGTGAAGCGACTGTTGCGCTTCGTAGTCATTCAAGGGAACGCTGCCTAGCGCGGCTACACGGATGACAAGCGAAACCAGCGCCAGCCCCAGGTAAGCGAGCCACTCGGCGCGAACCGAAATCGACGCGGCCTGCTGTATCTCATGGCCGCCACTTGCCATGTCTTCGTAGCTATTATTCCTGCTCGCCGTCGGTGTTTCTGCCGCCATTCCTCACCTTCGATTTGCGCAGCTAGGCGTCAAAGAATTCTGACTGCAAGTCGACCGCGGGCGGTACAGCGTAGATGCGCGAGTGATTTGATTCGCATGTGACTGGAAAGTGATCACGGAATTTTTCCTCGCCTGCGCCTCCATATTGCGACAATTCGGTAGACCCATAAAGAATATACCCGATCCGATAACGGTCTATGATATGCCTTATCTGCGATATATCCTCGGCTGTGTAAAGGGTCTCCATATCTTGGCGTCGGCTGCCGGCAATGTCGTAATATGTCGATCCTCGCCACTGACGTTCGTGGTTCTCCCAACCCAGGACAATCGGTATGCCGGTCAAGGCGCCAACTCTGCCGTAGCGTTCGCTGTATGCTCGCAGAACCGCTTCTGCCACTACCGCATCGTCGCGTCCGACAAGTTCGCTCAGACAGTGTATGACCTTGAGGTCGTCACGATCGATAAAATCGTCGCGGCCGTCCAGCGACAAGGGTTTGACAATCCGAATTGACATCTCGTCAGCCAAGGCAATTCCCTCGTGCTGCGAACGAATGATAGTAGACTCGCTGGCGTCAAACAAGCTGCCGTCCGTGAACAAGACGGTCCCGGGATAGACGGTCTCGCCCACCGTCACTTGCATGACCGGCGTCAACCAGTTTTCAGGCGGCCTGTATTGCTGTTGACTGCTGCCGCGTCCGGATTCGATCCAGGAGCGATGCATAATCCCCAGTACGCTGTAGGCGAGACCGGCCGCGAGCGCAAGCAGGACTAGCAGCGCATAAATGAATCGAAGTGCTTTGATCGGCCGCAGCGCCGCGCTGTCATCCAGGACACTGTAGACCGCATAAGCTGTCGCAACGCTCCAAACCGTCCAGGCTTGGTAATAAAACTTGAATACAGTGTTGATGCGGCTGCCAAAATTGTCCTTGAGAAAGACAAACTCGGGGATGAGCGTTAAGCACAATCCCATGCCGATCAAAAGCAAGGCGCAAGCGCTCGCGCCTGAATAGGTGATATTGGGAGTCGGCGCCTCTTGAATCTGCTCGCGCGCCCGGCTCTTGGGAAACAGGCGCGCGAGAATCAGAACGATGCCGACGAGCAACACCAGCGTCGTCATGCCATATTCGATTCGGCGTTCGATCAATAGGGGAATTACTTCACCCCATCCTCCGGACTGCGCGACTAATTGACCAATAGCTGGCATCACCGCGGAAGACATTGCGCCGATCACGCTGGAAATGACTAGAAGCAGAAGCAGCCCAATGAACGCAACAGCGCCGATCGCCCTAGCGAGTTGCCAGTTTAGACGCAGAAACCGATGACCCCGCCAAGCCTCCACCAGCAGGAAACCAGGCAGGATGAGCAGAATCGGACCGAACATGATGAAGAAGCGTCTGAATGAGGTCGGGTTTACCAGGTTTGGCAGCAATCCGCCGGCTTGAGATCGAAACCCTATAAAAAACGGGAAGTAGGCCAGTAGAGCGATACCGGCCAACAGGAGTCCGAATACTAGCAACACGGCGGTATCGGCGACGCTTAGCCTGCCACGGTCGTTCAGCATCAGGCGGCGCAGCGCTTCCGCAGCGACCAAACCAAACAAATAGATCGGTCCGTCCCAGGTGTTGAGGAAGGCCAAGCCGCCGACGACGATGCCATACAAGATGGCTTCCGGAAGCCGCGGCTGTCTTCTCAACAGCACGATGTTGATCATCAGGCCGATCGTCATCAAGGCAAAAGGCAGTGCCAGGACATGCGGATGATTATCCGCAAGCAAGAAGCTAAAGGCGGGAAACTCGTCGATCGGCTGGATCGGCCCAAGCGAATTGTCCAGATTGTAGTCTGTCAGGACGCGGCTGGCGCGGAACCACCACCAGTAGCTCCAGCTAGCGGGATCGGAAAAAAGGGCTGATCGTGGATCGTGCGTATAGCTGCCTTCAGGGAAGTTCGCGCGATCTTGGGTACCCCAGAAATTCAGGTAGGGTTCCGTGGCATATCCCGACTGAAAGGGAAACTCGATGAGAACCGCCTGGAAATTGCCGACGAGCGTCATGAAGAGCATCGCTAGCAATCCGGCGGCGATCGCCTTCGCTCGCGAAGCCCCGATATTTCGGAATTGTATCGCTATCTCGAACGCGCGGGAACGCACCAGATTGTAGGCGACGCCAAAGGCGCAAATGCCCGTCAAGGCAAACTGCGACGCAGCCGTCAAGTTAAAGCCGACCGTGCTGCTGATATTGCTGAAAACCGACAGCATGGCGGACATCAAGTAACCCATGTAGTAATAGCTGATCGCGTAACCCGCCATCCAGGGATCGTCCGGCGGGAAACTCGCGCTGCGTTGCACGGCGCTCAGGAACGCCAGCTCCATGGGTTTTTCCGTATACAGAATCGAGTTCTGATGCGCTCTATAGACTGCCCAAACGAGAAACAAGACCAGAAACAATAATTCGGTCGCCAGCACGACGGCGCGATTTTCTTGCCACCAGGCGCGTATGTCGCGCCAGTCGCCTTTTTGTGCGTAAACTGTTAGTGATAGGAGGAGTAGCGCGACCCAAGTTAGCGCGATGCTGCCGGCGGAGTTTTCTAGCAGACCAAAGCTAGTCAAGAGCCAGTAGACGAATGTCAGCGCCAGCATGCCGATTACGCGCGACAAGCTGTAACCCTTGTCGGGCAGCCCTCCCAAGAGACGGAGGCATAGCGGAAAAGCCGCCAGGCCCGCTAACGTGATAGCCAGCCACCAGCTAAAGAGCAGATGTCCTTCGCGAGTCAGCCATTCCTGGATAAGTGTCAAGTAAATCGCTCCTCGAGATATCGCAGTATGGCGTCTTCCTTAACTTGATAGATCATGCCGCCCTCGATGGCGAATGCGATCGATAGCAGACCCTCGCTGACCATGCGTTCGAACTTGGCAAGGCCCTCCGGGGTTGAATGTAGCTCTTCCAATCCGCTGCGGACGATGTATCTCACGTCATAGTGGTGAAGGATATCCACAGCATCGTCGATGTCTCCGGTATTGTAAAAGGCGCGGACATTTCTTTCGCGCTGTTCAACCCAGGTCGGCAGCGGATCAATGGTGCGTTGCTGCCGCTGGTGCCAGTTCCAGCCAAGAACCGAGGGCAGACCGGTAGCTATCGAAATACGGCCGTTCCACTGATATTCGCTGGGGAAGCGCCGGCCCTCCATGATCACGGGCGAGCCGGCAATGTTTTCCTGCATCCAGCGAATCAGCGCATGGTCGACGGCGAGATCCAGTATCGCTGCGTCGTTCTTGTCCGGTGCGGTTTCCCGGTGTGTGGATTCTTTCATATAGTCAAGGCCGTCGAGGGTCAAGGGTAAGTGGGGAGCCATTCGGTCCAGGGATCGGGCCCGCGTTGCCAATATCGGGTATGCGCCGGCGACCGTGAACAGCCCGATACACGTTGCGAACCAAAATACGCGTATGGGCTTGCGCCAGTGAAGGGCGGAGCTCAGCAGGGGACTTATTGCGACGCCCCCCGCCACGCTCAGCAGCAGCCAAACCTGGATGTAAAACTTGAAAACTGTATTCTGACGGCCGATATCCCCGCCGATGACGACGATCTCTACGCCAAGTGTCAAGGAAAGCGCCAATCCGATCAAGACAAGTACGAATCGCAGCGCGCGTGATTGACCGGGGCGGAAGAACAGAAAGGCGATCCATACCAGCATTGGCAGCACGATCAGAGCCACCTGATAGTGCGCGACGAACATGGCCAGCGATATCAGCAAGACCAGGATAACGCCGGCTCCCCCGTTTCTTAGCAGCCTGCCGCGTCCGCGCAGCGCCGCGACGCGCGTACTTCTCATCCAATGCCCGGTCTCCCAGATCAAGAGCGATATAACCAGAAACAGGAATAGACCGTGAATGTCGAAGTAGGCCCAGAGCGGCGTTTTCCCGCCATGCCACAGGCTCAGGCTCGTATAGTTGGAGGCGTACCAGGTCGTGTATGGCAATGCGAATGCCAAGTTGAGCGCCAGGAACCCGCCGACGCGGCCGAGCAGATCTAGCGCCGACGCCCTGACCAGAAAATGCCGGAGCGCGATCCAGACCACAATCAGCGCGATGCAAGCGAGCAAGACGCGCCTGATGATTGCCAGCGCCTCCGACAGGGCCGCTGCCGACGCGCCGATACTTGAGCCGTATTGAGTATGCAGGAGCGTGACAGCGCCGATTGCGATCAGCAGCGCGCCGGTCAATACTGTGTAAAATCGAACATCAATACCCCCGCGAAAAGTATCGCCCCAGCGCAGCCACCAGCAATAACTCAGGCCGGCCGTCGCCAGCAGGGTCATCGAGGGCCAATCCCAGGTATTGCTTGCCTGCATGACGCCGACCGCCATTGCTCCCAGCGCCAGCGTCAGAAATCTCTCCCAAGCGCTTCGCCGATCTCTGCCAACTTGCATCAGCTCGTTGAAAAGGAAGACCACGGTCATCAAAATGAGTGGCATATTGATCATGTGGGCGTGCAAGTCGCCATACAAAAAGGTAAAAAACGGCATCTCTGTTATTGCGTTTCCGCGCACGCCGGGCGTTTCGGCCAATACGCGCGAGGGACCCCAATACCAGCGGTCATACCCCATGGGTATGGATTCTCCGCTGATCGCCAAACCGACCCCTCGCGCAAGCCCGCCTGCAAGCGACAATGAACTATTGATCTCGTAGCGAACATTGTCGGTCAGCCTGGATTGAGATGCTTGCTCTCTCAGTTGAGCGCGCTTGTTCACGTCCGGCGCTTGACCCTGAGCATCGCGATATTCGTCGACCAGGAACGCTTCGAGCCCCTCGGGTTTTCGGTAACCGCCTAACTCCGCTATGCCGTTTCCAGCCACTCGAACCGTATCGAGGTTGCCTAAGAGGATGCACATCAACATCGCCAGGATCCCTGCAGTCCAGGGACTTCCCAGCCGTCTTGTCCCTTTGCCGTTCGATCCTTCATTATTCTGGCGGCTCATTTTCCAGCGTGAATGGATATTGAATGCGGCGGAAAACGCCCCCGCGCCGGTCAGCGAGAATATCGTAGGGATCATCAAGTTGTAGGCGAAAGAGGGGACGATTCCCAACAGCAGGGATGGCACGCCAACCAAGACATATCCAAAGTAATAGTAGTTAATGAATCCGCCGGCAAACCACGGGTCAATCGGCGGGAAGGTCGTACTGCGCAAAACACCGTTCAGATAGGCGAAATCCATGGGCTTTTCGCCGCCTTTGTACGGGTGCCAGAGATCCGGATTCGTCAGCCGGATGACCAGCATCAGTACGAAGGCCAGGATTGCCAGCAACTCCATCCAGGCCAGACGCCGCCAGTTCCCGCGAAGAAACTGCATCAGGCTCAAACGCTTGCGATAGGCCATATTTGTACTGAACAGCGCGAGCAGCGCGAGCAGCGCCAGGAGGCCAGCCTGTGACCACAGCGGGAATTTCAGCGTCGAAGCAGCCCAGGCAAACCAGGCTACTAACAATACGCCCACAAGCTTGCTAATACCGTAGCCTCCATCTGCCAGGCTGGGGAATAGAGCGAAAACGATGGGAAAACTGATGACGCCGATAAGAAGGAGCGCGACATACCAGAACAGCGTTCCGAGCGCCTGATTGCTGTTCGCGATACCCTCGCTGAAAAAGCGATCCGACCAGGTGCCGCCCGCCGTTTGAGTCTCATAGTCAGCCCGCGGAAACGTCAAAGCGGTCGGTACCGCGTCCGTTTCCATGGACGTCCAATATATGACACCCAGCCTGTCTGCGCTGCCGTAGTCTCTTGACAATTCATGCGCCTGCCGTAGCGACACTGAAGAGAGTACCGCCTTCACTTTCGCGCTCGAATAGTCCTCCGATTTGCGGAAGACAAAGACGGCTGGATGATCGTATACGTGAAAGGCTTCATCGCCTTCGATTTCGTTCAGCCAGGCAGGGGAATCAAATAGTGGCAAGTGCTGATCGGAGACCCGCCAAGGTCCCAATTGGTATGGCTCGTCGAAAAGCGCAACTAGCTCGTATCCCAACTCACCCGCAAAGAGTTTCTCATAATAATGCGTTGTCAGGGGCCAGCGCATACGATTGCGCGTTTCCGTATCGTAAAAGCGGTTGCTGGCAATCGTGAGGTAGTCGCCAACTTCCAGCGTGTGCACCATGTTCTCGTATTTGCTTTGATTGTCCACCGGGAAGGACATGATCTGATCGTATGAATTGACCAAGGCGCTAAAGGCGTATTTGCCGCGACAGTCCTCGTCGCGAACGAGCCCCGAGGCGGGACGGTCAACCAGCGCCAGGTCCTCAGGCAATTGACAGGTCAACGTGCCCGTCACAGTGTTGTCCCAGCTGCCTTCCGTCAGAACGACAGAACCCGATCCGATGATGTCGCCGCTGCCTTCTGCTGCAAGGATTTCAAATACATACCGTTTTCCCGCCTCTACTTGCCAAGGCCTGGCGAACGGGATTTCATAGCTGTTGCCCAGCGGATGATCGCGTCGCGCCAAATTGGCTTCCAGGACCGCCTCCGCTAGCAGTTGATTGTCGCCTTCGGGATATACGCGTATTTCCAGTCTTTCCGGCTCTGGATC
The DNA here is from genome assembly GCA_026707745.1 of Chloroflexota bacterium. Lineage (GTDB taxonomy): Bacteria > Chloroflexota > Anaerolineae > Aggregatilineales > Phototrophicaceae > UBA6055. The sequence goes on from JAPOWG010000090.1 coordinate 14,103, forward strand.
ATCTAGCGGATCACCCAGGTGCGGCGCAAAAACGGTCGCAATCGAACCGCTTGCAGGAGCGGCGAAGACCGTGTGTCGGGGGGACTCTTCGCGGTAATGCGTGACGCTTTTGAACAATTTCTCGGGCAAGTTGGCTGATGAATAACCCGTATTCGCCACAGCAACGTTGACCAGCGGCAATGACTCCTCCGAGCCGTCGATGCGCATGGCAAAATCACCGGGCACGTGCTTGAACAAGTAGCGAGACGCCTGCACAAGCGTTGTCTGGTGCCTGTAGACATTCCCGAACATCACCCCCCACATCGCGGTAAAGCCGATGGCGAACACGGCCAGCGCGATGGCTCGGCTTGATCGCGGCAATGGAAGCAAAGCCGCCAACAGCAGTATTGCGCCGATGGCCGCCGCGCTGATCGCGGTCGCGTCCTGTGTGCCCTGCGTACCGATGTAAAGCTGATATGCGCCTACTGCCCCGAACAGGACGCCGAGGATCGACAGCAGGACGCGCGTCGCGATTGTATCGCCCCGGGCGCGCCGCGCATGACGGATCAATTGCGCGATTGCCCAGCCAGCCAATACCGCCAAAGCGCTATACAGCGGCAAATAGTAGCGCATGGTCATGGGCCACAACTGGTTCAGCCAGACAAAATAGGCGCCGACCCAGACCACAAGCAATACGTTGTTCAGCGCCGCCTTCCGCATGCGCGCGATCCGATAGGCGGACCAGCCCCAGCCGAACCAGGCCAGCAGAGCCAACGGCGGTCCCATGGCCCAAAGCGCCATATCTTTAAGCGGGTAAAAATAGGATGCCCGCGACAGCCATTGCCAGTTGGGCGGCGAGTCTTGCACGCCAGACACGCCATGACTGGCGGCGCGCACATTTTCCAACCAGCGGTCGTTGGGCATTATGCCCAGGAAATCCGGTCCCATAAACGCATAGGGATTGAGTAGACGAAAAACCAGGAAGGTGGCGAATCCCGCCAATATCAACCCAAAGAAATGATAGGCGAGGATCCGCAGTCTCTCCTGAAGATTCAAACTTGGGTCGAAGAAAGGAGCCATCTTGACAATGGCGGCCAAAACCACGATGCCTGCCAGAGGCGCCAGGTTCATGCGGCTGGCGACTGCGGCGCCACAGGCGAGGCCAAACAGCAAGTATGACGAAAGTCTGCCCCGTTGCTGCACGGCAACCGCAAAGTAAAGCGCAAGCGTGACCAAGCAGGCGGCAATCGCATTCGTCGTAGCGTAGTGAGATTTCTGAATGGCCAGTGGCGCCGCCGCGTACAGCGCGGCCGCGATAATCCCGACCCATCTGCCATGAATTCGGCTGCCCAGCGCGAAGATCACGACAATCGCTAGCAAGTCGAAGAGCGTCGACAGTCCACGCCAAACAAGATGCCCGCCTTGCCAGTCAAACAAGGGCAATCCAGCCTCCGTAGCATCACGGACGAATTGGCCGGCATAGTGGGCGAGCAACAGGGGAAAGGTGCCATAGGCATAAAAGCCGTGGCCCGCCTGATGTGGATTCAGGGGAGAACATCGCGCGTCGAAGTACTTGCCTATGCCCTTGCTCCCGGGATAGTGATGCCGACATCGCAACGACTGCAGTTGCAGGGAATCCAACGTAACCGCGACGCTCAGGCCTGCGAAATTAGTTCCCAGCCCCTCGTCAACGATCACCGCATCCAATTGGCTCGCTCGCAGCGCTTCCAAAGCCTGCGCTATCTGTCCGTAGATGCTGACGTGATTGTCGCTCGCTAGCCAACTGGCCACCTGTGCCGAAAACGTCTCGCCAACGGCGCCAATGCGGATTCCGAATACAGCGGACGGATCGGCAATGTCTTGGAGACCTTGCTGGCCGCTCCTTACAAGGATGCTCTGGCTGGGAAAATTGCTTTGGTCATAGGTAAACTCGTTCCTGCCGCCGACGTTCGGCAGCAACAGGATGGAAAGGAAACGCTCGTCAGGATGCGAATAAGAGAAGTCGTCCCAATTATGTCCAGTGAAACGCAGGACTCCCGCGAAGACCAGAATGATTGTCACAAACAGCGCCGTAATGGCGGATTTTCTCATTGATTGGCGCCTCATTTCTTGCGCCGCGACATTGTGGCCATCGTTGTTACTCGCACAAGTATTTACACGTGATGCTGGATCGGATTCCTATGTTTCAAGTGTGGCTTCGCAAATATCCGTCGATTCCCGGTTCCTTTGCTAGCTCACTATGGTAGTTGCTGCGCCATTCTATGACAAAGTCATTTGCAAATACACCGTCGCCAGCAGCGCCTCCCCGCAAGCCCGGTCGCAACTGTGAATACAACTGAGAGAATAGCATGTATTCCTTGGCACAACGCTCCAACGTGTATCTTATCCCTGGTCGCTGCCATTTCCAGCGAGGAACGCCGCCCATCCCTCTTCACCCAGCCTCGGCACGCGATAGAGCACAAATCTGTCCTCAGGGTGATATGACTGGACAGTCGTAGCGCGACCTTGGGGGAACCACTCGCGCAAGCGCTGCCAGGCCTGCTCGTCAGCAGGATTGAAAAGGAACAGCAGGTCTCTGTTCGGGTCCAGACGGAGTTCCCCCTTTCGCTGCAAGGCATATCGAAGTATTTGCGGCAAGTTCTCCAGCGGGTACATATCGTTGGGCCACAAGGGATAACCGGCTTCAATTCCCAGCGCGCGGTAGTCCCACCAGTAAGGAAAACCCAGGGACCAGGCGTTTCCAATCGCGCCGTCGCTGTTTGCGAAGCCCTGAACGATTCTTCCGGCTTCGCTGTGCGGAAAGGACGGACCCAAATACGCATTCGCATAACGGTCGAAATAGGTCTCGCTGTTTTGATGGTTGGCGACCAAAACTACCCCGACTCCAAAGACGATCGCGACCATCATTCCTTTGCCGCCTTTAATCATACATTTCAGGCGGACAGCTATCATTGCTACGGGCAAGGCGGCAAACAGGTAGACGACCGGTACCGTGCCCAATGCGCGCGAGTTGCTGGGATTCGCCTCCGGGTGTGCCAGCGACAGCGCGGTGGGCATTAACATCACAAGAATCACGACCGGCATGAACCAAACGACCGGGTCCCGCGATTTGATCATTCTTGCCAACCAGGCAGCGGCGCCCAGTATTAAGAAGGCTCCGCTCAAAGTGTCCATGACTGGATGCTCCGAAGCCCCGTTGAACCAGCCTATGTCGCCCTTCCAGTTGTACATGAGCAGGGCCTTGCGGATATTGTGCATCAGAATGGGAATATTGGCGCGCAATGCCTCCAGGGCATCGTCTGCTGCTGCATATGCAAGGTGATCTCCCAATAGTCGTGTTGAGGTTCGCATCCAGAAGGAATTGGGGAAGTCCAGCCAGAAGTGCAGCATCGGCAGAAAAACCATGAGCGATACAAAAACCAGGATCGCGAGATGAACCAGGTAGAGCAGCTTCTGGCGCCAACTGACGGCTCGCATCCAGATGGCAAAGAATACGCCGATGACAATCAAAACCGGCAGCATGCGTACCGCCTGGTACGTATATAGCCCGAATCCAAGAACCAGCGCCGCCTTGACGTAATCGCTTCGCCTGTTGTATCTCATTGCGCGGGCAAGATATACGAGCAGCAGCGCGGTCACCAAGGGCGTTAGCGGAATGCGCAAGCCCTGGCGACTGACGATGACGTGCCAATAACTTGACGCGACGAGCGCCATCAGCAAAAGAGCAAGCACTTTCTTGAACCGAGGACGGCCGTCGCCGAGAAGCTCCATGCCCATCCAAAACAGCAGCGGCAAGGTGAGCGCGCTTTCTACGACGGCGAGGAATTTGAGCGTATAGAAATCGAATCCGAGCCCGGGCAAACTGGACAGCATCGACAGCAGATACATCTGTACCGGTTCCCGTCCCCCGTTGTTGGGGAAGAAGATTTTGTAGTCGCCGGTAGAAACGCGATATGCGTCCTGGATTTTCTCCACATGATCGCTGGTCATCTCGCGCGGGACGCTATCCAATTGCGTGAAACGGAAGCTTATCCCCAGAACCATGATCAATGCGAAGGCGACGATGATCGGGCGGTTTCCATGCCAGTCAATGCGCCGCAAGCGGTCAATCCATCCCGTGATCCAATCAAGGGCGTTCCAGTTTGCTGGCGCGAAGACCATCCCCCAGGCAAATGAGGAAACGATCCACAACACGATGAAAGGGGCTTCAATTCGATTGCCGCCGGTATTCATCCATAGAATGGCGCTTGCAAGCGCCGAGAAAACCGCCAGGCCGATCCGGCGCCTGCTGATATGATCCCGAAGTGAAGGAAATTCTGTCTGGCTTGGGGCTGACTGCGACAAGCCCGATCTTTCGTTATTCCTTACCGCTGTTGTGGACAAACGGGCTTTGATCCGCCAGACGACAAAATCCAACAGATACCAAAGTATTAGACCGGCGATCAATCGGCCTGCGGCTGTCAGCAGGAACTCGAAAGACTGTTCTTTTGGGACTACCATAGAGTCCGAAATTGCTTGCAAGGACGTCAGCCATGTGGCTACCGGGACTATACGGGCCGACCAACGAATACGGTCCAAACGACTCATGTGCCGCCACCGTCTTCGCAGTTGCTCGTAATTCCCTATTGCTTCGCCCATCAACCAGATAAGGAATCCAATCCAGAGAAACGGAGCGCCAATCTCCAGCGTGTTTTCGGCGCTGCGACTGACCCCAGCCGGACCCAGTAGGGCATTTGTGCCAATGACTGCGCTGACAGTTGCCAGGGTAAAGAACAGCAGTTGAAGACCCTGCGCCCGGCGCAGCGCGCCGGCAATTCGCGGCATCGAAGATCCTACGGCGTCCTGCTGCTTGGGATCAAGTTTCACTCGCTCCCCAGCCGGAATCTTGGGCGCGAGAATGGACTCCGCGCCTGCTATAGCCATTCTCGTGCGTCGCCAGGTGACAAGTGGCGATCGCGCGAACCGCCCGCAAAGCTCGGCCAGTGTCAGGTCTTCAATTCGAGTTTCGGCGAACTCTTCCGCCAGACTTGGCGATTCGCGTTTATTTCCGTCCGCGGATGACCGGCGTTGCGCCGTGTCATTATCCGGTTCAGTCCTGTCGTTTTCGTCAAGACGCGGCCTGGCCTTGTCGTCTGGAAACATGCGACCGTCCCTTTGCGCCACTCACATCTCTAAGCTTAGTATCAAGCGAACGGCGCTGCAAACGGGGAATCCGGAATTACTTGCGAGCGTGCTCCAACAATACAGATTCGAATCGATCGAAGGTGACATTCAAGGAAAAGCGCTCGGCAACGAAGTCTTTGGGTTTGATGTACTTGTCACGGTTATCCAGAACTTCCAGCGTGGTCCTGCCAATTGACTTCCAGTCGCCGGATTTGGCCAGTTTCCCCATTCCGGTTACTTGAACCGGTACGCGGCCGCCATAGACGTCCGTCATGACGACCGGCGTCCCGCAAAGCATGGATTCGCCCAGAACTGCCGGAAAACAATCATTGTTGCTCGGCAGGACCAGCACATCGCAGGCCGCGTAAAAGTCGGCCATTTGCTGTTTGTCGCGGATCAGTCCCAGAAATATAAGTTGCGACTTGTACTTTTCGACGAGTTCCTTCTGAAGGTTCCAGGTATTTTCGTAGTTAAGGTTGTACTCGCCGGCAAAGATGATTCGAGTTTTTGGATATTTTCGGTTGATGACGTCCAGCGCCTTTATGAGCAGATCAGGCCTTTTTTCATGTGCAAAGCGCCCTGCGAATCCAATCAGCGGGCCATCGTCGCATTGCCATTTGCTTCTGAGTCTTGCGGCGTTTTCCAGGTTGGGATCGTGAATGGAAATGGGGGGGTAAACGATTGCCAGCTTGTCGCGGAACGGACCGAGATAGTAGGAATTCTCGGCATAATCGTCGCTGAAGCCTATGATACATGGGGCGCGCCTGGCCATGAAGGCGTACATGGCGTACATCACCTTCACGATCGCCTTGTTCAATAATCCCTCAGGTAGGAATAGATCCCCATGGTGTGTCGGAATGACCTTCAAGCCCGCCAATCCCGCTAATACGCTGACTAGCGCAGTTTCAAGCATCGGCGTGTGTATGCTTACGATGTCATGCTGGCGCATTAGGCGAAACAGATGCCAGGGATAGCTTGGCAATATCATGCCCCGGCTCAGTCGCACCGGCGCCCAGACCCTCACGATGCGCACGCCGTTATGCGTCTCCGGTTCCCTTGGCAGCTCTTTGTCGTGCCTGGAAGCAAGTACCGTCACTTGATGGCCGCGACGCACCAGTTCCTCAGCGAACATCTGCACGTAGTACGTGAGGCCGGTAGGATGCGGATAGTAGTAAAGGAGTGTGATCAGAACTTTCAGCTTGCGTCTGTTTTCAGGCTGTCCAGATTTCATTAATCATTCTTATGTGCTTGGTTGATCCATACATTGGACATGAGAACGCAATTGCGTCAGCGAGATACCCTCGAATATCAGACCAACACCGCCGGTCACGATGTGGACCAAAATATTCTGGGCGTGTACGGCAAGGGCGAAGGCAGTAATCTTGTCCAGTTCGTTGTGACCCAATAATTTGAATGCTACCACTATCGAGAATTCAAATGCGCCTAGATTACCTGGAACTAACGGAATCGCAATGGCAAATGAAGCGGAAGCGATGGCAAACATAATTGCGACCCAATCGCCCTGATCAAAGAAGGCTAGCATCAATACATAATTCGTGATCACTGAAAGCAGCCAACTGATCGCTGTCCAGATGAGCGCGCGCGCCAAAGGAGCGAATTCAAGGGTGGGTCGCAGACCGTCCAGAAATTCGCGAGCAAGTTTGTCCGGCTTTAGTCCCTCGGGGAGCGGCAGCGCATCGGAGACGCGTCCGATCGCCTTATCGGTGAATCCGCGCCAACGAGCCATTGCCAAGAGCGCGACGAATCCGCTTAGGGACAATATCGCTCCCAGGATTGCTAGATGCCGCAGCTCAGCGCTCACCGGCGCGACGGCCGTGGCGACCATCGCCAATAGCGCGACTCCCAATACATCCAGCAGCCTCTCGACCAAGATGCTGCTGCCTGTATGCATTAAATGAATCTGCTTGTTGGCGCGCGTGGTCAAGAACAGGCGTGCAACATCACCGATTCGCAGTGGTATGACGCCGTTGACCAAGTATGCGATATTCATGATGTTAAAGGCGCGCTGCAACGGCAATCGCCCGGCAAGCAAACCTTGCCAGCGCAATGCCCTGGTAAACAGCCCTAACATGAAAAACAAGAGGCTGATCACAAGAAAACGATAGTCTGCGCTCAACAGGGTCGACAAAAGCGCTTCAAGATCTACGCGACTAATCAGCAGCGCTGCAATGGCGAAACCCGCAAAAGTGCCGGCAAGAGTCCTTTTTTTGAGGCGCAAATTTATCTCCGCAACTAGATGTCCACTGCTGCCCGGCTGTACAGCCAGCAACGCGGCCCTTATGTCAAAATCTTGGGCGTCCAGATTGTCAGGCAGCCTCGGCGATTTGAAAAGCCTTCTTAATGTTTTCCAATCTTTCAGTTGCGATTCGACCGCCGCCGATATTCTACGGCCACAGCACTTGGCGCGTGTACTGACATGCAATGAAAACTGACGCTCGGCATTGACAACCGCGCGGCCAATTCGCACCAATAGACTCAGCCGCATTACTATATCACGACGGCTTGACGCTTGGAGCATGATTCTCTATAATATCGACATATTGCGGGTATAGCTCAGTTGGTAGAGCGCCTGCTTCCCAAGCAGAAGGTCACGGGTTCGAGTCCCGTTACCCGCTTGTCAGGTCCTTGCCCACCGGACGGTGGGTGTTTTCTTGCCCGAAGAGCATTGACCCTTGGATATTGCGCATTTAGAATGGGCGGGCTATTGACCCAACAACGTTCGGCAACTTGACCGAGGATTGTGCCTCGGGTTTAGGGAACTGAAGGAGAACTTTATCATGGCGGAATTTGAGCTGGCTGCCGAAGTCCGGAATGCCCACGGCAAGCAAAACCGCGAACTGCGCAGGCAAGGTTTTGTACCCGGCATTGTTTACGGACCCAGCAATGACCCGATTAGCGTGCAGTTCCCGTATCGCGCAATTGAGGTGACCTTGATGAATGCGGGCGGGACCAATCTGATCGACATTGTCGTCGATGGCAAAGCTTATCCGTCGCTTGCGCGCGAAGTGCAGCGGGATGTAGTTCGGGGCGACATCTTGCATGTGGATTTCTTGGCGGTCGACGCCTCCCAGCGGATCCGCGTGGAAGTGCCGATTATCATGGAAGGACGCAGCCCGGTCGTTGTGGCTCGCGAGGGGATTCTGATCACGGGCAGGAGCGCGCTGACCTTGGAAGTTTATCCCGATGACATTCGCGACCGCATCCTCATAGACTTGTCGCAATTGACCGAGCTCGGCTCGGAGGTGCTGGTGGGCGACCTGGAATTCGGTGAAAATGTGACCGTACACAGCGATCCAAACGAGATGCTCGCCAAGATTGTTCAGCCAGCCGCAGCCCGCGCCGAAGAAGCGGAACTCGATGAACTCGAGGGCGAAGAGGGCGAAGAAACGGACGAAGATTCTGAAGAAGAAGAAGGCGAAGAAGAATAACTCACAGAGAACTCAACAAGGGGAGAACCAAGAGGCGGCGTCACATTGGCGCCGCCTCTTTTCATTTATTGAGTTTATACCCAATGCAACGCGCTGACTGTCGAGCCCGTCCTTTTGCGCGCGGACAAACGCAGCTAATGGCTTCTCTTCTCGCTGCCGTTCTGTCCCGAGCGGTTCTCGTCACCAGCCGACAACAGCGCCTCAGGCTCATCTTCATCATCGTCTCGCATGATGGCGATGCCGGCAACCGCGTCATCTTCCTCAAGGTTCATCAAGATCACCCCCTGCGTGTTGCGTCCGGTCTCTCGAATTTCCGACAAGCGAGTCTGTAGCACGATTCCCCGCTTCGAGATCAGTACAATGTCATCCTCTTCGCGTATGCAACGCATGGCCACGACCGGTCCAGTGCGCTCATTTCGCTTCAATGTCCGTACGCCCAGCCCATATCTCCGCTGTGCTTTGTAATGCACCCTGTCTTCGGCGCCTTCGCTCCCGTCATCGCTAGATATCAGCGTGCGTTTGCCGTAACCATTTTCCGTCACGATGAGCAGATGGCTGTGTTCGCCCGTCAAGACATCCATGCCTGCGATCTCGTCGTCATCCCGCAAGCGCATCCCGATCACGCCCTGCGCCTGACGGCCCATGACGCGCACTTCCTCCGCCTTGAAGCGAATGCACTGCCCATTTACCGACGCCATGACAATATCGTCATCGCCCTTGCTCCACTTCACAGATCGCAAGCTGTCGCCGTCGTTAAACTGAATCGCCATCAAACCGCTTGGGCGGATATAGCTGAATTCGCTGAATGCGACTTGCTTCACGCGGCCCTTGCTGGTCGCCAGCACAAAATACCCTTCCTCATGCTCAAGGATTTCGTCGGCTACGGCAAGTACGACCGAGATCTTCTCATCTCCTTCCAGTGGCAAGATGCTTCGGATGAGCAGACCGCGCCTTTCTCTTAAGGTCTCCGGTATGTCGTAGGCTCGGCGAGAGTAGACCTTGCCCGTATTGCTGAAGAACAGGATCATATCGTGGCTGTGCGCGAAGAATACGTCCTTTAACGTATCATTGTCTCTGATCGCCATGCCGCGCATGCCTTTGCCGCCGCGCCGTTGTGAACGATAGTGACGGGCCGCAACTCGCTTAATATATCCTTGCTCCGTCAACGAGATGACAACATTTTCGCGGCGATACATATCACTCTCTTCGAGGTCGAAATTCTCTTTCTTGATCTCGGATTTTCGCACGTCCCCGTATTTGTCGGCGATTTCGGCAACGTCTTCGCGAATCAGCTCCAGGATTTTCTGTGGCGAGCGTAGCAAATCTTCAAGATATTCGATGCGCGCCCGAACAGTGTCATATTCATCCTGCAGCTTTTGCCTTTCCAAGGCAGCCAGGCGCCGCAACTGCATGTCGAGTATGGCGTTCGTCTGGATCTCATCCAATTCCAAATTTGCCATCAATTGCTGCCGAGCGCTATCGACATCGGGTGAATTGCGGATTATTTGAATGACCTGGTCGATGTTCGCCACTGCTTTTAATAACCCGGCCAAAACATGCGCGCGGGCGCGCTGTCGCTGCAAATCATATTCGGAACGTCGCACAATGACGTCATAGCGATGCTCTACATAAATCTTTAGCGCGCGTTTGAGACTCAATGTACGCGGTTCGCCGTTGACCAGCGCCAGCATTTGAATGCTATAGACGCTTTGCAATTGCGTGTATTTGTATAGTTGATTGATAACCCGCTGTGGCTGCGCGTGGCCTTTTAGCTCGACAACAAGGCGCAATCCTTGACGGTCGGATTCGTCGCGCAAGTCGCGTATCGCTTCGATGCGGCCCTCGCGCGCCAGGGCGACGATCCGCTCTATGATGCCCGACTTGCTCACCTGGTAAGGAATAGACGTGAAGACGAGCTTCTTGCCTTCCCCGGGACCCTCTTCAATGTCGACTGTGGACCGCACCGCGACGCGCCCTTTGCCGGTGGCGTAAGCTTCTCGTAGATATTCGCCTTCTTCGCCAATGACGATCGTGGCGCCGGTGGGGAAGTCCGGACCCTTAATGAATTGCATGAGATCGTCGACAGAAACGTCGGCGACATTTTCATAGTTGTCAATCAGGTATGTGATGGCGCTTGCCAACTCCCGCAGATTATGCGGCGGAATATTGGTCGCCATGCCCACTGCGATGCCGCTGGTGCCATTGAGCAGCAAGTTGGGCAAGCGCGCGGGAAGAACCGTCGGTTCCGCTTGCGTTCCGTCGTAATTCTCCGCGAATTCCACCGTGTCCATGTTGATGTCTGTCAACATCTCGCTGGCGATGTTGGCCATGCGCGCCTCGGTGTAGCGCATCGCCGCGGGCTTGTCCCCATCCTGGCTGCCAAAGTTGCCCTGGCCGTCAACCAGCGGATAGCGCAAAGAAAAATCTTGCGCCATACGGGCCATGGCGTCGTATACCGCCTGATCTCCGTGCGGATGATACTTGCCCAGTACTTCGCCAACGAGGCGGGCGCTCTTTTTATAGGCTGTACCGGGACGCAGCCCCATATCGTACATGGCATAAAGTATGCGCCGATGTACGGGCTTGAGCCCGTCGCGGGCGTCAGGAAGCGCGCGCGCCACGATCACGCTCATGGCATAGTTGAGATAACTGCCGCGCATCTCTTCGTTTATCGTGATCGTGCGAATGTTTCCCGCGTTATCTTCTGGCAAATCTGAGTCGATTATGTCCATATGATGTGGCTAAACCAGATATCTGATTTGCGCACGGCTCCTTTCGCGGCTCATAAAGTATCCCAGTAAATGCAAGTAAGTCATGCAAAAAAAGCGGGTCTTGTAAGGCCTGTCCGCTACTGCACATCTTACTCATTGATAACAGGAACAATACCGAAACAATACAAAAATAGTGACGATCCTTGCGAAAATCAACAGATTATTACGAAATCCGCCAAGCTTAGCTCCCCCTCTCCCCTTGTGGGAGAGGGGGCCGGGGGGTGAGGGGTGAAAAAAGCGCGTCAGCGTGATCCAGTACCGGTCAAGCCTCGTAGGGGCGACCAATCTGGTCGCCCGCTGCTGCCGAGACTTGTGGTATCGGGCGACATACCATGTCGCCCTTACAGATCGTTGCTTTAGCAAAACTTGCATGACTTACTCAGAACTACTCCTGAGCGGCCGCTATACGACATCACTCGCGCCTGGGAACGATTGTCGGCCTCGGTCCGGATAGCGCCAGGCGAGCAAAATAAATCACCATCGACGTTCAAAAAAAACCGGTTCCCAACGGGCATTTCTGACACCGTTGCGCCAACGCCATTATTGACATTTATTATAGCATGTTTGCGCCAGCATACTACTTCTGCGCCCGCCCAATCCCATCCCCGCCCGACCCACAACCCTACAGGCCCGTGTCCAAACCCGTAGGGGCGACAGACGGGCTGTGTCGGCGGTCAGTGTCCACGCGACCTACGCGCCCTGCCATGTCGCCCGAAATCCTACCCGTCCTCAGTGCCCTACCAAGGACATACACCGGCGATATAAGCCCCTCTCGTAGTGCTGTGTCTACGCGCACCCCTTGTGATTCCGCCCCCCGAGAACGGGGGGACAGAGGGGGGAACAGGGCTTGGGGTGAGGGCCGCCCTCAGTATGACCAGGTAAGTCATGCAAATTCCGCATCATCGTCGAGTCGTAGGGGCGAGCCTTGGCTCGCCCGAAATCTCTAGCAGTAGCGGTGGGCGACTCACAGAGTCGCCCCTACATTCACCCTGCGATTTGTTGCATAACTTACTTGCAACTACTTCTGTGCCTCTTTTTTAGTAAACCGCGATCTGCGGTAGCCGAGCAGGTTTATTATTTTGTGTGAGCGCGGTAGCCCAAATTCGCTGCCGCCGAGCGGCTGTGGTGAATCCCCCGTACCTAACGCTCATCCGCTCCGCGCCCGCACGACCTGCCACCCGCCCGAAAATCGCCATAAAAATACAAATCTATTGGCGAGATCGCGCCCGATGAAAAGCTGTCCGCTTCTCAGCTGATGCTTCGGGAAGAACAGGCCGGGCTGGGGTTGAATAATAGCATTTTCGCATGCTCATCACTTGCTTGGAACAACTCAGAACGGAGTCTGATTCCAAAAACTGCCCGCTGTCGCTTGCGAGCATGAAGTAACACGGATTAGTCTCCGTTGGCAGAAACACATGAATACTTTGCTCTTTCTATTACTTGCTGAGATCATGTTTCGAAAAATGTAACAATTTGCGCGGAACTTCGCTTGCATTGGAAAATCGAAAGCGTTAGAATATTGTACAAATGCAACAAAGGATCGCTGTATTTGTTGCTTGATTTGCAATGCAAAAGGCTTGCAGATCACACCAATAAGCCCTTTAGTTTTACGAGGAGGAAAGAGATGGACAGCGATAAAATGAAGCAGGGGATTATTCCGGGGATTATGGCCGGTTACGTTTTCTTGGCCTACGTCGGGGCGGGCGCAGGACCGGCCATGATGGGAGAAGATGGGGCGCTGTCAAATATGATGCCTAACGGGATGATTGACATGGTCGGCGGCATGATTAACTCCGGCGCTTTTGTCGGGTTCATTCTGCATCTCATCATTAGTGCGGTAATCGGCGCGCTCTATACGGGATTTTTCGCGGACAAAGTGAATTTGGGCGACAAGTTGATAAATGTCGCCGTGGGCGGTCTGATCTACGGCTTGATCTGGTGGATCATCGGCGGGAACATCATTATGCCCGTAATTGCGCAAGGCGATATTCTGCAACTGTCTATTGGTCCCAGCTTCTACGGACATATCATATTTGGGCATGTCCTCGCGTTTATCGTGGTAGTGGGCGGTAACGCTTTGGGCATGACCGACGAATAAGCGCTTGACGCTCTTCAACTTGCCCCGGCAAGTTGAGATTTAGACGACTGAACGGGGGCTGCGAATCTAATTTGCAGCCCTTTTCAATTGGCTCGCTTCCAGACGCCATCCACCAAATTGAATAGCACAAGCCTTTCTTCGTCATTCGCGTCGCCATCCGCTATTACTGTCGCTCGCAACTGCGGTGAATCATTCGGCCCGCGCGTAATCACCTGATCAAGTACGGCGCGCGGGCGAAGTATTGTCCTGCTCTGATAGCGTTGATAAGCTGCCTGCCAGATGTCTTCATCCCCGGTATCGTATAAGTTCAGCAAATCGCCTTCAGCCTCGCTCTCTATCAAATCCGCCTCGGTGTTTAGCCGCCATTTGACAAAGTCGCGCCAATCCAGGTTCGCTTCTTCCAGGGGCTGGCCGATGACCCCTTCTAATACGGCCATGCTGGCGGCTGCAGCGAGATGATCGACCAGTTCCGCAACTTTTTCTTCCCCGTACAACGATGCTAAGGAGTCTACAAGCGAGTCGCCGCCGTCCGCGCCCAGGAATTCCTTGACCAAATATGAGGCTACCGACATTCGCAAATATACCGCGTCCTGCGGAAATACGACCTGTAGACCATCAGTTCGTCGACTGATCAAATGATCCGCAAGCGCCTCCGCGACAAGACCTTGCCTGTTCTGGTCAAATGGCGAATCAAAGGACATGCGTCCGCTGGATGGTGACAACACCTCTAAGCTCGCTGTTCCATCTGTCGCTCTGGAGACCGGCTGCGCCATGTCCTTTACGACCACGATCGATAATCTGGGACTGGAATCGCAGCGAAGTATCTGGCATCCGCGGCGGGACCATCCGCTGGCAGCTTGGCTTAGCGCTTGGGCAAAGCGCTCATCGAGATCAGAATAGAGGATGCTTGTGGCATCGGTTTCAAGCCTCCGTTCCTCACCCCAAAATGAGAAATCGGGAGCGACGTGACGCCAACCACCCCCCAAATTGCGGTAGAACCACACTTGTGCGTATCGTACCCCGTTTATGATCTCCTCCACGACGACTCGACCGCGCTGGCCGTCGATCTCCAGATCCAGGATCTCGCCGGTCAGGTCGATGTCATGCCTGGCCTTAATGTCGCTGTATTCACGAAAGACAGCTTGCTGTCGCTGTCGCCAAGTCTCGCTTGCGCTGTCCTGCACGGCGAGGAAGGTGTTGAGGTCTCCGATTCGCAATGCGGCGGCCTCGGCGCGGACGGTTTCGCGAAGCAATTGCTCAAGCTGTCCCTGAACATCCAGGAGTCGTTGTCTAACGACTAGAACAGCAAAACTTAGTACGGCGAGGACTATGCCAATCAACATGATTAGTCGCAGCGCTCGACGCCGGCGCGCCCGTTTCGCGATCGGGTCTTCGCTATCGGACTTGTCGATCTTCTGCGCTTCGACATTCCATTCCAGGCGAATACGGCTCATGCGCCGGCTCCCCCTTCCTTGACGACGAAGACATCCCCCGCCTCCACGGTATGCAGCGCGCCGAAGCTGTCGCGCAGCAGCAAACTGCCGTCCGGCAGTACATCGGCTGCCCTGCCGACTAGGTCTTCAACTTCTATGCGCGCCCCAAGCATGTTCAGCCGGCTCTTCCAACTCCTGAACAAGATCTCCTCGTTTATATGTGAATACCAACCGTCGACATGGCCCAAAAGCGACTGCAGCAGGTCCGCGCGGTCCAACCGTCTATTGACGATGCTCTCCAGGCTGGTTGCAGTGTCCGCCAATTCGCTTCGGCTGAAATCGATACGCACGTTGAGTCCTATGCCCAGAACGACGCCCAGCGCCTCCGGTCCCTCCCAGACGACTTCAGGCAAGATGCCGGCGATCTTCTTTCCATTTACCTGCACATCGTTGGGCCATTTGATCCCGATCATTGAACAGCCTGCCTCGGCCGCCAGGTCACAAACAGCGAGCGCGCCCAGGAAGTTGACCTGCGGAACGAGATGCCTCTGAGGCCGAAGAATAACAGACAGGGCCAGCGCGGCATCGGGCGGTGTCTGCCAGGCGCGGCCCTTTCGGCCGCGTCCGCGACTTTGCGCGTTGGCGACGACCGCCGCGCGGTCAGGGGCCCCCGCTTCGAGCCAGGCTTTGGCAGCATCGTTTGTGCTGCCTATCGATTCGTAGTACTTGACTGGCCGATCCAGACGGCTCGTCACTATTGCTTTGGATAAGGTCATATGACCATTTCTTGAGTGGACATTCTGTGCATTGTATCAGAATAAGACAGGCAGTTAGAATAGATTCGTCATAAGGAAGGGCAATCGCACCAGAATTAAATCATGTCGAATTTCACAATACTCTGACGAATTGTAGGGGCGACTCTGTGAGTCGCCCATGAAAATAGCGATAAACTTGCGGGCGAGTCACAGAGTCGCCCCTACAAGGCTTGTCCGCTACGGCAATTCATATGCAAGGATAACGGAAATAGTACCGAAACAATACAAAAAGGGAGCCGATCATTGCGAAAATCAACAAATTATTACATATTCCGCCAAGCTTAGCTCCCCCTCTCCCCTTGTGGGAGAGGGGGCTGGGGGGTGAGGGGTGAAAAAAGCGCCTTAAAATGACCCAGTAGCGGACAAGCCCTACATTGCCATCTTTTTGCCGCATTTGCGCATCAATCCTGGTGTTCTCGGCGCATGCGGTGGTTAAGAAAGTGTGCTGCGATTGCTCTGCATAAGGTTTCTAAACTCGCTGCACGCCGGATACAGGTCCATTTGACCTGCCAAATCAATCTATACCGAGGGGATTGGGCGAAGCTTGAATAACCTCTGGACGCCCTGGCGCATGGAATACATCAAACGCGATCGCGAGCTCGACGGCGATTGCATATTCTGCGCGATGGCCTCTGGCGCGGCAGGCGACAGGGACGATCTTGTTGTTTTTCGTTCCAGCCATGCCTACGTAGCCTTGAACAAGTATCCATACAACTATGGGCATGTTATGATTGTTCCCTATGCCCATGTCCCGTCCCAGGAAGACATGGACGCGGAGGCTCTGGGCGACCTGGTCGTTCTGACTAACCGGTCCATGCGGGCGCTTAGGCAACTCGCCGATCCATCTGGATTCAACATTGGCGCCAATATCGGGGCGGCCGCCGGCGCGGGAATCGCCGCGCACTATCACTTCCACGTTGTACCGCGCTGGGAGGGCGATGCCAATTTCATGAGCAGCGTAGCCAATACGCGCATGATTCCCGATACGCTCGACAACCTCGGTGGGGCCTTGAAGCAGATTTGGAATGTTTCGTTCGGAGACGGTGAAGCGCAAAAGTGACAACATCGCGCGACTGACATTTCTTCATTTTCGGCCTTAAGTGTCCGCGCTTGTAGAATCATGGATAGGGCTGAAAGCCTGAGCGCAGGTCGAGCGATCAGTTGGCTGCGATCGCCGCTCGATCCTTCACAGGGAGCTATGTCGCTCGCAAGTCATGCAAGTGTATCCCTTTCGATTGAAACATGGAAACTATTTCCGAGGGGCCCCAAATCACCGCCTGCAATCCCGTCAAAACCCGTACGCGCGGCGGCGGTTCGCCCTCCCGCCAGCAACCGCGACCATATAGTCGCCCTTTTCTCCCCGCCTTGCTCTATACTCCAATCTTGCAACACTTGCGGCCGCCGCAGAATATTCCGGTTTCCTGCTGACAGCAAAAAATATGACACCATTTGACGATCCAAACTGCAACATAAAAACAAGCCATGTAGGGGCGACCTATCAGGTCGCCCGCAATCGCCACAGAAATTACAAGTTTTGCAGCGGTATTCCGCCAAGTCAAAACTTGTCATATCCTCAGGTTGAGCCAGGGGCTGGGCTGGAGGCTGGGCTTGGCAAACCTGGCCTGTCCTCAGCCTCCGATCCGGGGAAGGGGGTACCCCCCCCGTATACATACTGTATCTATACTCTTACCCAAAATAGGGGCAAACTGAGGGTAAAATGAGAGCAAATCAGGGCATCTTCCGAGCATTTGAGGACACATTGCGCCTCACAAAGCGCCCGCGCCGAGCGACCTCGGTCCTGTTTTCGCTTAAGGATCTCATGTCGAGAACTGGCCAAAAGTATTTCAACCGAAAAGGATACACTACTCAACATCTGAAGCGCGGCGGGGTATGGCAATTGCTGCTGATTCTTTTGCTGGCCGTCGTTATGCGATTCGGACGGGGCGACCTTGTCGAATACTATCATGACGACGCGATGCTGGCGACGCTCGCCTTGGAATCGGCCGGCGGTCTGCGCCTGCCGCTGACTGGCATACTCTCGTCGACCGGGATCCCCAACTCGCCGGCTAGCGTGTATTTGCTGGCGCTTCCCTTTGCCATCAAGGCCGATCCGCGTTTTGCCATTCACTTCGTGATGCTCTTCAACGTGATTGGCGTCAGCCTCCTGTGGCTGATGGCGCGCATGTCCGCCAACTCCCGAGTCGCCTTCGTCGCCGGCTTGGCATATGCCGTAAACCCCTGGGCCGTGCTCTACAGCAGAAAGCTGTGGGCGCAAGAAATGCATACGCCGCTTGTCTTGCTGGCATTGCTCTTGCTGCTTTACGGCTTCTGGCAGGCACGGGCGCCGGGCGCGTCTCGTCGCGGAGAGTTTCTGGCGCAGGCCCTGGGAATACCCTTGCTGCTATTTGCGATGCAGTTTCACTTCGCCGCCTGGTCATTGCTTCCCGCGATGTTCCTGGTGCTGTGGGTCGGGCGTCGGCGCGTTATGGCGCCTGCCGCGGTGCTGGCTGCGCTGCTGTCGATTCTGGTCCTTTTGCCCTATGCCAAGGGATTGGCCGAAACGCTCGATCGCGATCCCAGCCGCCTGTCAGATGCCATCGGTCGTTCAACTGCCGCGGGCATCGAATTCGATTTGGCTCCGATAGGCCATGCGATCATGCTGGCGTCGGGCGTCGGTCTCGAGAATTGGACAGCGCCGGACCAAATGGAACAGCTTGCGAGTCGCTACCCATCGCTTTGGCGAGCCAACTTTGTTCTGGCACTTGTGGCAGTTGCCGGTGTCCTTGCCTGCTACAAGCGCTCCCAAAAGATGGCTTTCTTTGTTTCCATTTGGGCCTTCGCGCCGGTGCTGCTGCTGCTGCCCGGTTGGACGCCCGCCTATGTTCATTATTTGATCCCATCGCTGCCGGCGCTCGCGCTAATGACAGGTTACGGCATCGATTCGCTTCTTCAGCGGCTCGACGCCAAGCCCCTTGGCAAGGCACTGATTTGGGCGGCCCTGACATGCCTTTTGGGACTGCAATTCCTGCAATGGCATGCGGCCTTGGGCTATGTTGGGGAGCGGCATATCAATTATCCCGGTTTCACGCTGCCCTTGAGCAAGCTGCTGCCGCTGCGAGATCGCCTGCGGGGAGCCGACGATGTCCTGGTCATCAGCCAAGGCATGTCCTGGAATCTACATCATGAGGTCGCCGTCTGGGATACCTTGCTTTGGGAGGACGTCAATTGCGTGCGGGCGCTGATCCCGCAAGGCTATGCAGTATTTCCCGATCATGCTTTCACTGTGGCAGTCGCCCCCGATGCCCCGATAGAGCCCCGGGACAGCCTCTATGCCAAAGCTGAGTTGGAGATCTTTTCCACGCGCGCGGGGGAGCGCGGCTATTATGTTTTTGATTGGAACCAGGCTCCCGATTGGCGAGGCCCAAGCGTAGAAGGCATTGACCCCGTATCTTTTTCCAATGGTGTTCAGCTAACGGGATACCGGTTTCACGAGGGCGAGGTTCTACTCGAATGGCGCTTGCCCGGCCGCCGCGTCGGCAGGGACTATCAATACAGCGCGCAACTTTATGATGAAGAGGGGGCGCGGCTGGGGCAATGGGACGGGCGCTTTTGGCATGGGCGACACTGGTGCGCCGGCGATCGTTTGCTGACCTGGGGCCCGCTCGAAATTGACGATTCGGCAAGGACGCTCAAGGTGGCGATGTATACCTTGGGAAGCGGCAAAAACAGAGAGCAGTTTTACAATGCGGAGGTCTTGGACGCATTGGGCAATCCGGCCGGATGGTCGGCCGATATTCCGCTTGTTGCGAGCAGCTAGTTGCCGTCATCGCTGGTCTCCGTTGAAATGGGGGCTGCCGGTTCGCCGGTCGACTCCTCGCCCGCGGCGTCTTCAGTATCTCCGGCTTTGGCAGTCGCCGCCGCTTCTTCGGTGAGGCGGATGCTCTCAATTAGGATTTCCCAGGGAACGACGAAGGAATCCAGGAAAATCTCTTGCGGCGGTTCTTCCTCGGTTTCGCCTTCAATTTGCTGGCGATACTCTATCTTCGGGTAAGCCAGGCCGTCATTGATATACCAACCGACGCTGACCGCGTAGCCGAGCAGGGGCAGTTCTTCTGGCAAGCGATGGTTGGTCGCATATGTTTCTCCCCAACGCCAGTATTTTGTTGGCAGCCGAGGCGGCACATCCGCTTGCGCGATGATGTTGCCTTCTTCGTCCAGCATGTGAACAAACACGGTATAGTTCTCGGCCGGCGCCGCTTCGGCCTTCCAATGCAGCACGAGTTCGTTCAGATCGCTATCGACCAGGTAGCGTTGCAAAGTAATCGACTCGTCGAATTTCGGTTGCATGTCGCTTGGTATATCGATAAAGCCGCTGGCGGTATCCTGCAGTCTTGCGCTGACGACCGCGCCAATATCAAGCAAGACCGGATGAATGTGATCGCCCTCAGCGTTGGTCGCGATAATTGAGTTGTCGCCCGCGAGGTCTTCCCATTCTACATGCAGGTCGAATGGATATCGGCCCGCAGCCGCGCTGTGGATTGAGATCAAGTACTCATCCGCATAGATGGCGCCTTCTTCCCATTGGGAAGTGCGCAAGGCGCCGGCCCCGGGGTAGGTGACGTAGTGGCCTATTTCCTGCTTTTTGTCATCGACAAAGGTCAGGAAGACGCTATTGTCCCCTTCGGATTGTTCCAGGACCTGCCAGTACAATTTGACCCTGACCTTGTCTCCCGGGCTGTAACGCCGATCCAGGCGCTCGTAGGCTATCAAGGCGACGTCGCCGAATTCGGCATAGACCGGACGGGCATTCTCGGGCACGGCGGTCATAGGCTCGGGCGCGGCATATTGCCCGGCGATAACCGTGAAGGGCGCCAGCATGGCGGCCAGCCCAAGGATGCGCAACTGCCAGACCATCGTTTCGTGCAGAAGCTCTTTGGGAACGGCGTCGCCGGCTCGGACGAACTCCAGATTGGGCGGGCGCAAAGAAAAAACGATCCACCAGACCATCTCGACAAAGCCCACCGCGAGCACGGGGCTTATGGCCGCGATTAGCGGAAAGAGTATGCGACCATCGGAGGTGCGGGTCAAAGTGCTCCAATAGAGTACGCCAATCCAGAGCAGGACGACGGTAATCAAGAGCAGCGCCAAATGCGTAAGTTCATAGCGGGCGTAGGCGAAGTCGCTGATGGCGAGCAGTTGCAGAATCAAGAATACGCAGCCGACGAAACTTAGCAGCGTCATCAAATCCAGCAGCAGGTAGTATATGGCGGTGAGCTGAATATTGAGGGCGCCAAACAGACCCCAATAGGACATACGGAATTGCTGGAATTCCGAGAACAAGTTGACCAGACTGAATGTAATGCCGCGCGGGCCGGCGATATTGGCCATTGTCATCATGCCGAAAGGTTCATTGTAGAGCTGCAAATTGCGCAGGTACCACCAGCCGGCAACCAGCATCCAGAAAACAAGGATGCTGATAAAGTAGATCGCGCCGCCGCGTCGATCACGCGTCCGGTAGAGAACCAGGCCGCCGAGGAGCAGCAGCACTGGGAACAAAACCAGAGATGTCACTTTGGTAATGCTCGTCAAGGCAAAAAGCAGGGCAATGAAAAGGCTGTTCCGGGGGCGAAAGCCGTCGCGGAGGCATCGCAGCATCAAGAGCAGGAGCGCGCCGTTCAAGATCATCGCCAGCGAGTCGTTGCTGACGGAAGCGCTGATGAAAATGAACATCGGGTTGAGGCCTGTGAGCGCGGCCGCGACAAATGCCACCGTCGGGCGCTGCGGGGCGACGAACTCGCTGATTTTGTAGACCAGAACAATGGTGCCCGCGCCAAGCGCGAGGCCAAATAGTCGGAGCAAAAGCACCACGAAGCCGGCGCCTCGCAACAAAGAAAGCGAGGCGTCGTGAATAATCAGGTTCTTGTTGCCGTAGGCATTGGGCAGGCTCGCTCTCACATGCGGATTCAGACGGCGATATTCATCGACGTCGTTCATGTCGAAGGGCGAGGCGAGCAGCGCCGTCAGGGCATAATAAAGCGGCGGCTGACTGCCGTGCTGCGCGTAAACAGTCTCGTTGCCGTCAAACACTTGTATTGGCAGGCTGCCTGTCTCCCGCAGATATTGCAGAAAGCCAAAGTGCCATAGTTCATCATTCGCTTCAAATACCGGGGTGGCTGCTGTATAGCCGAATCCGAAAATGATGTACAGGAGCAGGATCCACTGTAAGGGACTGAGCGGTATATCGAGGCTGTTTACCCACTTCCATGCCCGGAGCAATAGACTGATGAGCCGTATCAAGACATCTTGAAGTCGGTCAATCCAGGGCAAGAGAGGGCGCGCTACGGCCTGAAATTGTGCTCGCATGGATTCATTATACTCCGGTCCGCGAAAGACATGAATTTGTGAATGACCTGATCGCCCCGATTGCCGGCGTTGGCGCTTGATGAAGGGCGATGCGCGCTCCAATGCCCGGAAGTTGCCTTTGCCCTGTTTTTGCATAACAGTATAGATACAGTATGTATACGGGGGGGGGGGGGTAGGGATTCAGCGCAGGGGCACGGAGGGAAGCCCTCACCCCAAACCCCTCTCCCACAAGGGGTGCGCGTAGACACAGCACTACGAGAGGGGCTTATGTCGTGGTGTATGTGTTTGGGAGGTTGCGCGACCATCCACAAGACCGCAGCACGGAGGGAGGCCCCCACCCCAAACCCCTCCCCCATAAAGGGAGAGGGGCTTTTGTCGCGGTCTATGTGTTTGGTAGGGCACTGAGGACGGATAGGATTTCGGGCGACATGGTAGGTCGCGTAGGGCGCGTAGGGCGCGTAGACACAGCCCTTCGACACTGACCGCCGGTCGCCCGTACGGGGTCCTTGAAAAGGGCGCAGGGATTTTGTTGCGGCGGGATGGTGGCTGGCTGTGGTCCCGGATTGCATGGGGCATCAGACGAAGTCGATGCTTATGCGGCTGCTGTGTTGGGCGCCGTGCCAGG
>JAPOWG010000082.1 GCA_026707745.1 Chloroflexota bacterium
GCAAGTTCAAGTCTTGCCAGCCCCACCTAGGGGACATAGCTCAGTTGGGAGAGCGCCTCGTTTGCACCGAGGAGGTCAGGGGTTCGAGTCCCCTTGTCTCCACAAGGGGATATAGCTCAGTTGGGAGAGCGCGTCAATCGCACTGACGAGGTCAGGGGTTCGAGTCCCCTTATCTCCACTTCAGAACACACCTCGTTGATTCTCACACAATCAAAACAACCTGACAGTTCATTGATGGACCAACTCATTTCCTCGCCATCTTGTGGCGTATTTAGATGCGAATTGACGTCCCGCCAGAGTAGACTGACAATCCCTCGCTAATGCAGCCGGGTCAGCAATTTACATTTGTCAAGGATGGTCTTGCCGGGGCTGCGTGGCTGATGTTGATCCGTAATCAAGATCCGCCAGCCCGTCTTCGACGCATAAGGTAGAGTCTTCGTTCTGATGATTGGATGCTGTTTGAACGCACAATTTCGCATATCTCGCTGAATGCATCTTCGAATGCGGACTGTGTGTAGTCCGCAAAAATGTCTTGGCGAGATGCCAGAAGCATCTTGACCTTGGCGTCGCTTTTCGGCACGAACTCGATGATCAACCACTCAGCAAGGGATACAAGGTATCTGGCAATATTTCTCAACGGTACATTATTGCCGATTGCCAAATGATGGATGAGCGCCAGCGCCAGGACGCAATCGGCTTTGCATCGTTGAGCAAGTGAATCACGTTCATCGTTGGCCCAGCCCAGAGCAGCGGAAGGATTTGTCAAATCTACCAATAGAGGGTGCAGTTGCGTTTCGTTGAGGCGCATGGACTGCAGGTAATTTGTTTCAACGGCCCCGGGGTCACTATCAATCGAGACTGTAAAAACGCCTTGATCGCTGGCAATTCGGCCAAATACACCGGTATTTGCACCCAGATCCCAAACGCAATCAGGCTTGACGATACTTAGATACTCGGTCACTGTTCTATACTTGTCGTCAAATCCTTCTTCGTGATAGCTGTCTCCCTCATAGTATTCTGCCCAGGAAGTACTTTTGGGATCCCATTTTAGTCCATTTACAGTTGACCGAAGACTGTCGCAGATATTCATGAGGGCCGTCTTGCCGAGTCGTCCTCGTTGGCTCGATTGGGCGGGCGGAGGCTTGTTCGCATATCGTTGCTGGGCGCGTGCGTGCAGATGAAGATGCATAATGGCGCCAAAATTTAGCCAGGTTCGATTCGGCAGCAAGGATTTTGCCAAATCAAGCGGGATGCCGTCTATGTAGACGCGCAGTAGCTGGCTTAGACGAATATCCTTCCGGCTCATCAAAACCAGGGGCGCTAGGAAATGTTGGCAAAACTGCCTGTAAGCGACCCACGCTTGGCCATCTTGATAGGTCTCAAATGACAAGGTGTCGATAAGCAAGGGCTTACCGTGGCGGAACTGAATGTTGTATGCGTTGGCATCCTTGAGGATCATTCCGTGTTGCAATGCCCGTCTCTGAATTCTGAGCGTCGCCAGCGCCGCGTCCTTGAGCTGACTAAAGCTCCATTCGTAGGGGTACGAGATAAAGGGTATCTGTCCGGGTTGTAGAATCTTATAGCTTTGGCCGCCGGGAGACAAATCTGAACCTGCTTCTGCATGCGGGATTAGCAGTCCCCGGTCAACAAGTTCCGCATAGAGACCGCTTTCCATAAGCTGGTCGTAGTTAGTGCGATAGCCCTCATTGACCTGGCGGTAAACAAGACCGTCTGCGACAAAGACAAAACCGTTGGGGTCCCGAAAAGAGCCGCCAATTCGCGTAGAATCCGACATCTCAGCAATCAGTTTTCATTTGCGTTGTCGTCGCCGTCTTCCTCGTTCGTTTCCTGGCGGATGCCAAATAATGACAGCAGTCGGGATTTCCAGAACCGAAAAGTAGCCAAGATGCCAACTACAACGGCAACTAGCAGTTGTACAATGAGGCTGCCCGATCCTGGATCCAAATAAGCAAATAATATTCTAAGCCCGGCAACTGCAGTTGTGAACTTGAGCATAGAAACGAAATACTTCATCCGATTGTCTCCGTCCGCTTACCATATCAAGTTAGTAGGAAATATAAGTATCAGACTCATTTCGATATGATTGTCTCATCCCGTTCGTTTATCATTTGCCTAAGTATCTCGCGGTTACCTCTTCCTGCTCAAAAGGAGCTTTGTAAACAAGCGGCGGCTCGAACAAGCGATCGACTCTTAACTCATAGTTGGTCTCAAATATTTCGTTAAACAACAGTGGAAATGTGTTGACCAGCGTAAAGGGCTTGGGAAAAGTGATTGAATAGCCTTCCGGCAAATGGTAAGCCGCATATGGCGCAAATTTAACTAGATTTGTATATTCCCCATCGCTATCGATATGAAGAGAGCCGTGATCAGCTTGGAAAACAATTACTGGTGGATTTCGCGACTCTTCTAGGATGGAATCGATCATTTTTAGAAACATTAAGTTAATGAAATTAAGTTGCGCTATGATTTCGCCGTTGTCAGGCTGCCAGTTTTCCTCGACGAAATTTCCATTCTCATCAAATACGACCGGCAAATGAGGCTTCGTCAAATGAACAATCGTGAAAGTCGCTTCCGGCATGCGAGCAATTGACCCCACCTCATCAACGGTATCGAGAAATCGCTCTGGGGCAAAAAGACTGTAAGGCATGGAGTCGTCCTGGAAGAACAGCCCATTTAGTCGAGTGCTCACAATTCGTAAAAAGGTCGTTTCCAGATACAACGGCAGAAATGGCTGCTTATAGTAATTCTCAAGAATGGGAATCGTTCTCCATTTCTTGGGCAATCCTGTGTCGATCGCCGTCGAATAATCGCTTTGCGAGACTTCAATTTCAATTGTACCGCCAGGCGTAAAGTCGCGAATGATATCGGCACTTGGATTGGGCATCCAAAATCCCGACAGTAGCTGGACATAGGTGTAACCCATCTGCTGAAGCTGGCGCGCGACTTTGTTGTCGGTTATTGAAAGGCGCAAAAAGTCTAGATCCGAAGTCGGCAATGGATTGTTATCAAAGAATTGCATGTTCAGGACTGATGCAAGGGAGAGCAATGTCGCCCAGTAGTTGCTTTGCGCGTGATCAGCTACAACGAATCTTCGGTTTTTCAGCGCTTTGGTAAACGCCGAGTTGTCATAACGCATAACCTTTTGTAGCCAGTGATCGCTAGGATAACCATCTGGGATGATGTAGTAGATGTCTGGATGGGTAAACGAGTCATTAACTTTTGGAGCGGCGTCTTGGGCAGTCGAGAGATTTCCAAACGCTGAAATGGGTTGAAGGTTGATCGACTTGGAAACATAACTTGATGCAATGTCTGCAACGGGGATCGCAAGTAATGCCAGCAGAATCAAATTGAGTGCTGGAGTGACGGGCTCTAAAATGTGGCTGGAAGCTCTTCTCCGCAATATCACGACTAAGATCAATAGAGCAACCAGCAGGAGCAATGTCCAGACGAATAGCGATCTCGGAATAAAAATCTGTACGTAGACGTGTCCGCTCAACGAGAAAACGAGACTGCAGATACTCAGCATGAAGGCGGTCTTGTACCTGCAACGCATGGCTCGGTTTGCGACAAGAAAGGCCAATGTAGTTGCGGCCAACATTCCTCCGCAGACATAGAGTACTTCGCGGTCTTTGACTAGTCCAAGATTCTCGGAATATAGGTGAAAAATCGGATAGATACCCAAGAGCCAGACATAGAATGGCTGCTTCAGTACCGACGCAAGCTTGTCACACATAGCAGTATTGTTTCATGGCCAAAACGTCCGAGCAATAATGATGAATGATAAAGCATTATAATTGGTCTGACAAACGGTATATCGCGTCTTTGCGGCTTCACAGATTGGTTAGAGCGATTATGGTCAGGAGTGGCATGATCATGCTTCACGGATCTGCAAAACTTGCAGTATTAGGTCTTGATTGCGGTTTGGAATTGCTATAAGGTAGGGTTGTCAGGGTGATAAAGCCCTGGGAGAGCCCGGCAGGGACTGTCGGGTCTTTTTCACGGTTATGAGTCCGTGAGTGCGTCTTAACAGCCGAATAATCAACGCGAAGGTAATACCTAAGAGCGCATGCCAATAGAGCCGTAGACTCCGTATGATGTATTACGGAAAGCGAATAAGGGTACACAGAGGATGCCTAGGTATCTCGTGCCGATGAAGGACGTGTTATACTGCGAAAAGCTTCGATGAGGTGTATAAGACC
>JAPOWG010000053.1 GCA_026707745.1 Chloroflexota bacterium
CTGAAATCCAGCAAGCCTGGGAATGGGGCGCGAGCGTGGTCAAGGTATTTCCAGCCAATTACTTGGGGGTGCGCTATATCAAGGATGTCAAGGCGCCCTTGCCCCACTTGCGCCTGATGCCGACCGGGGGCGTCAATGCCGACAATATACGCGAGTTTCTCGATCTCGGCGCTTTCGCCGTGGGCGTCGGTTCGTCCCTGATCAATAACGATGCCGTCGCCGACCGAGACTGGAAGCGCCTGCGGGAGAATGCCCAGCGCTATGCCCGGCAAATCCGCTAAAGCTCGTATTCATCCAAGAGCTTCAGCAGCCTTTGACAGGTATTCCAGTTGCGAGCGGTAGATGCCAGACCGAGCGCCCTTTCGATGCGGCTGTTGTCCAGTTTAGATCTGGCTTGGCCGTCGGTGTAAAAGACAAATAGCTCGTTGCCGTCGGCATGAATGAATTCCCGCCCCGGGTTGCTCGCGCGCAATTTATCGACGTCATCAAGGCTCGGGCAATCGCTGAGGAAGACGATCACCATTTTTTTCGTTTCGCTGCATTGCTCATCGGTGAAAGGGTGGTGATCAAAGATCGATCTGAAATCCGCCGTCCCGCGCAGCATCACCCGCACATCAAAGCCGAACTGATCGCGAATGCCCTCTTCGATCCTGACTTGTACAAGGGCAAGGTCAGTCTGGTCCGTTTTGAAAATCGCGTTGCCGCTCTGCAGGATCGTGCGCGTATCGAGCAGCCCCAGCGACGTGTAAAGCCCGCGCAATTCGGCCATCTTGATTTTCTTGTGCCCGCCGACATTAATGCCGCGCAGGAATGAAATAAGCACAGGCATAATGAAATCCTTCCGGTAGATTGGCTGACCGTAAGTGTATCAAACTCTCTTGTAGACCACCCGATTCGCCCGCTTTGACCATCCGAAAATGTCTATCCCTGTTAGCGGTATTGCTATACACTGATTCCCCGGTACGGGAGTGACAAAGGCGCCGCTTCCGAAGCTGCCGCTGCATTTGAGCGTAGCACGGTGGAATCGAAAAAAACACGATGATTGACGAAATAAGGGGCGCTTATTCCTTTCTCACCATACTGCCGGTGGGCTCGCGAACTAGCCGGGATGCGGGCAAATCTTTCGCCTGGTTTCCCTTGGTCGGTCTGTTCATAGGCGCGTGCCTGCTTGCCGTTGCAGCGATATCGCCCTTCGATCGCGAACTGACCGCCGCCCTGATCCTGATCTGCTGGGTTGTCCTCAGCGGCGGCTTGCACCTGGATGGCTTCGCCGACAGTTGCGACGGTTTACTTGGCCACGGCGAAGCGCAAAAGCGCCTCGCGATCATGCGAGATCCAGGTTTGGGAACTTGGGGGGCCGCTGGCCTGGTCTTGCTGCTGCTGACAAAATGGCTGGCGATAGGCGCCATTGATCCGGCGCTGCTGATCTTGCCGCCGCTGTTCGGGCGCTGGGCGATGGTCCTGGCCGCTTATCACTTCCCCTACGCCCGTGAAAAGGGCATCGGCGCCGTCTTCCGAGAAGGTCTGGGACCGAGACAATTGCTGATCAGCTCGGTCATCGTCGGCATTGTCGTCTTCCATTACAGCGCCTTCTTCCTGTGGCTGCTGGCGCTGTTGGTCGCGCTAGCAGTCGGGCGCTGGGCGAGTACGCGCCTGGGCGGCGGACTCACCGGCGATGTCTATGGCGCGATCTGCGAACTGAGCGAACTGGCTTGCCTCTTGGGGATGGGAGTCATCCATGCCTAAGCAGCTGATCTTTCTGCTGGGCGGCGCGCGGGGCGGCAAGAGCCACTACGCTGAGACTTGGGCGCGGGATCACGGCAGGCGCGTCCTTTACCTCGCCACCGCCCAAGCCCGGGACGACGACATGGCGGCGCGCATCGCCGCACACCGGGCGAGACGACCGGCACATTGGCAGACCCTGGAAGCGCCGCGTCAAGTTCCCCAGCGCATAAGAGATTGCGCGATTCCCCATGACACGCTGCTGCTCGACTGCATCACCCTGATGGCGAGCAATCTGCTTCTGGACTTGCCTGAGTCGACGACGCAAGGCGACGCCAACGAAGCGATCTTGCGCGAGGTTGAGGCCTTGCTCGATGTCTATGAGCGCTCGGAGGCGACCTGGCTGGTGGTCAGCAACGAGGTGGGCATGGGCGTGGTTCCGCCGAGCCGGCTGGGCATCTTGTTTCGGGACATGCTGGGGCGGGCCAATCAGCGCATGGCCGAGCGCGCGGATGAGGTGATTCTGCTTGTGGCTGGTTTGCCTTGGCGGTTGAAGTGAGAGGCTAGATGTTGTGGAAGAAGTCCGGGTCAACTGTGACGCGCTCAACGATAACTTCTTCTGTCTCTACTCCAAGTGACAGTTCTTTCAGTTTGTCAATCAGTTGCTCGCCATCAACAAGATCGATTTCTGGCGCTCCATCGCGCGTGGCTTCACGTTGGGCGGCAGGTGTAAAGTTTCCCGTAGATACAATCAGGCCCTTGTCGGAACGCCCAACCATAGCGCCGCGAAAATCGCGTATGATACCTGCACCTATTGAACCCTTGTATCGTTTGCACTGGAAAAGTACACGAATCGATAGGAATCCCGCGAGCCGAAGAACGCCAACGCCATCAATACCGCCGTCGCCGCTTCGTCCAGTGACCTCAACTTGCGTGAATCCGCTTTCGCGCAAAAGGCGCTGGCAAAGTCGTTCGAACGCAGACGTATCCATCGCTGTAAGCACTGTTAAGAGCTGTTCACGCCAAGACTCGTCGCTGAAAGATTCTTCGATTCCGAATCGTGCTTCCGTGTCGTCAATTGAATCGTCTGACTTCGCTTCAGATTCTTTCTCCTGCTTTATCTGGTCACTGACGACGCGATCAACTTCCTTGCGATCAACTTCGGTTTTGCCACGACCTTCAGCAGTGAGCGACCAAATGCCCCTGCTGGAGTTTTCAAGCAAGCCATACCGCTTTAGCCAAGTTCGTACCCATCCAAGCCGATATTTGATATCTGTCGGACTGTTCGGGCGAGGTCCATGCGGCAAGGCAATCTCTTCCTCGGTGAGTCCCAGGCTGGCTACCACTTCATCGTGAATCTCGCGAATTGTGGCAGAGCCACCCAGATTGTGGAGAGCCTGCAATGTTCCATCATACAGTTTCTGATTTGAGACTTTGTTCATGGCAAGGTCACGATGCGGTTTATAAATCTCCCAATCATATCTTATCAATCACAGCCCGCTCCGTCGTGCGCAGCTTATACCTCTCGTATTTCTCTCTGAATGACCAACGGGAGATTAAGCCGGTTTCACTGCAAGAGGTAGATAATCAAAGCGGCCAGCGCAATTTGCGTACCGATAAAGCACTTAATCAGATCGGCTTTCAGGTTTGCCAAGTCTTCTTTCGTCGCTTGACTGTTGCTTCTCTCTTCCAATGTAGACAAACGGCCTTCAAAGTTCAACGTGTCAGTTTCCGCCATTGCAAAGTCAAAGCTTTTCGGTCAACCCAGTAACCCTATGCTAAAATATTATCGACGATGCCAACATAATTCAAGATATGTCCGCTCAAGCCGACATGCTCACTAAACACTCGCAAACCAAACCTCGTCGATAACAACCCGCTCAACAACAACCTGCTCCGTCACCAGACCCAGCTTCAACTCCTTCAACTTGTCGATGAACTCGTCGCCGTCGATCAGCCTGATCTCCGGCGCGCGGTCGCTGGCCGCTTTTAACTCCGCCTCTTGCGTGAACTTGCCCGTCGTGATCAGCAAGCCGCGATCGGCTCGACCCACCATGACCTCGCGGCGGAAATCGTCGATCTCGCCCGAACTGATGCGCCCGCCCCCGCGTATGCACTTGAAGGAGACACGGAAGGAAAAGAAGCCGCCCCCGCCGACCGTACCCATGCCCTCAATCACATCGTTGGCGCCGGTCAATTCGATCTCTCCCATGCCGTCTTCGCCCAGCAGCCGCAAGAACAAGCGCTCGAAGGCTTCCCTCGTCATCTGCTCCAGCATATCCGCCAGGGTTTCGCGCCAACTCACAAGATCAGCCACCAGGTCATTGACGTCAACCTGCGCCAGGTTCGCTTCCGCAACTTTACTCGCTGCCATGTCCATCATGTCGTCCTTATCCTCTTTGCCTTCTGTAACTGCGCGCTGCGCCAACTCTTCTTGCGCCATGTCAGTTCGTCCTTTTCATTTACGTGATCCGGCGCTTATTGTCGCGCCAGGCTAGAAACGAGCAGATCCAGCGCCAGCCGCGGTTCAATCCTGCCCGTCTTCATATCTTGATCAAAGCGTTGCAAGTGCTTCAGTATCCTTTCCAATTGCTCTAAAGTGAAGGCCCGCGATTGTGTCGCCAATTTGCCCGCGACAAACGGACGCACTCCCAGCGCTCGTCCCATAGACTGCGCCTGCGACGATCCGCCAGTATCCAGGTGATCCTTGGCCATGACCAGCAAGCGGAATTGCCGCACGATCAGGCCGTACAAGCTGAAACCGGGATCTTTGGGATTATCATGCAGGGACTGATAGATTAAGCGCAAGGCTCGCTCGCCATCGCCGTTCGCCAAGGCATCCACCATCTCAAAAACGTTGGCTTCCGGCACATAAGGCGTCAGCGCGGCGACATCCGCCTCGCCTATGTCTCGCTCGCCATCAACATAGCAAACCACCTTGTGCAATTCGCTTTCGGCGCGCAGCAGATCTCCATTGACAACTGATGCGATGGCAGCCGCCGCCCCCGGACTAATCTCAGCATCATATTCCGCCCGGGCGCGTCCCAATATCCAAGCGGTCAAGTCTTTTGGCGCTTTGAAGGCGCCGATGTACCCGCTTCCCGATTCCCTGGCGGCTTTCAGCACCGCGTTCTTGTCCGAGAGCAATTCCTCTTCTACCAGGACCAGCCGCGCGAATTCGGGCAGATTTGCCAGCTCGTCGATCAAGCGCTTGGTCGCTTGCTTGCCCGCCTGCCCGGCGCCTTTGCGCGTGATGTGGCTGATCAGCCCGCGAGCGATCACCAGTCGCTTGTCCGCCAGGAAGGGCAAAGATTTAGCCGCCGCCAAGATCTCGGGCACGGAGGCCTCGCGCCCGTCGAACTCGCTACAGTTGAGTGCCGCGTCCTCGCCCATGGCGGCGCGCATCTTCGCCAACGCCCCCTGGCGGCTGATGCTGTCATCCCCATGCAAGATATAGAATCGCGGCGTCGCGCTCATTATTCGCTTAGCTCTGCTGCGTCAAGACGCGATGGATCATCAACTGTCCCCCGGTGAATGGCACGCGCAATGTCTCG
Organism: Chloroflexota bacterium; assembly: GCA_026707745.1. Lineage (GTDB taxonomy): Bacteria > Chloroflexota > Anaerolineae > Aggregatilineales > Phototrophicaceae > UBA6055. Next base: position 5,277 of record JAPOWG010000053.1, read on the forward strand.
CGCTTGACACTGAGCAGGCGCAGATCGCCCGGGTCGCCTTCGGTAGTGATATGCCGCTGCAGGCTCATGCCCAGCGGTTTGGAAAAGAGCAAGACCACCATCATAATCACCATCATCGTCGGGAAGCGTTCCCATCCGCGCCGCCACCCGCCGCCCGCAAAACCGAGCCAGGCTACCACCGTCGCCGTGAATCCAGCCGTCACCAGATTTGTACCGCAATTGGGATGCACAGCCAGCTTGTGCTCGCCCGACTGCATGCGCTGCAGGGCTTCGTTAACGGCGCTTTCGACGCGATCGGTGGGCACATTGCCAAAGATGATGAATCCCTGATCGCTGCTGCGCCCCGACAGCTTGTAGTTAGCGCGGCTCAAGATGTGAATCGTAGCATGCTCCAAGCCATGATTGCGGCGCGTGCGCAGTATGTAAGGCGAATTCAAGAGCGGTTCGGCATACTCGGCCAGGCTCAGTATCGGGTTCATCTGGTGTCCTTCCATAAGCGTGTCCTGTAACTTAACACAAAGACGGCGCGCCCGTCAAAAGCGCCAGGCAAATATGATACAATGCGCTCCATGAAATCCGCCCCCAAGCCCCCGCATCCGCTCACAAGAGTCATCAGCCTGGCACGAACGGGACCCTTGTCGATTCTGCTGCGGGTCGTCGATCAAACCTGGAGAAAAATGAGCGGCGCGCCGCTCTGGCAGCTGAGCGAAGTGAGCCTGCAGCTCTATCTTGGCGGGCAGCATAGCGTCCGTGGATATCGAAAAATGCAGCGGCGCGGCATCAGCGCTATCATCAACATGCGGGAGGAGCGGTTCAGCGATGTCGACGCGGGCATTGCCGGGGAACGGCACTTGCACCTCCCTACAATTGACAATACACCTCCCACGGTCGCCGACTTGTCCCGCGGCGCCGCGTTCGCCAGCGACGAAATCGCCCGCGGCGGCAAAGTCTACATCCATTGCGGCGTAGGCGTGGGACGCGCGCCAACCATGGTCGCCGCCTATTTGATCTCGACCGGACTGACGCCGCAGGACGCGCTTCAAGAGATCAAGCAGGTACGGCCATTTGTTCATTTGACAGCAGCGCAGCGAGCGGTTCTCGATGAATTCGCGGCTACCTGGCAAGAAAGGCACGGTCACGCGCCATGCAGCGGCTGATCGTCACCGCCGACGACTGCGGCATGTCCGAAGGCATCAATCAAGCCACATACGACTTACATAAACGAGGTTATATCAGCGCGGCCAGCGTGATGACCAATTTCCCGGGTTACCGGCACGCGCTCGAACGCTTCAGCGACTGTCCTGATCTTGACCTCGGCGTGCACCTAACCCTGACCGACGGAAACCCGGTGGACCGGCGCGGCCCCCACCACTCGCATCTGCTTAATGACGATCACAGTTTCCGTGACAAGTTCAGCCTGTACCTGCGCGGTCTGTTTTTCAGCAAAGACACCATCCGCTGGATCCGCAATGAATTGGACGCGCAATTGCGGCGCCTCGTGGATGCCGGCGTGCATCCTCAGCATATCTCAACCCATCATCATTTTCATTCGCTGCCCATCCTGCGCGAAATCGTGCACGAATTGGCCGCGGTGTACCAGGTGGACTGGGTTCGCGGGCATAGCTTCCGCGCGACGATCTCGCCACATGCCATCTTGCCCCGCAAGCAAGCGCAATCGCAGCGCTACTCGTTCTTCATGCCCGACTACATGACAGGCATCCAAGCTTGGATCTCGCGTTCACCGGCTGAATTCGCCGATCGCGTCGCTTTATTGCCGGGTACGGTCGAGATCGTCGCGCATCCGGGGCTGGCCAAAGACCCGGACTTTCCCATGAGCCTGAGCTATGGGCCAGCGCCGCGCTACGACGAAACGAGGTATCTGATCGAGGCGCTTGGCCTCCTGCAAAAGCAAGGCATCACGCCCTAAGCCGTAGCAATGACGGCTACTCATCTGTGCTTTCCCAAGATTTGCTTTTATTGACATCAGGCCAGCCCTGCCATACAATGGCAATCGCCTCGTCAATGCCGAAGGCCCCAATATCGCTCTTGCTAATACGAATACAGAAGAAATGATAACCGAGAAAACCATCGCAACCCTGGAACTGCACAAGATCCTGCAAGAGCTCTCGCGTTATACCAGCTTTGGCGCCGGCGAGGAGTTCGCCATCGAACTGCACCCCTCGACTGAGATTGAAGAGGTGCAATTATGGCAGCGGGAAACTGCTGAAGCCCTTGCCCTGCTCGAAGAAAAGTCCAATATCACGGTACAGGGCGCCCGGGATGTTCGCGATCCGGTCATTCGCTCTCAGCGTGGCGCCATCATTGAACCGAGCATCCTGCTCGATATTCGCTATACCTTGCGTCGAGCAAGTACGCTTAGGCGTACCCTGGGACGTCTCAAAGCGAGCTTTCCCCTGCTTTCCGACCTGGCGAACGAACTCGAAGAGTGCAGCGAACTCCAATTGTCCATCGAGAAGTCCATCGATGACAACGCCGAAATCAAAGACACCGCCAGCGCCAGACTGGCGATCATTCGCCGCGACTTGAAGATCGCCTTCGAGCGCTTGCAAAATAAGCTGAATCGCATCGTCAGCAATCGAGCCAACCATGACAAGCTGCAAGAAGCCCTCGTCACGATGCGCCACGGCCGCTATGTGATACCTATAAAAGCCGAGCACAAGGGCAAGATCAAAGGCATCGTTCACGACTCGTCGTCATCTGGCGCCACGCTATTTATCGAGCCGCTGGATACCGTTGAACTCAATAACAAATGGCGCGAACTGCAAATCGACGAAGAGAAAGAGATCCGCCGTATACTCAGCGACCTGACCGAAGAGGTCGCGGGCGAAAGCGAGCGCATCGTACGCACCGTGCAGTTGCTGGGCTATCTCGACCTGACCTTTGCCAAGGCCCGCTACGCGCTGGAGCACAACTGCATCCAGCCCAAGATGGTCGCGATGGAGCGAAATGAACAGCGACCGCCGGGAACAAATCACCCCGGCTCGACAATACAACTGAAGGGCGCGCGCCACCCCTTGCTCAAGGGACAGGTAGTGCCGCTTGATCTCAGCTTTGACGACGACACTTGGGTTATGGTGATCACCGGACCTAACACGGGCGGCAAGACCGTCGCTCTAAAGACCCTCGGATTGATGGTTCTGATGGCGCAGTGCGGCTTGCACATCCCAGCCGACGAAGCCAACTTGTCCGTTTTCCGGGGTGTATACGCCGATATAGGCGATGAACAGAGCATTGAACAATCGCTCTCAACCTTCTCCTCGCACATGACCAATATCATTGACATCCTGTACCATTGCGACGGACGCTCGCTGGTCATCCTGGACGAAGTTGGCGCCGGCACCGACCCCACCGAAGGCTCGGCGCTGGCGCGGGCGCTGCTTAACCGGTTGAAGAGCAAAGGCGTTACGACGCTTGTGACCACACACCACCCCGAGCTAAAGATCTACGGTGTTGAAACCTCAGGCGTGCGAAACGCCAGCGTCGAATTCGACCTGGAGACGCTGCGTCCCACCTACCGCCTGATCGTCGGCTTGCCCGGCCGCTCCAACGCGCTGGCAATCGCAGAACGCCTCGGACTGAACAAAGAAATCATTGAAGATGCGCGGGGCATGGTCGCGACCGAAGAACTGGACGCCGATGATCTTCTCAACGAGATCCAGCGCAGTCGCGCCGACATTCGCGTCCAACACGACGAGGTTAACCGGCTGAGGGAGGAACTCGCCGGGCAGCGCGACGACTTGCAAGTACGCCTGGATAAGATCGAGGACGAGCGCCGCGATGTCATTCGCGCCGCCCGCCGTCATGCCGAAGAAGACCTGGCGGACTTCAACAAGGAGTTGCGCAAGATGCGTAACGAGTTGCGCGCCGCCGGGATGCCCGCTCAGACGATTATCGCGCTGCAAGCCGCCGCCGAAAAGATGGCGAAATGGACCCAGGCTCCGCTTGACGGCGCCGAAGAAGTGCAGCGACTCGACGACGCAGACTGGCTGCCCCGAATAGGCGACACGGTCTTTCTCGACACGCTCAATGCAGAGGGTGTCATCGCAGAGCTTGATGACAAGGGCGGGCAGGTGCAAGTCGGTTCCTTGCGGGTGCGGGCAAAATTCACCGACATGCGCAAGCGTAGTCGCAGCGAGATACGGGCTAAAGAACGCGGTCATGTACGCGAATACCAGCCGATCAATACCGTACCGCCAGCGGTCGAGTCGCCGGGCATGGAACTGGATATCCGCGGCAAACGTGTGGAAGAAGCGCTGGAAATCCTCGACCGTTATGTCGACGCAGCCTACACGTCGGGACTGCCCTTTGGCAGGATCATCCACGGCAAAGGCACCGGCCGCCTGCGTCAAGCGGTGCGACAATTCCTGCGCGAACACAGCTTGGTCAGCAAAGTGACGCAGGGACAAAACAACGAAGGCGGCGCCGGCGTCACCGTCATTCACATGGTGCCAATCACCTAAGTCGGGACGCCAACTTTTGAACGAAGATCAGCGACGGAATTTCAGCGAACGCTACGCTGCGGGCGACATGCCCTGGGACAGCGGCCTCACGCCGCCGGAGATCTTTGAGATCCTGTCGGAGATGCCGCCGGGCAATGGGCTTGACCTAGGCTGCGGCACAGGCACGGTCATGCGTGATCTGCTCAAGAGAGGCTGGCGAGCCGATGGCATCGATTTCGTGCAGGGCGCGATTGACCTCGCCCGAGACAAACTGCAGCAGTTTCCCGCCGAAACTTGTCGACTGTTCCGCCATGATGTCACGCAGCTCGATGAGTTGCCGGGCCTGCGGCCGCCCTATGATCTCGTCATCGACATCGGCTGCGGTCACTGCATCGACAAGGATGCCGCGCCCGGATATGCAAAGGCGATCCCGCAAATGCTCAAGGTCGGCGGCACTTTCATGCTTTATGCCAGTCATCCGCGTCCCGATTCGACGGTGGGCTGGACGCCGGTCGAGGTGCAGCGTCTCTTCACGCCTCGGTTGAACCTGGTCTGGCAGCGACAGGGCATAGATACGGCGATAGGCGTTGCTTCGAGTTGGTACAGATTTCAAAGAACTTAAAGATCTAAGAAGAGTACTATAGCGAGTTGATAAAAGCAGAGAATAAAAGCACAGTGAAAGCAAAACTGGTCGTCTTTTTCATCTTCCTGTCCATTTTCACCGGTATTGCTGGCTTTATCCTGGGGTCGGCGCTGCCAAATCAGAATCGGGGGTTCTATCTGCCGCAACACGATTCCCCTATTTCGCAATCCGCGCCCGCACTCATTGCGCCATTCGACGGCAGCGAATTTGTCGAATCCGAGCTTGAACTGGAATGGCGCTGGGATGCGGGGCTTAACGAGAATCAGTTCTATGCCTTGCGCATCTGGACAGCAGAACTTGCCTATCGTGAAATATGGAGCGAAGAGACACGCGTGTCCGTTGCCGAGGTGATTGACAGTTACAGCGTAGATCTGGGCAGTTTCTATTGGAAAGTAGCGGTTGTCAATGTTGATGCGGCCGGCAACTTCGACAGTATGGGCAGCGCTTGGAGCGAAGAGTTCCATTTGCGTCGGGTCCGCCATCTGAGCATCCTACCCAGACAATACGCCGACATGTCGGGCATCGCCCAACAAATCTTTGATCAGAATCTTAGCCCGACAGAAATAGTTGACGAGACGCATCGCTTTATCCAAGCGAACAGTATCCCGGACCTGCAGAAAGACTACGATGCGGATTATGGAGACGCCATCGCATTGATGTTTGAGTATTCGCAGGGACGAAGCGACGACAGGCCGCATCTTTTATGCGATGGCAGGTCAACTGCCATGTTGACAATCCTGGCCGAATTGGGCATCAATAGCAGATTAGTGTTTCTATACAGCCCGGTGCCGGGTTACTTGGCGCAACATACTGTGTTGGAAGTCTTTAATCCTGAACGGCAAACTTGGCAAGTACACGACCTCGCCTGGGATTTCTTTTATGTCGACTTAGAGTCGCGAGAACGTGTTTCCGCCGAGCGCATCCTTTTTGGACCTCACGAGAATCTGGCAGGATGCCCGATTGCCGGTGGCGCGTGCAACGCGCTGGTGATGCGAGAAAGCGTCGGATACTTCGACGCAATGCGCTACGGCTGGTCCTATGAACTTTTGGTGAATCCTGATCGCTTTCCGATCTCAAGACGGTTTGAAGGGCAAGATGGGCAGAATATCGCGGAATTCATTAGCGACGGCTATCCGCAAAAGGTGACGATTCAGATGGGGAGTTGGGAGCACTTTGATCACTAGTCGATCGACCTGTTATAGCGCTAATCAACATTCGGGTATACCATTATCGCGGGTTGATCAATCAACGAGCAGCGCCGCTCGGCGCGTAACCGGCGAAAAGGTACTAAGAATGTCGTGCCACGCAAAGTATTAAGCCTGCTTGTCACATGAGCGCCGAAGTTTACATAAACAGTACCGTGCATCGACTGGCTTTTTGCAGCCTCCTCCTTATAGTTGTCTTGGTCGGATGTCGACCTCAGGTCGAGGACTCTGCCGCGCCCCTGCCCACCGTACGGGCGGGCCCTACTGCCGCGCCAGATCTCGAATCCGCAGCCAAGATTGCCAATTCCTTCCTGACCGCCTGGCAAGAACAGAACTTCAATCAAATGCACCGTCTGCTGACGGGGCGCCTGCAAGAGGCTACGCCTCTCGCCGACTTCCGCCTGGCCTACCAGCGGGCTCAGTCCACGATGACGTTCCAGCGGCTTGAATACAAAGCGGAAGCGCTCTTCGCCACAGACGGGCACGTTCTCGTTTTCCAGTATCAGATGACCTTCCACACGCGCATCCTCGGGTCTTTCGTCGACCCCAATCGCCGCTTGCATCTCGTCGTCGAACCAGGCCTAAATCAATGGCGCGTCGCCTGGTCGCCCGCCGACATCTTTGCCGAGATGGGCAACGGCGCGCGTCTGGTGTTCCAACCGCAGATACCCGGCCGCGCCAACATCTACGACCGTAACGGCGAATCGCTCGCCGATCAATACGGTCGCATGGTCCGCATATTTGTCAACAATGCCGAAGTTCCCGACAGAAGCGCATGCTTCCAACTGCTGGCGGAAGCCCAGAATAAGCCCGTCAGCGAGTTTACCGAATTGTTTGACCAGCGATCGGGCGCAGACTGGCTGGTTGACGCCGGCATCCTGGAGCCGCAGGTTTACATCCGACATGGCGACAAAATCGAAAACGCCTGTAAGGCCGAATTCGAGCAAGAAGCGACCCGCCGCTATGTCAACGGAACGCTGATGCCCCATATCCTGGGGCATGTCGGCTATCCGGATACCGATCAAATCCCGGAGCTCGAAGCCATCGGATATAACGCCGGGACCATCATCGGAAAAGCGGCCATCGAAGCAAGCTGGAATGATACCCTGGCTGGGCGCCCGGGTGGCAAGCTGTCACTCGTATCGCCAAGCGGGGCTCGCCTGCGCTTGCTGAGCGAAGTTGGTTCACAAGTCCCTGAAAGCATCTGGCTGACGATCGACTCCAAGCTGCAAGAAAATATCATCCGGGTACTCGACGAAGCCTATCGCACCAACGCCTGGGGCAGGATCTCCTATGGAGCGGCGGTCGTCGTCATGGACGTCAATAATGGCGAGGTTCTGGCCATGGTCAGCTACCCGTCCTTTGATGGGAATGCCTTGAATCCATTTCCCGTTGTCGGGCGGGAAACAGCGAACAAAGTGCTGGAAAAACTAGCGCAGGACGAACGAAAGCCTCAAATCAACCGCGCGACGCAAGGCCTTTATCCGACCGGCTCAGTCATGAAAGGACTAAGCGCGATCGCCGCGCTGGAGAGCGGCGTCTACGACGAATCAACCCGCTATTATTGTACCGGCAGTTGGACCCACGGCTTCGATACACGTTACGATTGGCTGCCTGGCGGCCATGGCAGCATGTCGGCGCAGACCGGCATCACCCACAGTTGCAATCCCTTCTTTTATGAAGTTGGCTTCCGTCTCAACGCGGAAGATCCTAATTTGCTGCCCGCCTTCGCGGCCAAGTTCGGCTTGGGCCAACTCACCGGTATCAATGCTGTACCGGAATTGGGCGGCAGCATTCCCTCACCCGACAATGTCTTGCAAACTGCTGGTTTACCGTGGTCTTACGCTTTTGCAGTCAACTTGTCGATCGGCCAGGGCGAAGTACAGATAACGCCCTTGCAGATGGTTCGCTTGTATGCCGCCCTTGCCAACGGCGGATACCTCTTGCGCCCCCTGTTGGTGCGCGAACGAGGCATCCTCGACCAGCGCACGTTGGTCGCCAAACGCGATGTCATGAACGATACGCGCGTTTCGCCTGATAACCTGGCCATCGTGCAAAAAGGCTTGTGCGGCGTCATCAGCGACTATGGCGGGACAGCCGCGCACCAGTTTCTCTATTCCCCGCTGCTCGATGTGGGCGTATGCGGGAAAACCGGCACGGCGCAGGCCGCCGGAGACGACGAACTGCCGCACAGTTGGTTCATTGCCTATGCCCCGGCCAAAGATCCTCAGATCGCCATTGTCACTATGGTGGAAAATTCCGGCGAAGGCTCGGCCATCGCCGCGCCATTAACGCGCAACATTTTGGAATACTACTTCTTCGGCGCCTTTTGAGCGCTAGGCGCTTCATCCCGCGACGATCCGGCTCAAGGCGATAATGCCGATTTCCACCAGCAAGATCAACAGCAGCCGTTTGCGCGTTCGCGCTTGCGCCAGCCGCTTGAAAAAGTAATCGAAGCCGCCAATGGTTAGGCCGACCAGAAGCGCGCCTCCGCCGATCAGCCAGGCGTTACGCACGGTTATCAACGCATAGCGCTGGCGCACGGAACTGTCCATACCATGGTAGATGAGGTATGCGGCAGCCGCAAGCAATAGTTCCTGTATGGCAAAAAAACAGAAAAACGTCGTAACCGCCGTCAGCAAAAGCAGGACCAGATTGATCAACTTCGCAAGGACAGATTGTGCCCTGGCTGACGACAGGATATCTTTTCGGTCAGGCTTTTGCATCACAGCCCAATAATACACGACTCCCCTTATCATGCTCAAGCTATAATGGCGTCGAGGCCGCAGTACGCGCCTGCGCCCGCGCTTCCGCTGCCGATGCAACTCAGCTTAGGCGACATACAAAGCTCAGGTCGCGGCCGCCGGCGGGTGCGAGACAAACCGTACTGAACATGCTTGTAATGCGACAACCTTTTCGGTAGAATTGTGAAAAATTAAACAAGCGCTTGTGACCGACCCAGGGAGACCTTTGCGGCGCCCGTCATAGTTCGTTCGCAACGGTTGACATCCGCGACTCTGGGCGCGCGACTTGGCGCGCGATCCAAACTGCGAAAATCAGGTGGAAACCCGCTATGGCTAACAACTTCGGAAACAGACCATCGATAAGTCCGACAACGATTGTCGTTGCCGCGGTTTATCTGCTGGTTAGCGTCGTCGGCATCAACTGGTTTACCACATTCATTCCCGGCATTTTTCCACCGCAAGCCTCGGCGGAATCCAAGAGCGTGGACGAGCTCTTCTTCATCTTGATGATTGTTGGCGGCATCGTATTCTTCTTGATCCAGGGCATGTTGCTGATCTCGGTGATCGCGTTCCGCGCGCGCCGCGACGATACGAGTGACGGTCCTACTTATCACGGAAACGTGGTGCTGGAAATCGTTTGGACAGTTATCCCGGCGCTGGTGGTCGTCTTTCTGGCGGTTATCAGCTTCAACGTCTGGAGCCAAAACTCCGCGCCCAAAGCCAACGTCAATATGGTCAACGGCGCCTCCATTCCGATCAACGTGATAGGCGCGCGCTATGCCTGGACACATACCTACGAGACCGGACGACTAACGCCAAATGGCGATCCAATCATCATCAATAGCGGCGCCAATTTACATACTTACATTGGTCAAAATGTCGATCTGAGTTTGCAGACGCAAGACGTGATCCATTCCTATTGGGTGCCGGCGATGCGCGTCAAGCAGGATTTGCTGCCGGGCGATCCCAGGCAAGGGGGACGGCCCACCGAACTGCGCTTCACACCGGTCCGCATCGAGGGAGTTGCGTATCCGGCCGAGTATCCCATCGTCTGCGCCGAACTGTGCGGGGATGGCCATGGACGCATGCGCGGCGCGGTAATCGTATACGAAGACGAGGGGCAGTTCCTCGAACAATTCTTTGAGCCGGCGATTCACGCGATTCTCAATCCCCCGGCCGATCCCGTGCTGCGCGGAGAAGTAGAAATCCAAAACTATATCTGCAACAGTTGTCATGTGCTCGACAGTCTGGGGTGGACAGGCCTCACCGGTCCTCCTCTGAACGGCATCGCCGATCGCGCCGGGGAACGTGTGCCGGGCCAATCGGCGGAAGAGTACATTGCCAACTCGATTTGGGATTCCGGCGCGTTCAGGGTGCCGGGTTATGACCAGCAGATGGCGGCTTTTGGACCAGAAGTCATTGACCCGCTCAACGTGATGACCCCCGAACAACTCTATTCAATCGTGGCTTATCTCTGCACAATTGGCGAACAATCCGACTGCGATATGGAAAACAGTGTTACCGCCATCCCGGATGCGATCAAAACCGTATTCGGCATGGAGGTCGATATCACCTTTGGTATGGACGGCGCCGCAACGGACGACGAAATATCGGACACAGGAGCAGTTGAAGAAGCGGCAGAATCGAATACAGATAACGATTCCGCGTAGCGCCGGGATAGAGGCGATAGCGGAAATTGCAGCAAAACAGCATATTTGACGCTGAGTGAAGAGGCGAAACAATGGCGACAATTGCCGTACCCCTCGGGGGAGGACAAACAACTCAAGAGATCGAAGCGGTTAAGCGCCCCGCGCTAAGCGAATACCTGCGCTGGAGCGTTGATCACAAGATCATCGGCGTGCAATACGGCGTCACTTCCCTGCTCTTCTTTATCATCGGTGGCGCGCTAGCCATGGGCATCCGGCTTGAGCTTTGGACGCCCGAACTGGATTTTATGGTATCGGGCGCAGCCTATAACAGCCTCTTCACCATGCACGGCACCATCATGATCTTTCTCTTCATCATACCTATGTGGGCGGCTTACGGCAATTTCGTCGTGCCCCTGCAGCTGGGCGCAAAAGACATGGCCTTCCCCTGGCTGAATGCCTTCGCTTTCTGGCTGATACCACCGGCAGGCGTCGTCATGCTGCTGGGTTACTTCGTCAGTCCCGCCGAAGCCGGCTGGACCTCCTACCCGCCACTTTCGACGCTGTTCAGCGGCGACGGTCAGACACTTTGGGCGCTGGGCGCGCACTTGCTGGGGTTGTCGTCGATTCTGGGTTCGATCAACTTCATCGTCACTATTCTTAACATGCGTCCGCCGGAAATGACCATCTGGCGCATGCCGCTGCTCTGTTGGGCGGTGCTGGCGACGAGCATCATCGCCGTGATGGCGACCCCCTTCCTGGCCGGCGCCTTGACGCTGCTGCTGCTCGATCGCATGACCGGCACCACTTTTTTTGACGCCTCCGGCGGCGGCGATGTCCTGCTATGGCAGAATATATTCTGGTTTTACAGCCATCCGGCCGTGTACATCATGGTCTTGCCGGGCATGGGCGTGCTTTCCGAGGTGCTTTCGATCCACAGTCGCAAGCCCGTTTTCGGTTATCGCATGGTCGGGCTTTCCAGTATGGCCATCGCGATTGTCGGCTTCACCGTATGGGCGCACCACATGTTCACCAGCCTGCAACCGGAGCTGCGCATTCCTTTTATGATCACTACCATGATCATCGCCGTGCCCACCGGCATCAAAATGTTCAGTTGGCTGGGCACCATCTGGGGCGGCAAGATCCGCTTCACCAGCGCCATGCTCTTCGGGCTCGGCTTTATGTCGATGTTTGTCATCGGCGGCATTACCGGTGTCATGCTGGCGGCGCTGCCATTTGATATTCACGTTCACGATACCTACTTCGTCGTCAGCCACTTCCACTTTGTGCTATTCGGCGGCAGCGTCTTCGCCATCTACGCGGCGCTCTATCATTGGTTCCCCAAGATCACCGGCCGCATGATGGATGAAACGCTGGGCAGGATCCATTTCGTCTTCACCTATTTGGGCTTCCTGATCACCTTTTTCCCCATGCATATCGTCGGCATGCTAGGCATGCCGCGTCGCGTCGCCGTCTACGATCCCGCCTTTACCGACTTTAACAGGCTGATCAGCTTTGCGGCATTTGTCTTGGGATTCTCGACCTTTATCGTCCTTTACAACATTGTGCGCAGCTACTTCCATGGACCGATCGCCGGCGCCAATCCCTGGCGCGCCTTGACCCTGGAATGGGCCACGACCTCGCCACCACCGCCAACCAACTTCCATGACGATCCTATTCCTTACGAAGATCCCTACGGCTATGGCACCAAAGCGGCATCAGCTTATATTGAAGCGATCGATATGGCATTTGACCGGCGCGAACCAGCGCCTTCCGGCGCTGACTAGGGGCGATTTGGCGCCTGTGCGATCCGCGCAAGTTGTGGAGTCTCTAGAGTTGAGTATGACGACCTACATCGAGCGAACTGAGAAACAAAAAATAAGCGATCAGCGAGCTGCCGCAATTCGCCTGAAGAATAACCGGCTCGGCATGAACATCTTCCAAGTCAGTTGGATCATGGCCTTCATCGCTTTGATCGTAGTCAACTGGCAACTGCGCTTCAACTATTCGCAGTGGCCGCCGGCCGGCGTCCCGCCTTTTGATCTGATCTTGCCCAGCGTCGCCACCTTGGCCTTGCTCATAAGTTCCGTGCTAGTCGTACAGGCGCTGAAAGTACTGCGGCGTGGGTTTCCCATGGCGTTTCTTGTGAAGTGGCGGCTGGCGATTGGGCTGGGCGCCCTGTTCATGGCCATCATCGTCTATGAATTTCTGAACGTGTCCGACGCCGCGATGGCCACACAATATGGCAATACCTTTCGCTTGATGACAGGATTTCACTTTGTGCATGCCTTGGCAATCCTCGCGATCATGTGTCGCGTTTATCAAGGGGCAAAGCTGGGCAAATACAGCGGCGATGAACATGATTCCTGGGCGGTGGAAGGCGCGGCCAAGTTATGGTATTTCGTCACCTTCGCCTGGATGCTCTTTTACCTGGTGCTCTATTGGATTCGCTAATAGTCTCGCCGGAACAGGTGATTGGAAGAAAGACTCGCAGTTAGGACAGACCATCGGTCGTAGGGAGTAGCAATTCATGGACAAACCCGGTCTCGCGCGGGCCATACCTTACATGATCGCTGTATTCGTCTTGTCGCTGGCGATTGTCTATGGCATTCGCAGTCTACAAGACATGGATCCGGTCTGGATGAATGCGGATACCAGCGAAGGCGCGCAAGTCGGGCTGGTCTTGGCGGCATTTGCGTCCATGTTCGCCTTCATGTGGGGTGTCGGCGCCTTTGATCCCAAGATGAGCGAACATGGCGACGGCGCCCACGAAGAAGACGAATCAGCGCCGGAAAGCGAGTTCGCGCTAAGGACCAGCGGACCCGTCTTTCGGCTGGGCAAGTGGCTCTGGGACCTCGCCTGGCAGATCATCAACGACACGCCCAAGCCCATGCAATTCCCCTATTTGAACCTGGGGCTGCTGCTGATCCGCTGGATCATCAATGTCGTCTGGTTCTTGATCTGGCTGGCGATCTTTGGCGGCTGGCGCTTCTTTCTGGGCGCTATCGCTGGCATCCCCGGCACGCTGGGCGCGGTCTTGATGAGCCTGTCTTGCTTGTGGCAGACTATGATCTTTTACGCCGGCCAACTCTTCCTTGTGCTAACGATTTCGGTGGTCAGCACTATCATATTGTTCGCCTTCGCGCTTTTCCCGCATGGCCTGCGCTTGCAGACGGCCACGGAACCCAACGCCGATGCCGCCGCCAACGGATTTGGCGACTTTGTCATTCCCATACAAGATATCCTGGGCTTGCTCTTGCCGCCCGATCATTTTTCAAACCAGACCATTGAAGGCACCAGTCAGTTCACAGTACTGCTCGGGTTTATCTTCGTCATATTCATCTCCTTGGCGCTGGCAGCCGGCGGGATCGCGGTATTCTTTTATCTGGCGCATCGCGGTGTCAAGCAGGCGCAAGAAGTTGATCCGACAGATGGCGACCGCACACAGATACTTCCCGTCCGAGAAATGGGCAAGATCGCTGGCGGCGTCGCGGGCGTGATCCGCGCGATTCCGCACGCCATTGGTTACGAAAAATAAGGTGAGTGACACAGCATGGCAGAAATGACCGCTAATCAACTGAGTGCCCCCGCCCACGACGATCACGGCCACATGAGCGCCGAAGAACATAACGAGAATATGAAGCTCGGCATGTGGCTCTACTTGGCATCCGAAATTGTCATCTTCTCGATGATGATCGTTGGCTATGTACTTTTCCGCATCAACGAACCGGATGTCGTGGAACTGGCGCATTCAAAGCTCGGCGTAGGCTTGGTTACCGCCAATACCTTCGTTTTGCTTGCCAGCAGCTTCTTCATGGTGATGGGCTTACGGGCCATGCAGCAGGGCAATCGCGCGGGCATGCTGCGCTGGATCGGCGCGACAGCTTTGGGCGGCGCGGTGTTCCTGGCCGGTCAATACATCGAATACAGCGAACTTGCCCACCTGGGCATCACACTGGGCTACGACATCGAGTCGCAGTGGCAGACTTTTGGCATGCGCTTTTATGCTCCGACCTTCTTCCACGGCGCGCACGTCTTTGTTGGCGTGCTTTGGGCGCTGGAGGTGATGCGGCGCGGCGCCAAGGGTCGTTACGATAAGGACCCGATCGGCATTGAAATGTTCGGCCTTTACTGGCACTTTGTCGACGTGGTCTGGATTATGCTCTTCACCTTGATTTATCTGGTATGATGAACCGTCTTGCTCATAAGAACGAAAGCGCCAGTTGTTTTCTACAAGCGCGTCAGACCTTTTTCGCCGATTACGTGCCGAGCGGCTAGGAGCGTGACACATGGTTGAAGCTTCTCAGGAAATGACACAGGACGATCACGGGCATCACAGCAACACCGTCAGGCTGCTCGGTCGCGACATCACCGTGGAAGGCGGTATTTACACTGTCGTCTTTGGCGGATTGGCCGTCCTGACCGTCATTGAAGTCCTCAGCGCCGAATTCCTCAAAAGCGCGATCCACGACGCGCCTAGCGCGGCAGCTGCGCTTACCGCGATCAAGGCGATCCTGCTTCTGGCTATCGCGATTGTCAAGTCAAGTCTGGTCATCTGGTTCTATATGCATCTGAAAGATGAAAAGCGCATCCTGGCAGTGGTGCTCCTGCTGCCTCTGCTGATCGCCGCGCTATCGGTGATGTTTGTTCTGGCGGTCCCGCCGACTGGATATTCAATCTAAGCCGCAACTCCAGGGCAATCGCATCAAATTTTTTTCACCACCGAGAACACCTAGGGTCGCGTAGACACTGACCGCCAGCGCCGAGTTTAGAGTCGTTTGTCGACTTTCCCTCTAATTCCGTCACCTGAATACGGCAAAGTTGCCAGCGAAACTTCATCGAGCGCGGTAGCCCAAATTCGCCGGTTACGCGCCCAGCGGCTGTGGCAATTCCCCAAAACGCGACCATTTAGTCGCCACCTGCGCCCCAATCTGCGCTACCCTACATAAAACGCGCCTTAACAACCGAATCAGCCCGGCTGCAGGACGGACGCCAGATTGCCAAACTGCCGAAAAAACTTTTTCCCCGGCAATTGCCGCGGCGGCAAGCTTTGACTTCCCGAGCTTGAATTCCGGGACTGTGCGAGGAAATCTTGGGGGCGCCTCAGTCCTTCACGAAACCCGCCGGCCTCAAGATCCCCGAAGACGGGCAAACTGCGCATTCAGAATGGTAATTCTCGGCGCCCTTGGTGACTAATTAGTCAGTCCAATTTCCTACCATGTCAGTAGCCGCATTCTGATGCAATCGCCCTGGCCGCAACTCCGCATTCAATGACACATCCCCCGCCCATATGATATACTCGGGCAAGCGAAAGGTGTAACTTGCGATGGTCATTCAAGAGCGCTTGTTTGATGTGGATGATGTCTGGAGATTGGCGCACGATCCCGACAACGAAAATGTCCGCTTCGAACTCATCGACGGAGAACTGTTCACTATGGTGCCCCCTGGTAGAAGACACGGACTGCTGGCAGTCGAGATTGCCGGCTACTTGTGGCAATACAGCAAACTCCACCCACTAGGAGAAGTAACAACCGATTCGGGATATTTTTCAGCGGATGATCTCCACACATTGCTGGGTCCCGATGTGGCTTTTCTGCGTTACGACCGCCTGCCACAGCCGCCAACAGAGAAATATGTACCCGTGATGCCGGACCTGGCGGTGGAGATTCGTTCGCCCTTTGACACGCTTGCCAAAGTGCGCCGAAAAGCGGAAGTTTATCTACGGCGCGGCACGACCATAGTTTGGATCGTATTGCCTAAGCAAGAAGGCGTCGAAGTGTGGCGCCTGGATGAATCCGGTCAATTGCGCTCCGAGTTTCTCGGTGTGGGCGACAAGCTGAGCGGCGACGAAACTTTGCCTGGCTTCGAACTAGAAATCAGTCTCCTGTTTCCCAAAAAACAAGACTGAGACCAGGCGCTTCTCACTGCTCTAGTCGAAAAATACAAGGAGGGTGGCATGCCCGTTGAAATCACGCTGCGCGATAACACCCGAACCACAATCAAAGTACGAGATCACGAATGGCATATCGACGAACCGGTCGGAGATGGCGGCACCGATACGGCTCCTACTCCCGGTGAAATGATGCTGGGCGCGCTGGGCTCGTGCATGGCGATCACCTGCAAAATGTACGCCGAGCGCAAGGGCTGGGACCTGCAGGTCGTCGACGTAAAAGTTGATTACGAGCGATTCAAAGGCTCGGACTATCCCATGCACGACGGCGACGATCTCTATGTACATGAGGTGCGAAAGGCTTTGACATTTCACGGTGATTTGGACGACAAGCAGCGGGAGCGCCTTTACGATATCGCCAGCAGGTGCCCCATCCATCGTCTGCTAGGCAGCCCCACTTATTTCGTCGGGATGGCGCTGGAGGGAGGATAGGCGCGGCCTTCGCCCAATTGCCCGGCTTCTCCACGCAAAGCCCTGGCACTCTTTTTATAAACCCCCTTGCTCATGCAAGGAGAAGCTTTATTATGTTGTGCGAGCGCGACATTCCTGTGACATTCTCGCCGCCGTCGAGCAGCTGTGGTTCACTGACCGGCGCGCTAGTATAAGGCCTTTGAGCGAGGCGCGATGGTTTCCAATCCCAAAATACTTCTCGAAAGCTACGACCTCTTCCCCAAAAAGAGCTTGGGGCAGAACTTCATGCACGACCCGCAGGCTTTGGACAAGATCGTCGATTCCGCAGACCTGACAGCCGCTGATGCGGTGGTGGAAGTCGGGGCAGGTACCGGCTCGCTCACAGCGAAATTGGCGGAACGCTGCCACGAGGTCTTCGCGATCGAAGTAGACCAACGGCTGCAACCTGTACTTGAAGACCGCTTCGACGAGGTGTCCAACGTCTACCTCGTTTTTGATGACGTGCTAAAGACCGACATCAATACGTTGCTGGGGAACCAGGAATATATCGTGGTCGCCAACGTGCCTTATTATATCAGCAGCGCCATTCTCTGGCACTTCCTCGAAGCCGATTTGCCGCCGCGGCGAATGGTACTGACGATGCAATACGAGGTAGCGGAACGTATCGTTTCGGGCGAGGGCATGATGAACCTGCTTGCGGTCGCGCTTCAGTATTACGGCGTCCCGAAGATTGTCGGCAAGTTGAGCCCGGCCGTCTTTTGGCCGCGCCCTAACATCCATAGCGCCATCGTGCGGATCGAAACGCATAAGAGCGCCCCCGTCGCCGTACCTTCCACGGAGGCTTTTTTTCGCGTGGTCAGGGCCGGGTTCAGCATGAAACGCAAACAACTTAAGAACGCGCTGTCGGGTGGACTAGGCATTAGGTCGGCGCGGACAAGCGAACTGCTACGCGCGGCTGGCATTGATCCGCAGCGCCGCGCCGAGACGCTAACGCTGTCGGAATGGGCTGGCTTGACCCGGACCATTCATCAGAGCGGCGATGTACTGTTTTTGTAAACCGCGGCGCTCATCCGACAAGCGGGCTCCATGTGCGTGGGCGGGGCAGACTTTTCGCCGCCGCCGAGCGGCTCTGACGAAGATTTAACGTCCCCGTAGGAATTCAGCAATAATCTGCGTCCATACTGTAAGCAAAAGCAACGGACGGAAGGACAAGAATCATGGGCAAGGAAGTAGCGACCTTGGGCGGCGGCTGCTTTTGGTGCGTGGAAGCTGTCTACAGTCAGTTGACCGGCGTCGAATCGGCGATATCCGGTTACATGGGCGGCCACGTCAACAACCCAACTTACGAGCAGGTCTGCACCAAGACCACTGGCCATGCCGAGGTCGTCAATGTCACGTTTGACAACGAGGTCATTAGTTTCCAGGACGTGCTGGACATCTTTTTCACCATCCACGATCCCACCACGCTAAACCGACAGGGAAACGACCGAGGACCGCAGTACCGCTCGGGCATCTGGCACCATTCGGAAGAGCAACGCCAAATCGCTGAGGATACGATCAAGCGCTTGGAAGCGGAGAAACTTTATCGGAAGCAATTTGTGACCGAGGTCACGCCGGCAAGCACATTCTGGGTTGCCGAGAACTACCACCAGAACTACTTCGCCAACAATCCCACACAGGGCTATTGCAGCTATGTCATCGCGCCAAAAGTCGCCAAATTCCGCAAGCAATACTTCGAGCGCCTCAAAGCCTAAAACGCTTCATCAGGAGCCAGTGCAAAAAGACGGGGCGAGCCACAGGCTCGCCCTTATTAATTGACGTCGAATGCGATGACGCGCCATTGACCCTGGTCTGGCTTGCCTAGACAGTTCCGTCGACGCGGACGCCGGGTCCCATCGTTGAAGTTAGCACAACGCGACGCACATAGGTCCCTTTTTGCGATTCCGGCTTGGAATTGCGGACCGTATCCACCACCGCTTGCAAGTTCTCCTGCAGTTGTTCGTGCGAGAAACTGGCTTTGCCAACAGGCACGTGCAGATTGCCGGTTTTGTCATTACGGAACTCGACCCGTCCCGCCTTTAACTCGTTGATCACGCGCGGCAAGTCATCGGCTGGCACGACTGTTCCGGCTTTGGGATTGGGCATCAAACCGCGGGGACCCAAAATACGCGCGATTTGACCGACCTTGCGCATCATCGGCGGCGTAGCGATGGTGGCATCAAATTCCAGCCAGCCGTCGTTGCGTATCTGGTTGATCACTTCATCCGTTCCAATGATATCGGCGCCCGCCGCCAGCGTTGCATCGGCCTCGCTTTCATCCACAAAAGCCAGGATGCGTACGCTCTTGCCCGTGCCATGCGGCAGCATCACCGTGGTACGCACTTGCTGATCGCTGTGTCGCGGATCAATGCCAAGGCGAAAATGGATTTCGATTGTTTCGTCAAACTTGGCAGTGGCGTTGCTCTTGACGATGCGCAGGGCTTCTTCCATCGGATAATTCTTCTGTCGATCGAATGCCGCCGCCGCTGTTTTGTATCTCTTGCCCATGATCTCTTCTCCTAGTGGTTAGCGGGCGTCTGCCCTCCCACAATTTCAAAAATGAATCGCAATCTCGTTGTCGGATTAATACCACTATACTGCCGTGGTCATTCGGCGACCTTGATACCCATCTGTCGCGCGGTGCCTTCGACCTGGCGCATGGCGCCTTCGATATCAATGGCGTTCATATCGGTCATCTTGACCTGCGCGATTTCCCGCACCTGGTCGCGGTTCAAGACAGCGACGGTCTCGGTGGCGGGGTTGGAGGCCGCCTTTTCCAAGCCAGCCGCCTTCTTGATCAAGAATGACGTGGGCGGGCTCTTCAGCGCAAACTTGAAAGAACCATCCGCAAAGACCGTGATCTCCGCCGGTACGATATCGCCCATCCGGTTGGAGGTGCGTCCGTTGTATTCCTTGCAGAACTGCATCAGGTTGATGCCGTGCTGCGCCAGCGCCGGTCCAATTGGCGGCGCGGGGTTGGCTTTGCCAGCGGGGATTTGTAGCTTGACGATTGCTTTGATCTTTTTTGCCATGTCCGTTACCTCCGTAATATCCCCCATCCCCAACCCTTCCCCCAAAATGAGGGAAGGGAGCCACGGTATTTTGAAGTCCCTCCCTCTCTCGGGGAAGGATTTAAGGTGGGGGCAATCCTACATGCGTTCCACTTCCATAAAGCTGAGCACAACAGCGGTTTCGCGACCGAAGAAATCAACCATGACGCGCACTTTCTCGCGGCCGGAATCGATGGACGCCACCGTGCCGGGAAAATCGTTGAATGGTCCCCCGACTATGCGCACGCGCTCGCCGATCTTGTAATCGACCTTGACCACCATGTCTTCGGAATCCATCCGATCCATGATGCGCTTGACCTCTTCGTCGCGCAGCGGCGTCGGCTGATTCTCGCCCCCGACAAAGCCAACCACGCCCGGCGTATTGCGCACCGTGTACCAGGCGTCCTTGTCCAACTCAGCTTCTTCCTTATTCCAGCGCATCTGTACCATGACATAACCGGGGAAGACGCGTTTCTCCACGGTGCGGCGTTTGCCGTCCTTGACCTCGATTTCATCTTCAGTGGGGATCAGCACATCGTAGATTTGATCTTGCATGCCCATACTGTCAATGCGCTGACGCAAGGCGTGTTCGACTTTCTTTTCGTAGCCGGAATAGCAGTGGATGAAAAACCAACTACGCTTGGAATCGTCCTCGTCGCCGCCATCGTCAAGTACGATGTTCAATCCTTCGACGTCTTCTTCCGGCCCTGTCGCATCATCCATATAGACCGGATTGGGATCGTAGTCGGTCGCTTGCTGTATGTCTTTCGGTTGTTCGCTCATAATTCTCTTCTTCAATAGGCCCTCTCGCCCGTTGGACTATGGGCCAGACTCCTTGCCGTGGACCGGCGAAGGATTGCTCCACCGCCCTACGGTCAGTATTGATCTGACTTAAGTGGCGGCTAATTGCCTAAATCGAGCCGCGGCGGATCATTAGCAAGGCAAAGCCCACCATAGCAACAATAACCGCCAACAGCATCCAGGCGTAACCGGGGTTAAGCCCAATGCGCATGAATTCGGACCAGATCACAGCCAAAATGCCCAGAAATATGGCGGAAGCAATGGTGACGTTGATGCAAAGTATGGTCAAGCGCCGCGTATCTTCGCGGTTGGGCCATGCCACCTTGTTCAACTCCGACCGGACATTCACAAAATAGTCCACCATTTGGTAGAGCGGGCGGGTCATGGTATTGCCCTGCGGCTCCGGCTTGCCCTTCTTGATCTTGCGCGTCCGGCGCCCCGGGGTCGCTGCGCCCTTCCGTTCGGTGATCGCACCCTCGCTCTTGTCCGCTGCCATGGTTCCGGCCTCCTCGCAAACTCTTTTCGGCGATTGCCGATGAATAAACACCGTCTCGGCGGACGGTGTTTAAGGATCTCGTCAGGGGCAGAAAGACTCGAACTCTCGACCTACGGTTTTGGAGACCGTCGCTCTACCAACTGAGCTATACCCCTATGCTATCGGCGCGTCCCATGATTACTATACACCAATACGCGGCGCAATTCTACTTGGTTTCGCGGTACAGCACATGCTTGCGCAAGTAGGGATCATATTTGCGCAATTCGAGGCGCCCCTGCGTATTGCGCCGGCTCTTCTCGGTGATATACATGTGACCGCTTTCCGTGCTGCGCAGCTTGACGACGATGCGCTGTCCCTTCTTCGCCATGATCTTCCCTTTAGCTAATCACCTGCATCTCTCTGGACAAGAGCCTCCGATGAGATTTGAACTCATGACCTCGCCCTTACCAAGGGAGCGCTCTACCCCTGAGCTACGGAGGCGTGCAACCGCGTATTCGCTGAACAACTTTGCTTCGTCGCTACCAGCAAAGCGGTGCGCAACGATAGTGGGCCGGACTGGATTCGAACCAGTGTAGGCTCTCGCCAGCGAATTTACAGTCCGCCCCCTTTAGCCACTCGGGCACCGACCCATCTCATGCGGCTGTTAAAGCCTAGCCACCACTGGGACTCGAACCCAGAACAACCTGTTTACAAAACAGGTGCTCTGCCAATTGAGCTATGGTGGCATAGCCGATGCAGTATAGCATGGCGGCAGAGCATGCTCAAGGACATTTCCCGGGAGCGGTAGCGCCAAGTATTCTACGACGGCGCCTTGGCCATGTCAAGTGCGCGCGCGACCGGGCAGCGCGGGCTATTCGGAAGCATCCGGATCCAGGAAATCCTCGGCCGTATAAGCTGGATCAGGATAGTTATAGAAGCCGCGACCTGTTTTCATACCCAAGTCGCCGCGTTCTACCTTTTCCGTCAAAATTGGGCGGGGCAGATCGTCCGGATCGCCAGTTTCTTCGGCGTAACGCATTTCGATATCGTAGATGACGTCCAGGCCGATGCGATCCATCTGCGCGAAGGGCGGCGGCTGCTCGCGTCCGAATTTGATCATCCAGGCGCGGTCGATATCTTCCACCGCCGCGATGCCGCTGTCGGCCACTTTCATCACCTCTTTTTTGATCGCTCGCCAGACGCGGTTGAAAATGAAGCCCGTGCTTTCCCCCCTCACCCGCAGTGGCAAGACGCCAATGGCGCGGGCGAATGCGGACAGGGCATCCAGCACATCGTCGCGCGTAGAACTGCCGCCGCCGATTTCCACCATCGGGTTGTCCCAAACCGTCAGATAGAAATGCAAATTCGCTACTTGTTCCGGGCGCTCGGTAGCGTCTTCCAGGGCGCTGATACGGATGGACGAACTGTTGCTGGCGATGATCGCATGTTCGCGCGCCAGACCGTCGATTTGCCTGAACACCCTCCGTTTGAGTTCGAGCCGCTCCGGCACTGCCTCAATCGCCAGATCGGCAGCGCGGATGGCGAGGGAAAGATCCGTCTCATAACGCGAGTTACCCAGGATCGCGCTGCTCGCGTTCTCCGATTCGACGCCGGAAGCGACCCAATCGGCGACGATTCGCTCTTGAGCAGCCTTGGCATCCGCCAAAACGGAATCGTCGATGTCGAACAAAGTGACCGAAATGCCGTTGCGCGCGATTTGCAAGGAAATCTGTCGACCCATCGTGCCCGCGCCGATCACCGCCACTCTCTTAATCTTGATCATCACCAGTTCCTCGCGGCGTGAAGATCTGCGGCGGCAACTCAGCCAGCAACTGGTTGAGCGCCGCGTAACGTTTGTCGCGCTCCAGCAGCAGCATGTCTCGTTCTTCTTCACTGTATTCGTAAAAGCCGGCCAGGCTCTTGGCGCCGTGACGCCCGGCCTCGACGACCCTTCGCAACAGTTCGGGCGGCTGCCACTCCTCGCCCAAGCCCCGCTCCAACACTGCAAAGATGCTCGAATAAACGTCCAATCCAGCCATGTCCGCAATCTGGAAGGGACCATAAAATGGCAAGCGGAAACCGAAACTGCCGCGGACCAATTCGTCCAATTCCCTCGGCGTCGCCAAGCCTTCAGCTACGCAGGCGACCGCTTCGCGGAAGAGCGCAAACTGAATGCGATTGGCCACAAAGCCGGGAGCGCTTCCGACCGCCGCCGGACGTTTACCGATCGCCAGCAGAAACTCGCGCAGCCGTTCGACAACCGCCTCATCGGTTCGCGACGAGGGAATGATTTCCACCGCTGGCGTCCATTCCGGCGGATTGAACCAGTGCATGCCCAGGAAGCGCTCATCCTGGTTGACGAAGGCCGCGAGGTCATCTATGGGCAGCGACGACGTATTTGTCGCGATGATGGCAGCGAGGGGCGCGTCCCTGTCGCAGGCGGAAAGCACCTCGCGCTTGATGTCGATGTTTTCCGGCACTGCTTCCAGGACCAACTCGGCATCGGCGACCGCAGTTGCCAGGTCCTTTGCCGTTCTCACGGCGGCTGCCCTGTCCAGGACGGATGGCTCAAGCAAACCCGCGTCTACATGCGCCCTGACACGGCGAGCGAGTCGCTTCAAGGCCAACTCGGATAACTCAGGACACCCGTCAACGAGTACGACATCCATGCCCGCTACGGCGAAGCATTCGGCGATTCCCAGGCCCATCGTCCCGGCACCGATGATGGCTGCGCGTTGTGGCATCATATGAACTCCTGGATAGCAGTCGATCAGCCCCTGCCGATCAAATTCTCAGTCGGCTTAGAAAGGGCTTCACACCTAGAATAGGAACGGGCGACCCGATGGGTCGCCCGCCAAGAAATCCACCAACCGGATAACTCAGGCTAGACAAGTCCAAGAACGCGGAAGACCCCAGCCGGAGTCCTCCGCCTCATTTTATGCGGTAAGCGATTAATCTACACTAAAAAGCCGCAGCGACGGCCTAGCGGCGCCTACCGGGGTGGCGTCCGCGCCGGCCATCCACCAGGAGCGTTTCCATTGCGCTGTACTGCGACTCATAGGAATAGGCTTGCATCTGCGAGGCCTGAACGCCCGCCGCGACGATCGTCCCGCAACCCAGATTCGGGTTATTGAGACATGTCAGCACATCGTGCCCAGGCAATGTCTGCGTGATGATCACCTGCGTTCGCTCGGCGTAGGAAACATGCTTTTCCTTCTCATGCAGCGCCTGTCGCCCTTCGTAGAACATGGCGCCGGCATCGCTGGCGACAGCCATGCGCGTCAGTGAAGCGGCGAACAGCTCCCGCTGGCTCAGGTTGAACTGTCGCTCGGACGTCACAATCATGCTCACTTGGGGCGCTTGCTGGAGCCGCTCCAGCTCTTTCTGAGCTTCGCGCAACTCTTTGTCAGTCACCACAAGCTGCTGATTGCGCTGCTGCAAGGCGCGCAGGGAATTGCCCCATCTGGCCTTGATCTGATCCCGCTCGTTGTGCAAAGCGCGGATCTTGTTGTAGGCGGCGTCGAGCTGTTGCGCGCTCTGCTGCAATGCGCGCGATTCATTCTCCAGCGCCGCTTGAGTCTGGGCGAGTTTATTCTGTGTCACAGCGAGCTCGCGCTGACTCGCGGTCAATTCTTCATGGACCGCGGAAAGCTCGGTCATGAGGTTTTTGACGCCACCGACCACCATCACGGTTATGATGGCGAAGGCGATCAGCAGACCAAGCAGTCGTGACCAGAAAACTGACCTTGTCTTCGGGAAATCTTTGCCCTTCATACATGACCTCCTAATAATCATTCAATTTGTACGGGAGAATTTCCTAGATTCTACCAGATATATGGCTAACTTCCAAATTATTGTACCTCATTTGGTCGAATAATGCCGTCGGTTCTGCCTTTTCGGATGGCCAACTTGACCTCGCCGATGGCTCGGGTGACTTCAATATCGCGCGGACAGGCGGGCGTGCAGTTAAAAATGGTGCGGCAGCGCCAAACGCCGTCGGGCTCGCTAAGGACATCAAGGCGCTCTTTCCCAGCTTGATCGCGGGTATCAAATATGAAGCGGTGCGCCCCGACGATCGCAGCCGGACCGACGTAATGTCCGTTGGCCCAAAAGCTGGGGCAGGAAGTTGTGCAGCAAGCGCAGAGGATGCACTTGGTGGAATCATCGAAGAGCTCGCGATCCTCCTGTGTCTGCAGCCGTTCGCGTCCGTCCTCCGGCACCGGATCCTCATTGACGAAGAAGGGCATGACTCGCTTGTAATGGTCGAAGAACGGTTCCATATCGACGATCAGATCTTTGATCACGGGCAATCCCAGAATCGGCTCGATTTGCACGCGTTCCCCGACATCTTGAATGAGCATCTTGCAAGCCAGACGATTAACGCCGTTGATGCGCATGGCATCGGAGCCGCAGACGCCGTGCGCGCAGGAGCGCCGCAGCGACAGGGAACCGTCCTGTTCCCATTTGATGCGATGCAGCATCTCGAGGACGCGATCGGCGGGATCTACGTCAGACAGGACAAATTCCTGCCAATAAGGCTTTTCCTGGCCAGGAACTTCCGGGTTCTGCCGTCTGATTTTGAAGGTTACGTCCATTCGTTCACGTCCAGTTCACATTTGGATTAGCAAGTTTAGCGCCAAGAGATACATTAAGAGCGCGATACAAGCCGCGAAAATGACGCGGTATTCTTTTGATAGGGATGTGATGCAATATCCTATTTTCACGGATTCCACAAGCGCCGCCCCCGCTGCCTTGAAGAGGAATCTTAGCATGAGCAACATGATGTAAAGAACATGCAAATATATGTAACGAGCAAGCAAGCCGATTAATCGCCATTGCGAAATTAGGATTCTCACGATCGGTCTATTCATCATATCGGTCTACTCTGGATTTGCAAGCGAACGGACCAGACTTAAAGATATTTTACGCATAAACGGCGCCCGGAGCTGATGTTTGGTTTTGAAGGTTAAATCCATCGTTCATTTATCCCTATTAGCTTTGTTGACACTCGCAGGCCGCCTAATAGACACGCGCCTTGGGGCGGAATTGCTGCTTATCCTCGGGCACACCCTGGGCGATCTCCTCTTCCCAGAGTGACAGATCGACCGGCTTGTCGAAGCTGACCGTATAGCTCGGCTCCGCGAGCGCGCCGTCATGGGAGATCAGAGAATGCGCCAGCCAGTTTTCGTCGTCGCGTTCCTTGAAGTCCTCGCGGCTATGCGCGCCGCGGCTTTCCTTACGTTCGATGGCTGTGCGCGCGGTCACGTCCGCCAGATCAAGCAAGGCGCCCAATTCCCAGGCTTCCATGAGATCGGTGTTGAAGATACGCGTTTTGTCGTCAATCTGAATGTCGGTATAGAATCGCTCTCGCAACTCGGCCAGATCATCGATACCGCGCTGCATGGTTTCCTGTGTGCGGAAGACACCGATGTTCTCCATCATGGTTTCTTGCATTTTGGCGCGCAATTCCCCGGAGCGCGACTTGCCGGTTGAATTGCGGATGCGATCGAATTCAGCGCGGATCTCCCCTTCGGGATCGGCCGGCAGCGCCTTCCAATCGGCACCTTTGACGAATTCCGCCATGCGCATACCGCCGCGTCGACCGAATACGACCAGATCAACCAGCGAATTGGTGCCCAGCCGGTTGGCGCCGTGCACGCTCACGCAAGCGGTCTCGCCGGCCGCGTACAAGCCCGGCATCACCGTGCCGCTCGCGTCAACGACGACTTCGGCATCGACATTTGTGGGAATGCCACCCATAGCATAGTGCGCGGTCGGTTGTACCGGCATCGGTTCCTTGACCGGATCAACGCCGAGATAAGTCCGGCAAAAATCGAGGATATCGGGCAGCTTGCGCTCCACAGTGGCGTCGTCGATGAAGTCATTGCGGTCTCGCCCTTCTTCCGCAAAATAACGGTTGACCGTGCCCGGACGGATATCCAGGTGTACATAGCCACGATTCTTGATGCTGCGGCCTTCGCGCGTCTCCAGGTAAATCGCGCGGCTGACGACATCGCGGCTAGCCAGGTCTTTTGCGCTGGGGGCGTAACGCTCCATGAATCGTTCGCCCACGCTGTTGATCAAGACGCCGCCTTCCCCGCGAACGCCTTCGGTGATCAAAATGCCCATCCGATAAATGCCGGTGGGATGGAATTGGAAGAATTCCATGTCCTCCAGCGGCACCCCGCGACGCAGAGCGATAGCGGCGCCGTCACCGGTCAGCGCGTGCGCATTGCTGGTAACCGACCAGCAGCGCCCCCAGCCGCCCGAGGCGAAGAAACTGGCCTTGCCGTGGAAAATGTGAAATTCGCCCGTGCCCAACTCGATGGCGATGACGCCAGCGACCGCGCCATCAACCACGATCATGTCGACGACCTGAAATTCGTCGAAAAAGTGGACCTCGTTCTTGATACATTGCTGATAAAGCGTCTGCAGGATCATGTGACCGGTGCGGTCGGCGGCGTGACAGGCGCGGCGTACCAGTTCTTCGCCGAAGTTGCGCGTATGCCCGCCGAAGCGACGCTGGCTGATGCGCTTTTCCGAGGTGCGGTCAAATGGCAGACCCATGTGCTCAAGTTCGATCACGGCATCGACGGCGTTTTCCGCCAGGATCTTGGCTGCCGCCTGATCGGTTAAGTAATCGCCGCCTTTGACGGTGTCGTAAGTGTGATAAATGGGCTTGTCTTCGTCGAGGTTGCCCAGCGCCGCGCCAATGCCGCCTTGCGCCGCGCCGGTATGGCTGCGGGTGGGGTAAAGCTTGCTGACCACGGCTACATCCGCGCCGGCTTTGCTGGCATAGAGCGCGGCCATCAAACCGGCGCCGCCCGCCCCCACAATAATCGCTTCATGTTTATGAACTTTCATCCATTGCCCCCGCGCGGGACGCGCCGCGCCGCGTTCCCGTCAAGTTCAGTCATTACTCTTCTGCCGCGCCTTCGACAGCTCCCGTCAGATAGGCTTCCAGTTCCGCAGGCACTTCCTCGCCACGCAACTCGTATATCTCCGCTGTCGCCGCCAGCGCTTCGCCCACAATGTCTTTCTCGATCGGCACAAAGAGCGCCGCCGCGCCAACCGCCAACAAGACCGCCGCAATCACCGTGCATAGCGCCGAAGAAATGCGTCGAGCAAAGGGGTGGAAGCTGGTGTAGTCGGTCAGAACATAACGCAAGCCATTGAAGCCATGCAAGGTCACCAACACCAGCAAGAACAAATCATAGACGCGCCAGACGAAAACGCCCCAGGCTGTGTAGGTCCAACGGTGGTAGACGAATTCTACCGCGGTGGGCACGGGGCCGATGCTGCCGTTTTCTTGCAGCGTACCCGCCACTTGTTGAGCCGCCGTGATATCAAAGACGCCTTGTACGACGTGCATCAAGGCCAGATGCCCGAAGACCAGGGGCAGGATCAAAATGCCGCTGAGGCGCATGAAGGCCCACCAGAAGCGCTCGATCGGGCTCGCTTCCGGATATTTGCCAGCTACGGTTGAGCCACCATCGCGGATCATGCCGTAGAGCGCCGCCAGTACGATCGCGGCCGCCAAAGCGCCGACAAATCCAGCGATAAAGGGCAATTGTTCGATGATGGAAAAAACTACAACGTCAAGCAGCTTGTCGCCCGCGATGGCGTGTTCCGTGAAGTAGAAGTCCAGCACATGCCCGGCCATGCCCAGGAATACCGGCGCCAGCACCAGCAAGGTCACGATCAGTACCGCGACGGCCGCCCCCGACTGATAGCGCCAAAGTTCGGGCCGGTAATCGAAGATGACGATGCGAACCCCGTTAAAGGCGTGATAAACCACCGCAAAAACCAAGCCAAACTCACCGAGTGTAAAAATCGGTGATTGATAGGCGGCGATCGCTTTGACATATAAAGCGGGATAAAACACCGCCCAGGAGGTATCGATCACGTGCAGCGCCAGGAAAAGCACAACACCGACGCCGGTCAGGCGATGCAAGACCCAACTCCACTGCCCGATGGCGCCGCGGTAACGGAGGGTCTCTCTGACGGTCAAAACAAGCGAAGTCAAGTGACGCCCTTTCTCTCCACTGCAAATTGGTTGCGGGCAGATGATTGTCTCGGCAAAACCAATAACGGGGCGTATTATAGCATGGGGGACTATAGGCGCAAAGGCGGGTATGATTCGCGGACCCAACATCGTGTTGACAGCCAGTCGAATACGAATATGCTGAATGAGCCTGGACAGATAAAGAGGGATACCGATGGACAGTTTTTCCGCGCTGATAAACGGTTTGCATGGGCTGAGCGTCGCGCTTGGATTGGGCTTGGGGTTAGTCTGTGGATTTATCTTCGCTATGCTAACCTATCGCTTCTATGGCAAGAACGTCCGCAATACCTTCGAACGTCTCTCCGATGAAATGAAAAAGACCTTCGACAGCTTGTCGTCGGAAGCCCTGAACAAGAATCAAGAGCGGTTCTTGAACCTGGCCAACGACAAATTCTCCGACCATACAGAACGGCACAGCAGCGAACTTGAATCAAAAAAGGAGCTGATCGACACGCAGTTGCAGCAGATGTCAGAGACGCTGAAGACGGTGCCTACCGAACTAGAGAAGAGCCAGACAAAAGTGGCCGAGGTCCTGGACAAGTCGACGGAGAGCCTCAAGGAATCGAATCAGAGCTACTTGAATCAGTTGACCGAAAAATCCGAAACGCAAACAAAGGAACATAACAAGGAACTCGATAGCAAGAAAGAATTGATTGATCAGCGATTAACGGATATGGATGTCAAGCTGGGCAAGGTGGAGCGGCTGGTACAGGAGCTACAGACGGATCGCAAGGCGCAGTACAGCGCGCTAGACGAACAGTTGAAGAGCCTGACTTCAACGACTTCTTCGCTGCAAAATGCACTGGCAGACAATCGGGCGCGGGGGCAATGGGGCGAGCGGATGGCAGAGGACATGCTCAATTTCATGGGCTTGGTTGAGGGTGTAAATTACATCAAGCAAAGCGCCATTGAGGCAGGCACTCGTCCTGATTTCACATTTCTGTTCCCCAACCAGAAATCGCTAAACATGGATGCGAAGTTTCCGCTGGACAATTATCTGCGTTATATCGAGGCGGAAAACGATGCGGAAAGGAAGGAATTCAGCCGGAAGTTCCTGCGCGATGTGGACCAGCGGGTTTCGGAAATCCAGAAGCGAGGTTATATCGCGACGGGGACTCTGGATTGTGTGCTGATTTTCATACCCAACGAGCAAGTCTATCGCTTCATCTACGAAGAAGACCAGAGAATAATCGACAATGCGCTCAAGCAAAAGATCATCATGTGCTCGCCGCTGACCCTCTACATCGTCTTGGCAGTGATTCGTCAGGCGGCGCAGAACTTCAACATTGAGCAGCGCTCGCAGGAGATTGTCGATGTAGTCAATGACATTCGCAAGGAATGGGAAAAATATACCGGACAAATGGATAAGCTGGAAAGAAGATTTAAAGGGATGCACGACGACTTTCATGCTTTGACAGGGACGCGGACGAGGCAATTAGATAGGAAGTTCGTCAGAATAGACAACTTCACCAAAAGTAATGAACTGCAAGCCGTCGACGAGATGGATTTGCCACAACTACCAGAGTCTGCGACCTAACCGGCCGTCTTGACCGCCATTCGCTCGCTCATTAAGTCGAGCAAGATAGCCGCGATCAGTTCCGGATTGTGGCGGATAGTATCCTGCTTCTGCCAGAGCGCGCGCTTGCCGGAGCGCGTATCGGCGACATCGGCCATTACCGGCGTCACATTCATCGTCAAGATATTGTGCACCTCATGCGCTGTCGGCAGCA
>JAPOWG010000108.1 GCA_026707745.1 Chloroflexota bacterium
GAGTCTGGCTCAGCGGCCACAGCCAGGCCACATCAATATGGGCGTGACCGACGCCCCTCACCACGACATCCAGCGGCGGCCCCGCATTGGCAATACCCTCTTTTAATACGCGCTGGGCAGCATGAAGGCTCTCGTAAAAGTCCCCACCTAATGGCTCGCGTAAATCGAGCAGCAAGAACGCCGCGTCCAAAACGTTGATCAGGTTGACACGGATAGGGTTATTTTCCGGCAGCTGTTTGGCGACTTCGAGTGCGGTGCCGGCAGCAGTCATGAAGTCACGTGTGGGCTGATCGATCTGCACCAGGCGGGGAAGACCCATTTCATAGCGCTCATCTTTGATGCCGGCCCAACCATGCAGCGCAAGCTGATGTTCGTTACCGTCAAGAACGTGTTCGGGCAGGGGCAATTCCTGGTGATTGGGGTCGACGCCCCGATAGGCTACCCCATCCAGGTAAGCCATTGCCTCTGGCCCGTAGAGGAATGCCAAGGCTTCCAGGCTTTTACTCAGGCCCAACGGGAGAGATAGCGCGACAGGCTGGTCCCAATCCCCGGGCACGGCGAAAGTGGTCCGCAGCGTGAATTCCTGACGCAGCTCGCCCCAATAGCTTCCCGCTTCGATGACCTGCCAGTCCCTGTCGTCGACATCCATCCCCACCAAGGGTTGAGAACCGGCATGGAATTTGAAGGGACCCAGGGGTTGACTACGCCGGTAGATCGCTGCCTCTGAAAGGAACTGAAGACGAGCGGAGATTTTTTCCAATGTCCAGCGCACGCGGTGCATGGTCCTAGCCTCCGTATTGCATCCGCATCTCGCGGAAAATGCGCTCAAGGTCACCCGAAGCAGATAACGGCAGCTTAATCGTCGTATCCTTCCATGAGGCTAGATAGACTGCGTTGACCACTTCAATAGCCTTGCGCCCCGTCAAGCCATCTATACAGGGCGCTTTGTTCTCCAGAATAGACTCGCAAAAGTGGTCAACCTGCCGCTTGTAGGGTCCGTGTTCGCGCAATTCCCGGTCGAGGTTGCCGTAGTTGAAAAGGGTCAGATCTGTCTGCTTTTGGCCGCGCTCCCACAGTCGGACGGAAAATGGTTCTGGCGAGCTGTACTTCATTGCGGGACCAAAGTGCAGCTCCAGCGCCGCTTCACTGCCCTCTAGGAGAAAATACTCCGTCATCGGCTTTTGCGACACATTGCTGACGTGAATCGTGGAAACGACGCCATTCTCATGCCGCAGGGTGGCATGAGCCTGCGTTTCGACTTCCCAGTCTGGCCTGAGAATCTTCGCCTGCCCGCTGACGCTTTGAACCTCGCCAGCCCACCAGCGGCACAGGTCCACGATATGACTGGCATTGTCCTGATAGATGCCTCCCAGCGCGCGGAGAGATTGCCGCCAGTTGAAACCGAGCGGAGACAAGTCGTGGCACCAACTCACCTCAGCGCGGATGTGAAACAGCCGCCCCAGCCGCCCTTCCTGTATGAGATCCTGCTCCAGTTGGAGGCTCTTGTCGAAGCGCTTGACAAAACCGATCATGAGCGTCACATCGTGCGCCTGGGCAGCTTGACGCATACGGTCGCAGGCCTCAATGGTAGGCGCCATTGGTTTTTCGCACAGGATGTGTTTGCCCGCACCCGCCGCCTGAATGACTTGTTCTTCATGCAAATATACTGGCGAAGCGACCAGAACCGCATCGATATCGGCTTCCGCCAGAAATTCGCCATAGTCATCGTAGCAATCGAAATCGCCGTAGTTCTGGGTCATGAAGTCCAGCGCCCCCTGATCCGGGTCCATCAGCGCCGTGACTCGACCCTTCTCAAGCAAGCGCAGAATGGGGGCATACATCGTCTGCGTGCCGGCGAACCCACAGCCGGCTATTCCCAGCTTGATTTTGTCTTTCATAACCCGCTACCGCTTCTCATCGCTCAACATAGCTCTCCAATCGCAGCGTCCCTCTAGTTCTTTAGTGCCCCGGCGGTCAATCCCTGCAGGAGCTGTTTTGAGGAGATGAAGTAGATGATTAATACTGGAACTGACGAGAGCGAAAGCGCCGCCAACAACGCGTTCCAGTCGTTGGAAAATTGCCCCATGAACTGCTGCGCACCCAGGGTCACCGTCCGGGTCGCTTCCCCTGGCGCCAGGACGAGCGGAAACCAGAGATCGTTCCACATGGGAATGATGGAAATCGCCGACACCGTACCTGTCGCCGGCCGGATGATGGGCAAGATGAGCCAAAATACCCGGTACTCACTCGCGCCATCCACACGCGCGGCATCCTTGAGCTCACCGGGCACCTGGCTCATAAACTGCGTCAATATGAAGACGGCTAGCGGCATTCCCCCGGCAACATACACCACAATCAATGCCCATAGCGTGCCGATGAGATCGAGAGAGACGATCAAGCGCAGCAAACTGACGGATCCCAATCGTATCGGTATGATGATGCCCAACAAGAAGAATAGTCGCAGCAAGTTGTTTCCCGGGAAGCTATATTCTGCCAGGGCAAAAGCCACCATGGTTCCGAATAAGAGAATGAGAGCAAGGGCCGTTAGGGTTACGAACAAACTGTTGAAGTAGTAGACGTGAAACTGGGACTTTTCGAATACAGTTTCGTAGCCAACCAGGTCAAATGTATCAGCGTTAGGCAGGTGATAAGGATTTCTGAATATGGCGCGGCGCCCCTTAAGTGAATTAATTACGACCAGGGCGACCGGCGCGGTAGACACGAAGGCAAACACCAGGAGCATCCAGTGCTTCAAGACCTTGGTTGTCAGATGACGCAAGTCGACACCGGACATGTACGTCCGCAATCGCTTCTTGTCTGCGTCAGTATTCCTAGCCATGACGCGCCATGCCTTATAGCTCGTAAGACCGAATCCGCCGGCGGATGAACAGGTAAAGCAACACACCCGCCAAGAGAATGACAAACATCGTCCCGGCGACAGCCGCCCCCATGTGTGGATCGGCTTTCTGGAATCCGGACCCGAAGAAGGTGCGATAGAAAAACGTCATCATGGTATCGCTGGCGTAATTGGGGCCGGCATCTGCGCCTTTCAGCGCAAAGATGACATCAAATGCGTTGAAGTTGCCGATGTAGGTCAGCAGCGAAACAATGCCGATCATCGGCATCAACAATGGCAACTTGATTCGCCAGAAAATCTGCCAGTCCGTCGCGCCGTCGACATAGGCGGCTTCAAACAAATCGTTCGGAATGCTAATCAGAGTGGCGAAATACAGCATCATCGGTATGCCCAGATACTGCCACGCGGAGATTAGCGCCAGCGTGATCAGCGCTGTGCTCTCAAGACCCAACCAGGGCTGTGCGTATGCCCCCAACCCTAAAGCTTTCAATATGTCGTAGACAATACCCCAAAGCGGGCTTAACAAGAGCCTCCAGACAAATGCGGCAATCGCTAGAGAGAGGATAGCCGGCGAGAAGATCAGCACGCGGTAAAGCAAACCCCCTCTGGTCTTCGTAGACAGAGCCGCCGCAAGGAGAAGCGCAACAGGATTCTGGACCAGCATGTTAACCGCAAAGAAGAGGAAGCTATTCTTTAGGGCATTCAGCAGCCGCGGCTGCAAGATAGCCTCGTCAGTGAGCAGCGTTGCATAATTCTGGGTGCCCACAAACTGCTCTACGCCACGGGTCACTTGCACGAAGAAACCCAGGCGCAGGGAGTCAAACAAGGGATAAATCATGAACAAGCCATAGATGACGACAGCCGGCGCCAGGAAGACAATAATATGCGTGGGAAAGGGTTTCCCGCGCCTGGCCTGGCTGCCTCGCGGCAGGCTTGCTGTCATTGAAAATACCTCGGATTAAGTCGTCTTGCGCCTGATTCTGTGCTGGCAGATACGTTCGCTTTGGGAGGCGCGGACAGTGTTCTCAGTACAACCAAGTAAGGTATGCAAAACAGGCGAGCCCTGTAGGGGCGACCAATCTGGTCGCCCGCTGTCGCTGTGACTTGTAGATTCGGGCGACATGCCATGTCGCCCCTGCAATTCGACTAAGCTGCAAGAATTATGGGTCCACTCACTATCGCAAACCCACATCAGTCCCGGTCACTCACTCCCCCATTTGGGGCTCGTACCACGATGCCAGTCCAGCCTGGACAGTTTCAGCTGCTTCATCGGGTGTCATCTCGCCGTTCATGACCAGTTGCGTCACGCGGATCAGTTCGCTATCGGTGTTGGGTTCGCCCC
>JAPOWG010000022.1 GCA_026707745.1 Chloroflexota bacterium
CCGCCGGGGAAGCTTGTGACTACTTTCTTCGAGAGAATCCTCGCGGGGAAGTGACCTTGCTGATTGCCGGCGCTCCATCCACAGAGAGCCGCTGGCCGGACGAGCAAGTCATCGTTGCTCTGAATGAGCGAATATCCGCGGGCGAAAGCTTGTCGGCGGCGGCGAAAGCGATTGCCAAAGAGGCGGGCTGGTCCAAGAGCGATGTCTATCAGCTGGGCATCAAAAAGGATTGACCGTCAATTGTTGCCGCGCCCCAGGCTTGCCGCGTCCACTTCTATGCCGTCGTCGCCCAGCTTGTCACTTAGATCCTGCCATTGGTCTTCGCGGATGACGCAAGACATGGGACCGAGGCGCGCGCCTAAATGCCGTCGAAAAGCCGGCATGGCGAAAATCTTGTCCAGCACCTCTTCATTGCTGGTGCGCAAAATTATGTGTGATTCAATACTCACCGTGGTCTTGGCGCCATCCTGCCAGTTACGCAGCAACTTGACGATCGGGATGGGAATTGGCTTGCCCTCCAATTGTCGAACCAGGAAAGCCTGAATATGCTGCACGTTGATGCCCTGGACGGTAGCGCGTTGAATACTCTCCGCGTCAAGCCGGTAGACATAAGGATCGCCCGCCTGCTCCCATTGAGCGAAGCGCGCCAGTTGAAAGCGCTCGAAACGATTGACGCGGCGCGACGCCAGCAAGGCGCCGTCGTTGCGTACTTCGATCGGGTGGGGCTGGTCTGGAGGCAGGGGCCAATCCTGAATTTCCAGAAAGGCGCGCCCGTAGGCGGTCAAACGCAGGACGTCTTCGCCGATATCGACCAAGCCCAACCAATGCATCGGACCCACCACATAGAATTCTATCAATGAGCCCTCCACGGCGTCCCAACTCTCAAATCCGTTGAGAAACTCACCAGCCGCGTTGCGAATGTACCAACTGTCGTAATCGCCATCCGGGCGTTGAAAATCTGGCTCGATGTCCTTGATGACGTCGATCAAGTCGTTGACCGAAGCCCAGCCTTGCTCGGGCAGCAACTCTGTGAAGAGGCTCATGACAGCGTCGCGAGCCCCGGCCGGATCATAGGACCAGCCGGAATCATCGGGGAATAGGCCGGGAATATGCCACAAATCGCGGTAGGTCTGGCTCTCCAGCCATGCCAGCGCGAGCAGCCGAATTTGTTCCGCGCGCGTCGCGGCTAGGAATGCGCGGACCTCATTGCGCCGCGGATAGGCCTTGCCGTCCTGTGAAGTGATGAGAGCTGCGCTGATGCCCAGGCCGAGCAGGAAGTCGAGGCGGACTGAACTGTCATGCAAGACATGCGGCATCAGCGCTCGTACGGCCTGATGGGAAAGTCCATCATCCTCCATTTCGACTTCATTTGCCTGGGTGAACGCCAACAAGGTGGTTAGGTCGTCGACAATCGAGGTATCGGCGGAGCTTGTGTATTGCACGTCGTCAATCGTGGGCAGGGACGGCAGGTCAAGGGAAGACGAATCTTCGACCTCAATATGTTCATAACTTGTTTTGTGCAGGGGCAGCGCGTCCGCCAGATCCGGCGGCACGTAAAAGAAGCCTATGAGATTGTCGTCGACTTTGTCATATCCTTCGCCAATAAAGCCTCGATAATACAGCGTTTCGGCAATGCTTTGGCCTTGCAGGTGGGGCTGTTCCTTTTCGATCTGCGCGCGTCCCAGTTTTCGAATCTTGCCATAAAAGCGCTCGAACTGTCCGATCTTCATGCGTTGCTGCCCGCTGCTAACGAGCAGTTGCAAGGCGGTGCGGGCGCTATCGTCGAGCTTGTCCCAGGCCGCTTCCGACGACTGCGGATCAAGCATTGCACGGTGTAATTGTGGGATTATCGCATCATCGACCAGGCTCTTGCTGGCGATTCCCCAAGTCTCCGCCAGAGCGGGCAGCATGCCGGGGTCGTAGTCGTTCAGGGTCGCTAGCAGGTCTCTCATTTCTGCGGATTGCCTTCGCCCACGAGCACGGCATAGATGTCGAAGTGGTATGCGATTTTCTTGTAATCAAGAATGCTGAAGATGATGCGTGTTGGGGCCCGGCATGTGGGACAATGAAAATCGATGATGCTCTGTTCATCAGTCGGCAACTCAGGCGTGAAATCATCAAGAATCCGCCGAAGGTGGCGGGGCATTGGCGAGCGTCCATCAGCGCGATAGAAACTGCGCCAGCGAAAACGGATTCGGTGCCTGCAGCGCGGGCAAGTGTAGATGCAAGCGCCGGCCACGCGGTTGCGGAAGCCTTCCCCATCCAGCAAACCCCGCATGACCGCTTCCGGTTCATAGTGCTCGATAACGACGCTTTTTGCCATCTCCGCCGCTGCTCCAGTTCACTTCAATGATAGCATATTTCGCGACTCATCTTGTTATTGGCGCGGCCGTCGTGGCGACTTGGTCTTTGCCCGTGGATACGCAAAGGAATTGGGCGTAAACCCAAGGTGAGTTGCGACCCAGCTGCATATGAATCCTAGCGGACGATCAGCCTCCCTTGTCCCATATAGACGCAAGTGCCGCCGACCGTCACTTCCGTGAATTTGTCTCCCTGTCTGTCGACTTTTATGTTGATGAAACTGGGACGGCCCATTTCGATACCTTGTTCGCTGACGATTTCCCCGCTGTCAACCAAGCCATATTTCAGCAAGTATACGCCCAGCGGCCCACTCGCCGATCCGGTCGCCGGATCTTCGGCGATGCCCAATGCGGGCGCGAACATCCGGCTATGCGCGGTCGAGCCCGGGTTTTCCGTTTGGGTTGTGCTGACAAAGACGTTTTCGCCGGGCTTGCCCCTTAGCAACTGTTGCCACAGGTCAAGGCGCAAGCTGAGTCGCCGTATGGCGTCCAGGGACTCAACCGCCACGTAAAGAAAGGGCAGACCATTGCTGAGAACTTGGGGGGGAGCGTTGGGGTGAAGATCGTCCGGCCTCAGCGAGAGCATCCGCGCAATGGCCTCGCGGTCTTCGTAGATGTCCAGGAATTGCGGGATGGGCTGTCGCATCAGTACGCCAGCGGGCATCCCGTCTTCATCGCTCTCTACAGTAACTCGAATCGGGCCAATGCCCTCTTCGAATGTCAAACTGCGCGACTTTGCCATCTCGCCAATGAGTCCGAGATGCGCCAGCAAAAAGGCGGTCCCGACTGTCGGGTGACCGGCCATCGGCAGTTCCCTTGCCGGTGTAAATATTCGCACTCGAAAGTCATTTTGATGGTCCGCAGGTGGAAAGACAAAAGTGACTTCAGACAGATTCAACTCTTTGGCGATTAATTGCATCGTGCTGGTCGGGAGGTCGAGCGGGGGATCAGCGAAGACCGCCAACTGATTCCCGCCGAAGGGCTGATTGGTGAAGACGTCAAGCAAGTGATAGTCGAGATTCATAGGCCTTGGTGCTCTCAAGCGTATCTTGGGCGGTTGTAGCGCTCATTGTATATCAAGGTCGTTCAAAGCGGGAATAGCGCCAGCCGCCCCTGGCCAATCAGGGACAGCTTGAGATCGCGCATGTAGCCTGTCTCCGGTTGGGACCGGCATTTCTTTCTTAAAAACGAGTTGAAGTGCCGACGAGTTCATAGTAAGCTGAATGTCCTTGGAGGTGAGTCCCTATGCAAATCAATTATCAAGAGCGTCTGGACAGCTTGCTGGAAGGGAGCGGCGCGCACACGGTGGCGATGGTGCCCGGCGAAAACATGGTCTATTTCACCGGCTTGCACTTTCATCTATCGGAACGTCCGATCGTAGCCTTGTATAACCGGCAGGGCTTGTCGCTAATCATTCCCGAATTGGAGGTCGCCAAATTGGAAGCGCGACCGGACCTGGAGGCGCGCCGATTCATGTGGACGGACCGCGACGGTTATGATAGCGCCTTTCGAGAGTCGGTCGCGGACTTGGGGCTCAAGGAAAATGCAATCGCCATGGATGGGCAGACACTGCGCCTCTTTGAGTGGCTTGCCTTGAGCAGGGCAGGTGTTTCTGCCGATCAGGCGATTGACGCCGGCGACCTGTTTTTGACCTTGCGCGCCCGCAAGGCGCCAGAAGAAATTGCCAGATTGCGTAAGGCAATCGAGATCAGCGAGACGGCCCTGGAAGCGACCATGGACTGGGCGCGGCCCGGGATGACCGAGCGGCAAATCGCCGACAGACTGTCAGCCGAAATGCTGGAGCGCGGCGCGCAGGGAGTGCCATTCATGCTGGTATTGACCGGCGAGAAGAGCGGCTTGCCACATGGCGATACCGGTGATCGCGTTTGGGGCGAAGATGAGTTCCTGCTCATCGACTTCGGCGCGCGCTACCAGGATTACCCCGCGGATATCACGCGCACCTTTTGTGCCGGGCAGCCGACCGAGCAAATGCGCGCGATGTATGAGGCTGTATATGGCGCCAACAAAGCCGCCCGCGAATTCGCGCGACCGGGCGTCACTTGTGAAGCGGTGGATCGCGTCGCCCGCGACGTGATTGAAGCTGCGGGATTGGGCGAGTTTTTCATCCATCGTTTGGGCCATGGCCTTGGACTCAGCGTACACGAATTGCCCAATATGGTGGCGGGCAATCGACAGGAACTGCTGCCGGGCATGGTCTTCACCATCGAACCCGGCGTCTATATTCCCGGCCTTGGCGGCGTGCGCATCGAAGACAATGTCGCGGTCACTGAAGATGGTCTGGACGTCCTGACGACATTCCCGCGCGAACTCTAGCCCCTTCGCAACTCTCCATGAGTCTTCGCCTTCTTCTGCTGTTTCTGTGGAGCATGGCGCAGGGCGTCATTTCCCTCGCCGCGGACAATTGTATTGAACTTTCAGATTTGCCCCCATTTGTCGACCCCGATACGCGTCCGTACATTCAGCTTCGTGGCGAGAGCCTTGTAGAAGGTGAAAAGGCCTACAAGGTGCGCGGCATCAACTATTATCCCGCGCGGGCGCCCTGGCGCCGATTCCTGCTTGAATCCACGATGCCTGATGTCCGGTCGGAGATGCAATTGATCCGCGACGCCGGGTTCAATTCGCTGCGGATTTTCTTGTGGAACGGCGCGCTCTTCCCCTGCCATGACGCCCCCGACCGGCCCAGCCCCGCGGCCTTTGAACGCCTGGATCAGATGATGCGTCTCGCGGCTGAACTCGATTTTCGGCTGATCGTGACCTTAAACGATATGCCCGATCTCACTGAGTATCCCCTCTATGCAAATCCGTCTCACGTGCGGGAGCAGACGCGAATCATCGTCAGCCGTTATGCGGGGGCGCCGGCAATTATGGCCTGGGATCTTCGCAACGAGGGCGATATAGATTATGGATCGCGGAGTATATTGCAGCGCCGTTTTCCGCGTGTGCAGGTGCTGGCTTGGCTGCGCCAAACAGCGGAGTTGCTCCGCGCTCTTGACAAGAATCATTTGTTGACCGCCGGCTGGTTAAACGAGGCGCATTCTACCGCGCCCACCGTCGATTTTATCAGCTTCCATCATTGGTCCTCGGCCGAGGACTTGCAACGGCGGATCCGCGCCCTGCAGCTTTCGACAGCCAAACCTATTCTGCTGGAAGAGCTGGGCTACAGCACGTTCGGCGGTCTGTCCCCGGGGGCGCAGGCGCAGGCTCTGTCCTCCGCAATCTCCGCAAGCGAAAAGGCGGACTTGTTGGGATGGATGATTTGGACCGCCTTTGACTTCCCGCGGACCGCCACTTGTTATCCCTCTCCCTGTGAAAGTTCGGACAATCCCGAGCATCACTTTGGCATCTGGGATTCAGACTACCGCCCGAAACCGGCGCTGGATGCGATTGGCGAGTATTTGCAGCGATGAGCCAGAGTGAGAGCGCGCGCCTCAAGCACGCATCACCCCGCATACTGGCGCCTCCCAGCCCAAGCCGCAGTGCTGGGCGTGCAAACTGTCCAGTGCGACTTTAGCCTCATCGGGAAATGGCGCTCCTCTGCGCCGTACCATGTCGATATTCATCATGACCACTTCCACTGTCGCCGCCAGTTGCTCGCGCGTATCGTTGATCAGGAAGCCCATCATATAGCAGCGTTTTGGCGAAACATCAATCAAGCGCACATGAACGCTGACCTGATCCCCGGTCAAGATTTCGGCGTAGTATCGGATGTGCTGTTCCAAGGCGAAATTTCCGAATTTGTCGGCCACGGCATAAAACTCGCCCATGCCAACTCGGCGGAGGAATTCGCTCAATCCTTGTTCGGCCACATGAACGTAGTATTGCACATTCATATGCGAATTCTCATCCATGAACGCTGAGGGAATGCGCTGCTGATGCATTTTTTCCAGTTGGCGGATATCGTTAAGCGATGCCTGCGTCGTTGGCATGGGTAGTCGGTCCCTTATCGTCGCGTGAATCCGCCGCCATTATAGCGGCAAATGACAAAACTGCGGGATCAACTTTATGGGTCTGTCATATCTGTATGCTATAGTTGGTTCTTGCCAGCAATATCGCAAGCGCGCAGAACTTGGGAAATGAAACGAATAACCGCCGAAAACCTGGATGCGCTCAAACCACTGGGCTCGGTCGCCTTCGGCTGGATATCGCAAGTCTTGTGGTCGCCTTCGGGAGACATGCTGGCGGTCTGCGGCGGCGATGGCATCGCGGTTTACGCGGATGCCTTCGGTGGCCAGCCCAAGTTTCGGCTGGAAGGGCAAGGCGCTCCTGTTAAGGCAATCGCCTTTGATCCCTCTGGTCTTGGGCTGGCGTCGGTCGGCTCCGATACTGCCCTGAGACTGTGGACATTTCATGAAAACGAGTTCTTCGAGCGCAGCAGCGCCTATGGGCACGAGAACTCGGTCGACGATGTGGCCTTCAGTCCCGATGGCTCGCTGATCGCGACCGCAAGCGCGGATCATACGATTCGCCTCTGGCATCCGACAACCCTGAAAACTGAAAAACTGCTCATGGGGCATTCCGATGAAGTCACGTCCCTGACCTTTGATCGGAGCGGCCGGGTGCTATTTTCCGCCGGCCGTGACGGGAGCGTTCGCGCCTGGGATCTCCTGGGGAAGAACGAGAGCGTAATGCTGGGCAAACATGAGGATTGGGTGCGTGAGATTGCCCTGGACTCGGCGGGTACGAATCTGGCTTCGGCTTGCAAGGACGGGACCATTCGCATCTGGAACTTGCGGGCCTCCGCTCTCAACCAAACCTTGCCAGGGCATCCCGGTGGCGCGGATACCCTCGCATTCTCTCGAGATGGATCGCTACTGGCCAGCGGCGGGCGGGACAACATGTTGCGATTCTGGGATCTTGCCGCCGGCCGTCTGCGGCATTGCGCGCGCGCCCACACGCGACCTGTCTTGAGCATCGCCCGCAATCCTGCCGGCACGATGTTTGTCTCCGGCGCCGGCGACAACCGGGCGCTGCTCTGGGCCATCCGCTGACGCCTGCCTGCGGTTATTGGGGTGTATTTCAACATTCTGGCGGATGTCCACGCGACAATCGCTTCAAATGGTATCTAGTAGAATGATGCAAAAACAAACTGAAAATTCACCGCAGAAGTAGTACCAATAAAATAATGCGAAAAAATCTCATTTGTAGCGAAAGTTCTGGATGTAATCCTGGTCTCGCCAAATGCGCTCCCCCTCTCCGTTGCTACGGGGAGGGGGCCGGGGGGTGGGGTTGAATAAAGGCGTTTTCGCATTCTCATTACTTACTTGGAACTACTGAGACACAGAAGTAAGACCAGGTAAGTCATGCAAATTCCGTCGTCGAGTCGTAGGGGCGAGCCTTGGCTCGCCCACCGTTCCGGCTGGGTTTTGCGGGCAACCCGCCGGGTCGCTCCTACATTCACCCTGCGATTTGTTGCATAACTTACTTGCAACTGCTTAGAAGAGTTCTGCCCTGAAAAAACTTAAACTCTGTGTCGGCGGGCTGTGTCTACGCGCCCCTCGGTGCCTCTATTTTAATAAGCCGCGATCTGCGGTAGCCGAGCCGGTTTATTTTTTTGTGTGAGCGCGGTAGCCCAAATTCGTTGCCGCCGAGCGGCTGTGGCGAAAGAATAATTTGAAGCGATTGCCTGGTGCGGCTATCGGGATTCCTGGCGACATCAAGGCGCAAACGTTAGAATGAACTGTATCCCCCGTAAGTAGAAATAAAGGTGTATGCGGATGAGTATGGGCACGACTAGCTTGGAACAAGTACGGGAGCGTCACATCAGCGCGATGCGCTTGACCGGCGAGGTATTGAGCCACATCATGCGCGGCGTGAGCGAAGAACAAGCGCATGAATTGCGCGACGGACCGGCTGGCTGGTCTATTGTCGAAATCGTATGTCATCTGCGTGATTTCGACCAGATCTTCCGCAGCCGCGCTGTGATGATGCTGAGCGAGGATTGCCCGAGATTGCCCGCCTATGATCACGAAGCAATGGCTCTTGAACGAGCATATCAGCAGGAGCGACTTTCCAGCGCCTGCGAGCAACTTAAAGCGTCGCGACGGGATACCATCGCATTTTTCGCCGCTCTGACGCCGGATCAATGGGGACGCGCTGGCGTCCATCCGGAACGCGACAGCTTCACAATGACCGATGCCGTGATGCAAGTCAGCTTGCACGATTTGGATCATCTGGAACAGATTACACGAGTTTTGGCGGGATAGTGGAAGCCGCCCTGATGCAAAGTCCAAGGATTAGCGAGGGATTAGGAGATCTGCGATGCAGGCATTGATCAAACGTATCCGGTCGGAAGGCAAAAACCTCGGTGGCGGCATCCTCAAAGTGGACAGCATCATCAACCATCAGCTTGATCCGCCGCTGATGGCAGACATGGGCAAGGCCTTTGCTCAGCGCTTTTCGGACGTAGCGATTGACCGCATCTTGACCGCCGAGATTTCCGGGATCGCCCCGGCTCTGATGACCGGTATCGA
The DNA here is from genome assembly GCA_026707745.1 of Chloroflexota bacterium. Taxonomy (GTDB): domain Bacteria; phylum Chloroflexota; class Anaerolineae; order Aggregatilineales; family Phototrophicaceae; genus UBA6055. The sequence goes on from JAPOWG010000022.1 coordinate 8,852, forward strand.
ATTGAGCGTGCCGGTAGTCTACGCGCGCAAGAAAAAGCCCATAACCATGGCTGGTCCCGTGTTTCTGGAAACTGCGCCCAGCCACACCAAGGGCGGCGAAACTCTGCTGCTCGTAGCGGCGGAATTCCTGCACGCCGGGGAAAACGTCTTAATCATCGACGATTTCCTGGCGACGGGGCAGACCCTGCTGGCCTTGGCGCGCATAGTCTCCAGCGCAAATGCCAATCTGGTTGGTGTGGGTGTTGTCGTCGAAAAGACCTTTGAAGGTGGGCGCGAGCGTATGTTGGAAAAGTATGACATACCGATTCATGCCCTGGCTACGATCACCAGTATGGAAGGCGAGACAATCACGGTTCGCGAGGTCTGAGCGCGGTAAGATTCGGCCGATTAGAGCGCGACAGCCTGTCCTGTACGAGCGGATTCTTGCGCGGCAAGGGCGAAGCGCAAGACGTCGCGCCCCTCTTCTCCTGTGAGCTTGGGCGCTTCGCCGGCAAAATAAGCATCGATAAAGTGGCGGGTCGAGTTGATGAAGCTGTGGTCCCAGCCGACTGGCATATCCGAGAAGCTGCGCGTCTGCCTGTCCTTGTACATGACCACCGGCGGCACATCCATCATTTTGCCGTGGCCCCGCGTCACCCAGATCACGCCTTTCGTGCCGGTCAATTCCACACGGTCGTCTTGCGCGTATTGCCGCGTATCCAGGACCAGTTCAGGAGAATAAACCGCTTCAAGGGAGCCATATCGGTTGTTGGGGAACTTCCACGAGACGATCGCGGGCGCGTCAAGAACCCTGCCGGGGGCGACTTCCGTGCTGCCGATCCAGGCATGCACCTGCTCCGCCATGCCCATAAAATGCCAACCCAGCGCGAACTTGTGATGACCGTCGTCGAATACCAGCGGACCGCCACCGCATTCCTCCCGATCGTAGCGCCAAGCCAGGGCGGCATTCGGCACGTCCCACTCTGTCGGGCTGATACCGGAATTGCTCTTGATGCGGATCGTTAGCAAGTCCCCGATCTCGCCGCTGTCTATCAGCGCTTTGGCTCGTTGTACGGGCGGATAAAAGATGAAGTTTTCGTAAACCTTCAACAGAACGCCGGCTTGCCGCGTCGCGTCGATCATGGCCTCGGCTTGCCCAACTGTCAATGCCATCGGCTTTTGAACTGACACATGCTTGCCTGCCGCGGCCGCGTCCAGGGTCGCCTGATAGTGCAGGTGATGCGGCAAGAGGATCTCCACCAGATCAATCTCATCCAGCGCCAAGAGATCGTTGTAGTCACTGAATATGCGAGAATCCGACACACCCCAGGCGCGCCCGCGCGTCTCTGCCAACTCAAAGCTCCGGTCGCAAACCGCCACGATTTCTGCCCGCGGATCATCCAGATAGGCTAGCGCGTGCAAATCCGATATTCTTCCCGTTCCGATGAATCCTACGCGAAGTTTGTCCATCTCAGTCCTCTTATTGGCGCGCCAGAATCAAACTTTGGCAAATCAGTGGTTCAGCCGAGGGCGCTCGCCGGCGCCTTTTGGCTTGCAGCGAACGATTGTACCATCGCGCAGGTTCTCATGATAGGCGGTCAGTGTCTACGTACCCTACGCGCCCCTCGGTGGTTAAAATCCAAATAGCCTTGACTTTCATAGAACATGTGTGCTATCATACCTCTACAACGCAATCAGAAGGAGGACACGCACCATGCCAGCAACCCACACCCTCAATACCAAAATCGAGGCCCTCAACCTGCTCGACCTGCACGACGGCGACTTCAACCTGGTCAAATCCCGGCTCGGCATCCCGCTCAATACCTTGCGACGCTGGCTCGTTGACGAGATACAGCTCCGACTCCAATACGACAACCGGCAATACCGCTACTTCGCCCGCATCAAACTCGAACTCCTCAACGACTTCTTGGAATTCTCACGCGACACCATGAATAAAATGATGACCGGCGACCTCGACGGCCACACCCTCAGCCAACTCACCTACGTCCTGTCATCCCTGCTCAATCAAGCCAAGCACCTGGAGAAATCCTTCGAAGACCTGCCGCCAAATCCCGAGACGGACACGGAACAGGCCAACCGCATCCGCTATGTCTACGAGGAGGACCTGGGCGCCGCCCCGCCCCATGCAGATGAAACGCCTGAACAGCCCAACCGCATGCGATATGTCTACGAGGAGGACCTGGGCGCCGCCCCGCCCCATGCAGATGAAACGCCTGAACAACCCAGCCCGACTCAAAGCTCTGGCGCCGAGCTATCTGATGCCTGGCTGGATTTAACGCGATCTGGTAAAGGCCCCAAAAAATCTAAAAGACGACCCAAGGTAATGCCGCATCAATCTGCCAGAAAGCGGCGTAAACGCCCTAAGAAGCGCCAATAATCCCGACAACCCGCGCGCCGCCCGACTCGACGCCGTCGTCCTAGAACAAGCCGCCCGCATGCCCGCCCGCATCTGGCGCAAGCTCATCCGACCCACGCTGGCCAAGACCCGCGCCGTCGCCCGAGCCTGCTTCGACGCGCAATGCGCTGGCCACAACTTCATCACCTTCGCCTCATTCCCGCCCCCCAATATACTTCTCGCCCGCTTCTACAATTGCAAATGCGTCCGCGGGCGACCCTCAACAGCGCCAATAGAACAATGCGAAACAACCTCATTTCTAGCGAAACTTCCCGATCAAATCCCAATTCCTCCAACCGCGCTCCCCTCCCCATTGCAATGGGGAGGGGCCGGAGGTGGGGTAGAATTTCAAGGCGAGCGACCCGCTTTGTCTACGCGCGGCATTGGCTCGCCCGAAACACACACACCTCTGTGCCCTCTGTGCCTCTTTTTTAATAAACCGCGATTTGCGGTAGCCGAGCAGGTCTATTATTTTGTGTGAGCGAGGTAGCCCAAGATCGCCGGTTACGCGCCGAGCGGCTGTGGTGAATAAAATCTGTACCGTGCCCGCCAAATCCGGGCAGGGGGTACCCCCAACCCCCGTATACATACTGTATCTATACACTTGCCAAAAAAGGCGCATTTTATGGGTATTTTATGGACATCTTATGGTCACTGTCTCAGTATATAACGCCGCGTCGCTCATGCGACGAGAAGGCTTGTCATTTTCTTTGAGCGCGGGAGCCCAAATTCGCCGGTTACGCGCCGAGCGGCTGTGGTCAATTGTGCTTTTGAACGGCAAAACCATGTGATTTGCCAATTATCCGAAATGCGCCCCTGACTGAGTTCCGCTGTCATAGCTTGCCGGTAGATGATACAATAGGGGCGGAATCGTCTCTTTTGATAAACCGCGTTGCTCATGCGACGACCGCGTTTATTGTTTTCTTTTTTAATAAACCGCGATCTGCGGTAGCCGAGCCGGTTTATTATTTTGTGTGAGCGCGGTAGCCCAAATTCGCTGCCGCCGAGCGGCTGTGATTGCGGCAGACTTGGGCGCTGTTGCCGAGATGTTGTGGAGATTTCCGAGCGAGGACCATCATGGCGCTGCAAACTGATACGCACTCGATGAAACTGCTGGATCTTCCTTTGATGCTGCGGCTCAAGCAGAATGCCATCGTTTTGCATAGCGAGCTGGGTTTGACCGAGGACGCGCGAGGGAGAAACAGCGCCTTGCTCTCCAGCATCGTCTTTCCGCGCGGCTTGCATACGCTCTTGGGTCACGTTGACGACAAGAATGTTGTTGGTCAGTTTCGCTATCGCCCGGGCGAATCCAATGCGCATATTGTGTATTTGGCGCCGACACTGGACGACGACGAAGACGATAGCGCCTGGCTGCACATGCTCGATGCCATGGCCGAACAAGCGGGCAAGAACGGCGCGCAGAACCTGGTCGCTGAGGTCGAACTGAGCCACAGGCTGTTTGAGACGATGCGCCGAGCGGGTTACGCGGTCTATAGCCGGCAGGTGATCTGGCAGCATGGGCCGATCGTCACGGAACTTCCGTTTGCGGATTTGGAGATCACGCCGGAATCCGAGAACGATCAGATAGGCATAGCCGCCCTCCTGGGTTGTACGATACCGCGCATCATGCAGACAGTCATGGGGCCCTCGGCCGACATGGCAGGATTGGTCTATCGCAAAGCTGGCCAGGTGGAAGCGTACGTCGCCTATTCCGAAGGCAAACACGGTGTTTATCTCTTGCCCTTTTTACATCCGGAAGTATTGAGCGAGGCGCCGGATATCATTGCCGCCGCGCTGCTGAAAATCGGGCGTTGCCGCAAGCTGCCGGTCTATATCAGCGTCCGCGGCTACCAAGGCTGGTTGGAAAACGCCATGCTGGATCTAGGCTTCAATCCCTGGTTGGAGCAAGCGGTGATGGTCAAGCACTTAACCGCAGGCGTACGACAGACGACATTCGCGCAAGTTAATTTGAGCGCGAGTGGGGGGCAGAAACCGGCTGCTACCTTGCAAATGGAGTATCTCAACGATAACCTTGCGCTGAGAGAGTGAAACTGCGCCCGGTTGCTTGCCCGGCATTTGGATTGATTCAAGCGAATCCCGCAATAGCAAAAGGACAACACCCGAGTAGATGGACAAACGAATAACGGACGATTTTGAAGTACTCAGAAACGTCTTGCCGCCGCGCATCCGAGACGCGGTTGATGAAGTCGGCAATACCAGTCAACTTCTAGAGATCGTCCTGGATCTGGGAAGGACCCCCGCCGCCCGATATATTGACAGCGAATATGCGCTCTCCGACCGTGAGGTGACGGAGGAAGACCTGCGGCAGTTGCTTGATGAACTGGGCGAGTTTGACGACGACAATCGCGCTGGCATCGAGCGCTCTCTGCATCGCATTTCGGCGATTCGCAATCGCCGCGGCAAGATCGTCGGTTTGACTGTCCGCATCGGTCGGGCCGTTTACGGCACCATCGATATCATCGCCGACTTGATCGAGACGGGTCAAAGCGTGTTGATAGTAGGACCGCCCGGCGTCGGCAAGACAACACTGCTGCGGGAAGCGGCCAGAGTGCGAGCGACGCGCAAGCGTGTCGTAATCGTTGACACCTCCAATGAAATCGGCGGCGATGGCGATATCCCGCACGAGGCGGTCGGCAAGGCGCGACGCATGCAAGTGTCGCAGCCCGATCGTCAACATGAAGTGATGATCGAGGCAGTGGAAAACCACAATCCCGAAGTGATTGTGATTGACGAAATCGGCCGAGAATTGGAAGCGCAGGCGGCGCGCACCATCGCCGAACGCGGCGTGCAGCTAATCGGCACCGCCCATGGCAATTCTTTGGAAAACTTGATGCTGAACCCGACTCTGTCCGACCTCATCGGCGGCGTTGAATCCGTCACGCTTTCCGATGACGAAGCGCGCCGGCGCGGGACACAGAAGGTCGTGCTGGAGAGGCGTACGGCGCCAACCTTCGACATCATGATCGAGATTCAGGCCCGCGATCGTCTGGTCGTACACGCGGACGTCGCCACGGCGGTAGACGCGATTCTGCGCAACCGCCCGCAACCTGCTGAGCTGCGAGAACGCGACAGCGCGGGCGTAATTCACGTCAATGTATACATTCCAGAAGCCGATTCGCGTTCATCGCCGGCTCGCCTGGGCGTTCAACTACAAGGGACCAGACGCGACATGAACGCGCATCACGTTCGTGGCACGCGCGAAAATGGCATCACGCGAGACAAGATGAGGGACAATCTGGCTCAGATAGGCAGACGCGATCTGAGCCCGGTGAGCGTATATGCCTATGGCGTGGCGCGCAATCGGCTCGAACAAGCCGCGCGTCGGCTGAACGTGCCGCTCGTCTTGACCGATGACTTTAGCGACGCGCAAGCCATTGTCACCCTGAAGACACATTATCGCCGCCGCCCGCGCCTGATCACAGATGGTGAAAAACGGGGCATGTCGATCTACGTTTTGCGCGCGAATACGGTGACGCAAATGGAGAACTTCCTGGTCGATCTGTTCCGGTTGAATGGCAGGAAAGATCTTGATCCCTTTGGTCAAGCCATACAAGAGGCTGAACAAGCCATCAGGCGCATCCGTGCCGGAGAAGATTATATCGATCTCAAGCCGCAGGTGTCCCAGATACGCAAGCGCCAGCATCAACTGGCGCGTCAGGCGCAAATGCATTCGGCCAGCGTCGGTGATGAACCACGTCGATATGTCACGATCTTCCGCGATGCCTGAGCGAATCTTGCCACCGCCGAAAGAGGATTCATGGCCGCTTCTTTGAGCCCCCCGCCGCCTATCCGCACCGATCATAGCAACGCCTTCGCGCACAACACCATGGCTGTGCGCATCCCCGCTATCATGCAGGAAACGCTCGACCTGAATCCGGATTACCCGACGAGTATCAAGGATCGCCTTGGTCGTTTACGCGATGACATTGGCGCCGGAAAGGCGATCCCGCTTCTGGAAGCGGAGGCGGCGAGCGACTATCAGCAATGGCTGCTCGCGCTCCGTCAACAGCAAAACAGCATAGGCGCCTCAGTGACATGGCATAACGCCGAGTGGTTCTTTGCGGAGACCTATGCCTATCGCTGCCTGGTTGAAGCGACGCGCTATTTCGAATCGCGGCGAGATCCCTTCGCACCCAAGAAGAAATCTGAACTGACGAGCGAGGCGCTCTGGTCACTGATCGAAGGCGCCCTTGCATCCGATGTCGCGGCCGAGCAGGGGGTCGCGCGAGCCGTGATGCTCGACCTGTGGGCGAATCGAATTGACCTCAGTTATGCGGCGTCTTTGGAACGGGGCACCGATATCACCCCCGAAGATCTGCTGGTGGATGACAGCGATCATTTGCTGAATTACCTTTGCCGCTCGGCGACGGCCTCCGGTCAAAAGCGCGGCGAAGGCGCCATTTACATTGTGGCGGACAACGCCGGTTCCGAGCTGGCTATGGACCTGGTCTTGGCGGATCGTCTGCTGCGCCACGTGACTGACCGCGTCGTGCTTTATCTAAAAGCGCATCCCACGTTCGTCAGCGACGCGACGCCGGAAGATGTCTGGATCATGCTGGCGGAGATGAAGCGGCGCCGCGGCGCCAGCGCTCAACTGGCTGAACGACTGACAGCCAACTGGGAATCGGCGCGTTTGCTTTTCCTGCCGCATCAGTTTTGGAATAGCAGCGCGCTTTTACGCGATATGCCATCAGAGTTGCACAATCGGCTCAACGCGTCGCGACTTGTCATAATCAAGGGAGACGCCAACTATCGGCGCGCGATCGGCGATTGCCTTTGGCCAGCAGAAAGTCCATTCCGCGATGTCATGTCTTATCTCGACGCGCCGGTTTTGTGCCTGCGCACGCTCAAGAGCGATCCAATCGTCGGCCTGCCATCCGCGGCAATCGCCAAGGATTTAGACCGAAGCGATCCAACTTGGCGGGTAAACGGAAAGCGCGGGCTGATTCAGTTCAAGCCTCAGTCGTCGAACAGCCAGTAGGTCGCCGTCAGCGGGAAATCACGCTCCAGCCAAGCCATGACCTTGTGGGGTTTCAAGCGATACAGAACGGCGTCTTCTTCGTCCAGGCTGGGGTCGAGATCGTATTTGTCAATATAGACTTGGTTAATCCTTGCTTGCAAGGACTCACACGGCACGGTGTCTGAGAGGGCGCCTTCGAAAATAACGGTTTCATCGCCACTTTCCAGGTGCACGACGACCCGGCTGTCCTGTGAAATGTTGCGCGCTTTGACCGAATTGCGATCGGTGGCCGTGAACAACTGTCCCTCGACCCAGGCGCCCCAGACGGGCGCCGCATGCGGCTTGCCATCCGGGCAGGTGCTACATAGCCAATAGTTGCGGGCGGAAGCCATCTGGCATTCGACCCAATCCCAAGTCAGCATCGACCCCGGGTCTTCGACGTTGACGCCGTAGTGCGGCATATTCGGTCGGACGCGCCGCGCGTTCGTCGGTTGTAACAAGGGTTCGTTTGCCTTAGGCCCCATGCGCTATTTGCTCATGGGCATGATGACGTGCGTGAAGTCCTCGCGGTTTTCCGGCCGCAAGACGCCGGGATTCTCCGGACCATTGCTCTGGAAGATGACCCGCTCTTCCTTGATCACGCGCAGCACTTCAATCAAGTACTTGATGTTAAATGAGATATCAAGCGCTTCGCCCTCTGCGGAAGCGTCGAGCATACCTTCGCTGTCGCCGCGTTCTGCGCTCTTGCCCACAATCAGCACCTCGGCCGGCTCGCCGGGGTTCAGCGCCGGTTTGACATGAAGGTTGGCGCTGTTGGCATTGTCCCGGGCGAAGATCTCGGCACGCTGACAGACGGTCAGCAAGTCGCTGGTATACATCACGGTCGAGGTCGCGTAGGAGCGCGGGATTATCGAGGCGAAATCGGGGAATCGACCCTCCAACAATTGCGACGAAACCAAGATATTGGGCATAAAGACCGTGACGCTATTGCGTTGCTTGGGCAGCGAAATCCCGACTTCCTGGTCGTCTTCGGCGATGCGAGCGATTTCGCTCATGGCCTTGGCGGGGATGACCATATCTTGACGGTCGCCGAAGTTCTCTTCTAACTCGGCTGTGCGCACTGCCAAGCGATAGCCATCGGCGGCCGCCATCGTCAAAACATTGTTTTCAAGCTGCATGTATACGCCCGTCAAGATGGGACGGTTCTGCTCGCGGGCGGCGGCAAAAGCTGTCTGTACGATCATCTCGCGCAGGGTTTTGCCTTCCAGATATAGATCTGCGCCTTCGTTGTGGTTAATCGGAGGGAATTCGTCAGCGTCGATGCCGCGGACGTTGGAAGACTGTATGCCACAGCGCGCATGGACCGTATGCGTGGAAGCGTCCAGGCGCAGGTCGACGCGCTCCCTGGAAAGATTGTTGACCAATTCGCTGAAGGTTTTGGCCGGGAGCGTGATGCTGCCGGCTTGTTCAACCTTGGCGCCGATCCAGACCGTAATGCTCATTTCCAGGTTTGTCGCCGAGAGCTTCAGGCGAGAATCTTCAGTTTCCAGCAGCACATTGGCGAGCACCGGAAGCGGGGGATTGCTGTCCACCGCTTTGGTGACTGTATTCAAGCTCTTCGCCAGGTTTTCTTGCAGCACACTTACGATCATGGTCGTCCTCTAGTAGGGAGTTCTGGGCGCCGACGCCAGCGGTCAAAGCGCATATTCGTTTGTCCGCATTATAGCCCAAGACAGGCGGACTTCCTACTATCAACACAGCAAGATGGCGAAGGCGGCTACCTTGCATTCGACGCTTCTATTCGTTGGTTTTCAGACGCTATCGGTGACGGTCTATCGGCCTCTGGATCGCGGCGAGGCCAGCTCTTGCAGATGACCAAAGCGCGCGCGGCCGATTCAGGTTTCCGGATCTACAGGTCTAACATCGTCCGTCGCAATCTCAATCGTTTCCCCGTCTTCGTCGATGTCTTCAACACGCACGATCTCGATTTTCAGTTTGGCGATCAAGGCGGCCATTGTCCCCAAAGCCGCGAGTACCGGATTAAAGATCGTGGCGACGCCGCCAACCACCACCGCCGGCGTCAGCGGGACTTCGATCAGGACTTCGTCGTTCGCGTTACGGATGATGAGGCGACGCACGTTGCCTTCTGCCACCAGATCCTTGACGCGGTCCACAAGTTCACTGCCGGCGACTTCCATCTCTTCCACCCAATCGCGCTGATTCTTCGGTTTGCGCGGGTCTTCGCTCATGTCTTTCTCCTGATCACTGGATTGCTTCATCCAGTAGTTTCTACGCAGCCACCGATGCTGAGTTGTACAATTGCCCCCCGCGCCGCTGGTCTAGCGGAGCAAATCGCAGAGCATTTGCTTCCAGCGAGCAGCGTCCAATTCCCAGCAGATGAGGGGTCTTGCGGGGTTTTTTATCACCTCGCGCCAGGTGTCTATATTCCGCAGGTCGTCCGCAAGGTTGAGCTTGTCCACCACGGTCATACCACGCGTGAGTTCGCTGCGGCATTCAATATCGACAAAGTGATGGCTGGTTGAAGTTGCGATCGAGGGATCAATGGCAACTGCCATCGCCACGCCATCGGGCAGTGAGATGCCGATCTCGCCGGTCTGTATTTCGTATCCGCGCATGCCCTTGATATTGCAATCAATTGTGAAGTCGGCATATTCGGTGCCGATCTCGCGTACGATGTCGATATCTTCGGGCGATAGGACGAATTCGCCCTGGCTGAACTCCCAGCCGACCATTTCGATTGGCAATCCGGAGCGGAAGACGATTTGCGCCGCTTCGGGATCGCACCAGATATTGTATTCGGCCGCCGGCGTCACATTGCCGTTGGTACAGGCTGCGCCACCCATCACAATGCACCGCGATACGCGCGATAGCATGTCCGGGGCTTTTCGAAGCGCAAGGGCCAGGTTGGTCAAGGGCCCCAGGGTGACGATCACGATATCCGGCGTGGACCGGACCGTCTCGATGATTGCGTCTACGGCATGTTGGTTTTGTACCTGGCTGCGGCGGGGTTTGTAGCGGTCGCCCCAGTCGCCAAGACCATCTACGCCATGAAACCAGTCCGCCGAAGTGTATTCGCGGATGAGCGGCCGCTCGGCGCCGGCATAAACCGGGGTATCGGCCTTGCAAAGCTCGGCGAAGTAGAGTGAGTTTTCAATTCCCTGGTCGAGCGGCACATTGCCGGCGACCACGGTGATCGCCAGGACATCGACATCGCTGTGGCGCAGCGCCATCAGCACAGCGACGGCATCGTCCGATCCGGCGTCGGTATCAATCAAAAAAGGGCGGGGCATATGGAGGTCTCCTGCAGCCGCCTAAACTTTCAGAGCAAGGCTGTCGACCGCAACTTTCAACCGTTGCAGTCCCTCCGCCAGGACCGATCGCGGACAACCGAAATTCAGGCGGACGAAGCCTTCGCCGGCGCTGCCGAAGAAATTGCCTCCCGTTGGCGCGACGCCGGCGCGTTCCGTGCAAAAGGCGGTGACATCGCCCTCGATCGGCAAGTCGCGCATATCAAGCCAGAGCAGGTAAGTCGATTGCGGAATCGTTGTCTTCACTTGCGGCATGTGTTCTCGAATGAAATCGATAGCGAAATCACGGTTGGTCTTGAGATACACCAGCAACTGCCGCAACCATTCCTCGCCGCCGGTGTAAGCGCCGTAGGCGGCTTCATAACCCATGATGTTGACATGCGCGCTGATGCTCTGCAGCGCCGCCGCCATCGTTTCGCGGATTTCCTTGTTTTGCGCGATCAGGACCGAACAAGCCATGCCGGCCAGATTGAAAGTCTTGCTCGGCGCGATCATTGTCAGCGTATTCTGCGCGATCTCGTCGGACAGGGTGGCGATGGGAATGTGCTTTCCCTCCAGAATCAGATCGGAGTGGATCTCGTCGGCGACAATTAAAAGACCGTGCTTTAGACAGATTTCTCCAATGCGCTCGAGCTCCGCTCGCGAATAAAGGAAGCCGGCCGGGTTCTGCGGGTTGCATTGCAGGTGAATTGATGTCCGCGGATCCCGCGCCACCATGTCAAACTCATCGTAATCGTTTTCATAGTGGAAGCTGTGGGCGCCATCGGCGATGTATTCCATGTCGATGTTGCCGGTGAATTTTCGATTGGCGCGGACCGCTTTGAAGAAAGAGCCATAGACCGGCGTCTGAATCAAAACGGTATCGCCGGGTGCCCCAAAACCGCTGCAGACCGCGCAGAGCGCCAGAACCATACCGGGCGAAAACATCACGTCTTCGGGCTTGATCTGCCAATCATAAAGCCGGCTCATGCGCTCGACGATGACGTCTTTGAGCTTGGGAGGATCCAGCGTATATCCGAATACGCCGTGTTGAGCGCGCTCGATCATGGCGCTGATGGCGGCGGGCGGCGAGCGGAAGTCCATATCCGCCACCCACATCGGCAAGCAACCCTCGTCTACAGCGCCCCATTTTGCGCTGTGATGACCGCTGCGGTCGATGATCTCATCAAAGTTGTACTCGGTCATGTTCGTGGCTTTCTCTGGTGCACAACGGTTTCAGGAAAAACATGCCAGAACTATAACCGATTGCTGGGATAGATGCACGGGCGGTTTGCGGCGCCGGGCGCATTTTAGATTATTGGCAATTAAGCTGCGAGAACACCGAGATTTAACCTCTTGCTTGCCAAAATGGAGGCATGTAGGGGTCGTGTAGGGCGCGTGGACACAGCCCTTCGACACTGACCACCATCCGCTACTGGACGCTCACCGGGCGTTCCGACAGACGCGCGAGCAGCTTATGTCCGTCGACGCTGCTGCTTTGCGCCGAAACGCGCAGGGCAAAATTGAGACGCGGATCGTCGTAGGCCCGCTCCAGCGCAATTTCGCATCCGTAGATCTCCGCAAGAATTGCGCTTAAATCATCTTGCAGCGCCGCATAGAGTGACGGGTCGTTGCGATAGCGCTGGCGATCCAGAAAACTGATTTTGGCGCTGCTGAAATCGAACTCGATATCGCCAGGCGCTTCGTCTTCCAGGCATAATGCCGCACCCAGCGCTATGCGAAAGGCCAGGAGCAGGGCGTCGGACAAGATCCCGGGCAGATTGCGCTTGCGGATGTAGTGCAAGCCGACTTGGCCGTCGCTGAAGTCATAGGCGTAGTCGCCTTCGTCCGCGATCAAGATCACGCCCGGCCCTTCGGGAACATGTTTGTAGTCGATGACATCGATCAGCATACCGTCGACCGTGTGTTCCTGAATCCAGCGTTGGAAAATCGGAACGATGTCGGCTGCCGCTATCGCAGGTTCGCGTTTCAAGTTGAATTTGACCCCAAGGCGATTGGGAACGATTGTCATTTGCTTTTCTCCAGGCGCTCTGCCTACAGCTCTCGATAGCGCTAGCTCACGATGACGCCGTTGATGCGTTGCTCGGCGCTGTGAATGTTCTCGATGAAAAGTTGCGTCTCGTCGATCAATTGATGCGCGTAGTCCTCGCCGACTTGCGTCGGGGGCTGGTCGTGCCGCTTGAAAAGGTAGCGGGCGAATTTGCCCTTGGCAAAGCGATCATAGACCAACTCCGTTTCATAGAACCGGCTGCGGAACTCGTTGACGATATTGCCGTAGTCATCGCCCACGTCGAGGTATTTGGTGCGCACCAGCGCCCGCGCAGCCAACACCATCGCTTTATAGGCTTGTTGGTCAACCAGCGGATAATTGCCCTCATCCAAGGCGAGCAGCGCCTCGAAATGCGCGGATTCGGCACGGGCGATTTCCAGAGAGAAGAGCGATACCACCTCGCCCGCGCACTCGCCGACGCCGATATCATCGATGGTGTATACGCGGGAATCTCCCCAGTCGCTGAAGAACCCGGGCTTGTCGTCAAAGCTCGGCAATTTCATGTAGGGCTGCAACATGGCCTTGATCTCTTTACGACCGAGGTTCTTGACCCAGGTCTGGAAATTCTCGTCATTCCCGCGCTCGGCGACATAGCGATTGGTCAAGGCTTCCAGCACTTCCGGGATGTGTTTTGCCGGCACGGCGCCAACGGCCAAACCGTAGCTGCCCGCGTTCTCCTGCCATTGGCCGCCGAGAACGACCTGAAAATGCGGCATCTTGTGATTGCCAGAGCGCCTGCTGTTGCCGAAGAAACCGATATCGGCGACATGGTGCTGGCCGCAGGAATTGAAGCAGCCGCTGACCTTGATCTTGAGCTCGCGGACGGCGTCCGGCAGCAGGTTGATTCTTTCGATCAGCCGGGTGCGTAACTCGGCAGTTAAGCCGCGCGACGAGGCGATGCCGAGCTTGCAGGTGTCCGTGCCCGGGCAAGCGGTGATATCGACGATGGTGCCGGCGCCGGCATCGCCCAATCCGATCTCGCAGAGTTCGCGATAAATGGCGGGCAGGTCGGCATCAGCCACCCAGCGCAGCACGACGTTCTGTTCCACGGACAGCCGTATGTTGTCGCCGACATATCGCCGAGCGATCTCCGCCAGTTGGAAACCTTGCATGGCGGTGAAATCGCCCAGCGGCGTATTCAGTGTGATCGTGCTATAGCCGCTCTGCGTTTGATGATAGACATTTGTGCGATACCAGTCGGAGAAACCGTCGGGCAGGGGCGTTCCGTTTAGCGCCATGCCGGCCTTGGCGGGCTTGTACGCGAAGTCGCCCAAAGTGTCGAGGTAAGCAGTGTGGCGATCGTCGTGCGGCACGGTTTTGAGTTCCTCTTGTACTTCGCGCCGAAATTCGTCTATGCCCAGTTTGCTCACGAGGAATTTTATCCGGGCGCGGTTGCGGTTCTTCTTTTCGCCCAGCCGCGCGAATACCCGCGATACCGCTTGCGCGAGGGGCAGCAGTTGTTCTTCGGTGGCGAAATCCGCCAGCACTTTCGCCTGTTGGGGAACTGTGCCCAAGCCGCCACCGACGAAGACGGTGAATCCTCGCTTGGTCTCGCCGTCAATCTCGCGCGTCTGCGCCAGGAGACCCAGATCGTGCATCTTGACCAAGCCGCAGGCATGGCCGGCGCAGCCGGAAAAGGCCACCTTGAACTTGCGCCCGAAATCTTGAACGTCGTCATGATCGAGCAAAAAGCGCATCATGGCGTCGGCGTAGGGGCTGACGTCGAAAACCTCGTCATGACAGACGCCCGCCAAGGTACAAGCGGTGATATTGCGCACGGAGTTCCCGCAAGCTTCTTGCGTGGTGATGCCCACCGCGGCCAGACGGCGCATGAGATCAGGCGTGTCGTCGATATGAACGTAGTGCAGTTGAATGTCCTGGCGCGTGGTGATATGCAAGATGCCATCGGCATATTCATCGGCCAGCTCCGACAATACTTCGAGTTGCTCCGCCGTCAGCCCGCCATAGGGGATTTTGATTCGTTGCATACCCGGGGCGTCCCAGAGCGTATCCGGTCCTTTGACCAATTCGCCTGACGGATAGCTCAATTCCCGGGTGCGGACCCCGTCATGCCGCTGTCCGTTGTCATAGCGCTGCCCGTAAGCGCCCTTGCGCAGTCTCTGCTCGGCGAAGACTTTTTCATCCAGCTTGCCTTGTTTACGCAATTCGATCTGCGCTTCAAAAGTATCGATCAGAACCCCCATTTCGGCTGGAATCTGATCCGCAAGTTGCTCTTTCCAGGTGTTCATGATTTGTCCTTCCGTTTCCAACACTATTGTTTGAGAGTTGAGCTTCGGGTCTTTCAAACGATTCCATTGGCGCTTTGGCTTGGCGCGACAAGGTCTGCCGGCAAGAGATCGAACCATTGTAGGCCACGCTCGCGCAAGCGAACAACCTCGCCGATCACCGTGACGGCGGGCGGCTGGAACTGGTGTTCGCTGGCGATATCAGCGACAGTGGACAATGTGCCGATCAAGCTGCGCTGGCGCGGCATCGTACCCCATTCGATGATCGCGGCCGGCGTCCTCTTATCGAGACCCCCCGCGATCAAGGTTCGGGTTATGCGCCGCAAGTGCTTTACGCCCATCAATATGACGATAGTCCCGCCGATATTTGCCAGGGCCTGATAATCAATGCTGCTTTCGGGCTTCTGCGGATCCTCGTGGCCGGTGATAACCGTGAAGCAACTGCTGAGATGACGATGCGTCAGCGGGATGCCGGCATAGGCGGGTACGGCATGGGCGCTGGAAATGCCGGGAACGATCTCAAAATGAATGCCGTACTTGTGGCAGGCCAGAGCTTCTTCGCTCCCGCGCCCGAAGATCAGCGGATCGCCGCCCTTCAAGCGCAGGACTGATTTGCCCTTCATGGCGCGATCGACAATGACCTGGTTGATCGATTCCTGGGACAAGCGGTGCTTCGTCGGCTGTTTGCCGGCGTCGATCAGTTCGGCGTCGGGGCGCGTTTCCCACAGCAGTTCCGGTGGGATCAGACGGTCGTATATGACGACATCCGCTTCTCCCAGCAGCCGCAATGCCTTGCGCGTAATCAAGTCCGGATCGCCGGGTCCTGCCCCGACCAGATAAACCTTGCCAAGTTTCATATCGCTGATTCTCCCAGTTTTGCGGCGCTTGACAACCAGCAATTGCAGGCCGCCTTGCAGGGCAGGTCTGATTCAGGCTCATCCTGCCACCAGGTCGGTTGGCGGACGCAAGCGCCGCATACCTTGGCGACTGTCCGTTCAATGAGTTCCGCCGCCAGATTGTGGATCCCCTTGAATATGCCAACTTGTCGCTCGCTGGTGACTTTGAGAGGCTCGGCCAGGAAGTTTCCCTGATGCTTTGCCGCCCAATCGGCGACCAAACCCGGATAAATGGTTTCTAGCACGGCATGCGCTTGCGCGGGTCGGTCGAGATCAACGTGCCAACCGGCGGGCAAGTCCACGGATGTGGGCAAGGGGCGGAAGGGATCTTCGCGCAGGCGGGCGCGAAGCTGCGCCGCCGACGATATAGGGGCGCTGTATGCGCCATTGTCGCAATGCCAGACACGTTTTTCCGTCGCCATCACTTGGCCGAATTGAAGCGGCTTCTTCTGATTTGTTCTTTCCTTCAGCGCCTTTACAAGGGAGTCGCGGCCGGCTTTTGCGAAGCCTCGCCAAGAGCGGCTGTCGGACTCGCGACCAACAGGAAGTCCAGCCTCCAGAGCCAATTCGTGGATCGCCGAACAGATGGATTCATCCCCGCTCAGAGATCCCGTGTAAAAGACTTTGCGTCCGGCGACCGTTTGTGGCGCAGCCTGGTCGGACAAGCCGAGCGCGCGCGGTACATCAATGCTGACATGGGATCCCGGCGCCAGAAAATAGGGCAGGGCGATGATATTGCCAGCGCAAGTTGTCCGATAAATGCTTGGGATGTCCGGCTCGTCGTCCAGGTAGACATCGACTACCTCGGCGACCCAATTCAGATCGCGCAGGACTTTCGCCTGGTACCGGGTTGTATCGCGACTATTTGGATTGCGGCGCGTGCCGTGTCCGATGATTGCAACGGCGGTATCCGCTCGATCCAGATCGTGTTCATCAATTTGTACCCGTACGATCTTCCGCACAACGCTGGTCATCGCCGGATGTTCGCCCAGCGGCCTCGTAAGCGTGATAGTCTTGCCGTCTCGCCTGGTCACAGGTCCATGCAAAGCCATTTCTGACGGTATCACGGAACTCGTGAAATACCCCTGCGCCGTGAATACGGGCACGACGAAGATTTGCGTCGCCTTCACCGTATCTAGCACCTGGTTCAAGGCCGGCGGCTCTTTCCAGAAACAGGCCGTGACTTCGCCAGCAGCCCCCAGCGATCGCAGGCGGTCGACATAGCTCCAGACGACGCCGGCGGTGTTGGGGCTGATGTGTGAGCCGTGCCCGGCGAGTATCAGCGCGGAGTCAGTCATACGGCCAGATCCTGACTTAGTATTTCATCGAAGATTCGCCTGGCGCTTTCGGGCTGGCCATCGCGTAATAGCGGGAGTACATCCGAATCCAGAATGCGCCGATAAAGCGCTCCCCTGGCCATTTGGGAATCGAGCTGGCTTTTGAGCGGCTCGCGCAACTGGCCCAGCCATTCGCCGAGAATCGCGTATTCATCGCCAATAGCCCCTTCCAGCTGCTTCTTGAGCCCCCGCAACATCGCGGGTGAGGCGCCATTGGTGCTTAGCGCGACTATCAGCGGGGACCGGTCGATAACCGCCATGTTGCTGAAATCGCTGTCATCGCTGCTGCCGTTGGCGACATTGGTTAAGGCTCGGATGCGATGCGCGTCCTGAGCCACTATTTGGTTGACAGCATCGTCGTCAGTTGTGGCGATTACCAGAAAAGGCATATGTTCGTTTAGCATGTCGCGCCGGTATTCCGAATGGATCAACTCTATCTGGCCCTCGTTGGCCAGCCCCAGAAGCTCTGTCGATATCACCGGGCTGATGACCAGCACCCGCGCGCCCGAACCGAGCAAATGCTTGACTTTACGCGTCGCCACGCGGCCGCCGCCGATGACGGCGACTTGCTTGTCTTGCAGGTGAAGCAAGATGGGATATCCAAGGATCGGCTCAGGCATGGGCGCCTGCCCGGGCCGGTTTGGCGATATGCTCGATATGGATGCCGCATTCTGTTTTCTCTCGCTGCGACCAACGGCCGCTTCGAGAATCGGCGTCTTGATTGACCGCTTTGGTGCAGGTCCAGCAGCCGATGCTGGGATAGCCGATATCGTGCAAGGGATTGTAGGGCAAGTCATGGGCGCGCAAGTAGGCCCAGATCTTGTCTTCACTCCAATTGGCAAAAGGCGCAATCTTGATCAGACCCGTTCGCGAATCCCGGCTGATGATGGGCGTGTTGGCGCGATTGCTTGATTGATCGCGGCGAAGTCCAGTCACCCAGGCCGAATAACCCGAAAGCGCCTCTCGCAAGGGAATCGTTTTGCGAATATGACAGCAACGGTCGGGATTGCGCTCCCATAAGCGGTCGCCGTAATCGCGCGCTTGCTGCCGCGGCGTCTGACGCGGTCTGATGCGCCGCAGATTGAGTCCGAAGCGTTCTTCCAGCGCATTCACCAGATCGACAGTCTCCGGAAAAAGAAAGCCCGTATCAAGTGTCAGCACCTGTGTACCGGGCGCGATCTCACCCATCATGTGCAGCGTAACGATCCCGGTGGTTTGAAAACTGGTCACGATGGCGAGAGCCTCGCCAAAAGTCCTGTTGGCCCAAGACAAGATGTCGCCTGGTTCCGCGCTCTCGAATTGTTCCGCCAACCGGCTAATCTGTGCAGTGCTTGTGTTCAATCCCAGCACGTTGAACTCCTGTTCCGCGTTATTGACCCCTAAACAAAAAACGCTTCGGATTATCCGAAGCGCCCCAATATTCCTGAACGACTCTGCTAGCGATAATCAAGCGCCAGCATCGGATAACCCAGCCTCCCCGGCTCGGTACAGCAACAACAACAAACGTGGTGGCAGTGGTTCTTGCTTGTTGACATCTTCAAAAATGTCCCTCGCGTCCCCCCAACAAAAAAGCCCCGTGTCGTAACGGGGCTGCTTGTTTCGGATTGATCCAGGCCTTAGTAACCTAGCAACGTTCCACCGCACGACTATCGGAAGATAGTATCTGACAACAACAGGTGGAACAGCAGTTACGGAACATCGAGACTTCCAAGATTCTTGACCAATTTCAAGGGAGTTTAGCGCATCTCTGCGCCTTTGTCAACTGATTGATGGAAATTCGTTTCTCAAGGCCTGATTTCATTTGATTTCGGGAAGTCGATCAAGTGCTGCCCATGCGCAAGGCGCCGTCGAGTCGAATCGTTTCGCCGTTGAGCATTTCGTTTTCCACGATTTGCTGCGCCAACTGCGCGTATTCCGCAGGGGAACCCAAGCGCGAGGGGAAGGGGACTTGCTCGCCAAGCGAGTCGCGCACGGCTTGCGGCAAGCTGCCGAGCAGCGGCGTATCAAAAATGCCCGGCGCGATCGTGCAGACACGGATGCCGTTTCGGGCGAGATCGCGCGCGATAGGCAAGGTCATGCCGACGATGCCGCCTTTGGAGGCCGAATAGGCTGCTTGGCCGATTTGGCCTTCGAATGCGGCGACGGACGCGCTATTGATGATCACGCCTCGCTCGCCGCCCTCGCCCGCTGGATTCGCCGACATCATCGCGGCGGCGAGACGAATGACGTTGAACGTGCCTATCAAATTGATGCGAATCACCGTCTCGAACAAGTCCAGCGGGTGCGCGCCGCGGCTGCTGATCGTACGAATGGCGAGACCGACCCCGGCGCAATTGACAAGCACATTCAGGGCGCCGAATTCCGTCACTGCCAGATCCAGCGCCGCTTGAACTTCCGACTCGCTTGTTACGTCCGCCCCGGCAAAGCGCGCTGGATCGCCGATGGCCGACGTGAGTTCGCGCCCCTTTTCGTGGTCGCGATCGAGAATCACGACCTTGGCGCCCTGTTCGGCAAAACGCGTCGCGGTCGCCGCGCCCAATCCGGACGCGCCGCCGGTGACAAGCGCTACAACTTCTTCCATTCTCATAAGATTCGGCTCCCGATAGACTATGTAACGCAAAGCGCCGCGACCGAGATTATCGTTCGGCCGCCGCGCGCCGCGCGGAAGTCGTCACTGGGCTGGGATGCCTAGCGCCCGTTTGAGCCGCTCAAGCTGTTGAGGAACTTCTGGTTGGTGTCGTAAAGTCGGAAGCTGTGCAGCAATTGTTCGGTAGCGCCGACGATGCCTTCCGGCTGTTCCGCCAAATGAGACCACATACGACGCATGGTATACACGCGTTGCAGCACATCCGGACCGAGCAGCAATTCTTCGCGGCGGGTCGATGACTGTTCGATATCGAAGGCCGGGAAGATCCGACGCTCCTGCAGCTTGCGGCTGAGATGGAGCTCCATATTGCCCGTGCCCTTGAATTCTTCGTAGATGACGTCGTCCATCTTGCTGCCGGTATTGACCAGGCAGGTCGCGACTATGGTCAGGCTGCCGCCTTCTTCGACATTGCGGGCCGCGCCAAACAAACGCTTTGGCGGGTGAATCGCGGAGGGATCCAAACCGCCGGAAAGCGTGCGCCCGCTGGTGGGAACGACAAGATTATAAGCGCGCGCCAAACGCGTAACGCTATCCAGCATCATCACGACGTGACGCCTGACTTCCACCAGGCGCTTGGCGCGCTCAAGCGCCATTTCGGCGACCCGGACATGATGATGTACCGGATCGTCAAAGGTGGAGGCGATGACCTCGGCATCAACGGAACGATCCATATCGGTCACTTCTTCCGGGCGCTCGCCAATGAGGGCAATCATCAGGTGGACTTCGGGATAGTTGTGGCTGATCGCGTTGGCGATGTCTTTGAGAACGGTGGTCTTGCCCGCCTTGGGCGGCGACACGATCAAACCGCGTTGCCCGAATCCGATCGGCGCGATCAGATTCAGCATGCGCGTGGACATGATGCGCGGCAGCGTTTCCAGGTTGAAGCGGACTTCCGGGAAGATGGGTGTCAAGCGCTCGAAATTGGCGCGCTGCCTGACCTCGTTGGGGTTGAGACCGTTGACCGCGTCGACGCGGAGCAACCCGAAGTAACGCTCGGTATCTTTCGGCGGGCGAACTTGACCAATCACCATATCGCCGGTACGCAAGTTGAACTTTTTGATTTGCGTCTGGCTGACATAGATATCGTTCTTGCCCGGGAGGTAGCCTTCGGCGCGCAGGAAACCGATACCGTCATCCACCACTTCCAGGACACCGCCGCGAAGCTCGTGGCCTCGCCGCACGGCATCTTGACGCAGCAATCCTATGATTAGGTCCTGCTTCTTCAATCGGCTGAAGCGCGGCACATTATGGTCGCGCGCCAGACTGCGCAATTCGGGAAGGGTCTTCGTTTCAAGTTTTGCGATATTCATGCTGATCGTCCTGGGTTAATTTGTTGCGGCAGGGGTGTATGCTGGGGTCGCCGCGCGAACAAAGATTGTGTCCTTTGCGTCTTTAGTGAATTGCCGGAAGATTACTGGGAATTCGTTTCCTCTGGGAATCGCGAATTGTCGCCGTAACGGACATTAGACATGGAGATGTTCATCCGAGTGGAAACCTGACCGACGGGCGACTTTCAAGAAATGCTCACCTAATTTACTCGCTACGCGGATAGCCAAAAGAGGTTTTTTGACATTCCACAATTATGACGTTTACGGGTACAGATGTGGAAAAAGGAACCTGTAAGTTAAACTATAGCATAGTATTGATTTGTCGTCAAATGGAAATTGAATCTGTGTTAGGTTCTATTCGGGAATTGAAAAGATGTTGTGACTCGTGGATTGATCCCCGCCCGCGGGCGGGGATCAGTCTTGCTGTATTTGGATGGCTACATGTCCAGGTCGGCGTGCAATTCGGCCACTTCCTCGTTCAATTCCGCCAGCGCGTCGGCGACCGGGGCGTCGCCATTGACGACTTCGGCGATCACATTGGGCACCAGCCCGCGCACGGCGCTATAACTGGGAAGACCGGGGGAGGCATAGATGCTGACCACTTCGTCGGCTAAAATGCCCTGCACTTCGACAAAGCGGTGATAGGGCATGCGCGGCTCGGTGAAATCGTCCTCGGTGATCTCGATATCGTTGCGTATGCTGAAGTATCCGGTCGCGCCGGACCAGGCAAGCTGCGCCTCGGCGCCGGCCAGGAACTTCACAAACAGCCAGGTAGCCACTTCTTGTTCCGGCGTCGCGGTCAAGATCGCCTGGCTGGGCACGAAGAGTTGCAGCGTGGGACCAACGCCGTCGGCGCCAGGGAATGCGGAAACCACCCACTCGTCGGTCATTTCGGCGGTTGCGGCGTCCCAGGTGACAAAGGGTATGCCGGCGGAACTGCCTGCCGCGAATGGTGTGATACCCACCGCGAAGTCACCTGTGTTTTGATAACGTTCCGCGAATAGATAGGCGCAATTGTTTTCCAACATGCGCGTGAACATTTCCAGGACGGCAGCCACTTCGGCGGATTCGAAGATGTACTCGCCGGAGTCGGCGTCAAATATCGCGCCGCCGTGCGCGGCGACAAAACTCTCGAAGTGCGATGTGCCGGTATCCAGGGGATAACCCTGGTACATCTCGCTGGCGCCGGCCGCGCAAGAGATTTCCTCGAACTCCGCCAGCGTCGCGGGCGGACGCCGATCAAAGCCCAGCGCTTCGACGATGTCAAGATTGGTGTAGAAAATGTTCAGCGAGTTCTGGTTCGCCCAAGCGACGCGCATACCGTGAAACGGCGCGAAGTCCAGTTGGTTGACGTCGAGCAAATCGAAGTTGAGGTTGGCTTGCTCGTCCGGCGGGATCCCCCACATCGGGCTATTGAGCAATTCGTTGATGTCGACAACAACGCCTTCGTTGGCCCAGCCGGCGATGGCATTGGCGTATCCCGCGACCAGGTTTGGCAGCTCTCCGGAGAGAATAGCGGTATTCATCAGATCTTGAATCGGGCTGTAGCTGCCCTGATGAATAGCTTCCACCGTGATTCCATATTCGTTGCTGCTATTGAATTCCTCGATCAACGCCGACATCGTTTCGGCCTGGGAACTGTCATCGGAATACTGATGCCAATAGACGACTGTCTGTCCACTGGGATCAACACCTTCATAGTCGGTCATGTTCTGCGCTTGAACCAACCCAAGTGTCAGAACGACCAGCATGAGCGCGATAGTCATTTTCGTCTTCATAGCTTGCGAGTCTCCTTCGCGTAAAATGAGCTTTCGAAATAGGCGGCTGCTCCATACCCCCTCTTACGGGATTCAGCCACGGAATGAACACCGCATTGCTTGATACGGTGGAGGGTTCACTACTAACCTCGGATACCTGTCTGGGCGATACCTTCGGTGAATTGCCTCTGAGCTACGAAATACAAGATCAGGATCGGTATGACGGTAATCACGGAAGCCGCCATTTGCAAGTTCAAATCTCCGGGCGTGTCGGCAGTAACGAAATTGGACAAGCCCACCGCTATCGGCCGCCAATCGTCGTTGATGGTGACCAGCAGGGGCCACATCAAGGCGTTCCAGGAGCCGATAAAGCCCAAGGTTACGATGGTCATGATAGGCGCCTTCGACAAAGGAAGGACCACACTCCTTAGGAACTTGAAATGTCCCGCGCCGTCGATCCGCGCGGCCTCCCATAGATCATTTGGGATTTGAATGAAGAACTGTCGCAGCAAAAAGATATTAAAGACAGAAGCGAAGAACGGGATGGTCAGGGCCGGCCAATTGTTGAACCAGGCGCCCGCGGGTCCGAAAAGGCTCTCGCTCAAACGCCCCAGCCAAATGACCGTCAGCAGATGCGGTATCAGCATCACAATGCCCGGGATCATCATGGTGGACAAAAAAAGTGCGAATATGAAATTGCGCCCGATGAAATCCATTCGCGCGAAAGCGTATGCGGCCGGAATGCAAACGACCAGCGACCCGGTAACGCTGATCAGGGTAATACGCAGGCTGTTCCACAGATAGCCCGAAATGCCGATAGACTGCAAGACGCCGCTAGTCGGATCAGTCGTCAGTTCAATATCGAGGAAGTTCGCCCTGCGTAGAGCGGTGGCGTAATTCTCCCAAAGCAGATTCTCCGGCAGCAGCCGCGTCAGATTGACCTCGCTCAGGGTCATGAAAGAGGCGCTGATCATCCATAGAAAGGGACCCACTGCAATGATGACGCCAGCGAACAGTACCGCGTAAATCGCGAGTTGACTCGGGTTGACGCGCGGCGCTGGCGCCTTATTCGCCTTGGTTGCTATAGGGTCGCGACTCTGGCTAGGCATAAAAGACTCGTCTTCCCATTACGCGATTTTGGAAAAGCGTCATCAACAGGATCAGGGCGAAGAGCACGAAGGCCATCGATGAGGCGTAGCCGTAGCGGTTGCTGTTCTGCAATTCGTCAAAGATATAGACGCTGGCCGTATTGACCTTGCTGCCCACCGCGCCGGTGCGCAGGATCCAGATCTGCGTGAAGGCCTGGAAGGTGCCGATTATCGCTACCAGCGACAGGAAGAATACGGTGGGGGACAGCATGGGCAAGGTGATGTGACGAAAAATCCGCCAGCCGCTGGCGCCGTCAATGCGCGCGGCTTCGTAAAGCTCACCCGGGATGTTGCCCAAGCCCGCCAGAAATATCACGGCGTCGTAGCCGATATAAGTCCAGGTCGAATAGATCATGATCACGACCAGCGCCAAGGCCGGGCCCGCAAGAAAATCGGGCAGCCCGAAAAGCTCGCCTATGGAGTTGCGCTCCAGAATCCATCGCTGCGGCTCTATGCCAAAGAGCGAGAGAACGCGGTTGGCAGGCGCGGTTTTACCGGCGTCAAACATGACGCGAAAGACGATCGAGGTCGCGACAAAGGGCGTGATGTAGGGTATGAAATAGACCATGCGGAAGAAGGCGCGGAAGCGGATAGGCTGGAAGAGCAAATACGCCAGCACCAAGCCAACGGACAATTGGACTGGCACCGTCCCGAACGCGTACATAACAGTAACCCAGAAGCCTTGCAGCAGGTCGTCATCCGCCTCGGCCAGGGCGGCAGGCAGTTCCGCCATGAGCAGGTATCCGCCGACCGCCAGCGCCAGACCGCTAAATGCCATAAGCATGAAGCGCTTGTTTTCATGGGCTTTGATACCGCGCTGGAAGATCCTCCAGGCCAGCGCGATCAGAATGACGCCGGCGCTGACAAAGACCAATTGGGACCAAATCGGCAGCGCTTCGCCGGATTCGCGGGCGGCATCAAGCGCTGCGCGGATTTCGCTCAGGGTGAGCTGCAGCAAGAAGCCGCCGCTGACGGTTAAAGCAGTTGCAGCGGCGCTCTGGATAATCAAGTCATTGCTGCGGGCCGATCGAAAAAACCAAGCACTCAGCGCAGTGACGCCAATCGCCCCAAGCAGGCCGAGAATCATCAGGTTGCCGGCCGTCAGTACCTCGGGCATGGCAAAACTTTCGCCGAGTTTAGCCATGAACAATTCAAGACTGGTGTTTTGTCCGCGAACTTGACGCGGGATCAGCATGATCGCCGGGATGAGTTTGAAGAACCAGTCAACGACGAGCAACGCTGCGTAGCCGCAAACAGCGCCGGACAACAGATTCAAGGATTCGCTCGGCGAATCTGATTCTCGAAGCGCGCGCAGCAAGCGCCGAATCATCAATGCTGCCAAGGCAAAGGCGGCGAGCGCGAACCAGAAAAACAATATATACGCCAGGTTGCCAAGTGCCTTTTCATAATTGGCGAGGCCATTGTAATGGTCCGGGAAACGGCGCCAGCGGTGCAGGCTGACGAAGAAAGCGAATGCCACCGGGAACAGCCCAAACAAGGCAATCAGCAGGCCAGCCGGCGCGAGGAAGGCGTAGGCTGTCAGATTTTCCAGTACGATCCTGCCGCGTCGCGTATCAAAGAAGCCCAGTCGGGGAATATCTGCTGTTCTATGACGCTTCATCAGTCGCTCGTGCATGCCATCCGACTGTGCCGATTATAGCTAATGCAAATGCGAATTCCAAAATAACTCAGCGGGCGGTACTGTATCGAATTCGGTTGAAATTAAATCAACTCATTTCACCGCAATTGCGCAAAGAACTTGGAGAGCAACTATACCCTTAGCTTTTTCTCGGTGGTCCTGGCGTCCTCGGTAGTAAAATTCTCTGTTTCAACCGAAAAGGATACACTACCCAGCGGGCGGCCAGGGAAATTGCATCAAAATGAGCATTCGCTGCGATGAACATCATACAGACTTAAAGCTAACCACAGCCGCTCGGCGCGTAACCGGCGGATTTGGGCTACCCCGCTCACACAAAACAATAAACCTGCTCGGCTACCGCAAATCGCGGTCTATCAAAAAAGAGACACGGAAGAAATCCCTGTAGTGGTGTTTCGGGCGACCAACCTGGTCGCCCCTGTAAGGCTTGTCCTCTACTGGGTCATGCTGACGCGCTTTTTCTACCCCTGTAGTGGTTCTATAAAACTGGACACTTATTCCCAGAAATAGAGGGAGGGTTTTGGTACCACTGCGCCTCGTATTCTGCCGGCGTCAGGTAGCCTAAGGCACTG
>JAPOWG010000071.1 GCA_026707745.1 Chloroflexota bacterium
AGAGCGTCGGCAGCGACGGCTTCGGCACCAAGTTCCGCTATCGCAGCGATTCGGGTCAGCTCGACGGCGAGACGCTGCCCATCGACTTCGCGGCGAACTGCGAGAGCCTGGGCGCCCATGTCATTCGCGCCGCCAATCGCGAAGAATTCTCCCGTGCGATAGAAGAGGCGAAGGCGATCCAGGGGCGCCCGGTTTGCATTGTGACAGAAACCGACCGCCGGCAGCGCGTCCCGGGCTACGAATCCTGGTGGGATGTGCCGGTGGCGGAGGTCAGCGAAAGCGAAGCCGTGCAGTCAGCGCGGGGAGCCTACGAGGACTACAAGAAGCGCGAGAGCTATTATCAATAGATGTTCTCAGAAACTCGCCAGCAACAGAATTGATATTGTAGGGGCGACCTATTAGGTCGCCCGCGATTTACTTTGGGGACACGACAATGCATGTCTTAACACAGCAGGACCTGGCATTCTGGCATGAAAACGGATACGTCATCCTGCGGGATGCGGTTCCGCAGGAAAACGTCGAGGCGGTGGTCGACATTATCTGGGAATTCATGGAGATGGATCGCCATGACCCCGAAACATGGTATCGCTCAAGCAACGGCGATGACGCCTTGCCTAGACTAAAAGCATCGGGCATGGCGGAGCTTTACCAGCATCAGGCGCTCTGGGACAACCGGCAGCATCCCCGCGTTTATGGCGCATTTGCGGATATTTGGCGGACGGAAAAGCTGTGGGTATCGATAGATCGCGTCAATCTTAACCCGCCGGCGCGGGCCGATTGGGATTTCGGGGGTTTTGTGCATTGGGACATTGATACATCGCAGCAGCCGATTCCCCTGCGGGTGCAGGGTGTATTGTCGTTGGCTGATGTTCCGGAAGACGCGGGAGGTCTGCAAGTCGTTCCCGGTTTTCATCGGCGCTTTGAGGGATGGGTGCGGACGCAGCCGCCGGACCGCGATCCCCGCATACCTGACATGACCGGGCTGGAACTGACCTCCCTGGCGATGAATGCCGGCGATCTTGTCATTTGGCACAGCCTGCTGCCGCACGGCACCGGGCGCAATAATTCAACGCGTCCGCGACTCGCCCAGTACATCACCATGTTCCCGGCGAGAGAAGATGATGAAGCCATGCGAGGGGAGCGGATCGGACTGTGGAAAGAACGCAAATCGCCCGATCGCAAGTTTTTCCCGGGCGATCCGCGCCGATGGGAAATCGAACATGGCGCAACCGCGAAGCTGACGCCATTGGGCGAGAAACTTCTCGGCTTAAAGAACTGGTAAATATCCTAAAGGAGCGGCATGCCCAAACCTCTCAGGGTGGGATTGATAGGCTGCGGCAACGTGGTTCAATACGGTCATCGCCCGGCGATGATCGGCCTCGATGATGTTGAACTGCTTGCGCTGGCCGATATCACGCCGGCGCGGCGGGAGATCGGCAAAGCCTGGTTTCACCTGCGCGACGATCAGCTCTATGCTGATTACCGGGACCTGCTGGCGATCGACGCGATTGACGCCGTCGCCATCACTGTGCCACAGCAATTCCGCCGCGCGATCGTGCTGGATGCCCTCGCCGCGGGCAAGCATGTGCTCAGCGAAAAGCCCATCAGCCAGGCGCCGGCTGTCGCCGATGAACTGATTGACGCGGCTGCGTCTGCCGGGCGCAAGCTGGCGATGGTGCATAACTATCATTTCCTGCCGGAGTTCCGGCAACTCAAAAAAATGATCAGCGCTGGCTTGATCGGCGATCTGCGGGTGGCCATGCTACACTTCCTTGGCGTTATCGATTATCCCGGCGCGGCCGAGTATCAATCCGATTGGCGGCATACCATGGCGGCTGGCGGCGGCGTATTGATGGACATGATACACGCCGTGTATCTGGCGGAGTGGTTAGCGGGGGAACAGGCGCAACAGGTGATGGCCTTTGTGGACGCGCCCGAATACGCCCATCGGGGACCGGTGATCGAAGATCTCGCGCTGGTGCAGATCGCTTATCCAACTGGCTACGCCGTTATCCACATGGCTTGGGGAGAGGGCGTCGGCGGCGTCGATATCAGCGGCAGCGACGGCCAGATCCGCCTGCGCTACAAACAGTATCAGTCCGGCGGGTTCAATCAGCCGGTGGAACTCTACAGTGTGGACAAGAACTGGAACCGCGCCGACCACGCCATCGCCAATCTGGAAAATCATTTGGACAGCGTCGCGCGCTCCTTCACGGAGCTGTGGGCGGATTTCCACTCTGCCATCCGCGACGATCGCGATCCGATCGCGCCGGCGACAGCTGGCGCCCGCGCCCTGCAAATTACGCTGGGCGCGTATATTTCGGGCGTGACCGGAAAAGTCGTGAGCCTGCCTCTGGATTCGTCTAGTCCGGTTTATCACAAGGGGATCGACGGCATTGCGGAGCTGCAAGCATGGGAACAAAGCAAAACCAAAAGGGCCGGCCTTTTTGGATTGCGTGAGTAGGGACTTGCGATGAGGGAACTGCGCGGCATGTTGACGCTTGAGGACTTGTCCGCCAAGATCGAGGCCGAGGACATCGAAACGGTCATCCTGGCTTTTCCCGATCTCTACGGGCGTCTGATGGGCAAGCGCTTCGACGCCGAGTTCTTCCTGGCGGAAGCGGCGCGTCAGGGCACGCACGCTTGCAACTACTTGCTGACAGTCGATATGGAGATGGAGCCGGTGGCGGGCTATCGCTTCGCCAATTGGGAAGCGGGCTACGGCGATTTCCACCTGGTCCCGGATATGTCTACGCTGCGCGTCGCGAGTTGGCTGGACAAGACGGCGCTGGTGATTTGCGATGTCGAAGACGAGGCATCGCATCAGCCGGTCGATGTCGCGCCGCGCTCGATCCTGCGGCGGCAACTGGAATTGGCGGCGGCGCTGGGCTACGATGTTTACGCCGCGTCCGAATTGGAATACTACATCTTCGAGGACAGCTATCGGGGCGCGCGCGATAAAGGCTATGCCGATCTGTCGCCCCAGGGCTGGTACCTGGAAGATTATCACCTGCTGCAAGGCACGCGGGAAGAACCGTTTACGGCGGCCGCGCGTTTTCATCTCAAACATTCCGGGATTCCTGTGGAAAACAGTAAAGGCGAATGGGGGCTGGGCCAGCACGAGCTTAACATCCGTTACGCCGATCTCCTGACCATGGCCGACCGGCACACGGTCATGAAGCATTGCCTGAAAGAAATCGCTGACGGGCTGGGATCTAGCGTGACCTTCATGGCGAAGCCGCAGGCCGGCCAAGCGGGTTCGAGCTGCCATATCCACCTCAGCCTCTTTGATGACGAAAGCAACGCTTTTACTGGCGACGTGGCGCTGGGGCCGGTTGCCGGGTCGGATGTCTTTCGCTGGTTTCTAGGCGGCTGGATGGCGCGCTTGCGAGAATTAATGGTCTTTTATGCCCCCACGATCAATTCCTACAAGCGCTACGAAGACGGTTCCTGGGCCCCAACGCGCATCGCCTGGAGTTATGACAATCGCACGGCGGGCTTTCGTGTGGTCGGGAAGGGAAACAGCTTGCGCATCGAATGCCGTGTACCCGGCGCCGATTGCAATCCCTATCTGGCCTACGCGGCGGCGCTGGCCTCGGGACTGGAAGGCATCGCCAAAAAGACCGAGCCGCCGGACATCTTCGAAGGCGACATTTACGCCGCGGGTCATCTTCCGCGCGTGCCATACACGCTGGAAGAAGCGCTGGCAAACTTCGAATCGAGCGACTTCGCGCGTGAAGCCTTTGGCGACCATGTTGTGGAACACTACAGCCACTTCTATCACACCGAAATCGAGAGCTTCCGCAGCGCCGTCACCGATTGGGAACGACGACGCTATTTCGAACGCATCTAACTGGGATTTACTCACTATGAGGTTAAAGGACAAAGTAGCGCTGATCACAGGAGCGGGAAGCGGCATCGGGCGCGAGACGGCATTGCTCTTCGCCCGGGAAGGCGCGGCGATCGTCGCTGTCGACATCAACGTCGCAGGCGGCCAAGCCACCGTAGCCGAGGTCCTTGCCAGCGGCGGACGGGCGAGTTATGTACATGCGGATGTCAGCATTGCCGACGACTGCCAAAAGATGATCGCCGCGGCCGAAGCGACCTATGGCAAGCTTGACATCTTGTTCAACAACGCCGGCATCAGCCACGCCGAAGACGATGACGCCATCAACACCAGCGAAGCCGTCTGGGACCTGACCATGCAAGTTAATGTCAAAGGCGTCTTTCTGGGCTGCAAATACGGCATCCCCGCCCTGCAACGCGCCGGCGGCGGCAGTATCATCAATACGGCGTCCTTTGTCGCGGTTTTGGGCGCCGCCACCCCGCAACTGGCATACACCGCCAGCAAGGGCGCGGTGCTGTCCATGTCCCGCGAATTGGCGCTGATCCATGCCCGGGAGCACATCCGCGTCAACGCGCTTTGCCCGGGTCCGTTGCGCACGGAATTGCTGATGAAGTACCTGGATACGGAGGAAAAGAAAAACCGGCGGCTGGTGCATATCCCCATGGGTCGTTTCGGCGAGGCTCAGGAGATCGCCAAGGCGGCGCTCTTCCTGGCGTCGGAGGAATCCTCGTTCGTGACCGGCAGCACCTTCCTGGTGGACGGCGGCATCACTGCCGCCTATGTGACACCCGAATGAACAGGGACTTGCTCAATACACTGTTCTTTAAGCTCGCTACAAATCCCCAAAACTCAAGGACTGGCAGGGGTGACTCGGTGAGTCGCCCGCGGTCGACTGCGCCATGCCTCAAAGTGTGCTAAAGTTGAGTGCGCCTGACGGAAGCCGATTCCCGAAAAGGAGCAATCAGATGTTACATGGTCTGATGATGGATTTTCCGCTGACATTGGATCACATCCTAGAGCATGCCAGGCGCATGTACCCCAAAAAGACAATCAAAACCAAGCTGCCCGATGGTCCCGTGCGCGAGTACAGCTACGCCCAATTCTACGCCCGGATCAAACGGCTGTGCAATGTGCTGGAAGCCTTGGGCGTCGCGCCGGGGGATCGCGTCGGAACCTTTGCCTGGAACAGCTTCGAACATGTGGAACTTTACTTCGGCGTGCCGCTGGCCGGCGCGGTCTGCCACACCTTGAATATTCGCCTGCCGCAAGACCAACTCGTCTATATCATCAACCACGCCGAAGACAAAGTGATCTTCGTCGACGGTTCCTTGGTTCCGCTGCTGGAGCCGATCGCGCATCAGTTGGAGACGGTTGAGTATTTCGTGGTCTTTAATGCCCGCGATGATCAGCCGATCAACTTGCCCAATTTGCTGCAATACGAAGCACTTATGGCATCCGCCGACGAGTCCTATACCTGGCGCTGTACCGACGAAAAGATGGCGATGGCGCTCTGTTATACCAGCGGCACCACCGGCATGCCCAAGGGCGTCTTGATCAGCCACCGAGCCATGGTCTTGCATACCTTCTGCGTGCTGGCGGGGGTCGCCTTCGGCGTAACCGAGCGAGATGTTGTGATGCCGGTCGTTCCCCAGTTCCATGCCATGGCTTGGGGACTTCCCTACGCCAGTACCTACGTGGGCGCGACAATGGTCATGCCTGAACCGCATTTCAAGCCGGATGCCCTGGCCAAGCTGATTGAGTCCGAACGCGTGACCATCGCGGCCGGCGTGCCGACGATTTGGAACGGACTCTATCACGAGTTGCGTCGGAACCCGCGCGATGTCTCTTGCATCGAGCAATTGATCGTGGGCGGCTCGGCCATGCCGCGCGGCTTGATCGAAGCCTACGAAAAAGAACTGGGCGTCAATGTCGTGCATGCCTGGGGCATGACCGAGTTGTCGCCCATCGGCAGCGTCTCCAAATTGGGGGCGCAGCATGACGGCCTTGACGATGATAGTCGCTGGGATATCAAGGCCATGCAAGGATATTTCGTGCCCGGCGTCGAGGCGCGCATCGTCGATCACGCTGGCAAAGAACTGCCCTGGGATGGCGAAACCATGGGCGAACTGCAAGTGCGCGGCTTCTGGGTGGTGGGGCAATATTACAAGATTGAGCCAGATCACGAACACTTCACTGATGACGGCTGGTTCCGCACCGGAGACGTCGCCACCGTCGACGCGGATGGATACATGAACATCACTGACCGTACCAAGGATCTGGTCAAGAGCGGCGGCGAATGGATCTCGTCGGTGGACCTGGAAAACACGCTGATGTCGCATCCCGATGTACTGGAGGCGGCGGTGATCGCGACGCCGAACGAACGCTGGGGCGAACGGCCGCTGGCGGTGATTGTCCCGCTGAAAGCCGGTGTCGATCAAACTGCGCTCAATGACTACTTGCTGGGACATTTCCCCAAGTTCTGGCTGCCGGACGACTATGCGGTCGTGGGTGCCATTCCCAAGACCGGCGTCGGCAAAATGGACAAAAAAGTGCTGCGGGCTATGTACGCGGAAGGCGCGCTCTAACTGATTTGCGGCGCTAGAGCCCGAAAATCCAACGAGCTCGGCGCCGAGTTCCTTATCTGAAGAAACGAAAACTGAAAGAAGAACCCGATGAAAATCACTGGCATCCGTACGATCTTGTTCGAGCATGAAATGGCGCGTCCCATCGGCGACGCTAACAACCCACGAGGACGCGCCCAATACGCGGCGCTGGCGGTGTTTCTTGATACTGATGCCGGGCTGACCGGCGTCTCGTTGGGTGATCCGGGGGCGGCTGCTGATATCCACAAGATGGCCGAGAACCTGCTGCTGGGCCGCGATCCGCGTGGCGTCGTCGGTTTGTGGGCGCGCATGGCGAATTTCGCCTTCAAAGGCGGCAACCGCGGCGCTGTCACCGATGTCATCGGCGCGCTGGATGTGGCGCTTTGGGACCTCAAAGCCAAAGCCAATGACGAACCGCTCTGGAAGACATTGGGCGCGTCTAGCCGCGCGGTCAAGGCTTATGCCAGCGGCATCGACCTGTCACTGGACGACGCTGGCATCCGCGCCTTCTATGAGTCCCAGGCCGCGCGCGGCATTGCCATCGGCAAGCTGAAGGTCGGGCTGGATCGAGAGGCGGACCTGCGGCGCATGGGCATCATGAAAGAGGCCCTGGCCACATCGGGCAAGGATCCAGTCCTGTTGATCGATTCCAACGAGTATTGGTCGCCCAAGCAAGCGATCCAGCACATACGCTATTTCGAGCGTCATCACGAGATCTTCTGGGCGGAGGAGCCGGCGCGCCGCTGGGACGCCAGCGGCTTGCGGCTGGTCTCTCAATCCGTCAACGCGGCGGTGGCGACGGGCGAAAACCTGGATGACGCCAGTGATTTCCGGCCCTTGATCGAGCAACGGGCGGCGGACGTATTGCAGATCGGCGTCGGCACTGGCGGCATCACCGGCGCCATGCGCGTGGCGCAGATGGCCGACGGCTTCGACCTGCCCGTTTCGGTGATGAATTGCCCGGGCAACTATATGGCGGAGTTCGCGGCGGTGTTGCCCAATCATATCTGGATGGAAGTGGTCGATCCCGGCTATGATTTTGTCTTCGATCACGACAGTCGCGTGGAAGACGGCTATATCATCCTGGGCGATCGCCCCGGCAATGGCATCCAATTCGATATGGAGAAACTGGAGCAATGTCGGGTGACCGAGCGCTCGGCTTCGGCTGCGCCCAGCCCCTGGGGGCGGCGGCGCGGCGCGGGCTTGTATGCGGTAAGGGACGGCGAGCCGGAGGAATTGGGGGAGGAGTAGGGAAGAACGCCAAGCGTTCGAGGTTTTGAAAGCATTGGTGGCTGCACATGTATTCATTGCGGACATAGTCAATATTTGTGCGGAAGCATATTTCGGATTGGGAATTATGCGATGAACAAAACGAAGAATTCGTTCCGTCCGAGGCGATTCGGTTGCCTGCGCCAATTGTTGATCGTGTTTGTCAGTCTGTTATTGATATGTTCACTGTGGCTGCTGGCATACGATCAATTCTATTCGGCGCCATTTCAACGTTTGATTGACAGCATAAGGCAGTGGACCAATACGGCCGTACCTGTGATGAAAGAGTCAGATATGCTCGCATTCACCTGCTACGGTGATTCCTGGCGCAATAAGCAACTCTATAGCATGCGCCCCGACGGAAGCCAACTGCGAAAGATTTTCGAGACTACTACGCAGTATGTCAATGATATCACCTGGTCTGCAGACGGAACTTGGATCGCATTTGAAATTGAGACGATTTATGAACTTCGTCACTTCTTCGGTGGAGATTATGATTCAGAAATTCTCCGCATCCGATTTGATGGATCCGTCTTTCGTCGCGTGACATATAACGACCTATATGATTCAATGCCACAATGGTTGCCCGATGGCAATAGCATACTATCTCGGTATCACGGCGGCATACTTCAAACAGCTTCTAGCGGCTATTTGATAAAGAAGCTAGATCCTTTGCATATTTGGTCTTATGGTTTGTCCCCTGATGGCGATACGCTGGCAGTCGCCGCCAACGACCCCGTCCGACGATACCATGAAGCAATATTTCGGATAAACATCAATGACAACGCGATGATATTGTTGACGGATGTGAAACATGGATACAACCGAATCAAGTGGTCTTTGGACCAACGGCATCTTATGTTGTTCGCTGACCACGATTGGAAGTATAAGCCAAGACACCTGCGTATAATTGACGCCCATACCGGTAGCGGAAAAGTATCAATTCCACTCGACGCAACGGATGCAGAATGGTCACCTGACAGTCGCTGGGTCGCCATCGTCGGCAGCAGGGGCGAAGACAGTGCAAATGATTTGCTTCTGCTTAATATCGAGACCGGTGCAATTCAAGAGATCATCTTCGACGTGGGTTACTCGACGGCTTGGTCACCTGACGGCGAATGGATCGCCTTTTCGCTTCGTTCAAGGAATGACTATCTTCAACTCCATAAAGTCAGACGCGACGGTACAGGGCTGCAGACACTAACACACTTGGATTGTGACGTAGTCGAGATAGCCTGGTCGCCAGTATAGAATCGTTTTTCCACCCACCAAACCTGCTCACACCCCCGCAAGCGCAGGCGCCTTCCGCTCGTGCCAATCGTGCTCCCGCTCATAAGCCCGCGCAATCCGATAGACCATGGCCTCATCGAAAGCGCGTCCGGTTAGCTGAAAACCGAAGGGCAAACCCGCCTCGCTGATGCCGCAGGGCACGCTCAAGGCCGGCAGACCAGCCAGATTGGCATTGAAAGTGTGGTGGCACATGCTGCCCACCGGCGTATCGGGATAGCCGTCTGCGCGCGGGGCGTTCAAGGCGTCCAGGGGCGCGCTGGTCATGGGCATGGTCGGCCAGAGCATGGCATCCAGTTGCTGCTCGGCGAAGGCGCGTTTGATGGCGTCGCGATAAACGCGTCGCGCTTGCTGCGCCGCCAGGTAATGCGTCGCCGGCACCAGTTCGCCCAACTGAATGAGCGCCCGAGTCGCCGGATCGTATTTGTCGCCGTGTTCGCGGATCAGCTTACGGTGATAGCTGCTGCCCTCGCAGAGCACGATCGTGAAGAGCGCGTCCTGCGTGATCGCCAGTTCGGGAATGCTGACCTCGACGATTTCGGCGCCTCCAGCGCGGTATTCAGCGATCACGTCTTCGACCGCTGTCCTGATCTCGTCTATCAGGCCGTCGTAAAAGAAATAATCGCGCTCGACGCCGATGCGCAATCCGGACACGCCGGCCTCGAGATCGGCGCAGAAATCTGGAACCGGCTGCTCCGCGCTGGTGGGATCCACCGGATCGTAGCCGGCCATGCCGGCCAGCAGCAAGGCATTGTCTTTGACTGTGCGGGTCATCGGCCCCACGTGATCGAGCGACCAAGCCACCGGCACGACGCCGTAGATGCTTACCCGTCCGTAAGTCGCTTTCATGCCCACCAGGTTGTTGATCGAAGCCGGCACACGAATGGAACCTCCGGTGTCTGTGCCCAGCGCGCCGAAGGAGGAGCGGCTGGTCACCGCCACGCCCGAGCCGATGCTCGATCCGCCGGGATAGACCTCGCTATTCCAGGGGCTGCGGCTGGGCGGCGTGTTGACGCCGTAGGCGAATTCGTGGCAGTGGGTTTTGCCGATGATGATGGCGCCGGCTTCCCGCAGCAAGCCCGCGCAGGT
Organism: Chloroflexota bacterium; assembly: GCA_026707745.1. Lineage (GTDB taxonomy): Bacteria > Chloroflexota > Anaerolineae > Aggregatilineales > Phototrophicaceae > UBA6055. The sequence goes on from JAPOWG010000071.1 coordinate 10,096, forward strand.
GGCGTCATAGTCGGGCACGAAGCCTTCCATCACCTTAGAGCCGCTTTCGGTGAGGCTGCCCTTCGTGTAAATATTGTCCTTGAGCCCGATGGGGATACCGTGCAAGGGTCCGCGGCGATCGCCGGCGGCGATCGCTACGTCCGCCGCTCGCGCCGCGTCCAACGCCTCTTCCGCCAGCACGCTGGCATAGGCATGGACGGCCGGTTCAGTCCTTTCGATAGCGCGCAGGTTGGCTTCCACCAGTTCCAGCGACGAGACCGTGCCCGCGTCCAACATGTCGCTAACTTCACTGAGTGACAGATCGGTCAATTCACTCATCGCTCGCACCTCCCGCGCGGAAGATCGGCGCCGGAACCGCATCCTGCAGGTCAATACTGTCGAAAGACTGGAAGGCCGCCATCTGATTCATCAGCAAAGCCGTCAAGACCTCGGCTTCTTCGGGCGAAATCGTCAGTCCCATCTTGTTTGCCAGCGCATGGACGACGCTGCTGTCCAGCACTTCGTCCGAACTCGCTCTGCCATAACCCATGTTGTTCCTCCTTCTTTGAAAACCGTCGAATGCGGCAGACCTTTTAGCCGACTACGCGCCAATTGGTTTGTTTTTTTGTTTGGAAGGCGGGAAAGAGCTTGCGCCTGAGTAGCGGGGGATCGAATCAGTCGGCTTGAGGAGGCGTCTGCTCCGTAAAGCCCATACGCCCGCGTATCCAACCAAGTGTTTCCCGTAGAGCGGCAATACTTTCGTTCGTCCTTTCAAGCCTCGCGCTGAGATTATCTACTCGTGCATTGAGATTGTCCGACACCTTGTCAATCTTTGCATTTAGCTGGTTAATGTCATGCCGCAGCCACAGAAAGACGCCGATAACAGTGCCGACTGTGATGATAAACTGGGTATTCTGGTCCATGTTGTCTTCCCGGATTCAATGCGATCTTACGATGATTCTTGTGGCCAGTATAGCGCGTACGACAGGCTATATCAATTCCCGCTGCGACATGCCGTCGGTGGATTTGTAGCGCTCCGCTTGCTTGAACGTCCCATGCTGCGAGGGCATATCCACTGCCACGCCGCCCAGCAAGTCGCTAATCGTCTGGATACTGTTTCCGGCAAAGACTGCTCTGTGTCTCAGTAAGCGCAAGTAGGTAATGAAAATGATTGCAGTATGAATGAAATTACCAAAATAACCGAATAGTTGTACGGGCGAGCCGGTGGCTCGCCCATTCTTGGCATAGATTTCCAACCAGTTTTCGCATGACTTACTTGCACTTACTTCTGTGTCTCTGTGGTGAATCCCCCCGTGTCCTCGGCGGTTAATTCACCCCCTCCTCATACAACAGACAAGCCACGCCGTGATCGCGCCCGACCGTCTGAAAGCGCGGCACGGTGTGCGAACAGGCGGACATGGCCTGCGGGCAGCGCGGATGAAAATGGCAGCCGGAGGGCGGATTGAGCGGCGAGGGCGGTTCGCCCTTTGGCAGATCCCAGTTCATGCGCCGCGACGGATCGGGCAGGGGTATGGCCGAAAAGAGGACCTGCGTGTAGGGATGCTTCGGCTCGGCGAACAAGGTCTCTGTCGGCGCTTCCTCGACGATTTTGCCCAGATACATCACCGCCACGCGATCGCTGATGTGCTGCACCACGCTCAAGTCGTGCGTGATGAAAACATAGGTCAGTCCCAGGTCTCGCTGCAAGTCCGAAAGCAGATTCAATGTCTGCGCCTGCACCGAGACATCCAGCGAGGATGTCGGTTCGTCGGCGATGATTATGCGCGGCGACAATGCCAGCGCCGCGGCGATGCCCACGCGCTGGCGCTGGCCGCCACTCAATTCCGATGGGAATGCCCGCTCGTGATTGCGATTCAGTCCCACCCTCTCCAATAGCTCGTGCACACGCTTTTGGCGCTCTGCCTTGCTGCCTTCGCCGTAGATATCCAGGGGCTCGCGGATGATCCGGCCGACCCTCATGCGCGGATTGAGCGAAGCGTATGGATCTTGCAGGATGATCTGCGCCTGGCGACGAAAGGCGCGCAATCTGGCGCGGTTCATGCCGAAAATGTCCGCGCCCTGGTACAGCACTTGTCCGGCGCTCGGTTCCAAGAGGCGCAGCAGCAAGCGTCCCAGGGTGCTCTTGCCCGAACCGGATTCGCCGACGACCGCGACGGTTTGCCCGGCGTAAACATCCAGCGTGACCGATTCGACCGCTTTGACAGTCGCCGCCTTTCCACGCAAGCTGGCCAGTAAGCCGGTTTCCAGCGAGAAGTACTTGCTCAGCCCCACTGCGCTCAGCAAGGGTCGCCCTCCGTTAGTCGTAGAGGACACAGGCCACCTCCTGGGACGCCGAGACCTGTTTCAGCGGCGGTACTCGCTCGCGGCAGACCGCTTTGGCCTGCGGACAGCGCGGGTGAAAACGGCATCCGGAGGGACGATCGGCCAAGCCCGGCACCCGGCCCTGGATATTCTCCAGGCGGCCGCGGGCGATGCCTTTACTGGGCAGCGAGCTTAGCAAAGCCTGCGTGTAGGGGTGCAGCGGCTTGGAGAATATCGAATGCACATCCCCGAATTCGACGATCTTGCCGGCGTACATCACCGCCACGCGATCGCATACTTGCGCCACCACTCCCAGATCGTGCGTGATCAGCAGGACGCCAGTGCCTTGCTCGTCGACCAGCAGTCGGCGTATGAGCTGCAAGATCTGCGCCTGAATGGTGACATCGAGAGCGGTCGTCGGCTCGTCCGCGATCAACACCTGCGGATGACAAGCGATGGCGATGGCCAGGGCGATCCGCTGTGACATGCCGCCGCTGAATTGATAGGGATAGGCCTTCAGTCGTTGCTCCGCCGCCGGAATGCCCAGTTGTCGCAGCAATTCCAATGCTCGCTGCCGCGCTCCTGCCGGATCGAGATTGAGGTGTTCCTGCAATGTCTCAATCACCTGATGCCCAACCGTGAAAAGCGAATCCAGCGCCGTCGTGGGATCTTGAAAGATCATGGAGATTTGGCGCCCGCGCAAGTCTTGCAGTTCCTCCTCGTCAAGGGTCGCCAGGTTGACATCTTCCAGCCAGACTTCGCCGGAACGAATACGGGCATTGCGAGCGAGCAGGCGCATGACGCTATAGGCGATTGTGGATTTTCCGCAGCCCGATTCGCCGACCAAGCCAAGAATCTCGCCACGCTGCAAGTCGAAAGCGACATCAGAAACCGCCTCCAGCCAGCGGCCGCCGCTCTGGAACTCGGTGCTGAGGTCGCGAACCGACAGCAGACTCATCGGCTTATCGACCCTTTCCGGCGGGATTCAACAATTCTTGCAAGCCATTGCCCAACAGGTTGAAGCCCAGTACGGCAAGCGAAATCGCCAGTCCGGGCACCATGACCATCCAGGGCGCCTGCTGCATAAACGACCTGCCTTCGGACAACATCAAACCCAATGACGGGTCGGGGGGTTGCGTGCCCAAACCGATGAAGCTCAAGGCGGATTCAAGCAGAATGGCGATGCCCATCAAGATTGAAGCTTGGATCAAGACCGGCGGGATCGCGTTTGGCAAAATATGCCGCAGCATCAAGCGCAGGTGCGACGCGCCGCGAGCGCGCGCGCCCTCGACATAAAGTTCATTGACCACTTCCAAGGTCGATCCGCGCATCACGCGCGCGAAGATCGGCACATAAACTACTGCCACCGCCATGATCATCACAGAGACATCACGACCGACGAAGCCCGTCAGCGCCACCACCAGCACGATAGCGGGAAATGCCATCAGCACGTCCATCGGCCGCATGATTATATTGTCCAAAATCCCGCCGAAATATCCGGCGAGCAGACCCAGGCTGACACCGACAACCAGGCCAAAACCGACCGAGCCCAAGGCAACCGCCAATGAGATTTGATAGCCATAGAGCACCCGCGTGAGAATATCGCGGCCGAAGTTATCCGTGCCCAATAAGTGCGCGCCCGTTGGAGGGCTGAGCGGCGCCATGAAATCCATCGCTTCGGGGCTGTAAGGCGAATAGAAGGACACGGTCGCGGTCAGAAGCACCAGCACGCAGATGATGGCGCCCCCCAAAAAAGCCGACCGGCTCGCCTCATAGGTATTGCGGGTGGCGGTCAGCAGCTTCGCTTTAGGCGTCAATTCGCGCTTCATGCGCCTGCGCCTCGTATTTTGGGGTTCAGCAGCGCATAAAGCACGTCCGTCACCAGATTAACCAGAATGAACATGAAGGCGACCACCAGCATGCCCGCCTGCACCACCGGATAATTGCGCTCCAGGGTCGCGCTCACGATCAAGCGACCGACGCCCGGCAAGCTGAATACCTCTTCCACGATGACGGCGCCACCCAGCAAATAGCCGAATTGCAAGCCTATGACGGTGACGATGGGAATGCTGGCGTTGCGCAAAACGTGCTGATAGATCACCAGCCGTTCGCGCAGTCCCTTCGCCCGCAAGAATTTGACAAAATCTCGCTCCATGACCTCCAGCACAGCCGAGCGCGTAACCCGCACCAGCACGGCTGACAAGCCAACCGCCAGTGTCAGCGCGGGCAGGAAGAACGAGCGCAGGTTAACCAGAATGTCCTCGTGGAGGCGCGCATAGCCGGATGAGGGAAACATGCGCAGCGCCAGCGAGAAGACCAGGATCAGCATGATGCCCAGCCAGAAATCCGGAATTGATATGCCAAAGAGACCCAGCAGCATCGAGCCGCGGTCGGCGATGCCGCCAGGTTTGATAGCCGCCCGTATGCCGAGCGGCACGGCGATCGCAATCGCCAGCGCCAGCGATAGCAATGTCAACTCAATCGTTACCGGCAGCCGCACGCTCAGCAAATCGGTCACCGCTTCGTTACTGCGGAAGTCCTTGCCCAAATCGCCACTCAGGACCTTGCCCAGCCACTGGCCGTACTGCAGGTGAATCGGCAGATCAAGCCCCAGCTCTTCGCGCACGATGGCCAGTCGTTCGGGCGTGGCTCGCAAGCCGAGGATCACGGCCGCAGGATCGCCCGGGATCAACCGCAGCAGCAGGAAAATCAGTATTGATGTGCCAAAGAGGACCGGTAACAGGAGCAGCAGGCGGCCCCCAATATAGCGAATCAATCGCATGGGCGCATCACCGGCGAATACTTGGAAAAAGCCGCTCGGCGGCGAAAAAGTCTGCCGCCCTCACACAGAATAACAAGCCTTCTCCTTGCGCGAGCATGGGGGTGTGTCAAAAAGATCAAGAGGAGCGCGACCGCGCTCCTCTTGATCGTCGAATATCAGGCGTCGATCCAGATGTCTTCCATGCGCAGTTCCAGCGTCGGCAGGGTCTGCGCCCCGTGGATATTCGGCTGCGTCCAGTAGGTGCGCCTGAAATTGACCATGAACACCTGCGGCGAATGCTCCTGGTGCAGCCGCACAACATTGGCGAAGGCGCTCTGCCGCGCTTCGGGATCCAGCGTGAAGCGGAAATCCTCCAGCGCCTTGTCAAGCTCCGGCGCGTCTCTGAAAGCCGAGAAGTTCCAGGGCGATGCCGAATGCGAGAGCGGGTAGAGGCAGTGCTCGCCCGGATCAGCCGTGGCGCTCCAGTAGGTGCCGGTGATTTCGTAGTTGAGGGTGAACAATTCTTCGAACCAGCGCGCCGATTCAAAAGACTCTACTTCGACACGGAATCCGGCCGGGGCAAGCTGCTGTTCCAGGAGCTGGCCCACCAGGGGCTGCGTCGGCACTTGCGGCTGCGCCGCGTAGCGGATGGTCAGCCCGTCCTCAAAGCCGGCTTGCGCCAGGAGCGCTTTCGCCTTGTCAATATCGGGTCCGCCTTCAAAGACATTCACACCGGAGTACCAGGGGTTCGAGGGCGAGACCGGCTCGGCCGATGGCACCGCTTGCCCGAACCAAACCAGATTGGCGATAGATTCGCGGTGCAGCGCCCATTGCAACGCCTGGCGCACTTCTACTTTGTCGAATGGCGGCTTGGAACAATTGATCAGGAACATGTCGGGGAAGAATTCGCCGTCGGGGTTCGCCTTGACGTCGGCATTCGCGCGCAGTTCGTCGGCGCGATGCAACGGCACCTGCTCGATCCAGTTCAGTTCACCCGTCTGCAAGCCCGTCAGACGCACGGTATCGTCGGAGATAGCGCGGAAGATTACCCGGTCGAGATAGGGCTGATTGGGCTTGAAGTATTTGTCCCAGCGCTCCAGCTCGATGAAGTCGTCTTTGACCCACTGCACAAACTTGAAAGGTCCGGTGCCGACAGGCAGCAACTTGGGATCGTTCTCTTCAATGCCTTTCTGGTTTACCACTTCGACAATCGCGCCCAACGCCTCGAGCAAGCCGCCCCAGTTGGGTTGCGTGCTGATGCGCACGGTGTAGTCATCAACCGCCTCCACCCCTTCGATCGGCGTCAGGAAGACCGCGTTCGGCGCGCCCAGGTCGGGGTCGAAGAGGCGCTCAAAGGTGTAGACCACATCGGCGGCGGTGCAGTGCTCGTCATTGTGAAAATAGGCATTGTCGACCAAGGTGAATTCCCAGGTGGAATCGTCGATTTGCTCCCAGGACTTGGCCAGACCGGGCAATACGTTATTGTCCCGATCCAGGTTGACGAGCTTGGAAAATATATTTTGGTAGACCTGCATGGACGAGTAGAGTTCGGCGAAGGCGGGGTCCATATTGACGGGCTTGTCGATGGTGGCGGCCACCAACGTGCCGCCGCTCTTGGGACTGCCCTGCGCCAGCGCGGTCGCCAGACGGAAGCCCGGCATCATGGACTGCGCCACCGCGACGCCGCCAACGGTCGTCACCGCTTGCAGGAACTGCCGTCGCGAGATGCGCTCTTCGGAGTACTTCTTGATAAAGTCATGAACCTGCTCTTTTTGTAAACTCATTCAACGCTCCTTAACGCTAGTATTATTCGTCCAATGGACCGCGTTACATCTTGAGTGTATCCAACCAGGCAACAGAGGTCAAACAGGCAACTGTCGGTAGTGTATCCTTTTCGGTTGAAATACTTCGTAGCCAGTCCGCGACCGAGATCCTTAACCTAAAATACCAACGATTTGGTAGGGGCGACTGACCTGCGGTGTCCACGCGCAGCGGTGAGTCGCCCGATATTCGTTCAGTTTCTACTCGTGGGACGATCTATCGGATCGCCCCTACCGGCTGTTGCTCTTTAATTTCAACCGAAATGGACACGCCCCCTTATGGCAACTTCATTTGACAAGCGCGCGTGTTTTACGTTATATTCCATCTAATTCAATGTTTATTTGAACAGTATACACGCTTGTTACATGAAATTTCACACAATTATTCCGAACGAATACCCGGAAACTTGGACAAGGAATCCTCGGGCGGGGTGCCTGTGATGACAGGCAACGCGCGGCGGCTGACGATCGTCAACATGCTGGAGGCGCGCGGCCGGGTCTCCGTTGCCGAACTCAGTCGATTGTCCAAGGTCTCCGATATGACCATTCGTCGCGACCTCGAGGCCCTGGAACGCGAAGGGGTTCTTAGGCGAACGCGCGGTGGCGCGGTCAGCGCTATCTCCCTCAGCTACGAGCCGCCGTACATAATACGCAAGGACAGCTATACATCGGCCAAGTCCCGTATCGCACAACGGGCGTCGGAGATGCTCAACGAGGGCGAAACGGCCATTCTTGATGTTGGTACAACCGCTGTCGCGATTGCGAAGGCGCTACAAGGCCGCGTCAATCTCACCGTGCTCACGTCCAATCTGTGGGCGGCGGCGATCCTGGCCGACGAACCGGGAATTGTACTGATGGTTACAGGTGGTACGACGCGAGCGCGAGAGCGATCCCTGGTTGGTACCCTGGCCACTCGCGCCTTTGGCGAGTTGGTCTTTGATGTGTTCTTCTTGGGTGTTGCCGGGGTGCATCCGGAGTTCGGCGTCACCGACTACAACATGGAAGAAGCGGAGGTTAAGCGCGAGGCGATCCGCGCTGCCCAGCGACGAATTATTGTCGCCGACAGTTCAAAGCTGGGCAAAGTCGCTTTCGCCAGAATCTGTGGCCTGGATCAGATCGACATGATCATTACCGATAGTCAAGCGCCGGGGGAGATCGCCGCATTGAAATCCGAGGGGATCGATATGGTGCTTGTGTGAGCGATTTATCCTTTTCTACGCGAGCGAATGTCGAAGCAGCAGATACATCAATGGTTTCGAGGAGACAAGAATGACAAATTGCTTGCGCGACATGTTTGGCGTTAGAAAACCCGTCATCGGCATGTGCCATCTGCAAGCGCTGCCCGGCGATCCCGCCTATGTCTGTGATTCGGGGCTGGAGGCGGTGGTGGAGGATGCGCGAATGAACTTACGCGCCCTGCAAGAGGGCGGCGTCGACGGCGTCATGTTTTCCAACGAATTCAGCTTGCCTTACCTCACCAAAGTGCATGCCGTGACGGTCGCGGCGATGGCGCGGGTGATCGCCGAACTATACGATCAGATCGAAGTGCCTTTCGGTGTCAATGTGCTGTGGGATCCTTATGCTTCGCTTGATTTGGCGGTCGCCACGGGCGCGCTCTTCGTGCGCGAAATATTTACCGGCGTTTATGCCAGCGATTTCGGTTTGTGGGATACCAATTGTGGCGCCATCGTGCGCCATCAATATGCAATCGGAGGCGATAACGTGCGGCTTTTCTTCAATATTCTTCCCGAAGCGGCTGCCTATTTGGCCGATCGCGATATCGTTTCCGTCGCCCGTTCCACCGTTTTTAATACCAAACCGGATGCAATCTGCATTTCCGGCTTAACTGCGGGTCAAGTGACATCGACCGAAACCCTGCAACTGGTCAAATCGATTTTGCCAGATATACCGGTCGTTGCCAACACCGGCGTTCATCTAGGCAATATCCAGGAACAACTGGAAATCGCGGACGCCGCTATCATCGGCACGGCCTTCAAAAGGGATGGCGTATTCGAAAACCCTGTTGACGCGGGGCGCGTACGTGCCTTGATGGACAAGGTTGCGTTACTGCGCTAGACACAGCCACCTAAATGTAGAGAATGGTTTTGATCAAATAGAGCTTATTGGAGGACATACATGGCGACAAGGGATGAACTGGAAGGGCGCTGGCAGCGCCTCGCTGCTGTTGGGCGCGAAAATGATGTCGATGTCATTCTCGTCTATTTTGACGAGTACAACATGGCTGACGGCTATTACCTGACAAATATCTGGACGCAATTCGAACGGGGATTGATCGCGCTGACGACGGCAACTGCCGAGCTATGCCTGTTTGTCGGGCCGGAGACAGCGAACTTTGTCATGACGCACGAAGCGGATTTACCCAGCCGAATTGTATCCCTGTTTCTGGCATGGGGAGCCGGATATCCCAATACCGAGTGGGAAGAGGCGGCGGATGTGCTAAGTGAAATGCTCGGGCATAGTCCGCGCCGTATCGGCATCGCAGGCAGCGGTGGTCTACCGGCAGGGCTTTATCAGGCGCTCAGCGATATATCGCCCGACATCGTCGACCTCAGCGCAAGTGTCCAGAGCGCGCGCGCAATCAAAACCGGCAGCGAGATCGACAATACCAGAATGGCCTTCAAAATCGTCGATGCCGGCTTGGAAGCCATGATAGATGCGCTGGAGCCGGGCATGACCGAGACGGCCTTGGCGGGCGTGGGAGAAGGCGCGATGCGCGCTGCCGGCGCCCAGGGCTATGCCTATTCGACTATCTTAACCTCCCAGGCCCGTACCAACTCGGTATTTGGCAGGCCGACCTCCCGTGTCCTGGATGATGGCAGTATGCTCATGATCGGCATCAGCCCCAAGTATAACGGCTACTGCGCATCGCTCGGCGTGCCCGTCACGGTGGGCACGGTCAGCCCGGAACGCCGGCAATTCATTGAGAATACGCTCGCGGTCTTTCGCTCCGTGCAGGTGCAATTGGGTCCCGGCAAGATGTCCGCCGATATCTATCGGAATTCCCGCGAAGAACTGGCGCGATATGGTCTGGAGAAGTATCAGATCTACGGCGCCGTGCATTCCTGCGGCTTGCTGGAGGCGGAAGCGCCCTTTTTGTCGGCGAATCCGAATTGGGAGTTGATGCCGGGCATGGTGCTGCTGATTGACCTGGCCATTTTCCATCCACAGCTCTGGGGCATCCGCTGGGAATCGGGCTATTTGATCACGGAAACGGGCGCCGAGCACCTGTCCGGATATTTTGACAAAGCTTGCGAAATCGTCTTGCGGCGGGCCGCGCGGGGAACCGGATGAGCGCTTACATTAGTATCGCCGATGTCACCAAGTCCTTCGCTGGCACGGCCGGGCGAATCGACGCCTTGCAGAACGTCAATCTGGATGTGCCGGCCGGCGAGTTCTTGTGCCTGGTCGGCCCTTCGGGTTGCGGCAAGTCGACATTGGTATTCATCATCGCCGGATTGGTCAAAGCCAGCGGCGGTGAAGTGCGCGTCGGCGGCAAGCCGGTAGTGGAGCCCGATCCCGACCGCACCATGGTCTTCCAAGGCGATGCCGTCTTTCCCTGGATGACGGTGGCGCAGAACATCGGTTATGGTTTGCGCTATGGCGGCATTTCTAAAACAGAACAGGCCGAGACTGTTAAGCAGTTGATTGATCTGGTTGGCCTGACTGGATTCGCTGACGCTTTTCCCAAAGAGCTATCCGGTGGCATGAAAAAGCGCGTCGACCTGGCGCGCGCCTATGCGACTAACCCGACAGTCTTGTTGATGGACGAGCCTTTTGGCGCGCTGGACGCCATCACCAAAGAGAAGATGCAAGTTGATCTCATGCGCCTGTCCGTGACGGACACGGGACAGCGACGCACCATCATTTTTGTGACGCACGACCTCGAAGAAGCCATCTTCCTGGCCGATCGCGTGGCGGTCATGACGCCGCGACCCGGCGCCATTCAAGTCGTTCTTGATGTCCCTTTTCCACGACCGCGAGAAGCATCAATTCGTCTATCCACGGAATTCCAGGCGCTGCGCGGACAAATACGCGAACTGCTGGTCACCGAGGAGGAAGAGAACTGACGTGAAACAGAATGAGCGAGCGAAAAGCGTGGATGCGGTCAGCGACGAAGCTACCAAAAAGCGTCGCTGGATAACGGGCGAGGGCGCCGTGAGCGTCATCACTGTCTTGATCCTGGTGGCGCTGTGGACGGCGCTTACGGATTCCTACATCGACGATCTCTATTTTCCCTCGCCGATGGACACGATTCAGGTAGTGGGGCGCATGGAAGGCGTGCTGGTCGACTACTTCCTGGCAACCATGTATCGCGTGGTGGTGGGCATGCTGATCGGAGCCGTATTGGGCGTCGTTTGCGGCGTCGCGATGAGTTGGAACAAATGGATCAACTCGGTGCTCGATCCGCTCATTGAGGGGCTGCGCCCCATCCCCGCTGTGGCCTTGATCCCGTTCTTCATACTTTGGTTCGGAATTGGCGATACCGGCAAGTTGATCCTGACTGCGATCGGCGGCTTCACCGTGATGGTAGTAACGACTTTGGAGGCAATTAAACATGTCTCGCCCATCTATATCATGGCCGCGCGGACGCTGGGCGCCAGCCGTTTGGATATCTACCGCACGATTATCCTGCCGGCGATTACGCCGACTTTGATCGGCGGTGTCCGCGTGACAGTGGCGCTATCCTTTGCCTTGGTCATCGCCTCAGAGTTCATGGGCGCGCAGAGCGGGCTGGGATATATGATCATGCTGGCGCGCAGGACGCTGCAAACGGACGCCATTTTGGTCGGCGTCATCATCATCGGCATCACGTCCTGGATCGTCGATCGTTTCGTGCGCATTATCGGCAATTATCTGACGCGCTGGGCGCCTCGTTCGGAATAGCCCTGCGACCGCGCTTGGCCCGCATGATCGACATTGGAGTCCAAATGAGTGCGATCCACATGGTTGTCACTCGTGGAATCTGGATAGGAGGTGTATATCGATAGATTTCGCAAGACATATCGCAATATCGTCAAATATTCTTCGAGAACAGGAACGAATCAAATGAACAGGAACAGAAACTTACACCGGGTTATTTTGCTGCTTACTATTTTGTCGCTATGTTTTGCCGCGACAACAACTGCTGCGCAAGATGACCTGAAGCATGTGCGCTTGGGCATGACGCCCTTCCAGGACATGCTGGCGATCGTAGTCGGCGATGAACAGGGGATTTACGAACAGGTCGGCATCGACCTGGAGTTTATCCATCTCCCTTACGAAGCGGTGACTGAAGCCGTAGCGGCTGGCTCGCTCGATCTCGGCTCCATCTGTGAAACAACGGTCGTGACCAGTTGGGACGCCTTCCCGCATCAACGTCTGGGCAATATCTTCTATACCTTCGAGGGCTCGGCGATCATGGTGCGCCCGGAATCGGGCATGTCAACCTACGAAGAGAACCTCGCTTCCTTGGGCGATCATTCCGCAGCTTTGGCGGCGACAGTTTCCCAGCTCGCGGGCCTGGATGTGCTCACGACCAAAGGCACCGATATGGAAATGGGAGTTGGCGCCGCGCTAGCCGCCGGCGGCCTGGATATCACCGATGTCAACATTATCGATCTCAATCCGGACGACGGCTTGGCAGCCTTCCTCACCGGCGAGGCTGATGCCTATTTGGGTGGCTTGCCGCAACGCTTCCGCCTGGTCAAGGAAGGTATGAAGACGCTTGTCACCGCGCAAGACGTCGGTTCGCAAGCAGTCATTCTCTGCGGCTTCCTGACCACGGCCGATTACGTTGAATCTAATTTCGATACTCTAGTCGACTTCGCCAAAGGCACGTTCCTGACACTGCAATATGTCAATGCCAATCAGGATGCCGCCTTTGGGCGCATTGCCGAACTGCTGAATTCCATGACCGGCGCCCAGATGACCATCGGGGACATCAAAAATCTCTGGAACAAGATCGAATTCTTCCCCACCACCGGCGCCGAAATGTACTGGCTGCTGGTCAGCCCGGACGGCAACCGCTATTGGCGGCCGCGCATGGAATTTGTCTACGACTTCTATGCCGGCTTGGGCAGTGTCGAAAGCGAGATGGATTTCGACGAAGTCTTCACCTTTGCCAAAGTGCTCGAGGCATACATGGCCGAACACGAACCGGATGCCTGGGCAGTCATCCAAAGCCAGTCGGGCTAATCCGGATGCTTTAGTACGAGGCGAGCGACCGGGGCGTCCCGTGGTCGCTCGCCCGTCAACATAAGCCGCGCGGCGCCTAATCGGCGAAAGAGCCGTGGGAATGTCGCGCTCGCGCAGAACAACAAGCTTTCTCCTTGTAAAAGCAAGGAGGTTTCTTAAAAGGGAGATGATTATGACTTATCGCGTTCATTGGATGAATACGGGGGAGATTGAGGTTAGCTTGGGAGTCAGCTTGCTGGGCAATGGATACAATCCGCATGTGCCCGGTGGCCAGGTGCTCCCTTATGGATATCGCGAAAGTTTCGAGCGCCCGGACGGAACGATGGGTACGGGCACAATGGTGCCGATTCCTTTCTACTACATTGAAGGGACCAAGAAAAACATCATCATCGATACTGGCACCAATATCGAAACCTGCCGGGAAGGCGAAAAATTAACTGAAGCCTACGGCGGCAGGCAATATTGGTACCATACAGAAGAACAAGACGCCCGTGCCCAATTGAGCCGCCTGGGCGTGACGCCGGAAGAAGTTGACATCGTGATCATGACGCATCTGCACCTGGACCACATCGGCAATACCACACTCTTCCCCAACGCGCGTTTCATCGTACAGCGGGACGAGTTAGCCTGGTTCATGGCGCCACCGGTCGCCAGCGCCTTCTACTATCCGGAATTGCGGCATTACTTGCTTGATGTGATGGACCAGGTAGACTGCATTGAAGGTGATATGCAGGTGGAACCGGGCCTGGATCTGGTGCTGGTCGGCGGGCATACGCCGGGCAGTATGGTGGTCGTGATCGAAACTTCGGGCGGCAAAGTCGCTCTGGTGGGCGACTTTTATTATAACTACGTCAACATGGAACTTGATTGGCCCCCCGGGGCTTACTGGGATCTGGGGCAGTGGCTGCGCAATTCGCTGCGAATCAAGAGCCTGGCCGATATCGTCATACCTAATCACGATTACCGTTACATGGAACTGTATCCCGACAACATCATCGAATAACGTACTCATTAGCGGATCGTCCAAGCCCGCGTGGGCGGTCTCCAGGATTCGCTGCAAAGCAACGTGTCTGCGTTGTAGAGAATAGAGCGAATTGTATGCCAAAACATAGTGCGATCGGCATGGTCCGCATTGGTGCCAATTCCTTGACTTGATCTATAGGATTTGAACTTGCCCTCGGAGTTGGGGAAGATACCGGAGGGGTGGGAGGTGAAGGAGTTGGGGGAGGTGGCAAGGCAACGCCAGTCAGTTGTAAAGCCGGAGGAGATTGACGCAGAGTCACCTTACATTGCGCTTGAACACATGACCAAGCGTTGCATCGCGCTTACGCAATGGAGCAACGCAGGTGGATTAGCCAGCAACAAGTTCAAGTTCGAGCAGGGAGACATATTGTTCGGCAAACTACGACCTTACATCCACAAGGTTGGCGTTGCTCCATTGAGTGGGGTGTGCTCAACAGACATCGTTGTTGTGCGGCCCAATTCCAATCTGTGGTTTGGATTTGTCCTTGGTCATACATCTAGCCCAGAGTGTGTGGACTTTACGGATGCTACGTCCACTGGTACAATGATGCCGCGCCCCAATTAGCCAGACATGTTTCGTTACACAATCGCACTTCCAAGCATGGAAGTGTCCAAAGGCTTTACCGGACTGGTCGAGCCATGCGTTAATCGAATCGTATCGGCGACCCACGAGTCGCACTCCCTTGCCGCTCAGCGTGATGCGCTGCTGCCGGGGCTGGTGTCGGGAGCGGTTAAAGTCTAATCAGACCCGGAGTGTGCCATGTATACAAAGCGAATCCAGCTAGTCAACTACGGTCCTCTCGAGAATCTCGATATCGAGTTGCCCTTTGAGGGTGAGACTCCTAAACCAGTTATCCTAGTGGGTGAGAATGGTTCTGGGAAGAGCATCGTCCTGTCTCATATTGTAAACGGACTCATCGCAGCTAAAGGAATTGCTTTTCCAGAGTCCCCTGAAGTTGAACCGGGCAAAGTATACAAACTGCGAAGTAGTGCTTACATCAAGCCAGGCGGCGAGTACTACTTCGCCAAGGTTGACTATGATAGCTCGTTCTATACCAGTGAAATAAGAACGTGGCGTAACAAGCAGGAGTATCTTGACGTTCCTACGGGAATTTCAGGGACTGCCGCCCAGACCTTGTGGGAGAAATTAGGATCAGAGGCTAACGACTTCTATGACTCAAACTTCGCCAACGATCGTAACACGACCAAGAGTATCGAAGAAATATTTGCGAAAAACTGTGTCCTATATTTCCCATTCAACCGGTTTGAGGAACCGGCTTGGCTGAATGAGGAGAACTTAAAAGCCCAAGCTCAATATATGAATGCACGCCATCTATCTGGACACACTAGTCGTAGAATTATTGCATCCTCGCCGCTCCACGAAAACCAAAACTGGCTGTTCGAGGTGGTTTATGATATGACTGCCTTGGAACTTCGGCAAGAGAATGTCCTTGTCAAATCTGGCAACGATACGATTCTAGGTTCCTTGTTCTTAGGTTACTCAGGAGATGCAGCAAGCACACTCGAAGCCGCAGTACAAATAGTTAGAATCCTGTTAGGGAGGCCCGATGTCAGATTTGGCATAGGTAAACGGCACAATAGAGTTGTTTCCATCGAGGCAGACACAGACTCAGAGGTAAAACAACTGGTACCGAATATCTTCCAGATGTCCAGTGGGGAAACCTCTCTACTGAATCTCTTCCTATCAATCCTGCGCGACTTTGACTTGTGCCATACTCCCTTTACTAGCATGAGCGACATACGCGGCATTGTCGTGGTGGATGAGATAGACCTACACCTTCACGCGGTTCACCAGCATGACGTTCTCCCGGAGCTAGTCAAACTGTTTCCGAAAGTCCAATTCGTGGTTGCAACACACTCTCCGCTTTTCGTTCTGGGGATGCAAAGAGTATTTGGAGAAGATGGCTTCGCTTTGTACCGACTACCCGAAGGACAACGAATCAGTCCCGAAGAGTTTAGTGAATTTGGGGATGCCTATCAGGCCTTCACCAAAACGGTTAGGTTTTCGAATCACATGCGCGCGGCCATTGAAAAGGCACAGAAGCCCATAGTCTTCGTGGAGGGATCAACTGATAAGAGGTACATCCATCAAGCTTCCCAGTTGCTAGGTAAAGAGGCAATACTTCAAAGGGTCGAAATACTGGATGGCGGAGGCAAGGGGAATTTGGACAAGATCTGGAAGCTTAGAAACCTCCCAGACCCTATAGTCCGCAAAGGCGTAGTGCTTCTGTATGACTGTGATACGGGAATATCGCCTGGAGAGAATGGAAACTTCGTCAGGCGGACCATTCCGAGACAGGATAATCACCCAATCAAGATGGGTATCGAGAATTTGTTGAGTAAAGAGACTTTGGAAAAGGCGCGACAACATAAACCTGCCTTTATCGATGTTGATCCGGGACGCACGAAAATAGTGCGTGGAAAAGATCAAATTGTTCCTGATGAGTGGTCCATCAACGAAGATGAAAAAAAGAACCTTTGCGATTGGCTCTGCGAAAATGGCACACAAGAGGACTTTCAGCAGTTCAGCGTGATTTTTGACTTCCTTGGGAACATGCTAGACCTGCAGTCAGTCCAAGTTGAAGAAGTCGCAGCCAGCGAACCTGTTGACGCCGAAAGCCTTCTTGATGGGAACGGCACGACCGTGTCTGAAGAATCCCCGTGACCACCATCACCGAAGCCGATGTCGAGCAGGTCGCCCTTGACTGGCTATCCAGCCTTGGTTGGGCTGTGGCTCACGGGCCGGACATCCCTCCCGACATGCCGGGCGCCGAACGGGTCAGCTACGAAGACGTTGTGCTGGAATTGCGTCTTCGTGACGCGCTTGATCGACTCAACCCCGATCTGCCAGTAGAAGCGTTGGACGATGCCTTTCGCAAATTGATGCGACTCGAAGACGCGATGTTGGAGGTGCCGAACCGTCATTTTCACCGTCTTCTTGTGGATGGCGTGAAGGTTCCATACCGAGACCACGATGGAAACGAACGTTGGAAAGATGCACGAATTATCGATTATGAGAACGCCACCAACAACGACTGGCTGGCTGTAAACCAGTTTACCGTAAAGGAACGGCGGCGCCGACGCCGCGCGGATGTCGTGCTATTCGTCAATGGCCTGCCTAACGGAGTGGAATCTGCTGCGGTCCGGGTATCACAAGGCGTTCTCATGGGCTGTGACGTGTTAATTGGAATGGATATCATCAACATGGGTGATTCTGCAGTGACGAATCGAGGTGGCGTTACCATGTTGTCATTTCAAATGCCATCTATAAGTCATATCGACTTCGTAGAATTACTGGGCGAAAGAAAACGACAAGGCATTTGACATCGACAATTTGAAGGAACAATACGCCCAAAGATGCGCAACCTAAGCAAAGCCGCTCGGCGGCTGATTTGTAGGCTGTGATGATCGCTGCTCTGTGGCAAAATAAATTGAATTCTCTCGACCGCAAGGAGCAGCGACAGTGGCAATCAAAACAGGAGGCGAAGCAGTCGTCGAAGCCTTGATCGCGCAGGGCATAGACACGCTCTTCGGCTTGCCCGGCATCCAGAACGACTGGCTTTACAACGCGCTATTCGATCACCGCGACAAGATCAAAGTCATCCACACGCGTCACGAGCAGGGCGCGTCCTATATGGCGCTGGGCTATGCCCAGGCGACGGGTAAGCCGGCTGTCTTTAACGTGGTGCCGGGACCCGGCATCCTGAACGCATCGGCCGGGCTGGCCACAGCCTACTCGCTCAACGCCAAAGTCCTCTGCCTGACTGGCCAAATCCACAGCGCCAATATCGGCAAGGGCAAAGGCGACCTGCACGAGATCCCGCAGCAATCCGAAATCCTGCGCGGCTTGAGCAAGTGGTCGGATCTCGTTTTGCATCCCGCCGACGCCGGGCGCAAGGTGGCGCAGGCATTCTACGAGATGAACTCGGGGCGTCCGCGGCCGGCCGCATTGGAAGTGCCCCCGGACATACTGAAGATGCGCGCCGAAGTGCCCGATAATGCGCCAATCTGGCAGCCCTTCTACCCGCCGGTTGACAGCGGCGCCATCGAAACAGCGGGAAACTGGCTGGGACAAGCGAAACATCCCATGATCTTCGTCGGCGGCGGCGCGCAAGGCGTCAGCGCCGAGGTCACTCGGCTGGCGGAATTATTGCAGGCGCCGGTGGTCGCCTATCGCACCGGCCACGGCGTACTCGACAGCCGCCACTATCTCAGCTTGAAGAGCCCGGAATCTCACGAATATTACAAGAAAACCGATGTTGTGCTGGCAATAGGTACGCATATGCGCGTGCCCTTGAGCCGCTGGGGCAGCGACGAGTACATGAAAGTCATCCGCATTGATGTCGACAACGATGCCATGCGCCGAATTCAGAAACCTGATCTGCCAATCGTGGCGCGGGCCGAGGATGCGCTGCCGCCCCTGTTAAACGCGGTCGACCAGCACAACCGGAAACGGGAATCGCGCGAAAACGAAATGCTGGCGCTCAAAGCGAAATGGCGGGAGACCATCGCTTACCTTGAGCCGCAAATCTCCTACCTGAGCATCCTGCGCGAGGAACTGGACGAAGACGGCATCTTCGTCGATGAACTGACGCAAGTCGGTTATGTTGCGCGCATCAGTTTCCCCGTCTATAAACCACGCAGCTTCATCAGCAGCGGCTATCAAGGGACCCTGGGCTACGGTTTCCCGACAGCATTGGGCGCCAAGGTGGCCAAGCCGGATGCGCCGGTGCTTTCGATCGCGGGCGATGGCGGGTTTATGTTCACGGTGGGGGAACTGGCGGCCGCCGTTCAGCACAAGATTCCTCTCGTGACGATCGTATTCAACAATGACGCCTACGGTAATGTGCGCATGATGCAGATCCGCGATTATGACGAGCGTGTCATCGCTACCGATCTGCTCAATCCCGACTTCGTCAAGCTGGCGGAATCATTCGGCGCCAACGCCTTCCGCGCGGTAACGGAGGCTGAATTGCGGCGAGCGCTGCGTTATGGCTTCGCCAGCGACCTGCCGACGCTCATCGACGTGCCGATCGGCGATACGCCCAGCATGGATCGCCTGCGCGATCAAGGCCGCATTCGCCCGCCAAGGGGAGGATAAGCTGCGCCGATGCCAAAGACCATCCTGCCCGAGGAATCGCAGATCTATCGCTGCTTTGTTGATCTGATCCGCAGCGCGGATCACGTCTTTTTCGCCGGATTGCCCGGCGTCGGCAAAAGCTTGCTGCTGCAGCAACTGACGCTGATGGCGCGCGAAGCCGGGCGCGCTGCGCATCTCCTGCAATGGGATACGGCGCGGCAGCCATTTGAGTCGCCCCGATTTCCGCTGGATCAGGGCGCGACGCATCCGATGGTGATCAAAGCGGCGGGTGTCTGGCTGCGGCGGGCGCTCCCCGAGTGGGACAAGGCGCATTCACAAAGTGATGCCATCTTGATCGGAGAGGCGCCGCTGATCGGCGGCCGCTTCATGGAAATAGTACGTCCCGAAGACGATGGAGCCGAATCACTGCTCGTCGACGAACGAACTCAATTCGTCTTGCCTGTGCCCTCGCGGGAGGTGCGCGCCCTCATCGAGAGTCGGCGCGAAGCCTCAATCGCCAATCCAGCGCACGAAAACGAAGCGCAGGACGCGCCGCCCGATTTGTTGCGCGCGCTCTGGCGGGATCTTTATCGAGTTGCTGTGCAACTGGGCATTGTCGAGGCCTCCGCAAATGACGAGCATTATTCCCCGGAAATCTACCAGGCGGCGTATCGCCATCTATTGCGCCATCGGCAGGCAAAGGTGCTCCCAATTGACGAGCCGCTGCGTCCGGTCGCTTCGGTCTACGATTTCGACGCGGCGCTACCGCAATTGATCCCTGATCGGGAGGATGCGCAAGCCCTGCTGCGGGAATTAGAGGCGACGACAACAGGGACGGGGTTAAAGCGCGACGCCGCCGCCTGGTACAAGCTTTAGGCCTAGCGCTTAGGCGCGGTCGTCCGGAATCACGGCGAAGACATCAATCTCGAAATCGGCATAGGACTTGCCCAGCGCTTTAACAACGACTCCGGTCGAACAAGGGTAGACCTCCGGCATATGTTTTGCCAGCACCGGGTAGACCAGGTCGCGGTAACTGATATCGGTGACATAGGTGGTGATCTTGCAGATATCTTCCATGCGCGCGCCGGCCGCCTCGAGGATGATCTTGACATTTTTCATGGCGTTGTCCGCCTGCGCCGCCGGATCGCCCTCGCCCACGAAAGACGCGTTATCCATCGTCAAGCCGGTCTGACCTTCGACGAATACCAGATTGCCGGCACGTACTGCTTTACAGGTGCGGTAGTCGATATCGGGGAAGATATTGCCGCCCTTGCTGCTTTTGGGGAGAATCCGCTGATGCGCCATAAAACACCTCCAAAGGACATGAGTAACACTTCAGTGAGAGTAACATAGCCAGGAATCGATCGGCAACGACACTGCGTTGTGGATCCATGAGTCGCTAACGCCTTTGCCGCGGATTGGCTATAATCTGCGCGGGCGCCAGTGAAGAGGGGGTCGATTCATGAAAGCGCGACAAACTTACGCGATTGTGGGCACTGGATCACGCGCGGGCATGTACGTGAATGCGACTACAACAACATTTGCCCGCCGCGCCCAACTCGTTGGCATGTGCGATCTCAGCCAGACTCGCATGAGCTGGTACAACCGGCAACTGCGGCGGGACGGCGCGAGTCCCGTGCCCGCTTATCACGCCGAGAACTTCGACGCCATGATCGCCGAAACCAGGCCGGATACGGTGATCGTGACCACGATGGATTCCTGGCACCATCATTACATTGTGCGGGCGATGGAAGGGGGCTGCGATGTCATATGCGAAAAGCCGCTGACCACAACGCTGGACAAGTTACGGTCTATATATGACGCGATTGATCGAACCGGCCGCTCCCTGCGCGTGACATTCAATTACCGTTATGCGCCGGCCTTCACGCGCTTCCGTCAACTGGTCATGGAAGGGGCCGTCGGGCATCCGCTGGCGGTCGACTTTTCCTGGGTGCTGGATACCAGCCATGGCGCGGATTACTTCCGGCGTTGGCATCGCGAAAAGGAAAACAGCGGCGGATTGCTGGTTCATAAGGCAACGCATCACTTCGACCTGGTCAACTGGTGGATCAATTCCTATCCCCAGCGCGTCTTCGCTCTGGGCGAACTCAAGTTTTATGGCGATGCCAACGCCTCGGCGCGAGGCGAGCAATACAGCTATGCGCGCTATACCGGCGCGGGCGCGGCGCGGGAAGATCCCTTCGCTCTGTTCCTCGATCAGAAGGCGGCTTTTAGGGGTTTGTACCTGGATGCCGAAGAGGAAACGGGTTACATCCGCGACCGAAACGTCTTTGGCGAAGCGATCAGTGCCGAAGATACCATGGCGGTCACGGCGCGTTATCAGAATGGCGTATTGCTGTCTTATTGCCTGGTCGCCTACGCGCCCTGGGAAGGCTTGCGCGTCGCCATCACCGGCACGCGCGGACGCATCGAATTGGATGTCACCGAGAATGTGACGCATTTAAAAGCCGATAGCGAATCGGCCGCGGCCAGCAAGGGCCCCTTCAAACGGACGCAGATCCGGGCCTTTCCCATGTTCGGGGATCCCTACGAAGTGAAGGTTCCCGCGAGCAAAGGCGGCCATGGCGGCGCCGATCCGCTAATGCTCGCGGATATCTTCGCCGAGGGCGCGCCCACCGATCCCTACCGGCGCGCGGCATCGCACATCGACGGGGCGGCGTCGATTCTGGTCGGCATCGCGGCGAACATGTCAATCGAAAGCGGCGCGATGATCGAGGTCGGTGACTTGTTCGATCTGCCCCCTGGCCCCGTATCGGACTGAGGCCCGAGGACGGAGCGGCTCGCCCTTGTGAGCATCCAGGGACAGAAGAAGCTCAACGATAGCGCGAATCCGCGCCGACGCCCCACATATCAGGATCGGGACCGAGCTTCGCTTTGAGATCGGCTGTGGCCTCATCCAGGCGTCCCATGGTCTCGGCCGAGAGCGACAAGCCCCCCGCGATCAAGTTGCTATTGATCTGCTGCCGGTTGCGCGCGCCCGCCAGCACCGAGGTCACGGCCGGTTTGTGCAGCAGCCAGGCCAGCGCCACATGCACCATCGCTTGATTGATGTCGGCGCAGATCTCCCGTATGGCGGCGACCGCTTCGAATGTCTCTTTTTCAAAACCAGGCGTTCCATGACGGGAATCGCGCCGGTCGCCGCGGAAGTGCCGCGTCCGCGTGCGGGAGTAGGGCATCTCGTCGGCGTCTCGATATCTGCCCGTCAGCAGCGCCTGATTGAGCGGGCTGTAGGGCAGGATGCTGATGTTCTCTTCGGCGCATTGCGGCTGAATCTCGAATTCGATAGCGCGCCACAAGAGACTGTAGGGCAGCTGATTGGCGTCGTAACGTCCGTATTGCAACATATCCGGCATATCGAGCGTCCCAAAGTTGCTGACCCCGATGACGCGGATCTTGCCCGCGCTCTGAAGCGTCAACAGGGTATCCATCGTGTCTTCAAAAGGGACGTCACGGCTGGGCCAATGTACCTGATACAGGTCGATGTAGTCGGTGCCCAGGCGCTTGAGGCTGCGCTCGCAGGCGGCGCGGATATCGTCCGGCGCCAGATTTTTCTGGCTAACTTTGCTGGCGATGATGGCATCCTCGCGCCGGTCTTTCAGGGCGCGTCCCAGCATCCGCTCGGAATAGCCGTCGCCATAACCCTCGGCGGTGTCAAAGAGATTGATGCCGACATCCAGCGCGCAGTGAACGGCGTCGAGGGTGTCAGCTTCGTCTTGCGCTCCCCAATAGTCGCCGCCGACAATGCCCCAAAAGCCGACACCGATCGGCGAGACCGTCAGCGAGCTGTTTCCCAGTTGTCGCAATTGCATGAAGCGGGTCCTTTCCTGAGTGGCTAATGGGCGCCGAGTTCGTCTTCCGCGCGTTCGATCAAGGCGCGCATATATGCTATGGCATAAGCTGTGCCCGCGCCAAGATGGAAATCGCCGGCGAATTCCGGCGTGTGATCGAGGATCATCGTGCCGTCGTACCCCGAGGCCACGAATGCTTTCATCGCCCGGTACATATCGAAATAGCCGTTATCGAGGAAGGTCTCTGTGAAGACGGGCTGGGGCGCGCTGACGTTGCGAAAATGCGCGATGAAGATGCGCCCTTCCGCAGCGAAGTCATGGATTGATCCCAGCATATCACCGAAGTCCTCCCCGCCTTCGAGCCAGCAGCCAGTGCAAAATTCCATGCCGAGCATTGGGCTATCGGCGATGGCGAAGGCGCGCTCGTAGCGCGCGCGGCTGTTGATCAAACATGGGATGCCGCCCAGCGCATCAGTTGGCGGATCGTTGGGATGCATCGATAGTCGCAGGCCGCACTCTTCGGCAACCGGGATGATGGCGCGCATGAAGTACGCGAAGTTCGCCCATAATTCGTCCAGACTATAGGCGCGTTCGTGAGTGAAAGCTTGTGATTTGAGATCGTCAAGATCGACATGACGCGCTTTGGCGAAGCGGCTCCGGCCCGGCGCCGAACTCCAGACCTGGTCAGGCTCCCAGGTAAAGGTAGTCGTTCCGATGCCGGCCCGGCCGAGGTCGCGAAGCATTTGCGCGAAGCGGGCGATATCGTCGTCGCGGCCCGGCAAGCCCAGATGAATTCGCGCGGATTTGCCCAGGTTGAGATTGCCGGCGTTGTAAAGCGTGAGGCCGGCGCGCGTCACGCGGTCGACCAACGACGCCATGTATTCGTAGTTCGTGAGTTCGTCAGGCAGCCAGGTGTAGCAGTGGCTTAAGCCCAGCTGACGCAAGAAGGTCAATTCGTCGTCCTTGGGGCGAGGATTGATCCAAGCTGAGAGTTTGATCCGCGACTCGACTCGCCCTTCCGCGCGCCCTAAACGTGTCATGTTCGCCGCCTCCAGAACTGAATCAGGAACACCGATTATACGTGTATATCTTTGCCGGCCAAAGCCCGCGCCTGTCCGGGCAATCCGTCCTCAAATGCTGGGAAGATGCCCTGTTTTTGCCCAGTATATGCCCCCTTTTTGGATAACCGTATAGATACAGTATGCATACCGGGGAGGGGGGGGGGTAGGGATTCAGCGCAGAGGGCGCCGCGGGAGGCCCCCAC
>JAPOWG010000048.1 GCA_026707745.1 Chloroflexota bacterium
TGTATTTGGTCGGATGCCGCAAATAGACCAGCGGACCGATGAAGTCGTGCCAGGTATGGATGATCTCGAAGATGGCGACGGTCAGGATGGCTGGCTTGGAAAGCGGCACCGCCACGCGCCAGAAGATGCCCCACTCGCTAGCGCCATCGATGCGCGCCGCGTCATCCAGCTCTTTCGGCAGCGTCATCATGAATTGCCGCATCAGAAAGATGTAGAAGGCGTTGCCGAAGAAGTTCGGCACGATCAGCGGCAGGAAGGAGTTCAGCCAGCCGATCCTGGCGAACAAAATGTAGAGCGGGATCATGCGTACTTGGAAGGGCAGCATCATGGTGGCGATGACGATGATGAAGACCACGTTGCGTCCCCGCCAGCGTACGCGTGCGAAGCCGTAAGCAATGAAGGTGTTGGAAAGTACCGCGCCGATGGTGGCGAAAATCGTGTAATAGGTGGAATTCCATAAGTATTGCCAGAAGGGAATCGCGTTGGTGGCGTCGACGTAGTTCTCTAGGCGGAGCGACTTGGGAATCAAGCGAACTGGAATCTCAAAGA
Source organism: Chloroflexota bacterium (assembly GCA_026707745.1). Taxonomy (GTDB): domain Bacteria; phylum Chloroflexota; class Anaerolineae; order Aggregatilineales; family Phototrophicaceae; genus UBA6055. Next base: position 550 of record JAPOWG010000048.1, read on the forward strand.
TGTCGATATTCGGCTTGACTGAGGAGCTGATCATCCAGACGAAAGGCAGCATGAAGGCGATGCCGAATACGATCAAAACGACATGCTTGATAACAGATCTCGCCCGTTGCAGAAGCAGGTAATTGCGCTCTTCGGCCGTCATGGCGCGGCGTCCGGGCGCGGCCGGCTGCAAAACTGCCATGCTACGGTCCCTTCCTAGCGCTCATAGATGACTTTCCCACTCAAGAACTTGAAAATTATCAAAGTCAAACCCAGGATGAGGAGGAACATGATCCAGGCCAGCGCCGAGGCGTAGCCCATGGCGTAATCGCGGAAGGCGCGGTTATACAGATTCAAGGCGTAGAGCAGGGTCGAATTTGCCGGACCACCTTGCGTCATGATGTAGACCTCGGAGAATGATTGCAGAGAAAAGATGATTAGCGTGACGACGTTGAAAAAGATTTGCGGCGATAGCAAAGGCAGCGTGATGCGCCAGAACTTCTGAATGCCGGAAGCGCCGTCAATATCGGCGGCTTCGTAAAGCTGCCGCGGAATGTCATTAAAGCCAGAGAGGTAAACGATGACGCTGCGCCCGCTGCCCCAGACGCCGATGAAAATAAGCGAGTACATCGCCGTGTCCGGCGACGCCAGCCAATTGGGTCCCTTGACGCCAATTAAATCCAGTAAGCCGTTCATCAAACCATAGCGTGGATTCAAGATCCAGATCCACGTCAAGCTTGCGGCCACCACCGGCACCAGCACCGGGAAGAAGAATATCGTGCGATAGATCGACAGGAATCTTACGTTCTGGCTCAACAAATAGGCAATAAAGATGTCAAATACGGTGGCAAAGACAAGCAGCAGGGCGGCGTATCTGATCGAGTTGTTGATTGATGTCCAGAACAGCGGGTCAGCCGTGAAGAGTTCGACATAATTGTCCAAGCCCACCCAGCGCGGCGTGAGATTGATGATGTTGAAGTTGGTGAAGCTGTAATATAGAGAGGCGAAAAAAGGATATACGGTGAAGGCGATGAAGCCGATGATCCAGGGCGCCACAAAGAACAAGCCCCAAGCCGGGAGGTTGTCCGTGCGCCAACTGTTGGGTTGGCTTTGTGGGTCTCGCTTCAACCTAAGCATGAATCACCCTGGAATATCCTACGTCTGTAGGGGCGAGCCACTGGCGCGCCCGTTGGTCACAGGGAAACTTTGCAATCGGGCGACTCACAGGGTGCCGTGGGGCACGTAGACATCACCCTTCGACACAGACCGTCAATCGCCCCTCCAATTCGTTCGAGCGGAAAGCCGCTAGCCTCTCATCCGTTCCACCTCGCGCCGTGAACGCGCGACCGCATCGGCAATCACTTCCGCCGGGTCAGCGTCATTGAACATGACATGGTCAACCGCCTCATTCAAGGCGCCGCCCAGGAAGCCGTTGCCGGGGAAACTCGGTCTCTCCAGCGTATTGGGCAGAATCTCGTCGCGCGCTAGGACAGTCCAAGCGCCTTCTTCTTCGACTTCCGGCAAATTCGCCAGCGACGGGCGCGACGGCATGACGCTATCCGGCAGCGCCTTGTTGATCGTCACGTAGGGCGACGAACTCATATAGTTTGCGAAAGCGAAGCCGCCGTCGGGATTGGCGCAATTGGCCGGCACGAAGTACATATTTCCGATGGATGTGCCCGGCCTGGCATCGTCGGCGCTCTCAAGCGTCGGGATTGGAGCGACGCCGAAGTCGACATCCGGTCCATATTCGCCCATGTCGTTGAACAACCAGCTGCCGATAACCCAGAAGCTGATCAAACCGGTGTAGTAGATGCCTTGCGGCGAGTTGCGCCCAAAGCCGTTTCCGCTATATGTGGAGTGGTAACCTGCCAGGTTTTCGACGCCGAATTTGTCGCCATAACCCTTGTACCAATTCAGCAATTCGACCCAGGCTTCTTGGTCAAGGGCGATATTGCCCTCGGACTCGTCCCAATATTGACTGCCGAAAGCGGCCCCCCAGTCCCAGACTTGCTTGCTCGGGAGCGTCGGCGCAAAGCCAAGACGCAGGATTTCGCCATCGTCGGCGATATCATTGAGCACCGCGCCCTGCTCATCCAGCTCGGCGACCGTCTTCGGCGGGTTGTCCGGATCCAAGCCACCCTCTCTCATGCGGTCCTTGTTGTAATACATGAACAGCACGATGGTCGAGATGCTCATCGCGTGCACATCGCCCTGGTATTTCATCTGGTTGAGCGTCGCGGGCCAGAAGTCCATCAGGTCGACGTCCGCCGCATCGACGTAGGGCTGCAAGTTGGTCAGGGCGCCGATAGCGGCGTCGCCAACGATCCAGGCCCAACCACGATAAGCGTCCGGTGGTGAGCCGGCCGATGTTGCGGCGATCACGCGATCATGGATCTCGCCCCAGGGCACGATGATATGCTCGGGCGCAAATTCGGGATTCTCCGCTGCAAAATTGTCGATCGCGCCCTGCATGGCGTCCGCCATACGACCCTGGCCGAAACCGGTCCAGATTTCGACCTTGGTTTGCGCGCCGGCCGGCATGCCACTCAGCAAGGCTGCAGCCGAACCACCCAGCCCGGCGATCTTGGCCATGCTCATCCCGGCAGCGCTGCCGCCCAGCATCTTCAGCATATCGCGCCTGCTCAGTTGCTGCTCGCTTCCCGCTTTTCTTTCCTTTTCATTCATGTTTAGCTCCTCAAAATAGAGACACCTTTAGCTTGACTGCAAATTGGGAGATTCGCCTGCGCACCTCCTTAAACTACTCTTACCCGATGGTGAAATCGCAAACGCTGATTTCAAAAACGATGACAGGTTAACCGATTAACTAACGGGCATAGTATAAACTGAGAGAAGATTCTTGTCAAGTAACAGAACCCAATCCAGCAAATGATCTCGTTCCCTTGAGATTCTGAGGATAGTGGGGGATTTTGGCACATTTTATCGCCAGGTGTCAAATACCGGGTTTGCGAACTGATTCGACGTGAGCGCGACGCTGACTTTCGAGAGGCTGGCGATTGATTTGAAACGTCGTTATTCTCCTTGAAACTGACTGTGAGAAGGGAAGGGCAATATGCCAAAAATGACCGGCGCCAGGCTGCTCGCGCATACCGTTCACGGATATGGCATTGATACCGTGTTCTTTGTGCCCTATATCGCGCCGCGGGCGCTGATGGAGATGGAATCGCTAGGCATCAAACGCGTGCAAGCGCGCGGTGAGAAAGCGGCGGCTTATATGGCCGATGCTTATGCTCGCGTCCGGCGCGCTCCCAGCTTATGCATGGCGCAATCCGTGGGCGCGGTCAACCTGGCGGCCGGCTTGCAAGACGCTTTCTTGTCCTGTTCGCCGGTTGTCGCCATCACCGGTCGCGAGTGGCAGGAGCATCAGTTGCGTCATGCCTACCAGGAAGTCGATCATATGGCGCCTTTTTCGGCTGTCACAAAGTACAACGCCTACGTCTCCAATCCGACGGAATTGGGGCATCATCTCCGGCAAGCCTTTCGCGCGGCGACGACGGGCACGCCGCAACCGACGCACCTGGACCTGCAAGGGATTGATGGCGGCGCGGTCGTCAACGTCGCGGCGGACCTAGAAGTCATCGTTGAGGAGCAATTCGCCAGCCTGCCGCCGTTTCGCCCGACGGCGGATCAAGAGTCGATCGACGAGGCGCTGGGGCCGCTATCCCGGGCGCAGCGACCGGTGATTGTGGCCGGCGGCGGAGTCACGACATCGGACGCGCGCGCCGAACTGATCGCGCTGGCGGAAAAGCTCTCGATTCCCGTTGCGACAGCGCTCAACGCCAAAGCGATGTTCCCGGCCGATCATCCCTTGGCGGTCGGCGTGCCCGGTTCTTATTCGCGCGCATGTTCCAACCAGATCCTGTGCGAGGCGGATCTGGTCTTCTATATTGGCAGCCATACCGGCGGGCAACTCACCAACAATTACACCATCCCGCCGCCCGGTGTCAGGGTTATTCAACTCGACATCAATCCCGCCGAGATCGGCCGCAACTACCCGGTTGAAGTGGGATTGCAGGGTGATGTCAGGGTTACTTTGCGTCAGATGCTAGCGACCGCCGAAAGCGCGCCGCGGCGCCGGGCATGGATCGATCGCGTAGAATCGCTTGTGCGCGAATGGAAGGCGGAAGTCAGCGAACACTACAACGCCGATAAATCACCGATCCGCCCCGAACGGCTCTGTAAGGAACTCAGCGAGCACCTGCCCTCCGATGCGATCCTTGTTTCCGATACCGGGCACTCCGGCGTCTGGACCGGCACCATGCTCGATCTGCGCCATCCCGACCAGTCTTATATTCGCTGCTCGGGTTCGCTGGGCTGGGGCATGCCGGCGTCGATCGGCGCCAAATGCGCCGCGCCCGAGCGTCCGGTGCTCTGCTTCACCGGCGACGCCGGCATCTGGTATCACCTGGCGGAACTGGAGACAGCCGCGCGTTGCGGCGTCAATACCGTGATCGCCGTGAACAACAACCACTCGCTGAATCAGGAACGCGATGGCGTCGAAGCCATTTATGGCGGGACGACGGCTGGCTCGGATGAATTGTGGCTTTTCGATGATGCGAACTTCGCGGGCATCGCCGAATCGATGGGCTGCCTGGGCATCACCGTTACCGAAGCCGGCGAGATCGCCGGGGCGCTGGAACGCGCCTTCGCGGCGGATCGCCCGGTTGTCATCGATGTCAAGACGGATGTCGAGGGCATCGCTCCGCGGGCTTGGGTGCCGGGCTGAGGTCCCTGAGAAAGATTGAGCGCGGCAGGACTCGAACCTGCAACCAATTGATTAAAAGTCAACTGCGCTGCCATTGCGCCACGCGCCCAAACAGCAAATCAGTATAAAGACTCTCTCATCGGGAATCAAGCCAAATCTTAGGCATGAGGCTGGCTTGGCCGTGCGGCCAGAAGTAACGATCTCGATCATTTGCGCGCACGCGCGGAAGCGATCTCTGTGCCCTCGGTGTCCTCGGGCCTAATCCACCTGCAAGGTGCCCGGTCACGGCGCAAGCCTTCGACAAAATCGCAGCCCTCAAATTGCCCGATTTTCTTTGTCAATGCTATACTTGACAGTAATTTAGTCTTGGACGTGGATTACATTATCTTGGGGGGAACATGGCTGAACTGAGACCCCTGGAAGCTGCCGTTACCACGATGAGCGATCTGCCTCTGCGGCGCTTCGGGAGACCCATCGGGCGCGACGACTTGTTGCGGGCGCTCCTCCTGCGATTGCGACAAAACCAACCCCTGGTCTTGCACGGCGCGTCCGGCATCGGCAAAACCACGATCGCCGCAACGATCGCCAACGTTTATGCGCAGCAGCCGGAGCAGTCCGTTCTATGGTTGCCGGTCGACGAACCGCCCTTGGTCGAATTGCTCGTGCGTATCAGCCGCGCCTATGGCGCCTTGGATGTCTGCAATGCCTCGAACCCCTTGGCCAAACGCGCGGCAGTCGCCGGGCTGCTGCGACAGCATCAGCCGCTGATCGTGCTTGATGGTCGGGTCGACGAATCGGTTTTGAATCAGTTCTACGACGATTGTGGTGGGGATTTACCGCTGGTCGTCACCAGTGAGAAAGCCCTGGCGGGCGGCGCCTGGCGCAACCAAGCCATCGGCAACTTGAGTGAAGACGATGCGCTGCTGCTCTTCAAACAGAAAGCGGGTATCGAAGACAGCGGAGCCGATAGCATGGCTGCTGCGATTGTGGCGCAACTCAATAATGAAGCCTTTCCCGTCGTGTTAGCTGCGCGCAGCATGATCATTTCTCGTCAGACGCCCGAAGACTATCATGCATCGCTGGCGGCGCTGCTGGAAGAACACGAGGGTCAAGCTGACAGCGCTGCCTTGGCTGCCAGCGTCGATGCGCTCAATCCGCGCCTGCGGGAATTGCTGGGGCAGTTGGGCGCCACGCCTCGCGGTGAAGCCTCGATCTCTTTCTTGCGCTTGCTTAGCGATATGCCCGTGTCGGCGATCGATCAATCAATGACGATCTTGTCGCGCCTTTTCCTCATCGAACGCTTTGAGCGCCTTGACGAGACCTGCTACCGTATGCACCCTCTGGTGCATGGATTTCTACAATCCAGGTCTGCCGAAGAAGATCGTCTTGATGACTTGCGCGAGGACGTAAAGACTGCCGTCAGCAATTATCTGGCTGCCCACAACGATGGTCCCGATGCGCTGATCCGGCTGGTGAGCGAACTGGATAACCTGATTGCCACAGCAGCCTGGGCCGCGGACAACGACGACCGCGACCTGGCCGGCCGCATTGTTGGCGCTTTGTCCAGCGTGGACGGGCTGGTATATGAAGCGGGTTACGCCTATGAGTTGGCGCTGCTTGAATCACTCCGTGACGGAATCGAACTTGAATTTGACGAGGACCTGATCGCTGAGCCGGAAACCGATGAAGATCAGGCGGTCGAGAGAGTAGAGGACGCGCCGGGGGGCGAAGAGGACGAAACGGAAAGCCTCGCGGAAGTAGAGGATGTTGAAGTGGAAGACGGCGTCGATGAATCGACGCGGCCAGCTGCGGCCCCGGCGGCGGACGACTCGACTTTCATTTCAATTGATGACGAAGAATTGCAGTCCGTGAATATCGATCAGTTGCGGACTGCGCTGCTTGTTGCGAGCCAGAACAACGAGACCGACAGACAGTTGCGGATTCTCAAGGCGATTGCCAAGGTGCAGATCAATCAAGGACGGGACAACGAAGCTGCCAGCACCTACGCGGAAGTGCTGGAGATTTACGAGACGAGCGCGGATAAGGATGGCGTCCTCGAAACGCTGGATGCGCTGGCAGGTTTGCTCGTGAGTAGTGAAAGCGCGCCGTCGGTCTTGGAACAGGTGAAGCTGCGTACGGCGCTCACGCTTGCGCGCCAACACGAGGACACAGCGCGCGTTTTGCAGATACTGGACGGGATCGGCAAGGTGCAGATCGAGCAAAAGCGCGAAAATGACGCGGTGGCGACCTTCAACGAAGTGTTGGAGATTCACGAGGCCGAAGAGGACAAAGCGGGCATACTTGGGACACTGGACATGTTAGCAGGCTTGCTTGTGCGCACGGATGCCGCCGTCACGGCGCTCAATCATATCCAGCGCGGTTTGCACCTTGCGGAAGAGCTTGCCGATCGGGAGACGGAGATGTTCTTGCGCACCACGCTTGGCGATGCCCACCGCGCTTTGGGCGAAGCGGTGACGGCAATCGAAAACTATGAAATGGCGCTGACTATCTCCCGGGACCGCGACGACCAGCAAAACGAGGCTCATGTTTTGTACAAGCTGGGTATGGCGCAGCTAGACGCCGGCGATACAAGGCAGGCGATCGAGATGTTGGAGGGAGCCAACGAACTCTTCAAAGAGCAGTCCAAGCGAGACATGGAAGGGCTGGTATTGCGCGGCTTGGGAGAGATCAACGTCGAATTGGAACGCTGGAGCGAGGCCGTCAACTTCCATACGTCGGCATTGTACATCGCCCGCGAGATCCAGGACAAGGAAGGGGAAGCGGGGCAACTACGCATGCTGGGCAAAGTCTTGATTCAAGCGGAGCGGCTCCCGGAGGCATTGACGCACTATCGACAGGCGCTGCATGTAGCATATGAATGCGAAGATGCGGCGAACATCGTGGGCGTGATCGGGGAATTGGTAAACCTGATGATGAGGAACCAATTCTTGGCCTCGATTTCCGAGTTGCTGGTGAATGACGGGCTCGCCTACGACCCCGACGACCGCGAACTGCTGCGGCTCAAGAGCGAAGTCACCTCGGCGAAAGAAATCGCCGCGGAAAGGGGCGTCGCTTTAGCGGTAGTTGCCGGGACAGCGCGGGAGTATGCGGCAAACGCCTATAACTACTCGTGATTTCGCTATAGGCTTGCGGCTCGCGACGAAAAATCGAAGAGGGCGCCGTAACTGCGGCGCCCTCTTCTCTATCGTTCGCGATTATGGCGGGGACTAGTTCTGCGCGGCCTTCCTGCCAATCTGATCAGGAATATGCCGGAATTCATGGGACAGGGCCGTGTGGTGATCCAGATGTTGGGCGATCAACTCGAAGGGTGAAGCCTTTTCTGTCTCGCCGAACGCGATCATCCAGTGATCGTCGCCGCTCCGGACCCAGCGTCCACCGAAATTTCGCAGGATAGATTCGCCGAGGAAGGCGCCAAATTTTTCCTGGAGCAACAGTTTGTCCCCATCGTTCAGTTCGGCTCGATGCTCGTCAATATAGTTGTCCAACCAGGATACGGAATCGGCCGAATAGTCCAACTGAACTTGCTCTTTTTCGCTGAGCACGTCAATGACCAACTGCGCGTCTTCCTGGAAGTCGGACGTCCTTGTGGCTGTCTTCAAACGATTCTCTCCTATCTGATCCGTTTCGCACTAACAGGCTTATACGCCTGTATACGTCATGACACATTTATGCTGACAAGCTAACAAGCTCGCATCTTACCTGGACCATCAACTGAAACGGAAACTCTCTACAAAAGAAAAACCAATGCCAATCATTGGTTTCGCGAAGCGGGCAACGGGATTCGAACCCGTGACCTTTTCCTTGGCAAGGAAATGTTCTACCGCTGAACTATGCCCGCAGGGTTACCCGAATTATAACCAATGGATAGACCAAAGGCAAGACTCCGTTTGGCAACTCGGCAGAGGTAACGCGCCCCCGCTCGCCGCTTGCCCTTATTGATTTGTCGTGCTTAACTAATCAAGATACCGTTCATGGACTCCCTGCGCGCGCAAGCATGACCGATCGGCCACCATACAAGTTCCTATTCAATCCCTATCAAAAAGACCTGATCCTGTCGATCGACGGCGGCGGCATGCGTGGCATCATAGCCTTGGCGATCTTGTGCTGGCTGGAGGAACAGACCGGCAGACCCGCTTACGAGTTGTTCAAGTTGGTCGGGGGGACCAGCACGGGCGCGCTGATCTGCGCCGGCTTGGGCTTGGGCATGAGCGCGCGCGAGATGATGGACGACGTCTATAAAGATCGCCTGCCGCGGTCCTTCCGCAAGATCAAGCGCTTTCGTTGGCTGCGCTTTCTTTTCAGCGGCCTGCGACATATGTACGCGTACAAACCTTTCATCGACGCGCTGGGACCCTATTCCGAAGGCAAGCGCATGGCGGATATCGTTAACCCCGCGATTTTGTTGACGACGAAGGATATGCGCACCAGCAATACTTACTACATCACCAACCGGGGTCCGGGCGCTCCTATGTTCGCGCATTGGCCCTTGGCCGGCGCTGTCGCGTCCAGCGTGGCCGCGCCGCTTTTCTTTCCGCCCGTGGGGGGCAATCTGGTCGACGGCGGCGTCGGCAGCTACGGCAATCTCTGTCTCGCGGTATCCGTGGAGGCGGTCGAATACCTGGAAATGAAAGTGGAAAACGTCCTCCACTTGTCGCTAGGCAACGGCTATATTTCTAATGAAGAGGACGAGGGCGCTGGCGCAAGATTCTGGTTGAAGTCCTGGATTGAGTATCTGATCTTCGAAGGCATGGATGACGCCGCTCTGCAGCAGGTCTTCATGGCGCGCGCCATTTACGCGCAGATGGATTTCCGCCGCTATAATCCGCTGCTGAGCCGGGAGAATGTCGAACAAAACCTCGGGATCGACTGCGGCGATGTCGACCCGTCGGCGCTGGGGCTGGATAGCAATGGGCGGGACGAAGTCGAATTGATGGAGCGGATCGGCCGCGCCTATGCCGCGAAGATCGACTGGATGAAGGAAGGGGCGCTGCCCTGGAACACCATCGGCGGCCGTGCCGCGCCGGGCTTCGCCGATTCCGACTGGGAGCATTCGCCTTTTAGCGCGGAGGCCCTGCTGAAGTGAAATCGAACTGCGCGACCATGATGCCGGGCGCCCTTTTGGCTGACCGCCTCTAAATTCGCTCATGCGCCAATAGCAATATAAGAGGCGACTCGACGAGTCGCCTCCTAAGTTCTTGCGGGTTATTCTTGCCTGCTGGATGGCCAGCAGCCGATCCGCGCGCAGCTATGCTGAAGACTAAATGCTGAAATACAACTCGAACTCGTAGGGATGCGGGCGCATGGCAACCGCGTCCTGATCCTCGACCTGCTTGTAGGCGATGTAATTCTCGAGGAATGCTTCGCTGAAGACGCCGCCTTCCAGCAAGAAATCGTGGTTCGCTTCGAGTTCGCGCAGAGCATCTCCCAGTGTGCCCGGCATGACCGGCGTTTCATGCTCGCCTTCATACAGATCAGCTTCTGAAGATTCGCCCGGATCAATCTGATTTTTGATGCCGTCGATTCCCGCCATCAACAAGGCTGGCATTGCCAGGTAGGGATTTGCTGCCGGGTCGGGCCAGCGCGCCTCAACGCGTTTGGCTTTTGGATTGTTGCTGTACATAGGAATACGGATGCCGGCCGAACGGTTGCGGGCGGAGTAAATCAGATTGACCGGCGCTTCATAACCGGGCACCAGACGCCTATAGCTGTTCGTGATCGGGTTGGTGAAGGCTGCGGTTGCCGGGGCATGTTTGATCAGACCGCCAATGTACCAGAGCGCCATCTGGCTTAAGCCCGCGTACATATCGCCGCCAAAGAGCGGAGCGCCATCTTTCCAGAGCGACATATGTACATGCATACCTGAGCCGTTTTCTTCAAAAAGCGGCTTGGGCATGAACGTGGCGTGCAAGCCATTGGCCATGGCAACATTCTTGACAATGTACTTGTAAGTCACCATCATATCCGCCATCTCCAGCAGCGGTGCGTACTTCAGGTCGATCTCGGCCTGGCCGGCGCCACCCACCTCGTGATGATGGACCTCGACCTCCATGCCGACGTCGATCATTGTCTGTACCATTTCCGCGCGGACGTCCTGGGTTTTGTCGAGCGGCGACAGCGGGAAATAGCCCATTTTAATCCGATTCATGTGGCCCTGGGCCGGGTCTTCGTTGCCGCTGTTCCAGTCACCCTCGAAGGAATCGACGCGATAGAAACTGCTGTTCTCGGACGTGCTGTATTGCACGTTGTCGAACATGAAAAACTCGGCTTCCGGGCCGAAATAGGCGATATTGGCGAGGTCCGAGCCATTCAGATAGGCTTCGGCGCGTTTCGCTACACCACGCGCATCCAACGCATAGGGCTCACGGCTGATCGGATCGTGCGCGTCGCAATAGAGAGCTAGCGTCTTGTAACTGAAAAAGGGATCGACATAAGCCGTGGCCAGGTCCGCCAGCAGGATCATGTCCGATTCATTGATCGCCTGGAAACCCTGGATACTCGAACCATCGAATCCAAAGCCGTCTTCAAACGCGCCTTCGTCGACGGATTGTATCGGCATGCTGAAGTGCTGTGGAATGCCGCGAATATCGACGAAACGCAAATCGATTTCAACGATGTCGTTCTCATGCGCCCATGCCAGCAGGGCGGCGGGCGATTCCATCGCGGAAGCGGGGGGAACATACCTTGCCATTTCCATTCATCCTTCTGCTAAAGTCGTCTAAATGTTAACAAGCGTCATTGTATTGGACGTTTCTTACAACATCCACAGCGATTATTATCGAAATTGAATCCCATTTTCTGTAAAAATTAACTAAAGTTCCGGGATCCACGATCTTATATAGGTGTCAACCGCTATTTGGGGCTTTCCTTTTGGAATTCTCAAATCGAGTCTGGCGGACAATTAGCGAAGGCTGCTAGCATAGGCGACCCTGCCAGTCCTTGGGGGATGGTGTTGTGCAAAAACAATTGATCCTAGCTATTGTTATCGCCGTGTTAACGATATCAGTCGCCGCGCAAGCGCCGGAAGTGCCCGTTCTCGTTCCCGACGTGATCCGGATCTACCCCCATGACGATAATGCTTTTACGCAAGGTTTGCTCTGGGACAGTGGTTTTTTGTACGAATCGACGGGATTGCGCGGCCAATCCACGCTGCGGCGGGTAGAGATTGAGACCGGCCGTCCCTTGGAAACGGTCTCGCTCGCAGACGACCTTTTCGCCGAAGGCCTGGAGCACGTCGGCGACACGCTTATTCAGTTGACCTGGCAAGCTGGGCTCGCCGTCGTTTACGATTTCAACACCTTTGAACACCTCGATACGATATCTTACGACGGCGAGGGCTGGGGACTTTGCTATGACGGCCGCTACTTGTTCATGAGCGACGGCAGTTCCTACCTCAGCATTCGCGATCCCGGGAGTTTCGATTTGATTTTCCGCGGCGCGGTCACCTACAATGGACAGATCCTGCCAGCTTCTTTGCTCAACGAACTGGAATGCGTTGACGATTATATTTACGCCAATGCCTGGAATACCGATTACATCTTCCAAATTGACAAATTCACCGGCGATATTGTTGCCGTCATTGATGCCTCTTCCTTGCTGACTGAAGCCGAGAAAGCCGCACTCGACCACGGAAGCGTGCTCAATGGCATCGCATACAATCCCGAGTCGATGACTTTTTACGTGACGGGCAAGAGATGGCCCAAGATCTTTGAAGTCGTCTTCGTCGAAAGCTAACGTGCTCGCGCCGCCCCCGCGGCAAAACAATCTAACAGATCTCTAATAGACATCGGTCTGAAAACCTGTATAGTTCATATATGGATAATTCATATATGAATAAATGCGACGGTTCCCACACCGCGAACCCGCAGTCCTTCGAAGAGGAATTCTTCCTGCTTTTGATGCGCATCAACCGTGTGCTGCGGCAGCTTGCCAATCAGCAGATGGAAGTATGCCGTTTAACGCCGACGCAGCTTTTTTTCCTGAAACGTCTTTATGAGGCGGGGGCGCCGCAGCCAATCAGCTTCTTCGCCGATGGCGTTTTTTCCAATCGCTCCAACGCGTCGCAGATGATAGACCGCTTGCAGGCTGAAGGATATGTCGAGCGAGTGAAGAACCCGAAAGACCGCCGCAGCGTGCTCGTCCAATTGACCGACAGCGGCGCGGAGGAATTGGAGCTGGGGCATGCCCGTCATCAGCAATTGGCGCAATCGCTATTCGAGCCATTTAGCGAGGAAGAACGCGACGCCGCCATTCGCACTTTGCGCCACGTGCTGAGCCTGCTTGAAGCCTACGAGACCGACGGTTCTGAAGGGCTGGAAGATGCGCAAGCCAACTCGGCTTGAAAGCCGCATTTCAACGAACAAATCTCACAGGAGGTCAACATTGTGTCAAGCCATCACACCATCATCGCGGAAAATGTCTACAAGCACTTTGGCGATGTCAAAGCGCTGGACGGCGTCTCTATCGCCGCCGAGAACGGCAAGGTGCTTGGTCTGCTGGGACCGAACGGCGCCGGCAAGACCACGCTCGTACGCATCTTCGCCACCTTGCTCAAGCCGGATAAGGGCGAAGTCCGTGTTGGCGGCATTGATGTCCGGCGTCGCCCGCAGCAAGTGCGCGAGATCATCGGCCTGGCCGGGCAATACGCCGCGGTTGACGAAATCCTGACGGGGCGTGAAAACCTGGTCATGGTCGGGCGGCTCTATCACATGTCGCGACGGGATGCGAAGCGGCGAGCCGCCGAACTGCTTAAGCGATTTGAGTTGACCGACGCCGCTGATCGCTCGGTCAAGACCTATTCCGGCGGCATGCGCCGCCGCCTGGATCTCGCCGCGAGTATCGTCGCGCGTCCAAGCATCCTGTTCCTTGATGAGCCGACAACCGGCCTGGATCCGCGGACGCGCATCATCATGTGGGATACCATCCGTAGCCTGGTATCGGACGGCACGACGCTTTTGCTGACGACACAATACCTGGAAGAAGCGGATGAATTGGCGGACAAGATCGTCGTCATCGATCACGGGCACGTCATCGCCGAAGGCACGGCCGACCAACTCAAAGCCAATATGGCCGCCGATTTCATCGATATCACCGTCGCCAACCCGCTGCAAGCGGTGCAAGCATCGGAACTGCTGCGGCCTCTGTCAACCGAAGCGCCGCAAACCGACGACCTGCGCGGTCATGTCGTCCTTTCTGTGGAAAGCGGCGTTCAAAGTATCGCCGAAGTCGTTCGCTTGCTCGATAGCGAAGATATTCACATCGCCGAACTCAACCTGCGTCGGCCCACTCTCAATGATGTCTTCCTCAGCATCACCGGCGAGGCGATCGTTGAAGAGGAAGTGAAACCCAAGCGCCGAGGCTTCGGCCGCCGGCGTAGCGCCTGACCCAGCTAATTCACCGTCAAACCGATTGAAGGAAAGTCCAACATGTCACATCAAACGCTGAAAAGCCCAGCATCAACCGTCATCGTTCCTGCAACCAGCGAAGCCGGCTTTCTCAAGCACTTGTGGTGGAATGTTGCGGATACCTACGTGGTGATGATTCGCAACTTGATGTACTTCGTGCGAGAACCGCAATTGCTCATCTTCGCCACCATTCAGCCTGTCATGTTCCTGCTGCTGTTCACCTATGTCTTTGGCGGCGTGATCAGCTTTTCCACCGGCGGGGATTACATCAACTATCTGATGCCCGGCATTGTCATCCAGTCCATCATCTTCGCCTCCTCTAATACGACGGTGGGCTTGTCGCTGGATCTCTCGCGCGGGATGATCGATCGTTTTCGTTCCTTGCCCATGTCGCGCGCGGCCGTATTGGCCGGGCGGACGGCAGCCGATACCGCTCGCGGCTTTTTCACCATAACGATCATGCTGATCGCCGGCTTTGTAATTGGCTTCCGCTTTGCGGATTGGGGCACCGGCATTGCCGGATTGCTATTGGCGGTGGCTTTCGGCTATGCCTTTACCTGGATTTCCGCCACAATCGGGCTCCTGGTAAAAGACCCTGAAGCGGCGCAAGTCGCGGGATTCATTTGGCTCTTTCCCTTGACTTTTGCCAGCTCGATATTCGTGCCGACCCGTACCATGCCGGATTGGCTGCGCGCCTTTGCCGAAAACCAGCCGGTAAGCATCGTTGCCAGCACCGTGCGCGACTTGATGACCGGCACGGTCAACACGGACGAAATCACGACTTCGCTGGCCTGGATCATCGGCATCGTGCTGGTGTTCATGCCTCTGGCAGTACGTCAGTATGCCAAGGTGGCTTCTCGCTAAAGGCCCGGCAAGGCGCCATTCTGAAGCGCGAAAACCTTCCTACTAACTGGAGATGCGCGGCAGAAACCCTTTGTTGAGATAAATCAGATGTAAGGGCGACCAATCTGGTTGCCCGCATCAGCCAATACATGAAAGATGGGCGACTTGATAAGTCGTCCCTACGATTTCGACATAAATGAAGGTTATGACCAGAACATCCACCGCATCCAGCAAACTCACTCTATCGCCCGCCTGGAAAAACTGCGCTACACTTGACCCGCTTCAGTTGATAACCAGAAAGTGATTACGGATGACGAATTCACTCGTTTACATCGCCAACGCCGGCGACGCGCCCTACGGCATTACCGTCGCCGAACTCAATTACCAAGACGGCACGCTTTTGCCGGTCCAGCATGTTACTGAAATCAGCGAATGCCACTATCTCAACTTGCATCCCAACGGCAAGTTTCTGGTCGCTACCACCATGGATGACGATGTGCGTGTCTTGTCTTTCGCCATTGATCCCGACACGGGCCATCTGCGGGTAATCAACAGCCAGCTTGCCGCCGGCACGTCGCCAGCCTACGTGGTCGTCGACGATAGCGGGAAAAACGTGCTGATGGTCAATTACATCGTGGGCGAGACGCGCGGCAATGTCCGAGTTTATCCCATCGATAGCGACGGCGTCATCGGCGCCAACACCGAGATGATCGAGCATGACGGCAATAGCGTGAATCCCGAGCGGCAAGAGGTCTCGCATCCGCATATGATCGTGACCACGCCCGATAATCGCTTTGCGGTGGTTCCGGATTTGGGCACGGACAAGGTCTACCTCTACGCGCTGGATACGGCGCGGGGCAAGCTGAGCTTGTCACAGACTCTGGATCTGCCCGCCGGGGCCGGCCCGCGCCATGTTGCCTTCCACCCGAGCCTGCCGTTGATGTATGTCATCAATGAACTCGATTCCACTTTGGCGACATTTATTTATGATGAAGACGACAACTGGAGAGCGAGACCTATTTTGACGACCTTGCCCGACGGCTATCAACAGCCATCCGCGCGCCCCAATACCACCGCGGACGTCCATGTCCATCCCAATGGCAAGTTTCTTTATGGTTCGAATCGCGGGCACGACTCCATCGTGATCTATAGCCTGGATGCGGAGGGCATGCCGCGCTACCTCGCTAACGAATCAACCCGTGGCGCTTGGCCCCGCGCCTTCATGATCGATCCTCGCGGTGAGTATCTGGTTGTCGGCAATCGCCATACCGATAACGCCGCCGTCTTTTCGATTGACGCCGCCAATGGAATGCTCACCTTCCGCTCGTCGCTGGCCTTGTCCGCGCCCATCGCATTCAAGATGCGGGTCTTGGGCTAGACAATGCGCGTACTAATTACCGGCGGCGCCGGACATGTCGGTACGCCTATCACAAAAAGGTTTGTGGCTAGGGGCTGGGATGTCAAGGTTATTGGCGTCGACCCCACTTGCGACTTCAAGGGCGTCACGTATTCGCAATGCGACATTCTGGACTACGAGGCGCTGCAGCAACATGTTGCAGGCTGCGACGCCATCGTACATTTGGCCGCCATACCCAGTACGATCAGTCATCCTAATCACGCGCTTTTCGAGATCAATGTCGCCGGTACCTACAATGTATTTGAAGCGGCCGAGCGCGCCGGGGTCAAGCGCATCGCGCAAGCCAGCTCGATTAACGCGCTTGGGGGTTACTGGGGCTGCGACGACCGTCAGTTCGAGTACTTTCCATTGGATGAAGCGCATCCTCTGCACACCACCGATGCCTATTCTTTGTCCAAGCAACTGGTTGAGGAGATCGCCGCCTACTATTGGCGCCGCTCGGGGATCAGCAGCGTCTCCTTTCGGCTGCCGGCGGTCTGGTCGGATGACTTGATCGAGAAGCGTCAACTGCGCGAACATCTGCGAGAAAAGCGTGAAGCGGTCGATGAATTTAGGAAGTTGCCTGAGGACGAGCAGTGCAGACAATTGGCGATCGCTCGGGAAAAATCGCTGGAACTGCGCGCTCGACATGTCATGGAATACGAGGCAGCTCAAGCCGGCGACTTTGATCGTTATGCGCTCAATGATGATTGGCTGTTTTCATCGTACTTTTTCGATCGTTTTAATTATTGGACCTTCATCCACACCGATGACTCCACGCGGGCCTTTGAGCGCGCGATCACCGGCGATTATGTCGGAGCGCATCCGCTCTTCGTCAACAGTGACCGAAACTATCTTGATTACGATTCTGAAGCGCTGCTTTCGATCTTCTTTCCGGATGTGCCTGGCCGCAGCAAAGCGATATCCGGCGCCCAAACTCTGGTCAGCTATGACCGCGCCCGCGACTTGCTGGGCTATGAACCGACCGTGCATGTGGTTTAGAGGGGCAATTACTCGCCCGCATATTGCCCGGAACTGAAGACGTAGACCCGGTTCACGATGGCGCCGTATTCATCCGATTCCGTTTCCGCCGTCCATTCATACAGCCAACGGGCGTCGCTGACGCTCAAATTGACGCAGCCGTGGCTGCGTCGATAGCCGAAGTCATTATGCCAGTAGGTACCGTGCAGGCTGATGCCCCCGTCGAAATACATCGTCCAGGGCACGTCCTGTAAGGCGTAGGCATCGGGCGCGCCGGTGGCGCCGCTCATGGAATCGCGATCGAGCCGCGCCCAAATCTCGAAAATACCCTCGTTGGTTGACCAATCCGGCAAGCCGCTGGAGACGAGCGTGGCGAAGACAGGCCTGTCGTCCTGGTAAGCGATGAGCGTCTGCTCAAAGAGATCCACCGCCATCCAGCGACCGGAAACGCCCTCGGGTTTTTCTGCCGGCGCGAACATGGCGACGAACTCTTGCCGCAGCCATTGATGCGGGCCGATCAAGTACCAGACATTGCCCTCGCCGTCCTCCTGGCGGGCGAAAATATTGACCAGATCGTATCGCCGCGTTACATAGCCGCTTTCCCCGCTGCCACGCTCTCCTGGACGCAAGGAGGTGTAAATGCCGGTCTTGTCGAGAATAATGGCGAAGGGATACTGCCAATCTTCCGGTAACAGGTAGCCCGTGTATGTCGAGGGGCGCGCATATTCGGCGTCATCGCGCTTGATCCATTCGCCGCCCAAACGCTGGATCCAACCATCTATTTCGGTATTGGTAGCATGGACAAAGTTGAAACCGGCGGGGATCTGCCCAATCACATCCCCGCCGGGCGCGTCAAAAAGATTAACTGCTTCTGGACCCACGCGCCAAAAACTGAACTGACCGAGCGTATAGTGGTCTTCCAGAATCGCTTCCAGTTCCGGTCGTGGATGCGCCGCCATCATGGCCAGGCAGGCATCGCTACTGTCCTCGCCAGACCAGCAGACCGAAGGATCATAAGCGATATCGGCAGCCGATTCTTGCGCCGTTGCAATTGGCAGCATAAGAAAAACGAGCGTGATGAGGGAAAGGTAGGTAGCAATGCGCATAGCGACTCCATCGTGAATTCCACAACATAGTTCCGCCTCGCAGGCGAATGAGTTGCCCGATCTTAACATACAGTGTCGCCTGGCAATATCAACGATTGCCCCTCGTTCGTTGTATAATCTTCTCAAGGAACTTGTCTTGTGCCCCGGTGTTGATGTGTTTGAAACAGTCCGTATTGGAACGCGCGGCTCCAAGCTGTCTCTTTGGCAGGCGAATCACGTCGCCGATCTGATCCGCAACTGTCACGGCGACCGGCCTGTCGAAATCAAAACCTATCGGACGCGCGGAGACGAGAATCAGAATGCGGCCTTGCCCTTGATCGGCGGCAAGGGGCTCTTCACCGAAGCGCTGGAGAACGCGCTGCGGCGACGCGAAATCGACTTCGCCGTCCATAGTCTCAAAGATCTGCCTGTAGAGAATGCCGACGGCCTGGCAATCGGCGCCATACCAGAGCGAGGCGACCATCGCGATGTTTTGCTGAGCCGCAGCGGATGCACGCTCGCTCAACTCCCGACGGGCGCTCGCCTTGGTACGGGCAGCCTGCGCCGTCGAGCGCAGTTGCTGGCGCTGCGCCCCGATCTGCAAATGCTGGATATTCGCGGCAATGTTCCCACGCGAATCGGGAAGCTGCTGGTGGACGACGGTCCCTACGATGCCATCGTGTTGGCGGCGGCCGGCTTGAATCGTCTGGGTTTGACGGGCCACATCAGCGAGATACTCGATCTGAAACAGATGATCTCTGCCGCGGGGCAGGGCGCGCTCGCCATTCAATGCCGCTACGACGGCGATTCACTGGCTTTCCTGGCGCGGCTGGCGGACGTGCAAACCGCTCAGGCCATTGAAGCGGAACGGACTTTTCTCCACGCCCTTGGGGGTGGCTGCTCCCTGCCGGTCGGCGCCTACGCTTATGTCAAAGACAACACGCTGCTTATGCGCGGGCGTGTGACATCCCTTGATGGCAGTCGTCAGATTGATGTCGCCGGCGAAACCTATGCCTTTGACGGTCCTAGAGACGTGTTTATGGCGCGGAAGCTCGGAACGAGTTTGGCGCAAGAGGCGCTGGAAAAGGGCGGGCGTCAAATCCTTGATGACATAGCGCCGGGCGCTTTATCCGCGGGAAAGGAATGAAAACAACCATGTCAGATCGTACTGCGCTGGCAGGTAAAGGCATTGTCGTGACACGCGCTCTCAATCAAGCGGCTTCCTTGGAGCGCGCCTTGCGAGATCGAGGAGCGGTCCCGATCAGTTACCCCTGCATCGCCATCAAACAGCCGTCGGATACACGAGAATTGGATGAGCAACTGTCGGACTTGGCTAGGTTTGATGTTCTGCTGCTCACCAGCGCCAATGTCGTGACGACCATCGCCAGCCGCCTTCAGGCGCTGGATGTGGATCCCGATTGGTCGCGCATCCGGATCGCCGTGGTGGGTAAAGTCACGGAAGAGGCCTTGCGTGATCAGTTGGGGCCGGCTGCCGATTTCAGTCCCGCGGCCGGTACCGGCGATGCCCTGGCGCGCGACCTGCTTATCGAAACGGGTAGTCGCATCCTGTTGCCGCAATCGACTGTGGCGCGCGACTACTTGGCCGAGGTCTTGCGTGAGCGCGGCGCGCAGGTAAGCAAGGTCATCGCCTACGAGACAGTCATGGGGGTTGGCGGCGCCGATTTGCCAGCCATGATCGCCGACGGCGCCGTCGACGCGCTGACCTTCGTCAGTCCTTCGGCCGCGCGGAACTTCACGCAGCGCTGTCCACTGCCCGCTGCAAAAGCCCTGCCCGCCGCTTGCCTGGGACCGGTAACGGCCGAACGGTCCGCTGAACTTGGATTCCACGTCGTCGTTTCCCCACCGAAAACGGGCGCAGAAGCTATGTTGGATGCGTTGGATACGTATTTCGCAGAGGCGATCGACAGCGCTTCTCCCTAGCTGCAAGCAAAGAACCGCCTATGACTGGCGGCTACGTATAGTTGGGATAAACGAAATCGGCGCTTGCAACTTCATTCTATTTTTACTGTTGCAAATGCTTTTTCGCATATAATGAAATTATACGAGTTAATGCGATCTTAATTGGGTTTGCTCGTAGGCGGATTAACATCAGGGCTATGGCCCATATTAAGAGGATTACGTCGAGCGGGCGCAACATAGCATTTGTGGCTTTTTCAGTGCCGTTGTTCAGTCCTTCCAATATGGAGGCGCGTCATGGAACAGGGTCACACAATTTACACACATGAAAAATTCACCGAAAGCGACCAATACTGGAGTCCTGAATCCGAAGACTACGCTGCTGCCAGTCAATTGATCACCGCCATGCGCTCCGGTTGGGTTTTGGCGCTGCCCCGGGTGAGCGCCCGCCAGGTTTGGAACAGTGGCAGCCGTCCGCGCACGGTTTACGATTTCACGCTGATGCGCGACGCGCAACTCATGATCATGCCGGTATTGACCAATCCTTACATCGAGCGTTTCATCGTGCAAAAGGGCCTTCGCATTATCTACGACAACACCCCCGATCATATCGTCATTCCCGAATAATCCTCTTTTTCAATAAACCGCCATTTGCGGCAGCCGAGCAGATTTATTATTTTGCATGAACGCGGTAGCCCAAATTCGCCGGTTACGCGCCGAGCGGTTATTAACATCACTTTAAGTTAGAATGGCACTGTTGCCGCCTGGTATCGGGGGTCTTATAATTGCGCCTAGCGCGACCAAGTTTGGGGAATGATGACATGGTGAAGCAGAACGAGCAGGATCTCCGCGTTCAGTATCAAGATATTACCTCGCAGCACTGGAGTTACTCCTCCGAGCGATACGCCGGCGGGGACAACCTGCTCACCGCCATCGCCCGCGGCTGGGAGATCGACGACAAAGTGACGCTGCGACGGCACTGGTTCGCCGGCATGCGCTGCATCGAGATTTTCCACTTCACCATCCGCCGCGATGGGGTGGTCGCCGACATGGCCGTGGTCGGCAATCCCTATGTCTATCGCTACCTGGCATCGAATCCCCACGAGCTGGTCGAGGAGGGCGCGACGGCGGTATAGGGCAATGTCTAGTGTAGTGGATGCGGTTTCCCTAGACCACAACAAGGGAATCTCTGTGTCTTCAGAAGGTCCGACTAAGTTAATGCAACTCCAAAATGATAGCCGTTGGTAGGGGCGTTTCGCTGAAACGCCCGCAAAATAGTCTCCTCCCTTGGTTTTCCTCTGCGCGCTCTGTGTCCTCTGTGTTCATATTTTTTTGCATGACTTACATGCAACTACTTCTGTGCTCTCTGTGGTGAATTTACCTGTGGAAAGCTCGACATACAAGATTTGTCCAGCAATATAGACACTTCCCTGTGTAAGCCAATTTCCCCCAATTCTCACATTCCACTATAATGAATCCTGCACTCATCAGCCAATCACGGGAAGCTGCACATGCCCGACGATCCTGTCAAACCGCCTGCCGACGACGACTCAACAGAAGACGCGCCGCTCTCTCCTGAAGAGATGATGCAGCGCATGCTCAATCCGGAGCCGGAACCGACGGAACCGCCCCCGCCGGAAGACTATTTGGGGCCTCCGCTCGAAGTTGAAGCGAGTGCGCCAACGCCGCCCGAAGACCTTGATGTGACGCCACCGCCTGCTGCCGAGGGCGAAGAGAGCGCCGAGGCTCCGCCGCCGCGCCCACAAATTGAGCCCGGCCTTCGCCAAGCCGCCGAAAGCTTCATCAAGATGCAGAATCAAGCGGCGACGTTGACTGATATGCTCAAAAGCGAAGAGATCAGCTTCGAGGAGTATCAGCGCCTTCTCTATGACAGCATGACGCAGGACGGGGACGGCGTCTGGTGGATGATCGACCCTGAAAACGAGCAGTGGTACCGACATGATAGCGGGGAGAATGAATGGGTCATCGATTATCCGGCTGCGCTGCGCGAATGGGAGGCATACCGTCAGGCGAGGGCATCCGATGCGGAATCGGATATGCCAACGGAGACGGTTTACGATCTGCCGCCTTCTTACCTGGGACCTACCGAGCCGCATGGCGGCGCGCCCATCCTTGACGAACGGGGCGTCGAAATCGGCCGGATGCCCCCGACCAAAGACGAACTCTATACCGTCCCCGGCACGGCCGCCTTCAAAAACGAACTGCCGGGCCAGGAACGAACCGCGCCTTCGGATCCGCAATTCGCCAGGACGCAACTAGCGCAGACCCGATTTGACGACGCGGGCGATCATGGCGAAGTGATCCCGCGCGCCATCGAGGGCAGCTATGAATTGGAGCGCTCTCCTATCGTCGAAGAGTTACTCGAATCGCGGCGGCGCAATTCGCTGCGCGCCTTAGCCAGTGTGCTGGTGGTGCTGCTGGTGATCGCGCTGGTTGCCGCGATCGTAGGTGCGGGCGGCATCATGTTCTGGTATAGCGACACAGTGAAGCCATTCCAGGGGCGGATCGCCGCGCTAGCGGATTACACGCCGGAGTATCAAACGGCGCGCATCTTTGACGCGGGTGGCGGCTTGATCGCCGCGCTCAACAGTCAGGAAACGGGCGCGCGTACCAGCATCCCGCTGGAGCGGGTCAGTCCCTACATGATTCACGCCATCGTCGCGCAAGAAAACGAACGCTATTATGAAGATCCCGGTTTTGATCCCATCGCCATCGCTCGCGCCTTCATACAGAACGTCAGCGGTGGCGGCATCGAATCCGGCGCCAGCACGATCACGCAGCAGATCGCCCGCAATCTGGTTCTGCGCGACAGCGAAGTCACCGTCCAGCGCAAAGTGAACGAAATCCTGGTCGCGCTGGAAATCGCCAATCAATACGACAAGAACTTCATCCTCGAGCTTTATTTGAACGAGGTATTCTTCGCCAATCAGAATTACGGGGTCGAGGCTGCCTCGCAATTCTATTTCGGCCACGGGGCCGATGAGCTTAATTTCGCGGAGGCCGCTCTGTTGGCAAGCATCGTGCCATCGCCAGCCAAAAACGACCCAGTCGCCAATCGACCGGTTGCCGTGGCTGGCATGCGCGCCACCATGCGCAAGATGATCGACATCGGTTGCCTGCAATTCCAACATGGCGACTGGCCGCAGCGTGGTCCCTTCTGCGTCATCAATGGACGCGAGACCGAGATTGATGGCAGCCCGCAAGTGCTGGTGCGCGCCAACGACGACGGAAAAATCGTCGGCGGCGCGGCTATCGTACAGATCGCGGAAATCGAAACGACTACATTTGAACCCTTGACGGTGCGCTTGCGCTATCCGCATTTTGTCAATTTTGTGCGGGCTCAGTTGGAGGTCGAGATCGGCGCTAGTGGTCTATTCCAGCGCGGTTTCAATATCTATACTACTTTGGACCCTGCCACCCAGGACGCGGCGCAGCAGGCCTTGAGCAACCAAGTGAATCACCTGGTTGGGGCGGCCACCGGCGTCAATACCGGCGCGGTTATGGTCACCGATCCCCAGACCGGCGCTATCCGCGCTATGGTGGGCAGCCACAATTTTGACGATGCATTTGCCGGGCAGGTCAACAACGCGCTTACCTGGCAGCAGCCCGGTTCGGCCATCAAACCCTTCATTTATGCCGCCGCCCTGCAAGGCGTAGAAGGCAATTTTCTTACGCCCGCAAGCATCGTTTGGGATGTGCCGACGACCTACGATATGGGGGTTTCCGGACCTTATTCGCCCCTGAACATCGACGGTAAATTTCGGGGACCGGTCTCCCTGCGCGCCGCGCTGCAAAATAGTCGTAACGTCGCGACAATCAAGGTTTATGAGCAGGTCGGCAAGATCCGCTTCGCCGAAATGACAAGCGCTGTCGGCTTGCAGTTTCCCGAGGATTCGCTGATCACGCTATCCAGCGCGCTAGGCGCGAACGACGTCACGCTCTACGATATGATGGCTGCCTATGGCGTATTGGCCAACCGGGGCCAGCTAATGCCCTTGTATGCCATTGATCGCATCACAGAAACGATCGATGGCGAAGAAGTCGAACTCCGGCGTGAGCGAACGAGCCCTCGGGGGGCGATCTCTCCGGCGCTCGCCTATCTAATGCAAAACATCCTGAGCGACGACGCTTCCCGTCAGCCGAGTTTCAATCCCGGATCCGCCTTGACCTTGGCGCATATCGGCGTGCCGACGCAGAACGTCGTTTCGGCCAAAACCGGCACATCCAACGGCGCGCGCGATCTCTGGACGATGGGCTTCACGCGCGACGCTGTGGTTGGCGTCTGGCTGGGGACATCGGACAATTCGCCAACCTATAATACCTCTGGCATCACCAGCGCGGCGCCGGTTTGGAATGCGGTGATGACCGCCGCTTCGATACAGAAAGCGCCAATGCCATTCGAGAATCCCGGTGGCGTGGTGGCGCGCGAGATTTGCCGAGCGACTGGAACGCTCAATTATTCCGCTTGTCCCGATCCTAGCACCGGCCTTTTCCTTCACGAACAGTATCCCCCGCCAGCTGAACAAGCTTATATCAGACGGATCGCCGTCGATAGTTGGACGGGCTTGCTCGCCAACGAATTCTGCAATAGCAATGTCGTCGAGAAGACTTTCGTCGCGGTCGACGATCCGGCGGCTCTGGACTGGCTCGCGGGAACCGACGAAGGCCAAGCCTTCGCCAAAAGTATTGGAATCGAATTGCCTGTGATGCCCGTGCCGCAAGCCGAATGCGCGCAGGGCCAGTCCTTGCCGCTGATCAACATCAGCGCCCCCAACAGCGGGGCCGTCGTTCGCGATGCCGTGGAGATCCGCGGTCAAGTGCGAGCGCCGGATTTCGACCGCTTTGAACTGGGTTACGCTTATCGCGACGATCCGGACAACTTCCTGCCGATTAGCGCGGCTCTGGTCGAAATGCCCAATTACGGCACTGTCTTGGGCCTTTGGGATACGCGGTCTTTGGGCGTCCCGGACGGCGAATATATCTTGCGCTTGGCGGTCTATTCAAGCAATGGCGGCAACATCAACTACGATATCAACTTGCGCGTCGAGAACCCGAGGCCGACTGCGACGCCGGAGCAGGCAGTCTTTCAGCCGACGATTGTTTCCATTCCTTTGGCGACGCCTACGCCTTAGACTGACGAAATCGCGCACAGAGAATCCGTTTTCAGTAGGCAAATTAGCTCATATTTTCTGCTACAATGTAGCGAGACTCGGCACTGGAAAGATCCGCGGCATGAAAGAGCATTTCTTCACCGAAGGCATGAACGAGCAACAGGCAGCCGCCATCACGGCCGGCGCCGGTCCCGTATTGGTCTTGGCGGGACCCGGCAGCGGCAAAACCAGCGTGCTGACCAGGCGCATCGCCTGGTTGATCCGCGAGCAACGCATCCCGCACCATCGTATCATGGCGGTCACATTCACCAACAAGGCGGCGGGCGAAATGCGCTCGCGCGTCGAAGCGCTGCTGGGCGACCGCATGCGCGGTTTGCAGATCGGCACCTTTCACGCTATCTGCGCCCGTTTCTTGCGCCGAGAGGCCGAAAGCCTGGGCTATCGTCGCGATTACGTGATCTATGACAGCGACGATCAGGTAGCGCTGGTGAAACAGGTCGTCAAGGGTTTAGACATTGACCCCAAAAAGTTCAATCCCCGTGCCATCCTGGCGAGGATTTCCCACGCCAAAAACGAGATGATTGGAGCCGATGAATTCCGGTCTCGCGACTATTTCGGCGAGATCGTCAAACAGGTTTATACCGCCTATCAAGCGGCTTTGCGCGATGCCAATGCCATGGACTTCGACGACCTGCTGCTGAACATGGTCTTGCTCCTGCGCCAGGGCGATTTGCTGCGAGAGGCGTATCAGCAGCGCTTCGAAACCGTGCTGGTCGACGAGTTTCAGGATACCAACAGGGTGCAGTACGAATTTGTGAAGATCCTTGCCGCGCCTCAAAACAATGTCTTTGTTGTCGGCGACGAAGATCAGGCGATATATGCCTTCCGAGGCGCCGACTATCGCAACGTTCTGCGCTTCCGCGAGAACTACCCCGATCCAACGGTGATCCTGCTTGAGCAAAACTATCGCAGTACACAAAACATTCTCGATGCAGCCCGCGCCGTCATCGACAACAATCGGGATCGTACGCCGAAGCATTTGTATACTGATCAAGGCCGGGGAGAGCGAATCAAGGTCTTCGAGGCCTATGACGAGCGCTATGAAGCGGAATATATCCTGGAACAGATCCAGCTATTGCGCATGCAAGACGGCTTGGACTATAAGGACTTCGCTGTGATGTACCGCACCAACGCGCAGTCCCGCGCGATGGAACAGGCCTTTGTTAACCGGTCGACACCCTATGTATTGGTTGGTGGGGTGGGCTTTTACAAGCGGCGCGAAGTCAAGGACATGCTGGCCTATTTGCGCTTGATCCACAACCCGGACGATCGCGTCAGCTTCGAGCGTATCATCAATGTGCCAGCGCGCGGTATCGGTAAAAAATCGCTGGGGGCTTTTTTGGATTGGGTCTCGGGCGCCGGCGCCACCATCGGCGAAGCGCTTAATCGGCTGTACTACGACGACCCAACGCCCCTGTCGACAGCGGCTGAGAAAAAGTTCCGCGCTTTTGCCGACCTGTTATCCAGTTGGCAGGAGATGGCGAAAGTCGGCGACCTGGTCAACATGTTCGACAATATCACAGCGCAAACCCGTTACTACATTCATCTCGACGATACGAGCAATCTGCCTGAAGAAGCCGCCGAACGCGCCGACAACGTGCGCGAGTTGCGCGGGCTGCTGGAATACGCCATGGAATACGAACAGCCCTTGCACGAATTCCTGGCCGAGCAGTCGCTTGTCGCCGATGTTGATACCCTCAAGGATGGGGCTGATGCTGTAACTTTGATGACGCTGCACAGTGCCAAAGGGCTGGAATTCCCCGTCGTCTTTATCACCGGGCTGGAGACCGGCATCCTGCCGCATTTCCGTGCGTACGAAGAATTGGATGGCATCTCGGAGGAGCGCAGGCTCTTTTATGTGGGTGTCACTCGCGCCAAGCAGAGCCTTTTTTTGAGTTATGCCTTCCGGCGCGCGCTGTATAGTGGTGGCGGCAGTTTGTCCCGTCCCTCAGAATTCCTGGCCGATCTGCCCAGACATCTACTTGATGGCTCGCCACTGACCTTGGCAAACTTGAACAAGGCGCGGAGTCTCGAATCTCAGACGCGCTGGGACAAACCCGCATCATCGGCTAGCCGACTGGAACGGGATTTGAAATCCAATACGGTCACGCCCTCCGATAGCAAGATCCGCAGCAAGATTATTCCCTTTCCAGGTAGCCGGCCCGCAGATGACAATGAAGCGCGCTTTAAGATTGGTCAACGCGTTTCGCATCCTGATTTTGGCATCGGCGAGGTATTTGGCGTCGAAGGTGATGGCGCGATTATCAATGTGTTATTTGATGATCACGGGCTCAAAAAAATACTGTCGGACGCCGAAGGGTTTACGGTAACTAGCGAATAACACCGGTCTCTAATAGCGCCACGATGTCCGCCTCATTGAAACCATTGCCCAGCAATACTTCGCGCGTATGTTCGCCATATTTTGGCGCGGATCTTAATTCTATTGCATCATCGCTCAAACGAATCGGGCTGCGCATCCAGGGAACGCCTTCGGCTGTCATGCCCACCATGCCGCGCGCCTCCACTTGCGGGTCCTCAACCAACTGCGCCGGGGGAATCACGCGGGAGAAACAGCAGTCGGCGTCTTCCAGCAGTTGCGCCCATTCAGCGGCGGACTTACTCCGGAACAACTTCGCAACTTCATTTATCAGATCGGGTTGGTGATCGGTGGCCGTATGCAATGCGATCCACGCCGGCTTTCCCACTGCGCTGCAGAAATTCGCCCAGAATTTCATTTCGACCGCGCTTAAGGCCACTGGCTCGTCGTCGGCGCAGAAATACAGGCGGTAACAGGCGTTTGCGCCCCCCAGGTCCAGGGCTTCGTCGTCATTTCCTTGAGAGCATGCCTGTACCCAGCCGAGCATGGCGAAGGGCATGGCCGCCTCCGACAGCGCCACATCGACGTAGTCGCCTCGGCCGCTGCGCTCGCGCTGGAGCAGCGCGGCGAGTACCCCCATCGCACCGACGTAGGCCCCACCGACATCAGCCACTTTCGCACCAAGCGTCTGCGGATTCAGTTCCGCGCCCAACAGCCCGTTGCGCGCGATGTAATTGAGATCGTGGCCGCTGACATGCGCCAGCGGACCCGTCTGTCCCCAGCCGGAGAGCGAGCAATAGACCAGCCGCGGATTGATGGCGCGCAGCGTCTCGTAATCGGCGCCCAGCCTGGCGGTCACGCCGGGACGAAATCCTTCGATCAGCGCATCCGCTTGTTCAACCAAGCGATGCAAGACCGCTTGTCCCGCGTCTTGCTTCAGGTCGAGCACGATGCTCTTCTTGCCACGGTTGCTGCTGCGGAAGAAGGCGCCCATGCCGTCGATCAGCGGCGGCATCAGCCGAGCATAGTCGCCGCGGACCGGGTCTTCAACCTTGATGACCTCCGCGCCCATGTCGCCCAGCAGCATCGTGCATATTGCGCCTGGCAGCAGGCGCGTCAGGTCGAGGATGCGAGTGTTGTCGAGGGGGTTCATGGTAAGAGTGTAGCGCGGGTAGTGTGGTCGTGGCAATTGAAAACTGATTTTGATAGAATCTGCAGCACTATTCACTACGACTCTTCAAATTTCAATGTGGTTTAAATGAGCCTCGAGTTGATTCATTACGATGCCGAGATTAGCAACGACCCTGAGCGGCGATTGGTGGCGTATACACGTTCAGGGTGGCCAATTACTGTGCCTAGGTTTTCGCACTCAGATCGGATTCCGTCTAAGGAACATGATGGACTAGTTGAAATCCGGACGGCTGAATTAGTTGATATGATGAAGGAAAATAAGAAGAGAAACCTTAAAGTGCTTTCTACGTCGGAAGATGAGTACAATTGTGTTGGAATGATCTTTTGCAGTCGTAGTGCGAAAGTCGATATCAAACATGTTGATGAGATTCTAAGGCACGACGGTTATGATAAGATACAGAAGGATGAAGTCGTCGCAGGAGACTTGGTACTCTATACTTTCGAAAACAAGTTTTCGCATATAGGTATGGTTTCCTGCGTTTCGTCTTTCGATTTGAGAGTGGTAAGTAAATGGGGTAAAGATGGGGAGGTAGAACACGAATTCAGGGAAGTGCCTTTTTACTTAGGTGTACCAGCATATTTCTATACCACGAGGGCGAAAAATGTCACTGTGCAAGTACGTTAAGGAAATTGAAAGTCTACGTTTCCAGATTCAGTTTTCTGTAGTTGGCGGAATGGAAATACTACAATTGGCAATGGAACAGCAACCAACTCTAGTAGCTCTGAGATCCGAAATCAGCAAGAACGCGCAATCAGCAGACGCCGTATTTGAGAGAATAGTGGTGTTGCTTACAAAAGTTGAGACTGAAACTCAACTTTCATATGATGAGAGCATTGCTGCCTATTTGTTCTGTCTGTTCAAAGAGAAGCCGATATCAGCGTATCGTGCGAGTTGGAGGATCATCGAACATGGAGGATTGTGGTGGTCAGTGCAGCTTGCTCATCACGTAAAAGATTGTATTAGAGAGCTAGTACAGAGTATCGACACTTCTTCAGGGATAAAGGAATATGACACTTATCCAACAAGTAACCGCACGGCAGATCTCGCAAAAGACATCTATGTCGTATCTCGAAAGTTCGACGCCATTTGCATACGCTCTAATCAACTTGTAAAGCAGTTGAGCTTTCCTCAACTTAGCAGCGAAGATGCAACTGATTCTCGCGACAAGATTACTGCCAAACGCAAGGAACGACTCGGACATATCCGGTCGTCCGTTCGCCCGGTAGAGCTTATGGCAACAGATTAGGACATCACGATGAAACACGTCTGGTCTGTGATATGCCGACACCATATAGTCGATGAGGAATCGAAGAATGTCAGCTTGATTGACATTGTGGATCGACTAAGTTTTGAGGGTGAATTACCCGAAAAGCGGCCCTTTGAGCTGCCCTTGCCCAACGTATATTATTTCATTTCTACTTGGATGAGTGAAAAGGGCGACGTTCAAGACAAGTATGACGTCATGGTCAAGATCATTGACCCAACAGGAGTAGAAATCGGGAACTTCAGAAACGAACTCGTCATGGAGCCGCCGGACGGAAGTCGAACAATAGGCGCTATGGAAACGTTCCTATACACAGTAGATGGTACGTATTGGCTGGAATTGCATTTGACGAAAGAAAATGACACTACGCCAGTTGCCCACATTCCCATTGAAATCCTACATAGGCAATCTGAACCCGAACAACAAGCAAGCGAGCCCACTAAGTAGACCCGCTCCTAATCTCAAATCGAAACCAGTCTAGGCCCCGGTCACAGCGCCATCGTTCGCCTGCGAGACCTGGCGCGCGTATTTGGCCATCACGCCCTTGGCGTAGTTCGGCGCGGGAGGCTGCCACTGCGCCCGGCGGGCCGCTAGCTCGGCGTCGCTCAAGTCGACATGAATCAGCCGCTGCGACACATCGATGGTGATCATGTCACCCTCTCGCAACTGGGCGATAGGACCGCCAACCGCCGCTTCCGGCGAGGTATGCCCAATCATTAGGCCGCGCGTGCCGCCGCTGAAGCGCCCGTCGGTGATCAAGCCGACGTTGCCGCCCAGCCCTTGGCCATAGAGCGCTGCGGTGATCTGCAGCATCTCGCGCATGCCGGGTCCGCCGACCGGTCCCTCGTAGCGGATGATGACCACGTCGCCCTCAACGATCTGCCGATTGGAGACTGCTTGAAAAGCGTCTTCTTCGGTATCGAAGACGCGCGCCGGACCAGTCAGCGGGGCGGGACTGTCCTTGAGCTTGACCACAGCGCCGTCGGGCGCCAGGTTGCCCTTGAGCACGACCAAGCCCCCGCTGTCCTTGATGGCATTGTCGAGATCGCGGACGACGTCTTGTCCCTCGGTCTCGTCGGCGTCAGCGCAGGCGCCAGCCAGGGTCTGGCCTGTGACAGTCGGGGTGTCGCCGGTCATGTAGCCACCGTCGATCAGGCGGTTGACCAGGATAGGCACGCCGCCGGCTTGGTAGAGATCGAGCGCGACGTATTGCCCGGTCGGTCTCATATCGCCGATGATGGGCGTGCGGAGGCTGATTTCCTCGATGTCATCCAGCGTGAACTCGACGCCCGCTTCGCGCGCGAAAGCCAGGCAGTGCAAGATGCTGTTGGTGCTGCCGGCGGTGGCTGCGGAAGCGGCCATGGCGTTTTCCAGCGAGCGCCGCGTCACCAGATCGGACGGGCGGATGTCTCGTTCCAGGATCTCCAGCATCATCTGCCCGGACTGGAAGGCGACGGTCTCCTTGTCCGGGTCTTCGGCCGGCACATCGCCCATGCCCATGGGGCAGATGCCGATGATCTCGCTGATCATGGCCATGGTGTTGGCGGTGAATTGCCCGCCACAAGCGCCCGGTCCCGGGCAGGCGACATTCTCGACCGCCATCAGTTCTTCATAGCTGATCTGCCCGGCCTGGAATTGCCCCAAGGCTTCAAAGACGTTGACCAGGTCGATATCGCGCCCGTTCAGCTTGCCCGGGTAGATGGTGCCGCCGTAGAGCATCAGCGAGGGCAGGTCCAAGCGGATCAACGCCATGATGGTGCCGGGGATGGTTTTGTCGCAAGCCGACAGCGCCACCACGCCATCGAGCATGTTGGACATGGCGACCAGTTCAATGCTGTCTGCGATGACCTCGCGGCTGATCAGGGAGCCTTTCATGCCCTCGGTGCCCATAGTGATGCCGTCCGAGATGCTGATGGTGTTGAACTCGAAGGGCGTGCCCCCGGCCGCGCGAATCCCGCGTTTGACATCGACCGCCAGCTTGCGCAGGTGGAAGTTGCAGGGTCCGATCTCGGTCCAGGTGTTGGCGACGC
>JAPOWG010000045.1 GCA_026707745.1 Chloroflexota bacterium
GCGATATCCAGGCGACGGTTGATTTTGTCATTGAAAACGAGATTCCGGTGCTTTTCGTAGAGAGCAGCGTCCCGCCCGATACTATCGACGCTGTGATCGAGGCGGTGGGGGCTCAAGGCGAATCCGTGCGCGTGGGGATCCGCGAACTCTTTGGGGACGCCATGGGCGCACCGGGCAGTTTCGGGGGCACATACGTCGGGATGCTGGCGCAGAATGCCTTGACCATCATGCAATCTTATCAATGTATGGGCGTGGATGTGGACATTCTTGAATGGGATGCGGAGCTGCTGCCAAAGCCTCCCGACGACCTGTGGAATGCCGATTGTGATGCTTGAGGCGCTGCGATGAATGACCGAGTCCCATTGGCCTTGTCGGTTGAAGACTTGACCGTGGCCTATCACAGCAAACCGGCCATCTGGGACATCGACCTCGGCGTCCCGGAAGGCGTCTTGATGGCAATCGTCGGTCCCAATGGCGCTGGCAAGAGCACGCTGATCAAGGCGGTTCTGAATCTGATCCCGCGGGCAGCGGGCACGGTATCGTTTTATGGCAGCCCCTACGAGCAAGCCCGTTCATTGGTCGGTTATGTGCCGCAGCGCGGCAGCGTCGATTGGGACTTCCCCACCTCGGTCCTGGATGTGGTCACTATGGGGCTCTATGGCAAGCTGGGCTGGTTGCGCCGGCCCGGACGCAGGGAGCGCGATCTGGCGCTTTTTGCGCTGAACCAGGTCGGCTTACTGGATCTGGTTGACCGACAGATTAGCCAGCTATCGGGCGGCCAGCAGCAGCGCACCTTTCTCGCTCGCGCGCTGGTACAGGATGCCCAGATCTACTTCATGGACGAGCCTTTTGCGGCGGTAGACGCCATCACTGAACGCGCTATTGTCAAGATCTTGCATCAACTGAAAGAACGCGGCAAAACCGTCCTGGTCGTCCATCACGATTTGCAGACAGTCGAAGATTACTTTGACTGGGTGACGCTGCTCAATGTCGAAGTCGTCGCCAGCGGACCCGCCGCCGAAGTCTTTACGTCAGGGAACCTCCAAAAGACCTATGGCGGCCGCGTCTCTTATTTGCATGACGGGCAAGTCCTGGCGGCGGGGGACTAAACGTGAAACTGAAATCGATGTCCGCCGAAGACAAGCGGGTTTGGCTGGCCATCGCCGGTATCGTCGTACTGGGAATCTGCTTCTTGCCGATCGGTCAATGGCTTTTCGGCATTCGCTACACCTACACTGTCCGAGTGGTGGCCTTGGGCGGTTCCATACTTGGCGTGATTAGCGGGGCGCTAGGTTGCTTCGCAGTCTTGCGTCGCGAGAGCTTGATGGGCGATGCGCTCTCGCATGCGGCGCTTCCCGGCGTAGCTGTCGCCTTCCTGTTGGCCGGGCGAGATTTGGGCGTCTTGTTGATTGGCGCCGGCATAGCGAGTTGGATCGCTCTGCGGTTTATTTCGGCGCTGCTGGGCACCACTCGGCTTAAGCAGGACGCGGCCATGGGCATCGTCCTGGCAAGCTGGTTTGCCGGCGGGATTGCATTGCTCGCGTATATCCAGTCCATACCCGACGCCAGTCAAGCCGGACTGGATCGCTTCATCTTCGGCCAGGCGGCCGCCATCATCGAAAGCGACGTGCTCTTGATCAGTGGCGTAGGCGCCGCGGTCCTGCTGACGCTGGCGCTCTTCTGGAAAGAGTTCAAATTGGTGACTTTCGACATGGGATTCGCCGGCGCCAACGGATTCCAGGTCGGTTTAATCAATACGCTGCTTTCGACTTTAATTGTGATAGCGATTGTGCTGGGATTGCAATTGGCCGGCGTCATTCTCATGGTCGGCATGTTGATCGCGCCCGGCATCGCCGCGCGTCAATGGACGCAGAAGCTGAATCATATGGTGATACTTGCTGCCGTGTTCGGCGCATTCGCGGGTGGGGTCGGGGCTGTTATAAGCGCCATCGACGCCGACATACCAACAGGTCCCATGATCATTGTGGTTGCGTTTTCGCTGGTGCTGGCGTCGATCACGCTGGCGCCCGGACGCGGTTTGCTTTGGAGCAGTTGGCGCCGCCGTCTGGATAGCCGACGCTTCGCGCGTCAAAACGCCCTGCGTGACTTGTACCGCTATGTTCTGTCACATGGATCGCCCGGGACGCCGGTGCCGGACGCGTTCATTCGCGGCATCGGAGATCGCAGCGCCGCGTTGGGTTTGGCGCAATTGCTTTCGGCCGGTCTGGTCGAATTGACGGGTGATAGTTGGCGATTGACGGATACCGGCATTGAGGCGGCGCGCCGTGATGCCCACAGCCTGCAACTTTGGGATCTTTATCGGCTTTACGCCGATGACCTGGACCTTCCACTCCTGGGCGAAGATCGGCATCTGGATATCCGCGATGTTTTGCCCGCCGACGCCATCGGACAACTGGAAGCGATGACGGAGCAGCGCCCCAACTGATGATGGTCTTGGAACGTTGGCTGATCGAACTGCTGCTTAATTTCGTCGCTCGTGAGGAAATCAACGCCTTCTTGCGCTCGCCGCAGCACACGGCGACGATCATTGGCTGTCTGATTGCCGTGAGCGGCGCCCTGCTCGGCACTTTTTTGCTGCTGCGCGGCATGGCTCTGACGAGCGACGCTATCAGCCATACCGTGCTCTTAGGGATCGTGGTCGCGTTTTTGCTGATGACCGATGTTTTCGGCATGGCCGGGGATACCTCATCACCCTGGCTCATCCTAGGCGCCTCCTTGGCCGGGGTAGGTACTGTTGTGCTGACGGAGTTGTTATATCGTTCCGGATTGCTGCGGCAGGATGCCGCATTGGGACTGGCATTCCCCTTGCTTTTCGCCATAGCCGTCATCCTGGTTTCGCGCTTTGCCGAAGATGTGCATCTCGATGAGGACGCTGTTCTTGTCGGTGAAATCGGCTTGGCTTGGGCCAACACCAACAGTCACTGCTTCGACAATTGCGTCACGGTCACGATCAACCCTGATCATCCTCAAGCCAAAATGGCTCGCCAATGTCGCAACTGCCGCGAATTGGGCATTAGTCCGCGCGACGAAGGTGCCGAGTTTGTCGAAATCTGCAGCAATTGCGGAAGCTATTCGCCCGCCCAAGCGTGGCAAGCTGGGTACCTGCAAGAGGAGCCTGTGCTGGTCTTCTTCCCCAAGTCGATAACGGTCACTTTAATCATGACCGCGCTATCTTTGCTCTTTGTGCTCGTTTTCTACAAGGAGCTCAAGCTGACGACCTTCGACTCTGCGCTGGCGAAGGCGCTTGGATTCCGGCCGGGAGTCATGAACTACGCGCTGATGATCTTGGTAAGCCTGGTGGCGGTTGGGGCCTTTGATGCGGTGGGTTCTATTCTCGTGATCGCTTTCTTCATTATTCCGCCCGCGGCCGCGTATCTGTTAAGCGATCGTTTGGCGATCATGCTCTTGCTCGGCCCGCTCATTGGCGCGGGGGGCGCGTTTTTTGGCTATGACCTGGCTCGGGGAAAGTTCTTCGGCATTATTGAGGTTGGCGACATCATCGCTGGCGTCAACAGCATATCTGGGCTTGACTTGCTCGAGACGTGGGATTCATCGATCAGCGCCTCGATGGTGCTGATGATCTTCAGCATATTCACCCTCGCCTGGGTGTTTTCTCCGCGTTACGGTCTGATCTCGACCATGATCCGGCGCGCCAGTCAGAGCCGTCGCTTCGACGATCAGGTTGTGTTGGCGCATATCCATAATCACCAATTCACGGATCGCCATTCAACGGAATTGCGCGTGGAGACTCTGCATATTCATTTTCGCTGGACGGCGCCGAAGATGGGGCGGGTGCTGGCTCGATTACGAGCGCTTGGTTTTGTAGCTGTTGTCGACGGATTCGCCGAGTTGACAGAGCGTGGCGAGACCCAAGTACACGCATTTCGCAGCGCTATGCTTGAGGCGCATAACATGCCCGATATTGACTGAGGGGGTCTCGCTTCCACATGCCTTTGGCGCCTTGGAATCAGCCCTTTAGCGCCGCTGGCTTTGCCGCTAGCATAACCCTCACAATGACAGACGGCAGGGGTAAAATGATTAGCCTGGTCGCGACCGTCCTCAATGAAGGCGACAGCATTCATCTCCTCCTCAATTCCATAGGAGCGCAAACTCGGCAGCCAGACGAGATCGTGATCGTTGACGGCGGCAGTGCCGACAGTACCCGTGAGATCATTGCAGGTTATCGCGATCGCTTGCCGGTGCGAGTGCTGGTCGAGCCCGGGTGCAATATCAGTCAAGGCCGTAATCGTGCTATCGAAGCGGCTGGCGGTGAAATCATCGCAGTCACCGATGCCGGCGTTCAATTAAGCGCCACCTGGCTGGAGACGATCACAGAGCCGCTGCTGCTCGATCCCGACTTAAATGGCGTCGCAGGATTTTTCCTGGCCGATCCCCAGACGCCTTTTGAAGTAGCGTTAGGCGCCACAACCTTGCCCATGCGGGACGAGATAAGGGCGGAGACCTTTCTGCCCAGCAGCCGCAGCATCGCCTTTCGTAAATCGGCGGCAAGGGAAGCCAGGGGATATCCCGAGTGGCTAGACTATTGCGAAGATCTCGTTTTTGATTTGCGTTTTAGGTCAATGTACGGTCCATTTGCCTTCGAGCCAGCGGCCCTCGTGTATTTTCGACCTCGGCCCTCGATCGGGGGTTTCTACCGGCAGTACTTTTTGTATGCGCGCGGCGATGGCAAGGCTAATCTCTGGTTAAAGCGTCATGTCATCCGCTACGCCGCTTATTGGCTGCTGGCCCCCGCGGTATTCTTGCTCGGCGCCTTGATAGAACCGTACTGGTGGGGATTGTATTTGCCGGGCGCGGCGTATTATCTGCATCAGCCCTACCGCCGTTTGCCTGTGATCTTGCGTCGCTGGCGGGGCAACTCCGTTGTCATTTGGCTATACTGCATATTCATGATTCCCGTTTTGCGCGTTGTTGGCGATGTCGCTAAAATGCACGGATACCCGGCTGGCCGGCTCTGGCGCTGGCGAGACAAGCCTCCAGACTGGCGATTGTAGCGACGGCGCGCAGGGGTGTATGTGATTGACTATATTAATGCCTGATGTATAATTAGCGAACCTTACAAATCATTCTGTTGCACGAGAAATGGACAGAAACGACTCCAGCGAATGGGTCAGCCTGCGGCACGCTGCCGAAATTCTCGGCGTGCATCCTGCGACGGTCCGCAACTGGGCGGAGAGCGGCAAGTTGCCCTTTCGGCGCACGGCCGGTAAACACCGGCGCTTTAACGTGAACGATCTGCACCACCATGCGCAGTCGCAGGGCGATATTCAGCCTGTGGAACTGCAGGTGATCATTCAAAACGCCCTGGGACAAACGCGTATGCAAGTGGGTAGCGCCCAGTTGGAGCAAGCGCCCTGGTATATCGCCATGAGCGATGATAGCAAGCAGCACTTGCGAGAGCAGGGCAGGCGCGTCTTGGAATCCATACGTGACTATGTAGCGGCGGGCGCGCCGGACAGCGGTCTGTCGGTGGCCATCAAACTGGGGAAGGATTACGCTACGCAACTGATCGCAGACGGGCTAAGTTTGCCTCAAGCCCTTCGTGGGTTCTTTTATTTTGGAGATTTTGTCCTAAACTCGATCTTGACTTGGTCGGAAGTTTCGCAACCGCGCAATTCCTCGGAATGGGCGATGCATTTGCGCCAGGTCAATACCTTCATGCATGCCATGCTGCTCTCCATCGTCGAATATTATGAAGCGGACTGATGTTTCGCCAAGGACGCAGTGGCTAGCGCTCAGCCTCTTGCCAAACATTGGCGTCAAGACCCTGCACAATCTGCTCGCGCATTTTGACTGTGACCTGACCGCTGTCTTCAGCGCGGAGGCGACTGAGTTGCAAAAGGTGCCGGGTATTGGCGCCAAGATCGCCCGCGACATAAGCAACGCGGACCTCGTCAGGCTCTTGGATGAACAGGCGCAATGGGAGGGGCAAGGCGTCCAGACGTTGACCGCGGCTGACGCGCTGTATCCCGCGCGTCTCAAAGATGCGGATGATCACCCACCGACGATTTTCCTCCGCGGTTGTCTTCAGCCGAAAGCCTGGAAGAAATGCTTGTCAATCGTTGGCACGCGCTATCCGTCGCAAGTGGCGAAGATCCTGACGCTTCAATTGTCGATGAAGCTGGCGCGGGCTGGCGTCACGATTGTTAGCGGCCTGGCGCTGGGCATTGATGCCGCGGCGCACGCCAGCGCCCTGGAAGTCGGCGGAACAAGTATCGCCGTTCTCGGCAGCGGCGTCCTCAACGTCTATCCGCCGCAGAACAGGCTGATCGCGGGTCGGATTCTCAAGTCGGGCGCCTTGCTAAGCGAGGTGCATCCGCGTCTGGCGCCCAATGCGCAGCGCTTGGTATCGCGCAATCGCATCATCAGCGCGATTAGCGAGGCTCTGATCGTCATTGAGTCCGACGCTGACGGCGGCGCCATGCATAGCGCGCGTTTCGCTCGCGACCAAGGCCGCAGGGTATTCACCTTTCGTTTGCCTGCAAGCGGCAACCGGCAATTGATGCGCGACGGCGCCGCTGTTCTGCCCAGCGACCTGGATCAAGCCCTTGGCTACTTGCTCAGTTGATTCGGCAAGCCCCGATCAATAAACCTGCGCTGACCGCCCAATTCACTTTTTCGGCTCCCGTCGTGCATTAAACTTGCGCTTACCTTCCTGTTATCATTCGCATACTAAAAATTCGCGAATAGAACATTTGACATACAAACATATGTTCGTGTATACTATGGGCAGTTGGAAAAATCATTGCAGTAAGAGCAACTCAAGTTTGTGATCAGTTGGGCAGGTGAGACGCGGGGGATAACCCATGAAGGAATTCAAGAAGCTGTCCCGGCGGCAGCAAAATATGCTTCGGTTCATGTCCGAATATACGGGGAAACGCGGCTTTCCGCCGACGATCCGTGAAATCGGAGAAAGGTGTGATATCGCCTCGACTTCGGTGGTCAATTACAACCTCAACAAACTGGTTGACGCGGGGTATCTGCAGCGATCGGGCAAAGTGTCGCGCGGGCTGCGCATCATACGCGATATTCCCGGCGTCGCGCCCCTGCCCAGACTTGCGACAAACAGCAACTCTCCACGCGTCGCGCTAGTCGGGCGGATTGCCGCGGGCGAGCCGATTTCTCTGCCGGAAGATATCGCGCATCATATTGACGAAGATGACTACGTCGCTGTCCCGCAGGAATTCCTGCAGGGTTTTGACGAGAATGAAGTATTCGCCTTGACCGTTCGCGGCGACTCGATGATTGACTCGATGATCCAGGATGGGGATATCGTTATCCTGCGTCAGCAGAGTACTGCCGATAACGGTGAAATGGTTGCGGCCTGGCTGCCCGAGGACAGCGAAACGACGCTCAAGCACTTCTATCGCGAAGCTGATTCCATACGGCTGCAACCGGCGAACACAGCATATGATCCGATTTTCGTTCACCCGGCGAATTGCCAAATCAAGGGAAAAGTATTGTCTGTCATGCGCAGCTACGGCTAGCCGCTATACGCCGCAACACAAGGACTACTTGGCCAACTCCTTGCGCGCGCTCTGGCACAGACGGCTTCCTCCCGCTTCAAGCCACAAATCGAGAGTCTCGCTTCGGGCGCTCCCGGCGGCGGCGTCACTATAAATGCCAACACCCCAGCGATAATAGTTTTGCGTCTCCCGTGACCAACGTTCACGCGGCTGGCTGATAGCGCCGGGTCCGCCATTGTAACAGGCTAATGCCAGTCCAATCACGTTGTCCGAGTACTCAAAACAATAATTCAGGTAGGTCGCGCCGCGCCGAGCATTGGTATCGGGATCCAGCATGTCCTCGTCGGCGGAAAAATGAAAGGGCATGACCTGGAACAAGCCACGCGCGCCGGCGCTGCTGACGACAGTGGGATGCCCGCAAGATTCGATTTGCATAACTGTTGCCAGCAAGTCGCGGTCCACGCTGTATTGATATGCCCATTCGTTGATTTTGCCCGACCAATGCTTTACGGGGGGCGCGAAGAATGCCGCCAACTGGCCCTGGTTGCTACGCCGTACAATGGCTATGCCGCGTTCAGCAAGATGAGCGACATCATCCCAGACCGGCATGGTCACCAGTATCAGCGCTAGCGCGACAGGCAGCCAAAGCGGGATGTAGAAGACTTCATTTCGCTTAATCAGCAGGGGACCCCGGCCTAGCTGTCGCCGGAACAACCCCAGCAATCGCAGCAACTGATCGCGGATGACTCGAAACTGTCTTTTGAGCAATTGCTTTGATCGCCGCGTCATAAGCGATTTGCCCTAACTCCCTCCACCAGCAATGGTAGAACAGCGATTTGACGCCTGTCAATCCCGCCAGCTTCATAGGGCAGGGCATGCGCTTCAAAATGAATACACAGTGTAACGACATTTTACAAACTTGGATATATACACAGACTCGCCCCTACAACACCCAGCGATTTGTTGCACGACTTAAGTGGAATTACTGAGGCACAGAAGGCGCGCTTTGAATAGAATGGCTCTCGCTTTTGCGTTACACTATCTGTCATGAGTACTATGTGTAGAGACAAACCATGAGCAAACTACCGTTTCGCGATCGCCTGCAAATGCCCCAGCCGCTGCTGGCGGATGGCGCGATGGGCACGATGTTGCATCAAGAATCTGAAGCTCGCGCCGATGCTTGTTTCGATGCGATGAATGTCGAAGCTCCCGAAGTGGTGCTCTCTGTTCACAAAGCTTATATCGAAGCCGGCGCCGATCTGATCGAAACCAATACTTTCGGCGCGAACGTTTTCAAACTGGGCAATGCCGGCCGCGCGCCCTTTGTCGAACGCTACAACCAGCGTGGGGTCGAGTTGGCGCGTTTGGCGATTGCGGAAAGTGGCAGGGGTGATCTTTACATCGGCGGTTCGGTCGGTCCTTTGGGCGTCGGCGTTTCTCCCTATGGTCGTCTGTCGCAGGAAGAAGCGATTAAGGCTTATACCGAACAACTGACCGCATTGGTCATGGCCGGTGTCGATGTCATCGTCTTTGAGACCTTCAACGAACATCGCGAGTTGATATTGGCGGTCAAGGTATTGCAGGGCATAGATCCTAACCTGCCCGTGATCGCGCAGAGCACCTTTTATCACGAGAACCTCAGTTACGCCGGTTTCCCGCCGGCGCGGGTGGCAAATGATTTGTACAAGGCGGGCGTCGACGTTATTGGCGTCAACTGCGGCAGCGGGCCAGCCGGCATCGCCGAGGTGCTGCAACAGATGTCTTACGCCATACCCGAAGCTCGCTTTTCCGCCATGCCAAATGCCGGTTTCCCCGAGGTAACAGGCGGCAGAATCCTCTACCCGGCAAGCGCGGAGTACTTCGGCGATTGCGCTGCGGCGCTGGTCGAATTCGGCGCTTCGATCATCGGCGGTTGCTGCGGCACGCGGCCCGAGCACATCACGGCCATGCGCGCCGCGCTCGATGATCCTTCCGGGCATGTCGTGGACCTGCACGTGAGTGACGTCTATGTCCATCACGAGGTGATGGATCCCGATCATCCGACCGAGTTGTCCGATCGCCTGAGCGATGGCCTGTTTACTGTAACCGTCGAGATGGCGCCGCCCCGCAGCTATCACACCGAGGCCTTGTTGCGGGCGGCGCGGCGATTGCGCTCGGCCGGCGCCGACTTGATTAACGTGGCCGATACGCCCGCCGCCCGTATGAAAATGAGCGCCTGGGCGGTGGCCCACCTGCTGCAAACGCAGATCGGCATCGAAACTGTCCTGCACTTCCCCACGCGCGGACGCAATATGCTGCGCGTGCAAGGCGATTTGCTGGCGTCGCACGCGCTGGGTTTACGCAATCTTTTCGTTGTCATGGGCGACCCCACCCGGATCGGCGATTTTCCCGACGCCAGCGATGTCTATGATGTGGCCCCGTCTCGCCTGATTGATGTCATCAAGGGAGGCATGAATCAAGGTGTGGATATGGCTGGACATAGCATCGGCAAACCTAGCAATTTCACCGTTGGCTGCGCGCTGAATATGGGCGCGGACGATATCGACCGCGAGATAAGAATCCTCAAGAAAAAGCTGGAAGCCGGCGCCGATTTCGCGCTGGGACAAGCTATCTTCGAGCCGGGGCGGATTCAGCGTTTCCATGAACGTTTTTTGGAGCTGGAGGGCCGGCCCTTCGACCTGCCTGTGCTGATGGCGGTTATGCCCTTGCATAGCCCGCGCCAGGCTCGCTTTTTGCATAACGAAGTGCCCGGCATCAATATCCCCGACGATATCATGAGGCGCGTCGCGCAGGCCCGGGACGATGCGCCGAGCGTGGGTGTAGAGATCGCGCGGGAGTTGTTGGATCAAATGACCGACCTGGTGCAGGGCGCTTACATCATTCCTTCCCACAGCGACTACGATCGCGCGGCGGAAGTCGTCGCTTATATCAAAGGAAACGGGAGGACATAGCTGACCATGAGCCGCCGGGCG
The DNA here is from genome assembly GCA_026707745.1 of Chloroflexota bacterium. Lineage (GTDB taxonomy): Bacteria > Chloroflexota > Anaerolineae > Aggregatilineales > Phototrophicaceae > UBA6055. The sequence continues at coordinate 10,478 of JAPOWG010000045.1, forward strand.
CGGGCGAGAGAGCGGAACGGAGGATCCCGAAGAGCGGCGAAGGCCATGGTCCGCAACTGCGGCATCGGCGAAGTCGACCTGCGCGTAGCGATCATCGACAGCGACCGCTATGCTTTGAATGCCATTAACGCTTATCTCGCCTGGGATCGTCGCACGCGAGTCGTGTTGAAGACGGACTCATTGGCGGAGCTTTCGGCCAAGCTTAACGAATGGAGCGAGTTTGTATATCCTCATGTCGCGATTCTCGATGCCAATTATATAGACGGTGTTGGCGGTTTGTTCTCCGCCATAAGCGACCTGCGCCGGTCGATTCCCGGCGTGATGGTGATATGTCTGGCACAGATAGCCGACTTGAACACGATCTATGAAGCGATAAATGGCGGCGCGCGTGCTTTTTTCCTAAAGGATGACCTCAGGCTGCATATCGGTTGGGCGCTCTATTTTTCGGCCATTGTCGACAAGCGCTGTTTCTTCATCAGCCGCGGCTTGGTCGATGCCTGCAAAAAGCTTAGCCACGCGCGCTTGCGCGATACCAAGCTGCTGCCAGGACCGCGAAACTACCCGGGATTAACGCCGCGCCTGCGCGAGGCGATCATACTCTACGCGATCGAAGGCATGCGTCCTCGGCTGATCGCGCACGAAATGGGCATCAGCGAGATCACAGTTCGCGATTACATCAAGAAGGCTTATCGCATTCTCGAATCCGCCGCCGACGATTGCGACTATCCCGCAGACATGAGCCAGCAGGAAGTCGCCTTCATGCGCTTAACCGCGCTGGATGCAATTGCAATCGAATGTGATTAGGCTGGCCGAAGCAAGATCATGCTTGGCTCTAGATCAGGTTATCTGCGAGCAGGTCTCTGATGGATCTGGATCCTCCGGCTCGGTAGGTTTGTTGGCTCCTGCGGGCCGTGTATTCTTTACTTGATTTCGAGTCAGCAATACCGACTGGTCGTTTTCGCTTTCCAGCGCCTCGGGTACGTGCACATGCTCCTCTTCGAGGTAGGTCTTGAGCGCGCCGCTGAATGACTGCACTGGGGCCCGATCGCCATATTGATGGCGCAGGTCGAGCAGATTGTTCATCAGCCACAGGAAAAGATCGCCCTCGGTACGCGCTGTATGCTTGCCCTTGGCTAGCTCAAGCACGTGGTATTTGCGAATCAATTGAATGGCCGGCTCATAAACATGATGATACCAATCGGCAGTCACTTCTTCCGTGGTCAAGGGATGGCCTTCGACTTTTTCCTGGACGCGTTCGTGCAGGAAGATATAGCCCATCAACTCGTGATAACGCGCTGCCACGGTAAGTTCAATCGACTCATGACCCGGCACTGCGCGCGACAAGCCCGTTTCTTCCAGGAAGTTGGCATAGGCTTCCGCCGCCTCAATTTCCCGATCGCTCATTCTCGGCCGCAGTGGCACAGTCGTGGGCAACTCGATCACATGCGCCTGTATCGTCTTGCTGCCCAATTGATGCGCCACTGACACACGGTGGTTGCCATCGCGGACGAAATAGACTTCGCCGACCTTGTAAAGCTCGATTGGCGGCGGGCCTTCCAGGCTATTCGCCAGGGCGTAAATCCGGCTCCAGCGCTCTTGCATCTCAGCTTTCTTCGGTAGAAATGACGCCGTAAAGTCCTTGTAGCGCCCGACGCTGCCGGCGATTTGATTCAGTGGTACATCGTGCACGCCTTGGTAATGTTCCTCGTGCAGATGCAAGCGGCTGCGAATCTCGTCAAAGTTCAGCAATTCGTTGTGTTTGCCGGTAAAGTGGTGCAGCATCTCCTGCCAGAACGCCTTGTTGCGTACCGAGCGGAATTTGCTTACCCCTTCGTTGTAGCTGGTGCGGAACGTATTCTCGTTTGCCATCCTGTCCTCTTTTCCTTCCAGTGACATCGTTTGCGTTGGCGACATCACCGTCCGTCTTGTCAAGACTGTTGGCGATCCGTACCTCATCGTTTGTCCGTACAGAGTGTCGCCAGCAGTGAAATAAATCACATCAACAACTGACAGGGCAACACTTCTGCGGCACATACACACTATAACATATCTTCTGCCGAAGTCCGCAAAATCCGCAATGGACCTGTTTGTGATTCTGTTGATCGCTGCCAAATAGCGAAGGAATGGAAAATAGAGGAATAGTCTTTTGAGATGTTATGATATTGATGGGCTGGCAGCGCCCGATCTTACCTCGACTACCGGAGCAAATCGACGTGGATCAGGCTACTCGTCTACGCTTGAACCAGATCAATCAGACATTCTATGCCAGGGCGGCGCAGGAATTCGACGCGACGCGTAGGCGGGCCTGGCCCGGCTGGCTTAAGGCGCTCTCCAAAATCGACTCGCCGATCCAATCGGTAATTGACATTGGCTGTGGTAACGGTCGCTTCGCCCTGTTTCTTTCGGAGCGCCAACCCACCTCTTTTGATTATACGGGCATCGACAGCAGTCCAGGCTTGCTCAGCTTGGCGCGCACCAGACTCTCCAGGCTCGAGCAGGTGAGGACCCGATTGATCGAACATGATCTGGTTGAAGATGAACTGCCGGATATCCGGGCCCAGTTGGTCGTCCTCTTCGGCGTCCTGCATCATGTACCGGGTTTTCTGCAACGGCGCGAACTGCTCCTTCGCTGCGCGCAGTTGCTTGCGCCGGGCGGCCATTTGGTTTTCGCGGCCTGGCGCTTTTATGAAGAAGAACGCTTCCGCAATCGGATCGTGCCCTGGGATAGCGACTTACCTGTGGAAAAGAACGACTATCTGTTGGATTGGCGCCGCGGTGAGCGCGCCCTGCGTTATTGCCATTACGTTGATGACACCGAACATGACGACCTCGTCGCGGCAACAGGTCTGTCAGCCAAAGCCGATTTTCGCGCCGACGGGGCGAGCGGGACGCTCAATCGGTATACCGTGTTGGGTAGGGAAGAAGAGGGATGAAGAAAGGAACACCCCTCTCCCAATGACGAAAACTAGCAGCGGCCGCGCCTTAGGATGTACGCTGCGGTCGCGCCGTGATTGTCGCCCTCATTGGTTTCCGACACCTGATTGTGGATATCAAGGAACAGATTCACGTGGTGCACTTCCTCATAGTGTTGGTTCTGCGTTATGCGACCGAAGGCGGACCTTGATTGTCCCGCAGGTACCGGCGGATAGCCGATCTGCGTCGTCGCTTGCCCTGCGCCCGTACCCATCCGCGAGTCCCTGACTTCAACGGAGAATCCCCCGGCATCGCCATTGCCATTGTTTTGGACCGTGACATGAATGGTGTAAGTCTCGTTGCAAGTCGCTGGGTGAGGCTCCATCCGTATCTCGCCAAAGACCAGGTTGGGGCCGCTGGCGGGCGCGGCGGGCGCGGCGGGCGGCGCTTCTACCGGTATAGCCGTCGGTATCGGAATGGGGGTCGGTGGCAAGGGAGGCGGCGCGATGCGCTCCAGATTACTCAGATCGCCTTCGGCCCTGACGATGTTGGGATGTATGAAACCGCGGACGCCATTGGCCAGTTCGATGAAGTACCAACTGGTGCCGCGGCTGCTAGTGCCAAGGATTTTGGCGCTTTTTCCCTCGAGCAAGAATCCGACGACCTGATAGAAGGTATTGTCTCCGGCGCGGACATTGCTATTGACCTGAGCGACCACGCGCGGCGAATCATCGAGGGGCTCCTCAACGGGTTCTGGCTCGACCGTCGGATCCGGCGGCTCCTCAACTTCCGTCTGCATCGAGTCTTCGACAAAGGACGGGGGATTGTTCTCGACGCGTATCGGGCTTAAACGCACGTACTCGGGACCGTCCCCGGTGTTAATGTTCAAGCGCAACTCATAAAGACCGTCACGCGCCGTCAGCGTGTTCCAAGTACCGAGAATATCGTCGACGACGCTCGACCGCTGAGGTACGGTTGCCGGGAACCACTGGCCCTCTGCTTGGTCCTCCGAATCCATCATGTCGACAAGCAATGGACGGAATTCGACGAAATAACTCAAGATACTTGGCAGGTTCACCGTCCCGCGAATATCAATGCTGTCGCGCACCACGTATACCGGGGGTGGGAAGCTGATATTGACGTCGGGATTCACCATCATTTCGTCGTACGGTTCGATCACGCTGTTGCCGTCCTGGCCTAGCGCCAAGGGAACTAACAGCAACATTACCATTATCAGGAATCCTGGAAACCTTGCTCGCATCACTTCACCTCCTGAAAAATAGGCTTAAGCCGCCCGGAGCATGTCCATTCACCCAACAACGCATCAAGCGCGTTGGCCGAATTATCTTTACTGGCCCCGCCTGGCAATTGATCATGCGCGCGATCTACCATTGGCAAGCCTTTGTCTATGCACAATTCATGATAAACCGAAACGAGATTGGCTGCCCGCCGCATTGCCTACGAATCCGCATCGGAGTTCATAATTGAGATTATTGATATTGTGGATACGGGGGCGCCTGGCAAGGTTGGAGACCCTTTGTTAGGACCTCATCATAGCCCGTAAAGATGATACAATAACCGCCACTAACCGCTGCGTAGGGCGACTATGGAACCCGTTGTTATTGTTCGTATTCAAGATCTGCTGAAGACCTATACTGAAGGCGGCCACCGACGTCTCGTGCTCAATTGTGTCAATATCGATATTGTCCAAGGTGAATTCTTTGTTATGCTCGGCAAGAGTGGCAGCGGCAAGAGTACCTTGCTCAACATGCTAAGCGGCATTGACAGTCCCGATGATGGTCGAGTGCTGATCGACGGCGTCGATATCACGGCAATGAGTGATACGGAACAGACGCTGTTTCGCCGCGACCATGTCGGCATCATATTCCAGTTTTTCAATTTGATACCGACGCTGACTGTCTTGGAAAACATCATGCTGCCACTGGAACTTCGTCGCGACCGCAGCAAGGAGAATGAAATGCGCGCCCGCGAGTTGCTCGAACGCGTTGGCTTGGCGGACCGTGCGGATTCCTTCCCGGACAAGCTCAGTGGAGGCGAGCAGCAACGTGTTGCCATCGTCCGCGCGCTGGTGCACGAACCGAAGGTATTGTTGGCGGACGAGCCGACCGGCAATCTTGACGAAGATACCGGGCAACAGATCTTGCAGCTTTTGCTGGAGCTGACGCGAGAAGCGGGCAAGACCTTGATCATGGCGACCCACAACCCGGAGATTGTGCCCTTCGCCGATCGTGTCTGCCGCATTCACGAAGGACGGCTCTATGTCAGCGACAGCCACGCTTTTGATAGTGTGGCGGGGACAGTCGAGGTGGTCGCCGAGGGCTGAGACCTCTTCTGCTCAATGCAAGACATCGCTGCATTGCCAGCCGAATTTCATAGATAAATATGATATGCGATTTGTCTGAGAAAAAGGTACAATACTCCTGAGCGCAAACGATCGCTATCGCTAATGGCGGTGGGCGGCGCTTCAAAAGCAAGTAGTGGAGCAGGATCCTCGGAGGAGAACGCGGAAATATACAGTGATATGAGCAATATGCAATCCGGAGTTTTACAGTCGATTTGATGGTAAGCCCGAAAAGAGGGGTACCGCATTCGCAGAAAGTTTTTTGCCGCCCCATATTTTAATGCCGGTGTGATATTGAAAGCAACGTGGGGCATCGTTTCAATCGAGCAGGCGAAAGGCAGACGCCAATGATCGACCCAGATAGCCCGAACGCCGTTCACGTGATCCTTACAGAGTTGCGTGATATCAACAAAGACAGACGGCGCACGGCAGTTATCAAGCTAGGCATGCTTGGTGGCGACCAGGCTGTGCGGACACTCATGGATATCGTGGAGAATCAGCAAGAAGATTTGATCGTGCGTGGGCGAGCCGCGCTCATGCTCGGCAAGCTACGGGACGATCGCGCGGTTACTGCGCTAATCCGCGCCCTGGACGCCCCCGGGTTTCAGACTCCCTACAACGCCGCGATCGCGCTTGGCAAGATCGGTGATCCGCGCGCTATTGATGCCCTCCTCAACTTGGCCGATAACAGCCGCGACAAGACACGAGAGGCCGCTCTGCAGGCCCTGCGCCAATTGGGATACGAATTCGAGCGCCCGCTATATGCGGACGCGCAACCTGAGATCTGACTATCAGCGCGAAGCGCGCGGCAGATTAACTGTACTCCAGCAGGCAGCCCCCACATACGCCGTCGATGGAGAGGCATTTGTCCATTCAGAACAAGCTTGCCCGCCCAAGTTCGCTCCTAGCCCTGTTAATGCTGATAGCCTATGGCCTTCGACTGCTCCTGATCATCAACGGCGGACAGCTATATCATCCGGACGAGCTCCGCTACTACCGCTCCATAGAAACGACAAAACACATCTTCAACGCCGACTTCAAAAATGCCGTCAAAACACTTTTGAAATACGAGTTTCATCAGGGTATTGCGCTTGCCAAGCTTGTCCCTGCGTTGTTTCACCGTCTAATCCACAGCTTCAACCACGATGACAACTTGCTGTGGAAAGATCTATGGCATACCCCGCCTCAGAATTTCCGATTGCCCGCGCTGGTCTTTGCACTGCCATCTGTTCTTTGCATTGGCATGATTTATCTGATCCAGCGACAGGCCGGCGCCAATGAAGGGGAAGCGCTATTGAGCGCCTATCTGCTAGCGACTTCCCAATCATTTTTCTTCTTTGCTAAGCATCTTCTTCCCTATGACACTGCAATTCTCATCGGATTGATCGCCATTTACTTTGCGCTTCGCCTGCGCGCTTGGCGCATCATGAACGCGCTGTTTGTCGGTTGGCTGGCGTTTCTCGTTTTCTGGATCTACAACGGTTACGTCACCTTGACCATCACCATAGGCATTCTGTACTGTGGCCTTCTGTCCACGGACCCGCGCGACGCCTTTCGCAGAGCCTTTGGCATGGCGGGCGGCGCCTTGCTGTTCTTCTTTCCGATCGTCCTTTTCAACATGATTTTCCTGCACGAAAATGTCTTTCTGCAGATGATGACGTTTTCCGAAACGGTCGATCACGGGTCGTTTTCTGAAGGCCTAATCTTCCCGTTGCTATATTTCCGTGATGTTGAAGGCGCAATGAGTATCCTCTGGATATTCGGGCTGGTCTTGGCCGCCTGGACATTGCGTAGTCCGTGTCTTTCGAATGACCGTCGGCGGGCTTTGATGTGGTTTGCTTGTCTATCTAGTCTCTATCTGATGCTCTCGTTTTTGTCCGCGGGTTTGCAGCTTTTTGTTGTCTACGGCCGTGTGGTCCGCTCGCTGGTGCCATTTATCGTGATGGCATGTGCCTATGGCTTTTCAGCGCGTCTTTTGTGCTATGGACGCGGCGCCCTCACTTCGTTAGTAGTCGGCCTTGGCGCCCTGTCGATAGCCAGTTTTGTTCCAGCGATCGCGCAGCAATATCCTTTGGAAATCGCTTGGGATGTTTATCAGACATACGAAGATGTCTCGTTCGAGACGACCGTTGAAACAGGCGAGAATCCGGTATTCAGTTGGTGGGACCTCCGGCCGGAGGTGCCTGATACCCGCTACCGACTGTTCAATGCCGCCAATTACTACCCGATCGGGGACATCCGCGGCGACCTGCCAGAGGGTGAAATACTGCTGGAGATCTCCCATCCCTTCAACTATAAACCGTGGCAATACGAAGGCATGACCCCGGAAATGCGAGAAATAGTCAACCGGAGCGACTTTGCGATTTGGCTGATCGACACGGAGCCGTCCTCGGATTGAAGCGGGAAAACTAGCGGGAGGGGTAGTTCCATACGCCATTCATGGGAAGTTTTCACGTAAAGGGTGATATGATCGTCGCTCTTGCGGCAGAAAATGACGAGACTGCGTTCGACTGCATACCGAAGGTAAGCAGAAGTGTCGCAGTTTTGATTTGCAACAGGGGAGGGAAGGTTTAACATAGTCAGATGGGCGGACCACCTATAGAGCGGCGTACACCGGCAGCGTCATGAACCTGAATTTGCGCGCGACACACGTCCTGTTTATATTGATGCTCGTGGCCTACCTGCTGCGCCTGTTGCTTGTCGTCAACGGCGGCCAATTTTATTTCCCGGACGAAAGTCGATATCAACGTCGATCTGTCAGTGCTGTGGACTCTCTCTTTCAGGCTGACTTTCGCAGCGCAATAGACAAGGTATTGGCCTACGACAAGCATCACGGTTTCACCGCCGTCGGGCTTGTTCCGGCCATCATTCATCGCGCGATCTTTTACTTGAGTCCGCCACCCGGCTTTTCTTGGACAACCTATTGGCTAAGTCGCGACAATGACTATCGTGTCTCGGCGCTGATATTCGCGATTCCTTCAGTGCTTTCAATTGGCATGATTTACTTGCTGGCGCGTCGAGCCGGCGCAGGCGAAGCTGAAGCTCTGATCGCGGCATTCTTGCTGGCGGCATCCAACACCTTTTTTATTTTTTCCAAGCATTTCTTGCCCTACGACTCCTCGCTACTGTTCGGTCTGGCGGCTCTCTGGCTGGCTATTCCCAGTCAACAGACGAGCGTTAAACATGCGATTGTGGTTGGAATCGTGACGTTCCTGTGCTTGTGGGTTTATTTTGGCCATATCACTTTTGTCCTCATGATCGCCTTGGTCTACTGCGGTTTCCGGGCGTCCAATTGGCGTGGCTCGGTAATTCGAGCGTCGGGAATGGCATTTGGCGCGCTGTTGATTGCGACGCCGCTTTTTCTCTACAACCACTATGTTCTTGGCATTAACGTCATATCTGAGGTGGTTGCGTTTTCGTCATCTGCTATTCAGGGAGAATACGCCGAAGGCATCGTGTTTCCCTTCCCCTACATTGGTTTTGCGGAAGCGGGCGTCGCTTTGATCTGGATCCTGTGCCTATCGGCTGCCGGATGGGCCTTACGGAGTCAGTGGAAGTCAGAAAGCGGGCAACGCGCCCTTTTGTGGTTGGCTTGCCTGGTTTCCTTGTATCTATTGCTCTGTCTTTTTTCCGCTGTTTTGCAGCTGTCTGTAGTGTATGGCCGCATTACTCGCGTTATGGCGCCATACATTATCCTCTTAAGCGCCTATGGAATCACACCGCTACTGCTGGATCGCGGCCGGTACCTTGTTCTGGCTTTTGTCGCAATAGTCTGCATATTTGCGCTGGCAAACTTTTTTCCGGCGATCAGACAAGAGTATTTTATTGAAGTTGCCAGGCGCGCAAGACAGGATTACGGTGAATTGTCATACGAGACGGTCTTCAGCCGTCCGGCCTCGCCCATAGGGGTATATGGAGAAGAGAATCCGCTTGCACGCTATAAGCTGCTTAACGCGGGCTACTATTATCCGATAACGGAGCCGCTTGATCTTCCGGGGGGAAAAGTCTTGATGCAGGTCCCGCATCCCTTCAACTACAAGCCTTGGCAGTACGAGGGCATGACGCCCGAAAATCGCGAAGTCATCAATCGTGACGGACTGTATATCTGGCTCATTGACACAGGCCCCTCCGCTCAAGAGTAGCCAAGCCGATGCGAAATCTAGTTGTTGCTGCCAACTGTAAACAGGAGCGAAACCCAATGGCGGCAGTTGTCATCATCGACGCCATCCGCAGTCCTTTGGGCCACGTCAGTCAGCTCGCGGAACAGACGCTCGTCAAGCCCGCAATATAATTTGGCTTCCCGAAATCGTTCTAATATAGAATATAGACAGTCGGCCAGCGCTTGTCTTAATGTTTTGACTGCTGTTATAAGGTTAGAGAATTGAGAACAGAGAAGCCAGTATTGGCGGGACACAGAGCATTGTCGTCGCGGGGGATCTTTAATATGTCGATTCGTCTTCGCCCAGTTCATGCATTACTGATCATCATGCTCGTTGCCCTTCTTCTGCGCTTGCTCCTCGTTGCCGACGGTGCTCAACGATATTTTCCCGATGAACACCGCTATTATCGTTTCACAATTACTCTCGCTGACACTGTATTTAAAGGAGACGTTTTGGGTGGATTCGGCAGCCTGCTGGAATATCGCTATCATCACGGCGGGTACGCTGTGATGTTCATTCCGGCATTTATCCATCGAGTGGCCTATGAATTAACCAGGAGCAGCGACATGTCCTGGCGAGCTTACTGGAAAGACCAAACCGGAGACTTTCGATTTTCTGCGATTTTTTTCACGATTCCCTCTGTACTTTCAATCGGACTCGTATTTCTCATCGCCGCGCGAGCGGGCTCGGATGGCATGGAAGCCCTGTTGGCCGCGTTTCTTCTGGCGGCTTCCAATTCATGGTTTATTTGGTCGCGACATTTCCTCACTTATGACATCTCTATGCTTTTCGCGCTCGCCGCCCTCTACGTCGCTTTGCGTCCGCGTGAGATAGACAGGCGCGGCGCGATGTTGGTTGGGCTGCTTCTCTTTTGCGCTTTCTGGGTATACATGAATCATGTTTTCCTGGTATTTGCGATTGGATCTCTTTACTGTCTGGTTCTTGTTGACAATCCGCGATTGATGATCCCAAGACTATTCTATGTCTTGATTGGCGCTTCGGTACTGCTGCTTCCGATTCTGATTTACAACTACGCTGTCGTGAATATCGATGTATTCGCTTGGATACAGCTGCAGGCGGAGGGTATCACTCAAGGCAGTTACGAAGAGGGAGTACTGCTTCCATTTGCCTACTTCTTTGAGACGGAAGGCGTCATTTCGCTGGTCTGGATCACTGGTCTTGTATTGGCGTGCAAGAGTGTTGTTAACTGCCGCCCGAACAGGAGACACCGCATAATGTTATGGCTTACGGCTTTGGTCATGATCTACGGATTGATGGCGCTTTTCTCGTCGGGTCTGCACATATTCGTTCTCTTTGGGCGAACTGTTCGCGCCTTGGTGCCCTTTATCGTACTGATCTGCGCCTTTGCCTTTGCGCCTTACGTCAAGCGTTATGGTTACAGACTCGCAGCCTTGAGCATTGCGGCCATAACCGTAGTAGCCTTGATTAATTTTATGACGGTTATAAGCCAGCAGCACCCCGTGGAGCTAACGCGGCAGGTCCGTGAAGAATTCGGAGAGGTGTCGCTAACCACAACGTTTAGTCCGCCGTCAAGGACCCATGGATTCAAGAATCCTGTCCTCGAAGACGCGCGTTATGAACTCGTGAACGCCGGTTACTATTATCCAATTACAGAAATGAGGGACCTCCCGGAAGGTGAAGTCCTTATGAAGGTCGCGCATCCCTTCAACTACCGCCCCTGGCAATATATAGGCTTCACACCGGAAATGCGCGAAATCATCAATCGGGATGGACTGTATATCTGGCTTATCGACAAGGGACCTTCCGTGGAAGAATAGCTAAGCTTTAGCGGAATCTGGTTATTGCAGTCAACTGTACACAGGAGCGAAATCCTATGGTCGAAGTTGTCATTGTCGACGCCATCCGCAGCCCTTTGGGCAAGCGCAATGGCTGGCTGCGCGAGCAGCATCCGGTCAAGCTGGGATCTCATGTCGTCAAAGCGCTGCTTGCGCGAAGCGGCTTGAACAAAACTGAAGTTGACCATGTGATCTTCGGTTGCGTCAGCCAAGTCGCTGAACAGACCTTCAACATTGCCCGCAATGTCGTACTGGATGCCGAGCTTCCCATTGAAGTACCGGCCACGGCGATCGATTTTCAATGCGGCAGCAGCCAGCAGTCGATTCATCTCGCCGCGGCAATGGTGAGTTCGGGGCAAGCCGATACAGTCATCGCTGGTGGCGTGGAAAGTATGACGCGGGTGCCGATGGGTTCGAGCCTGGGCATGGGCGGCGCATCGCCGTTTACGGACAACATTATGGAGTCCCATAACATGATCCCGCAAGGCATCGCCTCGGACGAGATCGCCGCGCAGTGGGGCATCACCCGCCTTGAAATGGATAAACTGAGTCTGGAGAGCCATCGACGCGCCTGGAAAGCGACCGAAGCCGGTGTCTTGAGAAGAGAAATCGCGCCTGTTCAGGGTGTGGATGATGAGGGCAATCTGTTCCTGGTCGAGCGCGATCAAGGCATTCGCCCCTCGACGACGCTGGAAAAAATGGCCCAACTCGAACCCGTGTTTACCCCGGACGGTGTCACCACCGCCGGCAACAGCAGTCAAATCAGTGATGGTGCGGCGGCAGTCTTGGTGATGAGCGCTGCTAAGGCGGCACAGTTGTCCTTAATATCGCGCGCGCGCATTGTAGAAGGGACAACCGTCGGCAGCGACCCGCATCTGATGCTTACCGGACCGATACCCGCCACAGAAAAGGTGTTGCGGCGCGCCGGAATGGCGATCGGGGATATTGACCTCTTCGAGGTCAACGAGGCCTTCGCCTCGGTACCGCGGATCTGGGAGCGGGACATCGGGGTCGATCTCGATCGAGTCAATATCCATGGCGGCGCCATCGCCCTGGGACACCCTCTTGGCGGGTCCGGCGCGCGACTGATGACAGCGCTGATCAACGCGCTGGAAACGACGGGCTCGCGTTTTGGCTTGCAAACCATGTGCTGCGGCGGCGGCATGGCGACCGCGACCATCATCGAGCGGATTGAGCACTGACACGGCCCGCTCCCGGTGAGCGGGGAAATCCTTAAAATGGGAATCAGTGTTGGCGCCTAACCCGTCTGCCCGACAGGCGCGGGCGTCGGGCGCATGCCGACGCCGACCGGCGCGCTCTCGTTGCTGGCGGCGGTCCTTGTCTGCCCTGACGTGCCCGTCTGGTTGGGGGTCGGACACAGTTCATTCGCCTTGTCGCGTTTGTCCGCGACAGTGGCGCGGCCGATCGTCGCCACTGCCGGCTGCAAGGCCAAGGCCGCCTCGTACTGGTCGCGCGCCCGGCAGTGATCGCCCCGGAAGGCCAGGGCATCCCCATAATTTCGATGCGCTCCCTGCAATTCGGTCATGATTTGGCCGTTCAAATAATTCCCAAGACGATGTTCGTAGACGATGACACTGAGAAGGCGGACGGCTTCACCAGGGTTGGCGATCTTCAATTGCAGGCCTCTCAGGTAGAGCTCGGCAACAGCGCGCTCATAGTTTAACCCTTCGACATCGCCGTAGTTTTCAGCGCGCCCCGTCGTCAAGATCGCCTCGGATAATCTTCCACTGCGGAAGAGCCCGGTCGCTTGGGATGTGAGCGCGGCAAACAAGAGTTCGCGCACGCGGTCATGCTGAAAGCTCTCGTCAACCGCGATGATGGCATCCAGTGTGTCCACCGCTCGCTGGTATTTCTCCGATACGATATCCGCCTGCGCCTCCAGCAGCAAGGCCTCCAGATCGTATACCGGGCCATCCTCGATTGTCGTTGCGGCAATTGTCGCTTGAGAGGGCATGGTGGCGATGGGCTGCATCGGCTCTGTTGGCTGTGGAATGGCGGTCGGCTGCGACTGTTGATAGAGCGCGGTCGCACTTGGGATGATTTCGCCGAGACAAGGCGGCGCTGGCGTCATCATGAGCAAATAGTCGAGCCGCGTCTGCAACAATTGCTGGTTGCCGGCTTCCATATCAACCTGAATCCGCTTGCATTGTTCTCTCGTATCCGCTTCACCGGTGGCCGTCGCGTTTTCGCGCGCGACAGCGATGCCGGAATTCCAGCCGGCATAGGCGGATGCCAAGGCGATCAGGGCCGCCAGGACGATGCAGACGAAACTAACCATAGCCCAGAGCCAACAGCCCAGGCCTTGGCGCGAGGCGCGTTTCCCTTCGTGATTCGTGATCTGCCCGGGCTGGTACGGATTGCCGGGTTGATAGTCTCCTGATGATTGCGTCAAGCCAGTGGATCCCGTCCCTAGGCGGAGATGCGGCGAGTATTGTAGCCGACGGTCATGTTCCACGCTAGCCGACGCCTGCCCCATGATCAAAGCGCTTGACGGGATAAGAAATGCCATGTTACACTCACCACATGGTTGTAAAAACGAGCACTGTAATGCCTATGCGGATGCCGATCGTCCCCCGGGACAGACGGAGGTTGTTGTTCGTCTAGGCGATACTTAGCCGAAACTTATACCGTCTGTCCTCGACAGGCGGTTTTTTATTGGCGTTCAGTTGCTTGCCGAGCCGATGTTGAAAGGCTCGCTGAAAAGGGGAAACACAATGTCAGCACAATATATTCACGTATCGGTGGCTTGGCCCTACGCCAACGGCGACCTGCATATCGGGCACCTGGCGGGCGCCTATCTGCCGGCCGATATCTTCGCGCGCTATCATCGCCTGCGGGGGGATCACGTGCTGATGGTCAGCGGATCGGACAGCCACGGCACGCCGATCACGGTCGAAGCCGACAAGCGCGGCACGACGCCGCTCGCGATCTTTGAACATTATCACGAACGCTTCTTGCAGACGCAGCGGAAAATCGGCGTTAGCTACGATCTCTTCACTCACACCGACACAGAGAACCATCATCAAGTGGCGCAGGACATTTTCATCACGCTGCTGGAACGCGGCCACCTGTACAAAGAGAAGCAGACCCTCCTTTATAGCGAGAGCGAAAAGCGCTTCCTACCCGATCGCTATGTCGAAGGCACCTGCTATATCTGCAAGTACCCCTATGCGCGCGGCGATCAATGCGAAAACTGCGGCAATCTCATGGATGCCATCCAATTGATTGATCCGCACAGCCGCAACAATCCCGATGACAAATTGATACCGCGCGAATCCGAGCATTATTTTCTCGATCTTGGGGGGTTCACCGAGCAGATCCTGGCATACCTCGCGGCGCATGAGCATCATTGGCGACCCAACGTCAGTACCTTCAGCCAGAACTTCGTCAAGGATGGGCTGCGCGGACGACCCATCACCCGCGATATCGATTGGGGCGTGCGTGTGCCCCTGGAAGGCTGGGAAGACAAACGGCTCTACGTCTGGTTTGACGCGGTCATGGGTTATTTCACCGCCAGCATCGAATGGGCGAGAAACATCGGCAAGCCCGACGAATGGAAAAAGTGGTGGTATAACCCGGATGCTAAAATCTATAACTTCATCGGCAAAGACAATATCCCCTTCCACACCATCATCTGGCAGGCGGAACTGCTGGGCATCGACGGCATCTACAACGACGACGATCCTGTCTATGGCGATATTCCCTTGCAGTTGCCCTACGATGTACCCGCCAACGAATTTATGAATATCGAGGGCCAGCAATTCTCGACCTCGCGCAATTGGGCCGTCTGGCTGCCCGACCTGCTGGAGCGCTACCAAGCCGATGCCCTGCGCTTTTATGTCGCCCGTACTTTCCCGGAGCGGCAAGACAGCGACTTTTCCTGGGAGGGCTTCCTTGCGCGCGTCAACAACGAATTGCTGGCGGCCTGGGGCAATCTGGTCAATCGCATGTTGGGTTTCGCCTTCAAGCGCTTTGATGGCGCTGTACCTGCTCCCGACGAATTGACCGCCGCCGACCGCGAAATCATCGCGGCAACCGAAGCCGGCTTCGATTCGGTCGGCGCTCTGCTGGAGCAAGTGCGCCTCAAAGAAGCGCTGGAAGAGACGCTGAGCCTGGCGCGCGATGTCAACGCCTGGCTCAACGAGCGCGAACCCTGGCAGTCGATTAAATCCGACCGCGCCGACGCCGCGCGTTCCGTGTATGCCGCGCTGCGCTGCATCGACAACTTGAAGATCCTCTTC
The DNA here is from genome assembly GCA_026707745.1 of Chloroflexota bacterium. GTDB lineage: Bacteria > Chloroflexota > Anaerolineae > Aggregatilineales > Phototrophicaceae > UBA6055. Next base: position 25,992 of record JAPOWG010000045.1, read on the forward strand.
GCGCCCTTCACGCCCTTCAGCTCCCAGAAAGTGCACGAGATGCTCGGCTATGAGGGGCAGCTCTTCGGCGAGCTCAACATCGAGAAGTACAACGAAGAAACGCGCGATCATCTGGCGCTGGTCTATGACGGGGGGAAAGCCATAGGGGAGTGGAAAGCGAGCAACTTGCAACCGGGCCAGGCCCTGCGCCAGCCCTCGCCGCTCTTCACCAAGCTCGATCCCGAGATCGTCGAGCAGGAGCGTCAGTACCTGGGGAATGAGCGGGTGGAGAGGGAGATAGTGTAGCAGCGTAGTTATGTCGGGTCGACCGACGGTCATTGTTGGCGGTCAGTGTCTACGCGACCTACGCAACCTATCCACTTCGCTCGTTTAGTCTCTTGCTAATGCGTGAGCTGTGGCGGAGAGATCGCTTTGGGATACGACTATGGTATGATTGCTTCACCGAGAGGTCAAAGGAAAGAGACATGCGAAGGGATCTAACAATATCCATCGTACAGGATGGAGACATGTTCGTCTCTCACTGCGTCGATTTGGATATAGCGAGTCAAGGCCAGACGAGCGAAGAAGCGATAGAGAATATCAAAGAGGCCGTAACGTTGTTTCTGGAAGAAGCATCGGAAGAAGAAATCGCGGCGCGTTTTGATCAATGCGGATTCATCGAACAAGTGAGCTTCGAAATTGCCTAAACGGAGAATACTATCCGGTCGGCAAGTATGTGATATTTTGAGATTGCATGGATTCTCAGAGGCTCGACAGAAGGGCAGCCATGTAATCATGCAGAAAGCGATCCTTCTGCCAAATGGACAGAAGTCCACCATTACCGTTCCCGTGCCTAATCACAAGGAATTGCGTCCGGGAACGTTAGCCTCAATCATCCGCCAGTCACGCCTGCCTCGTGAATCTTTTGAATGAACTAGAATCTATATGACCTATGAAGGGGCGACTTATCAGGTCGCCCGCGACTAATCATGCCTGCAAGAATCGCAATGGTGGTCATTTGGCGACTATTGATGGAGTTAGCCAGAATAGGGTCAAACGATTACCTCGCGGAGAAACGATGAGTAGTCTAACTGCTGCAGAAAAAGTTTACTTTGAGGATATCCTAGACATGGGTGATGGATATGTGCTTGATTTCAACAATGCCACATTTGAGGAATTCTTTAGAAGCTACGGCATCGCGATCTATGGTGACCAGAAATATCTCAAGAACAGCGGATCTAAAGCATGGAGATTACGCGCATTTTGGGAGCAGGATCCTGATGAAAGAGTAGCGCGTGTTTTAAGCGACCTTCTTGATAGATATGAAGCGATATGTGAAACGCAAGGTCACGATCGTAAAGTGAATGTTCTCAGAAAATCCCGTGATATTATTGCTAGGCTATCCGGCAGAACCAGATTCACAAAACCTGTCACTGCCGATCAGTTTCTAGAAGAGCAAATAGAATTACCCAGCTTACAGAAACTGCCCGTAGAATCGGCGGTGGTTGGAGTCATTAAGGAAAGGTTGCAAGAAGCTGAGCTCGTTTCCCAAGCGGGAGCACACTTGTCGACAATCTTCCTGTGTGGAAGTGTTCTGGAAGCAGTGCTTCTCGGTGCAGCAAACGACAAGCCCGAACAGTTCAATCGGTCTGGATCAAGTCCGAAGACATCTGAAGGCAAAGTAAAGAAATTTCATGAATGGAGTTTGTCAGATTTGATCAATGTAGCTTGTGACATAGGATTGCTTGAACCAGATGTGAAGGAGTTTAGTCACGGACTGCGCTCCTTTAGAAACTATATCCACCCTTATGAGCAAATGAGCTCTGGATTTGTACCTGACAAGCATACCGCAAGCCTTTGCTTTCAGGTTCTGAAGTTGGCTCTCGCAAGTGTTGCAGGTGAGCGCTAGGCTTTTGGCTTGAAAAACTGCCTCAGTTGATCAAGAGCGAACAGTGGATTTACCTCGTCGATCAATTCAATGTGGCGGTCATGCAGACAATGGTTGCCTGGGGAAGAGTTATGTTTTACCCAATCCCCCCACCCCCATGCTATACTCCCCACAACACCACCCACAGGAAACCAACCATGCCCGCAATCGACCCCCGCTGGACATCCGTCGCCGACGTCCTCGTACACTACTCAACCGCCGTCCATCCCGGCGAGCGCGTCATGATCGCCATGGGCGAAACCGAAACCTTCCCGCTGGCCCATGCCGTCTACGAGAGCTGCATCAAAGCCGGCGCTTACCCGCAAGTGCAATTTCTCTCGGAAAAACTGCGCCACAGCCTGCTCCAACACGGCTCAGCCGAGCAACATAGCTGGCTGCCGGAAATCGAGGCGCAGGGCATGGCCTGGGCAGATGTCTACTTCGGCTTGCGCGGCGCTTACGACTTAAGCCTGCACGACGACATCCCGGCGGCGGTGTTGGCGGCCAATCAAGCGTCCATGGGCAAAATTTCCACCTTGCGCTGGCAAAAGACGCGCTGGTGCCTGGTCCGCGTACCCAACGCGGAACTGGCGCGACAAGCTGACACCGACCTGACAACCATCGAAGACATGTTCTTCGCCGCCTGCCTCTTGGACTATCCCGCCGCCTCGAAACAGTGGCATCGGCAAGCCGCCCGGCTCGGGGGCAGCGAGACCGTGCGCATCGTCGCAGGCGACGAGACCGACCTCGCATTCTCCGTTTGCGGACGGCAATGGAAGGTTTTCGACGGCAAGATTAACCTGCCCGATGGCGAGATCTATACCGCGCCGGTCAACATGACGCTGAACGGCAAGATACACTTCGAACTACCCGGCGTACTCGGTGGCCAGTTGGTGCATGACATTCGCCTGGCATGGAAAGACGGCGATCTGATTCAGGCTAGCGCGTCGTCGAATGAAGACTTCCTGTGGCGCATTCTGGCAACGGACGCCGGTTCGCGCCGGCTGGGCGAGTTTGCCTTTGGTATGAATCCCTACGTCAACCGCTTTTGCAAGGATATACTAATCGACGAGAAAATCGGCGGCACGATTCATTTGGCATTGGGCCGGGCTTATCCCGAATGTGGCGGGGTCAATCAGTCCAGTATCCATTGGGATTTGATCAAGGACCTGCGGCAGACCGGTTCGGTCTTCGTCGATGGCGTGCCCGTATTGGCGGATGGCGAGATCTTGATCTGATTCTTGAGCGAGGAGGCGCTTATCGAACGAAGTCCATCGCAATTCCTCTTTTACTTACTAATTCAGCAAGAAGGAGTGTACGATGTCCAAGAAAAGCTTGAGCCGCCGCGATTTTCTGCGCATGAGCGGCGCGGCCGGCGCCGCTGTCGCCGGCGGACTGACGCCCTTGGCCAATCTTTCGCGCGTCGCCGCCCAAAGCGACACCACCATCAACGTTCTGACGGTGGGCGATCCCTGGGATCTGGCGCTGCAAAACGTGGTTGATCAATTCACCGAGATGACCGGCATCGGCGTCAATATCGAGTCCCTGGGCTATACGGCGCTGCAAGCGCGCCTGGTCAACGCCTTCCTGACGCAAAGCGCGGATGCCGACGTCATCGCCGTTGACCAGATGTGGATCAGCCAATATGCCGACAACGGTTGGATTCGCTCGCTCGATGAATTTATTTCGGCCGATTCCGATTCCGCCATCGACGACTTCGTGCCGGAATGCCTCTATTCCTTGAGCACCTGGCGCAATCACGTCTGGACGCTGCCCATCGCCTCTTATGGCCAGGGCATCATGTACCGCACCGACCTCTTTGAAGCGGCTGGCCTTGATCCGCTGCCCTCGTCCGTGGCCGACGCTGGTGACTGGACCTGGGAAGACTATTTCGGCATCCTCGACCAGATCAACGGCATGGACCTCGATGGCACCAGTATGTACGGCACCACCGTCATCGGCGCGCAGCCCGTGCCCGTCGTTCATATGTACACGCAGCTTTCCGCCAGCTACGGCACACGCTGGTTCACACAGTTCCCCGAAGCGCCCTGGGACTTCAGCCCCACCATCAACAGCGAATCCAATGTCGCTGCGCTTCACGACTGGAACCGCCTCTATGGCTGGTCGCCGCCGGAATCGATCAACTACCTCTGGTTCGATGCCGGCACGCGCTTCTCGCAAGGCGATATCGGCATGTTCTATCACTGGACGCCCTATTTCTACCTGGTCAACAACGAAGGCTATCTCACCGGCACGCCCTCGCCAGTGGTCGACAAGTTCGAGACGGCCGTGCTGCCGACGCAGACCGCCGGCGGCGATCAGGTCGTTAGCCTGGGCGGCTGGTCGCTGGGTATGCCATCCACCTCCGCCAATCAAGACGCCGCCTGGCAGTTCATCAAGTGGGCGACTGGTTCCGATGGCCAGAAGGCGATGGGGCAGGTCAATGTCGCCGGTTATCAATTCGCCGATTTCAGCCGCAAGTCCAACTACGACGATGCCGATTTGAACGCGCTGTATCCCTTCCTGGGCACGCAGCTTGAGATGATGAAGCTGGGCGATGGCAAGGTCGTTCGTCCCCCGGCGCCAATCTACACCTCGCTGGAAGGCGTTTATGGCTTGCAGATCAACCAGGCGATGACCGGCGCGGTCACGCCGGAGCAGGCGCTGGAGACCACGCAGACGCTCTTCCAGAACATCCTGAGCGGCAACCAGATGATCCCGTACAACGTCGAAAGCTTCGACGATACGCTGGACAATACCAAGGCTTTGATCGCCAGCCTGTCGGGTATGTAAAGCCCTGATATACCCCCACCCTAAATCTCTCCTCGCAGGTCAGTGGAGAAGTTCAAAAGCGATAGCTCCCCTTCCCACATTTTGGGGGAAGGGGCTGGGGTCACGTAGACATAGACCTACGGGATGGGGACCAGTCAAAAGCGCATGAATCTCAACAGACGACTGCCATACCTCTTGCTCGCGCCATCAATCATCATCTTGCTGGCGCTGATTTTGTATCCGCTGGGCTTCGCTCTGCGCAACAGCTTCTGGTTCTGGAACTTGCAGACCAGCGCCGTCCCGCTTTATCACTCCGGCCTGGACAACTACCGCATGGTCTTCCAGGTCACGCCCTTCACCGAAGCCCTGAAGAACACGCTTTTGCTGGCTGGCTTGGGCACTTTGGCGCAGTTCTGGCTGGGAATGGGCGTCGCGCTGCTACTGCATACCCACCTGCGCGGCATGGGCTTCTGCCGCGCTCTGCTCATCATGCCCACCACACTGGCGCCGGTGGTGGCGGGTTTTCTCTTCCGCTACTTGCTGGAGCCCAAAGGCGGCTTGCTGCCCTGGCTGCTGGAAGGCATCGGCTTTCCTGTGCCGCCGCAAGGCATTCTGGGTTACGCTGGTACCGCTCTCTTTGCCATTGGCATGGTGGATACCTGGCAGTGGACGCCCTTCTTCGCCATCGTGCTTTATGCCGGTTTGCTGTCGATATCGGAAGAAGTCAAGGAAGCCGCGCAGGTGGACGGCGCGAGCGGCTGGCGCATGTTCTGGTCGATCACGCTGCCGCTGCTGCGCCCCATTGCCGCCTTCCTGGTCATGATCCGCTTTATGCAGCTCTTTAACAGCTTTGATCTGGTCTTTGTGCTGACCGGCGGCGGACCCGGCACCTCGTCCCGTACGCTCAGCTTCAATCTCTATCGCGAAGGTCTGGTCAATTACAACATCGGCTTGACCGCCGCCATGACCTGGCTGGTGGTTATCATCGTCACCGTCATCATCAATCTGTACATCATTTTCATCTTCCGCAAGCGGGATTGGTAGCATCTTAAACTCGATGTGTCCAAGTAGCTGGCGAAGGATTACATGAGGTTAAGTTTTAGGGCTGTAACTGAGGAGAGAATTTCTTAGACGAGTCACCCCTCCCCAATGCATTGGGGAGGGGCCGGGGGTGGGGTTGAGTTGTCGCGCAAAATCAGATCTCGCAACAGAATTGTCATCTACGCGCTCATGGCGCTGGTCATGATCTTCTTCGTCGGTCCCATCCTCTGGTTCATCCTTTTGGCTTTCCGTCATCCCAGCGAAGCCTATACCATCCCGCCGCAACTCTTCTTCGAGCCGACGTTGCAATCCTTCGAGCGTACCTTCGTCGACCCGGGCAACAATCGGCCGCAGGTGCTCAACAGTATTATCGTCAGCACCGGCGCTACCTTGCTCAGCTTGCCCTTTGCCATGTCAGCCGCGTACGCCTTGTCGCGTTTCGCCCTGCGCGGCAAGGACTTCATCATGAACTGGTACATCAGCCTGCTGATCGCGCCGCCCATCGTCTTTGTCATCCCCTATTTCATTCTCATGTCGCGCATCGGCTGGGCCGGCACTTACCAGGCGATGATCCTCACCTTGCAGACGCTGGCGATTCCTTTTTCGGTCTGGCTGCTCAAGAGCTTCATGGACGAAGTGCCGCTTGATCTGGAAGAAGCGGCCTGGGTCGATGGCGCCACGCGCTTGTCCGCTTTCTTCCGCATTATCATCCCGCTTGCCTTGCCCGGCATCATCGTCACTTCCATGTTCACCTTCGTCTTCAGTTGGAACAACGTGCTCTTCCCGCTCATTTTGAGCAAGCAAAGCACGACGACCTTGCCCGTCGGAACCATCAGCTTTTTTGCATCAACCGGCGTGTACTGGAATCAAATCGCGGCGACAGCCGTCGTCGCCATGCTGCCGCCAATGCTCATTTTCCTGGTTCTGGGGCGCTACGTGGTGCGCGGCTTGACATTCGGCGCGGTGAAGGGTTAGCCGTCCGTTGCCCGGTGGCAAACAAGCCGGCAGGGTTGGTTTTGTGGCGTAACACTTGAAATATGGTTAAATTAGGCGCTGATGATGCCAAGACTAACGAGAGTCGTTACAAGGCTGGAGATCGCAACGAAAACCAGCGCGAGAATGCTAACGCCGCCGGTGACTTTCATGCGCCAACTACGCTCGTATCCG
>JAPOWG010000001.1 GCA_026707745.1 Chloroflexota bacterium
GCGAAACGCCCCTACAGATCGCTACTTTTGAAGAATCTGCATTACTTTCTTGGTGTTACTGAGGGCACAGAGGGGCGAGCCTTCGGCTCGCCCCTACCGGTGACTTTTATTTTGTAGTTGTAGGACTTTGTTGGTCCTACTGAGGATACAGAGGTTTCGTTGGTCACAGAGGGGGTATATTTCGGGCGACAAGATTGGTCGCGCCTGCGGTTTTAGGCATAGGTCCCTAGGGGGCAGGGCCAAGGGGGTCTCCAGGCGAGGGATGCGGGCGTGGCCTGAGGTGGTTGTCTAGGCGGAGAGTTCGTCGTAGAGCAGTTCTTGATTGAGCGTTGGCAGAACGGTCTCTTCGCTGGCAAGCGTGAGCGAAGCGGCGGTCACGCCCAGGCGCATCGCTTCGTCGATGGGCACATCGTTAAGGATGCCGAAAATGGCCGCGCCTGAAAATGCGTCGCCGGCGCCAGAGGCGTCGATGACCTCGGTATGGATGGCGCGGATGTATCCGCCGCCGCTGGTATCGGCATAAGCGAGTCCCTGTTCGCCCAAGGTCACGACAGCGACGTTTGCGCCCAGGTTAACGAGATGCTGCGCGGTACTGATCGCTTGATCGCGTTCCGTGGCCGGTTCGTCCAGGTCGCAAAGGGAGGCGGTTTCGCTGGCGTTGGGCACGATCAGGTACAAGTTAGGTATGTACTTGCAGAGGCGATTTGCCATGAGCGGGGAGGTGGGGTCGGCGCAAACGCGGACGCCGTGTCGGACCGCCAATTCAAACAGGGTATCGAGCGCTTCTTCCCGCAGGGTCGCGTCTATAACGATTAGCGCGGCCCCTTCAAACAGCCATTCGTGCTCGATTAGATAGTCGGAATCCAGGTATTCCATGATTGCCAGATCGTCCAGCCGGGTGGTCTTGTCTTGCGACCCCACCAGGATCAGCGAAGTCGCGGTTTGGGCGCCGCTCACGCGCAGGATGTGATTACAATGAATGCCCGCGCCGGATGATTGATCGATCAAGTGTTGACCGAAATCATCTTCGCCGATTGCTGACAAGAGAAAGGTTTCAATCTCCAACCGCGCGAGATTTTCGGCGATATTGCGGGCGACGCCGCTCATCGAACAGTGAACGCGACCAAATTGACGTCTGCCGGTACGGATGCGATCCGGGGACTTGCCGCTGAATTCCAGCACTGCCGAGCCAATTACCAAGACGTATTCACGGTCCATTTGCGCAACCTGCATCGATTAGTCCAATTGTCAGTGTGACCGATTCTGCTTGTCAGCGCAAGGTTTTCGTCAGAGACCCAGGGCAATCGCTTCAAATTGGTATCTAGTGGAACGATGCGAAAACAAACTGAAAATTCACCACAGAGGCACAGAGCGCGCAGAGAAATGCGACATTTACTTTGTATTCTTTGTGCCTTTGTGCTTGGCCATGCTTTCGGCCGGGCAAAAATTGCTTGACTTGCCGATAATCTGAAATGCACCCTGCCGTGTCCGCGGTGGCAGTTCGTAGTTTCAGTCGCTCTTATCCGGCCGAGTTGGATGCTGTTGTGTCGGCAGATTGATTTGCTTCCGGCGGGGGCGGTTGGGTTGGCTGGGCGTTGGCGATGTCCGTTTCCTGCGGTGGGGCGGCGGGTACGTTTACACCCAGGGTCGCGGGATTCAAGTCGGAGGAAGCAACAGCGTCGTCATTGGGTACATCGGCCGCGCAGCGGAAGCCTATCCAGCGCTGGCCTTCGCTGGGATCCCAGGATTGGCGATGGACCGCTCGGCTGAAAAAAGGCACGCTATTCCAGGATCCCCCGCGCAAGACTTTTTGCAAACCGGTCACTGGGCCGCCAGGATTGCTGGCCATGCCTTGCCCGGCCAGGGCCTCATAATAGCGCTCGCTGTACCAGTCGCTGACCCATTCCGCCATGTTGCCGGCCAAGTCATAAACGCCATATACGCTGACTCCCAGAGGATAGCTGGCGATAGGCAGGGGCCCGGGCGGCGTATCGAGAGGTCGGTTGGTCTTGGCCAGGGCGTTGTCCCAGGTGTTGCCCCAGGGATAAATGCGGCCGTCTTCACCGCGCGCCGCCCGCTCCCATTCGGCCTCGGTGGGCAGTCGGCGCCCTATGGCCTCGCAGTACTCTCGCGCGCCGTACCAGGTCATGCCATAGGCGGGATACTGGGGCAAGATGCCTGGAATGCTGTAATTGGCGCTATCGAAAACGATTGGCGCATCCGCGCTTTCGTTGCGCGTCTGAATACAGGGGAAGCCCGCGCAACCGTTGAGGTGGCTGCCGGGTCCGCGCACATTGAGAAAGGCGACGTACTGTTCCAGAGTAACTTCCGTGGTCTCCATCAAAAAGGCGTCAACCGTAACAGGGTGCGCGGGATAGGAATCTTCGGCGTAAGCAGCGAGGCAGGCGCCGCCGTCGCGCACAGTACATTCCTCGACCGCCACAATGACTTCGGCAGGAAGCGTGCCCATTGTGAATGAGCCGCCGGGCACGGAGACCGCCAGCGATCGCAATACCTGCAGAATCTCCGGTATCTGTACGGCGGGCTGTGCCAGGGGCGGGGGCGGATTGGTCGGAATCGCTGTCGGCAATGGCGTTGACTGCAGGGCGACTGATTCAGCGCCGGACGCCGCCGGAATCGGGGATGATACAGATACGGCACTCAAGCCTCCGGCCGACAGGGCGGGATCCGGCGTTGCGGTAACGACGACGAATTCGGTCAAGGGCGTTGCGGAAGGACTGTTTGGGTCTTCTGTGGCGGTCATAACGACATGCACGACTGTGGTCTCTACGCGCGGCACAGGTGTTGGCAGCACAAAGTCGAGCAGGGACCCTTCGAATATGACGCCGATCATGATACTGAGGCCGCAAAAGAGCCCGGGGATAAAGCCAATGATCACCCATTGCCACGCGGCGCTTCGCTGGCGCCGTCCACCGATGGGTCTATAGGACATCCATTTTCTCCTTGTCATAATGACGGCGCAATTTGCGGCCAGGACAGGTTATAGCATAGGCGATCTCGCTCATCGGTATTGTTCTATATGAAAACGTCTCAAACAGCAATATGAGGTTGAGGGGCGTGGTGAAAATCGGGGTATTCACCACAAGCCGCTCGGCGCGTAACCGGCGAATTTGGGCTACCGCGCTCACAAAAAAAATTAGCGTTCTCCTCGAATTAGCGACGCGGTTAAAAGAAGAGAGGCACAGAAGTAGGACCAAAAGAGTCATGCAACTCCAAAACAATAGTCGTCGGTAGGGACGACCCGGCGGGTCGCGTAGACACTGACCGTCGGTCGCCCGCAAAACCTAGCCAGAACGGTGGTCGAGCCAAGGCTCGCCCCTACGGCTCGACGTCGAAATTTGCATGACTTACCTGGTTTTACTGAGGGCAGAGAGGATTTTCAAAATAGTTTAGTGACTTTATGGTGCAAATATAGCGCTGTCCACAGAACCGCTCGTCACGGTGTCACGGCTTTGGACGGGCAGTTGGGTTTCCGGGGAGACTCCGTCCACGCGCGGGCATGGTTTCCGCGCCGCTTGACAAGCTCTTGACCTAAGTTTAGGCTTAATTCAAACTGGCAGCAGCGGGAAGGCTCCATTGACCGAAATAAGCGTGACGTCAAAGGCGCCGGCGGCAATTGCGCGGGAGGGATTGCGACCGGTGAATATGCGCAGCGATCTGCGTCCTTTGGCGGACTTGATCGAATTGGTATTCGCCGACTCGATGGATAGCAACGGCCGTTCGGCTATCCGCGAAATGCGTTATCTCAGCCATATGGGCTACGGTCTCAATCTCATATCCCGGCTTAACGATCTGGCGCTAGGCATTAGTCTGGGATTTGTCTACATAATGGACGGTCAATTGGTCGGGAATGTATCGGTATACCCGGCGGGCTATCCCAAGGACATGCCTGAAACCTGGATTTTGGCGAACGTTGCGGTACATCCAGCATTTCAACGGCGCGGGATCGCCGGCGAACTCGTGGAGGCCAGTCTCGAAATGATCCGTCAAAGAAGCGGCAAACGGGTCATTTTGCAAGTGAACCATGACAATAGAGCCGCGCTGAGACTGTATGAGCGGCAGGGTTTTCTCTATGAGCGCGCCTGGCGCCACTGGAGGCGCGGCGGCTTCGTCAGCTCTCCCTTTTGCGACGGACATGATTTCCATATCACGCGCCCGGGGCATAGCGAATGGAAGTCCGAATACGCCTTGGCGCAGGAGGCGCGCCCCAATGCTTCAGGCGGGCTCGGCTGGCTGAAACCCACCCATGAATCGAGCTTCCGCGTCCCGCCGTGGAAGCGTCTTTTGAATTTCTTTTCTCTGAACAGCACCGAGAAGTTAATCATCCGCGACGAATCGACCTTGGCGATTCTTGTCTCGTGCTGGCTGGAAAGCCTCATCAGCTTCAGCGACATACGGTTGCGCTTCTTTGCGTCCCCCGGGCTTGATTACCTGCCACATGCGGAGGCGCTTTTCTGCAATGTTTTGGCTCGTTATCCACGGTCGACGATCAACATTGAGCATCCACACGACGACGAGATCGTCAATGACCTGCTCATGCGCTATCAGTTCAAGGTCAAACGAGAGCTGTGGCATATGCGTCTGGATCTTTAGTTTGAGCGCAGCATCGATTGTGGCTTAAAGATTTTCGCGATCGGTGCGGAAGCGAGGCGGCCTTCTGTGCTCCGAGTCTAGTATCTGGAGATTGTCCGGCTCAATTGCTTGCGACAGATGGTTGAGGCGCTTCTTTGGCAAACGAGGCGGTCGATTGCGGTCCAGATTGTTAGCGGCTCTTAGCAATGGCGCCCCTCCCTCGCGCTGTAGCGGCAAGGCAACAGCGCTGGGCTGCGATGCCGGCGGACGCGCCGCGTTTTGCTGCATAGTTTGCGCGCCGGCCGCGCCCAGGTATTCTCCCAGGATTTGCCGCTGCTGCATGGCGTCATAGCGCGCGCGTCGTTCTTCCTTCATGTGCTGGCGGCGGGAAATCTCTTGTTGGATCAGTTGCGGATTCGACACCTTGTGAAAGAGTTTGTGTTCGTCGGCGCCGATCAATGACATGCGCACGTCTCCATATTTCATGATGGCGGCAAAGAAACCCGTCACCACCGATTCCACGTTGTCAATGCGCTCGACGAGCACCTGATCGCGCAGGTTTTGCAGGAAAAACGGTCGCTTGTGCACCAGGGTGATCGTATCGTCGGAGATAATGTAAATGTCATTCCGCCAATCCCAATCCAGCCAGTAGTACATGACAGCGCCGATCAAAAAGGCGAGCATGGAGAGGGGGAAAGTCAGGATGCGCAAATCCGAGCTTAGCACCGTGAAGGTCAAAAGCAGTCCTGTCGCAGCCAGAAGCGCAATCACGATAGGTATGAAGGTATGCTGCGCCCAAACACTGATGTGCTTGCGATATACGATATCGCCATTGCTCATTTCGATGCGCGTGCTGAAGTATCCGTTTGTGCCGGCGACGGGCCTCGGCGATGCGCTTGCATCGGCGGACGAGTGCCTGAATTCTTCTTCCAGTTCGGGATTTTCGCCCGCCATCCATCGTTGCAACTCATCGCGCACCATGGCATGGTGACGCTGCGCCTTTCGGCTTTCGAAGTACTGTCGATCTTCGATGATCAGTTTCTGAAATTGTTCCGGCCGGGGTATCAGGTCAAGCTCCAGATTGCCCTGCGATCCGGCGGTCTTGATGATGACGCTGCCATAGCGAAACAAGCGCGCAAAGGGATCATAGGGTGGGATTTCGAAGTTGATTTCCTGCACGCTCTCCAAGCCAACTTGGGTAATCTGCCGATGCATGGCCAGAATGGTTCGCTCGACGCGAATAATGCGCTGGTCTGTAACGATCACGGAGTCGTTACGCCATTCCGCATAAAAGTAGACCAGCGCCGCGCCCGGGAAGACCAATGAGAGAACGACTATCAGCAGTGAAAGCGCTCCCGCCCCCAAGATGAGCGCGGCAGCCCACATTGCCGGCATGATCAAGAGCGGAATCCAGGACGTCCGCAAGAAGGCCCAGCAATGGCGACGGGTCTCGATCAGCACTTCTTCGTCGTCTCGTTGTTCGGCGAAGCGGGGATTGATCCCCGCCCCGGCGTCCCCCTTGTTCAGTCCGATTGCCGCGCCCAATTCCGAGTGTCGTTTCAGGAGCGCGTCGAAGGCATCCTTGCCCAGCTTGGCTACGGTTACATTCTGAGAGGCGCGCAAGGTTGCGGACTGCGCGATTTCGCTGAACAGCGCGTCTTGATTGAAAACTTGATTGGGTTCGACAGTTGCCAGTGGCACTTGACCCCCGTCGGCATTCGCTTGAAATAGTATTGCGGCGCCGGAGAGCACGATCAAAAGGCCGTCCGCCGATCGGCCTTGCACAAATATGTCTTCGCCGGCGCGATAGCTGTAAACTGTCAAGGCTTCGCCGATCAAGCGCAGATGCTGGTCGCTGAGGCGCGCAAAAATGGGGATATTCTGCAGTAGGGATTCCTTGGAAAGAGCTTGCATGGAAAGAGGTCTCGGTTCGCACCGTTCTGCGCTGATTATAGCATAGATACCTGCGGCGCAGGCGGCAGACGCAGGGGGGTTATATTCGGGGGACGTGGCAGATCGCCCCTTCGGAATTCGACGCGACTGTAGATGGGGTCTGGCGGATTTGTGATTTGGCGGGGGCAGTACATGTTTTTTGACCAGCGAGGGCACCGAGAGATTCTTGGTCGCAGAGGCAAGTAGGTATAAATGCATTTGTTGCGGGCGACTCGCCGAGTCGCCCCTACCAACGTCGTTGGTATTTTGGGCTTAGGATCTCATGTCGAGAACTGCAAAAGTAGTTCAACCGAAAAGGATACAGTACCAAACAGATGGCGTGTCGCAATCTACGTGAAGCGTGTTATACTTGTCGTGAGATCGAAATCGTGGAATAGGAAAAGACCATGCCAAATTTGGGTCCAACCGAACTTTTCATCGTATTGATTATTGTTGTGCTTCTATTCGGCGTCGGCCGCGTTTCACGCATCGGCGGCGAGCTAGGCTCGGCAGTGGCGAACTTCCGCAAGGGATTGCAGGAAGGTGCCAAGGCGAAACCAGAAGATAACAATCCGATTGAAGAAAACGCTTAATTCGTCTTGTCCGCTTTGCCGGGATTTGCCCCCAAAGCGCGCTCTATCATTTCCTCGCCCCGTAGTTGGGGCTTGTGCGTGATACCCTGCGGCAGCGTTAGATTATGCTCCAGCAGGGCGCGATTGTAGCGATCTGTCGCTTCCAAGAATCCGCTTTTGAAGCGTTGCCAGTCCCCTTCAATATTTGATTCCAGCTTGGCTCGCCCCGCCTTGCGCGCAGCGCGCCCCTCCGCCTGGTAAGTCGCGGCTTTATGCAGCAACTGTCTACGCAATTTGCTCTCGGTTCGCTCGAGCGATTCGCGATGGGCGATCCAATCGGGAATCACATTGTGGTCGTCCAAGATCTTGTGCGCGGCGCGCAACTCGGGGGGTGTATGGCTGTTGTTATCGAGGCGCAGCGGCTTACCCGCGCCCGGCAAATGGGAGATATCACCGTCGCCGATGGCCTCTTGAAGCAAGTGGTCGACGACCTTTTTCCATTTGTTCATAAGCGTTCTTTAGCTGTTCCTGGATCGGCTTGGCCGGCAAGCGCCTATTGCAGGTCAATTGGAGGGATCGCTCGGTATCTGCAGCGTCTGGCGAATTTGGCCATAACGGTCCGTGAGGGTAACTTGTTCCCCCGCTTGCCAAACTGCTTGGTCGCTGCCCCAAAACAGGGCGCCTTCGGTACTGGCGCCGCTGCGGGTATAGATCGCTATCACCGCATCTGTGAATAGTAGCAGACCGGGGAAGGTATAGGTATTGCCATCGGCATCACTGAGGATCCAACCGCTGATATTGATCTCTCCGCCGTTGTTGCGCAAGCGTATGCCTTCTGCCGTAATATCGCCGATTCCCTCCACGGATGCGATTTCGATCGGGACTTGGGAAGGCGTGCCCGTTGCAATTGCGGCCGCTTCGCTATTGGCGATGGATGTGGTGCCGCCAGCTTCGATAATTTGTCCTTCGACATTGCAGCCTGGAAGCGGGACAAGCAGTCTGTCCCCAATCTGCAAATTGGTGGCGGACTCGAGAGTGAGATTATTTACTTCGAGCAGAAGATAGGGGTTGGCGCCCCAGCGCTCGGCAATGCCGAAGGGCGTATCGCCGCTTTGAACGGTGTAAAACTTACAGTTGTCCGACAAGAATTCGCCGCCGGCTTCAACTGTCGGCGTGCTTATGGCGGCGTCGACCGCGCCCAGCCGCGCGGCGTCCACCGTGGCAACTGATTCGGCTCCAGCGCCGGCAATGTCCGCTGGGAGGTCCACTTGATCGGAATTGCTCGCAGCGGGCTGGGCAGTCGCTGCCTGGGCTGGCGCGGGAGTGGCTGTGATGATGATCTCAACAGTGATGATTTCGGGAACGGTTTCGGCCTCCGCATTGTCCCCAAAGAGCCGCAAAGCGATGTAAGTGCCGCTGACCGCGGTCAGGAATGTTAATGCGAGGAAAATGATCGGCGGCAGAAAATTGAACCGTCGTTTGCTACGTTGCTTCTGAATCATGCGCAATTCCAACTCGATAAATCGGAGTAGCCGATCGACGGCGGCGAATTTGGGCTACCGCGTTCACAGAAAACAATAAAGCCGCTCGGCTACCGCAAATCGCGGCTTATTAAAATGGAGAAGGACAATTGTTGACGCCCGTAATGGAACGATGTCGTTCGCTGAAATGTACCAATATGATACTAGCACAGGGCATTGAGGCTGGCAACGAGGCGACGCAAGTTATTGTACTCATGACGAGGATGTTCAGTTACAATCGCCTCGGCTAGAACTCGTAGCGAAAGTCGGTTCCTGGAATGAGGGTCTTGCTCACAAGCGCAGAGGCTGTCCCGTTTGCCAAGGTCGGCGGGCTTGCCGATGTCCTTGGCTCGTTGCCGGCCGCGCTGCGCAAGCTCGGGATAGACGCGCGTGTCATGATCCCGGGCTATGGTTTCATCAATCATCTCGAATATGCAATTGAGCCGCTGATCTCCTTCGACTTCCCGCATCGCCTTGGGACAAACGAAGTCAGGGTGTATAGTTGCTTGCAGGACGGCACGCCTTATTATCTTTTGCAGTCGCCACCATATTTTGGGCTTGAAGGCGAGATTTATTCCCAGTGGAACTGGGATATGGAGCGCTTCATCTATCTCAACCAGGCTTTAATGGCCACGGTCTGGCGGCTGAAGGAAGCAATCGGCTGGTTCCCGGAATTGCTTCATGTGAATGACTGGCACACCAGCCTGCTGCCTTTTCTTGTTCACGCGAACAGCGACGTATCGGAATGGGCGTCGTTGGCGACAGTGCTCTCGATTCACAACATCGCTTACCAAGGCAATCACGCGGGGGGCTTCTTGTTCCAGGCGGGCATAGACGGCCGGGAGCAGGCGGACCTGGTCTATTCTGATTTGACGGACAATTTGTTGGGAATAGGCATCGCATACAGTGAAATGATATCGACGGTCAGCCCGCGCTATGCCGAGGAAATCAAATATCCCTATGCCGGCTACGAATTGGCGCCGCTGATCGGCAAACGGGGCGCCGATTTGCGCGGGATCTTGAATGGACTGGATACGGAGGTTTGGAACCCGGCGACTGATCCCTGCTTGTTCCAGAATTTCGACATCGGGGATTTCGAAGGGAAGCGCCCGCTCAATAAAGGGCATTTGCAGTCATTTGCCAGGTTGCCGGTAGCGCTCGACGTGCCGCTCATAGGCATTGTCAGCCGGCTGGCGGCGCAGAAGGGCTTTGACCTGGCTCTGCCGGCGCTGCGCCAGTTGCTTCGAGAGCGGGACGCGCAATTGGTCGTATTGGGCACGGGCGAGAGTGAACTGGAATACGCATTTTGGCAGTTGGATCAAGACTTCCCGGACCAAGCTACGGCATTTCTGCAGTTTGACAGCGCGTTGGCGCAGCAGATTTATGCCGGTTGCGACTTGTTCTTGATGCCCAGCCACTTTGAACCATGCGGCATGGGTCAAATGATGGCGATGCGATACGGCGCGCTGCCGCTGGTGCGGGAAACTGGCGGTTTGGCGGATACGGTCGAGAACTACGATAATGGGGATGCGGAGACAGGTACGGGCTTCGTCTTTCATTGGCAGGAGGTTTCGGCGTTGCGGGGCACGCTGGATTGGGCGATCGATGTCTATCATCAGCACCCGGCAGCCTGGCGTCGTATGCAGAAGCGCGGCATGGGCATGGATTTCAGCTGGGAAAAAAGCGCTGGCGAATATATCGAGCTTTATAAACTGGCGCGAGGCAAGGTCGAGGCGCGGAGGAGCGAGTCGTGAAGATTAAGGCAATCATACTTGCAGGCGGCAAGGGCACCAGATTGGGTGTATTGACTATCAAGCGGGCCAAGCCGGCTGTTCCCTTTGGCGGCAAGTATCGCATCATCGACTTCGCGCTGAGCAACTGCGTCAATTCCAACGTCTTTGATGTGCTGGTTTTGACGCAATATCGTCCGCACAGTCTCAACGACCACATTGGCAAGGGGCGCCCGTGGGACTTGGATCGTTCCTTCACGGGCGGGGTGCGTTTGCTACAGCCTTATCAAGGCAGCTATGACACGGATTGGTATGCGGGTACCGCGGACGCAGTCGCGCAGAATCTCAACTTTGTGCGACAAGGTCGTCCCGAATACGTGTTGATCTTGTCCGGGGATCACATTTACGAAATGGATTATGACATGCTGGTGCAATATCATCGCGACAAAGGCGCTGACGCGACCGTTTGCACCATTCGCGTGCCGTTGGACGAAGCGAGCCGATTTGGCATTGTTGATACTGACGCTGAGTACCGGGTGACAGAGTTTATCGAGAAACCAAGCCAGCCACCCGGCAATTTGGCCAATATGGGGGTGTATGTTTTCGAATACGGCGTTCTGGAGCGCGCGCTGCAGGAGGACCAGGAAGATCCCGCTTCTTCCCATGATTTTGGACACGACATATTGCCCAAAATGGTCGCGGCGGACATGAACGTTTGCGCGTATCCTTACGGCGGATACTGGATTGATGTTGGTACGGTTGACGCCTATTGGGAAGCGCATATGGACCTGCTGTCAAGCCCGCCGTCGCTGAATCTGAACGATCGTACCTGGGTGATCCATACCCGAAGCGAGGAGCGCCCGCCGGTGCGCATCGGTCCGGACACGCAGATCGTCGACAGCATGATCACGGACGGCTCGGTGATCGGCGCGGGAGCGATCATCGAGCGTTCCATTTTGTCACCGGGCGTGTTTATCGGTCCGGGGGCGATCGTGCGGGAGTCCGTCGTGCTGAACGATGCCTATGTCGAGACCGGGGCGGTGATTGAACGCGCGCTGATTGACAAGATCGCCGTCATCGGCAAGGAGGCAAAAGTCGGATCCTGGCAGGATATTGGGGATCTGAAGATAACCAGTATCGGCAAGAACGCGCGGATCCCGCCGCAGTTCACCATTGGCGCGGGATCAGTTGTTGGCGCCGACTGTACACATGCCAGTTTTGCGCGTTTCGGCGATATGGCAGTACCGCCCGGCACCGAGGTGGATTTCCTGATTCGGTCGCGTCGAAACTAGCGGTTTGATGCATTTTTGCTATGACATAATGAAAGGTACGAACACATGAGCAGGGTAAAGGTTGGCGTACAATTGCATCCCCAACGCGTCAGCTATGACGCGTACGCGGAGGCTATCGGAGAGATTGAGGCGCTGGGAGTCGACTCAATCTGGAACTGGGATCACTTTTTCCCTTTGTATGGGGAGGGCAATGAAAACCATTTCGAAGCCTGGACGCTGCTTACGGCGATCGCCATGATGACGCAGCGGGTCGAAATTGGCACGCTGGTGAATTGCAATAGCTACCGGAATCCGGCGCTGCTCACGCAGATGGCCAATACGCTGGATCATATCAGCAAGGGGCGTCTGATTCTCGGTATCGGCGCGGGCTGGTTCGAGAAGGACTATGAGGAATTCGGTTATGAATTTGGCACTGCGGGCAGCCGGCTACGCGACCTGGAAGAGGCGCTGCCCGTCATCAAGACGCGGATGCGCAAGGAGGTCCCGGCGCCGGTGCGCAATCCTATTCCCATCATGATTGGCGGAGGCGGCGAGAAAGTAACACTCAAGATAACCGCGCGCTTCGCCGACCTTTGGAATGGCTTCGGTCCGCCGGAGACCTGGGCGCACAAGAACCGAGTATTGGACAATTGGTGTGAAGCCGTGGGGCGGGACCCGGCGGAAATCGAGCGCACGGTATCAATTAGCCGCGAGCAGGACGTGCCGGAGAACCTGGATGCCTACCATGACGCGGGCGCCAGCCACTTTATTTTGCCGATGGGCGTTCCCGCGGACTATGCCAAAATCGAATCGCTGGTTTCCTGGCGCAATACGGTGAACGGATGAGGAAGATCAACAGGTTTCCCAGCGGGAAACCTGTTGAAGCGAATCAAGTGCAAACGACGCAATTATCGCTGCCATGGGGATTGGGCACGTATTGATCGGCCTCCCAATCGTTATGCCACTCGTCTCCATTGACTAGATAACGAAACTGGAATTCGCTGTCCGGATCGAGTTCCAAGACGATTTTGAAGCGTCCGTCCTTGAGCGCATTCATTGGCGTTGCAGTTTCGTCCCAATCGTTGAAGTCGCCCACCAGACAGACTTCGCTTGCGTTGAGCGCTGCCGCGGTATAAAACGTCACCTGGACCAGATTTTTGCTCTTGAGGAAACGTTTTTTGAGCATAAGGCTTATACCTCGACTACTGAATTATCTCCGCTAAAGGGATTCGGGACATAGCGATCGGCTTCCCAGTCGTTATCCCATTCGCATTCGTTGATAAGATAACGGAATTGATAGCGCTTGTTCCGCGGCAGGTCGACAGTCGCTTTGAAGCGCCCGTTTTTGAGCGCTGTCATCGGCGTCGCGGATTCGCTCCAGTTGTTGAATTCGCCAACGAGGGCAACTGATTCGGCAGTGAGTTCCGGCGCCGTGTAGAAGGTTACTTTGCAGATGTCCTTGCTTTTCAGGTATTTCTTTTTCAGCATCTAGCCTCTCCAATCGATGAGCATTGGTCGCAGCCGCCAGGCGGCGGCGAATCGTCCTGCCGTGCCCGCACAAGTCGTCAAGCCGTCTAGACGAGCGAGCGACGCGGTTCTTGCAGGTCCGTGCGGCAGGGTGACATTTCCATCATATCATAATGAAACTTCTCATCAAAGTAATATGGAGCGCCACAACAGAAGATTAGTGATTCCTTTGTACATAACTGCCGGCGCAACAGAACAGCCTGGCGGAAGTCACCGGCTCGCTGAGAGCAGATGCGCTGAATTTCGGGACCTGGCCAGCGGCTGCATTTTCGAGGTGTAATCGTCATAGATTGACGGTAGAATGAACGATCCCGACGCTTGACTCATCCGTCGACAAAATTGGAGCAAAGCAATGGTACAACCGGTAGCGCGAGTCAAAGTCGCGCCCAAATTGCCTCGGCAGTTGGGGCGCTTGCATGAATTAACCTACAACCTGCGCTGGGCGTGGGATCACGAAGCGATTTCGTTGTTTCGGCGGCTTGACCCCGACCTGTGGGAAGATACACAGCACAATCCGGAATGGATGCTGGGCAGGATGAGCCAGGAACGGCTTAACGCGCTGGTTGACGACACGTCGTTCATGGCGCACTACGCGCGCGTTTGCCGCTCTTATGACGAATACATGCGCTCGCAGGATAGCTGGTTCGCCAACCAGTACGGCGATCTGCCCCGCCAGCCGGTCATCGCGTATTTCTCTATGGAATTTGGGTTGACGGAGTGCTTGCAGAATTACTCGGGAGGTTTGGGCGTCTTGAGCGGCGATCATCTCAAGAGCGCGAGCGACCTGGATATACCGCTGGTCGGCCTGGGCATTTTGTACCAGGAAGGGTATTTCCAGCAGTATCTCAATGCCGATGGCTGGCAGCAGGAGTCGTATCCGATCAACGACTATGTCAACTTGCCGGTCACATTGCAGACAGGACCGGACGGCAGGACAATCAAGATCTCGGTGCCCTTGCCGGGTCGTGAATTGTGGGCGCAAATCTGGAAGGTACAAGTGGGACGCGTTTCGCTATACCTGCTTGATACCAATATCGACAAGAATGCCCTTGAAGAAGACCGGAACCTGACCGACCGACTGTACGGTGGCGATCGCCGCACGCGGATCCGACAGGAGATTCTGATGGGAATCGGCGGCGTGCGCGCTCTGCGGGCGCTTGGCATCGAGGCCGATATTTATCACATGAACGAAGGTCATTCGGCGTTCTTACTACTCGAACGCATCCGCAGCTATATGCACGACTATCAGCTGAGTTTCGAACAGGCAAAGGCGCTGACTTCGGCAAGCAGCGTCTTCACCATACACACACCCGTTCCGGCCGGCCTGGAGCGCTTCGATTTCGATTTGATAGACGAGCACTTCACGGATTTGATGAATCAGTTGGGGCTCAGTCGCGATCAGTTCTTTGATCTGGGACGCGAAAACATGGGCGACCATGAAGTGTTCTCCATGTCGGTGATGGCGCTGAACCTGTCGTCGGGATCAAACGGCGTCGCGCAATTGCACGGCGAAGTCTCGCGCGATATGTGGAAGTGGGTTTACCCGGATGTGCCGGTTCACGAAGTGCCAATCCGAGCCATCACAAACGGCGTTCACGTGCAGACCTGGGTCAGCCAGGAGATGGCGCAGCTTTTCGATCGTTACCTGGATCCGGCCTGGCGCGCGGAGGAATCGCGGCCGGAAATCTGGGAAGGCGTGTCAAGCATTCCGGATGCCGAACTGTGGCGGACGCATGTACGCCGACGGGAGAGACTGGTGGCCTTCGCGCGCGATCGCTTGCGCGAGCAATTGCAGCGACGCGGCGTCTCTCAGACGGCGATTGAAGAAGCGGATGAGGTGCTGAACCCCGATGCTCTGACGATCGGCTTCGCGCGCCGCTTCGCAACTTACAAGCGGGCGACATTGATCTTCCGCGACTTGGGGCGCCTGCGCAAATTGCTCACCGATCCGAAGCGACCGGTGCAATTCATCTTCGCCGGCAAAGCGCACCCGCATGATAACGAAGGCAAAGAATTCATCCGCACTATTGTCAGCGTCGCGCGCGATCCCGACTTCCGCGATTCGATTGTCTTCCTGGAGAATTACGATCTGAATGTCGCGCGCTACATGGTGCAGGGCGTCGACATCTGGCTGAACAATCCTCGCCGCCCCAAGGAAGCTAGCGGCACCAGCGGCATGAAAGTAATCTACAATGCGGGCCTGAACTGCAGCATACTTGACGGCTGGTGGGAGGAGGCTTACCGACGCGATATTGGCTGGTCAATCGGTCATGGCGAGGAGTACGCTGATCACGATTGGGCGGATCAAGACTATATCGAGAGCCAGGCGCTTTACAACCTCCTGGAGCAAGACATCGTGCCGCTGTTTTACCGGCAGTCGCGCGACGGGCTGCCGCGCGACTGGATTCGTCGTGTCAAGCGCAGTATGCGGCGACTGGCGCCGGTCTTTAACACGCATCGCATGGTGCAGCAATACACCGAAGAGTTCTATATACCTCGCTATCTCGTCAGTCAAGACATGAGCGCATGCGGCTTCGCGGGTACGGCTCAGTTCGCGGACTGGAAGGCAAAGCTCGACCGGGTCTGGTCCGATGTCGCGGTATTGGAAGTGGATATTGATAGCGGGGATGTCGAAATAGGCAGCAATGCGGAAGTGCGCGCCATTGTGCGGCTGGGCGATTTGAAACCTTGCGACGTTCGCGTGCAACTCTATTACGGCATGCTGGATACCATCGGCAATATTCGAGAGGGACAGTCGGTCGATATGGCGATCGTATCCGACGACGGTGACAACATATACACCTTCCGTACCGAACACACGTATGACACGACGGGCAACGTCGGATTTTCTGTGAGAATTTTGCCGTACCACGACCATTTGCATAGTTTGTTCATGCCGCAGAAAATCGTTTGGGCGTAAACGGCGCGGGAAGCTCAGGGCCGTTTTCTAAGCCCTCACCCCCCGGCCCCCTCTCCCACAAGGGGAGAGGGGGAGCGCTCATAGCGGGATTGGGCTATATTGAGAACTCTCGCTACAAATGTGTTTTCTCTCATTACTTACATAGAATTACTTCTGTGTTGAAAACAATTTGATGCGATTGCTCTGCGCGTCGACGGGGCCGCATTGACCCATCTGTGCGACTCGGCTAGAATAGCGACATCCGAGAAGGAACCAATCTGGCTTTGAATATGCGATATCACATCTGGACCCTTGGCTGTCAAATGAACGTTGCAGATTCTCAACTGCTGGCGTCAGAGTTGGAAAAGCTGGGGCATCGTTCGACGGAGCATGGCGAAGACGCCGATATCATGGTGGTCAATACTTGCGTCGTCCGCCAGAGCGCCGAGGACAAGGGACTGGGTCGTCTGGGCTTGTTGAGCAAGGTAAAGGAGAGCCATCCGGACAAGGTGATTGGCGTTATGGGCTGCATGGTCGGCGTGCGCGATCCCCTGTGGATGAGGCAGCGTCTGCCCTACGTCGATGTCTTCATGCCGCCATCCGACCCATCTCCGATGGTCAGTTTCCTTGAAGAGCGCATGGATGAAGCGGAAGTCCTGCAGCTTGAGGCGCGGGCGCGTCAAAACCGGGACGCCTTGCAGGATGGCCAACTTATTTTACCGCGGCATGAACGCGGGCAATTGGTCACGGCGCACGTTCCAATCGTATATGGGTGTTCGCATGCTTGCACTTTCTGCATCATCCCGTTTCGACGTGGCGTCGAACGCAGCCGCAGCGTCGGCGAGATCGTTGCCCATGTTCGAAGTTTGGGGGCGCAGGGCGTCAAAGAAGTTACGCTCTTGGGCCAGATCGTGGACCGATACGGCAAGGACATTCCGGATGGGCCGGATCTGGCGGACCTGCTGCGGATCACCCATGAGATTGCTGAAGAGGCCGGCATTGAGCGGATTCGCTTCTTGACGAGCCACCCCAATTGGATGACCGACAAGCTGCTGCATACGGTGGCGGAGTTGCCTCGGGTAATGCCGCATATTGAAGTGCCCGTTCAAGCTGGTGATGACGCAGTGCTGGCGCGGATGCGACGCGGATATACGGCCGAGCAATATCGCAAGCTGGTAAGCAAGATTCGTAAAATCATTCCAGATGTGGCTATCCACACCGACATAATCGTCGGCTTTCCGGGCGAGACGCGCGCGCAGTTCATGGGGACTTACAGACTGTTGGAAGAGCTAAAACTCGACAAGGCGCATCTGGCGCGTTACAGTCCGCGACCGCAAACCGTGAGCGCGCGTCGAATGGAGGACGATGTTCCGGACGAAGAAAAGCGCAAGCGCCACAAGATGCTAGAGGATTTGCAGGCGCAGGTTGTTGCGGAGATCAATTCACAACATCTGGGTCAAATGGTCGAGGTCTTGGTTGAGGACAATTACAAGGGTCGATGGCGCGCCCGCAGTCCTCAAAACAAACTCGTATTCTTCGAAGCGGAAGGCGACTGGAAAGGAAAACTGGCGCAGGTTGAAGTGACCTGGACCGGGCCCTGGAGCATGCAAGCGCGGCTGCCCCGGGAAGAACAATCGCCGGCGCCGGCGCATGATCCGCTAGTTGTACTCGCCAGTTGATTTCGCTCGTGCGCCGCGGGGAGTTTAATGGCCAGCGTCCGACTCAGTTTCTTGGCATGTTCCTTTCTAGTTCTTTCAGCCTGTAACCTGCGCAGCAGGTCCGTTCTACCCGACAGCGGCGTGGCGACCAATACACCAGATGGACCGCCAGTGGTCATCATAAACTCGCCGAGCGACGGCGATGAATTTGTGGTTGGCGAGGAAATCCTGGTATCGGTGGACGCCTCCGACAGCATTGGCGTCAACCGCGTTCAGCTTTTTGTAGACAATCAGATCGTGCGTACCGTTTCATCGGAGTCGCTGCAGGGCGATTTGTCAATGCAGGCGATTCTGAATTACGTCCCGCAGGCGGCCGATTTGGGCAGCATTGAATTGCGGGTGCTGGCTTATCGAGATACGGTGGTTGGCGCGGCTGATGAAATTAGCGTGGTCGTACGTCAATCGCCGGCCGATATCGTTGCGACGCCCGCGAATTCCTCCAATCTCCCTTTCATTCCCGACGACGATATTTGTCGCGCGCTAGTTAACGTTGGCTTGAATTTTCGCACGGGACCAAGCACCGGCTATGCGATTATCACTGTCCTGGATAGTGGTACGCTGACGCCGATAACCGGTCAGAACAGCGCCAAAACATGGTGGCAGCTAGATGTTAACGGGCAGAGCGGATGGGTCAGCGCTGACTTCACGACCGAATACGGCGATTGCGCCGACCTCCCGATTGTTGCTGAACCTTAGGCTGATTCAATGGTCAGCTATAGTGAATGTGATAAAATCAAAACGATAATCGGGAATGGGCCGGCGGCCAACTCAAGTTGCAGGTTCGCCTTGACGCAATCCAGGAATCGCTCATTGGCTTGTTGCTTCCTCATTCTTATGATAGTGCCCCGGGGTGAGCCATGACCATCGCGGTCAAGCGCATCTTACTGGTTACCCGCGATGTGCAGTTTGCCATCAATGTCAAACGCGCATTGGAGTCCTTGGGCGAATATGCTGTAACGCCGGTCACAGAAGCGCGCAACGCTATCGAGCAATTGCGTCGCAAACCACATCACCTGGTGCTGCTGGATATTGAGAACCTTGCTATTGCGCCAGCGGTGATGATTGACTTGATCCGCGCGCGACAAGGCGAAATCGCTATTGTTTTGGCGCCCGACAACCCGACCGCGCAGGAGTTGGCGCAGGCATATCGCGCCCAAGGCGTTGTCGATATTCCTGTGTCCTCAAGATACTTGATTCCTGTCCTGGAGGGATCGCTGAGAGACGTATACGAGGCCTTGCCACAGACCGCAAGACTGTCCCCAATTGAAATGCAAGAAGACACCGTCAATATCGAATCCTTGGTCGACGGTTTGCTTGTTGATCAGGTGATGCCGTCATATACCTTGCAAAAGCTGCAAGCATCATACCGACTGCTGCACCCGACGGAGGACGATAAAGCGGATCCCGCACCCGATGGCGTTGAACTGGCAATTGAGTCGGACGACGATGGCGATACGATACGCTATCGGCACTTGCGCAGCGAAGACCAGGCTGGCGCCACGACTGTCAGGCAGGACGAGGACACGCCACTCTCCAGCACAGGCGAGCAGACCACAGTGCGCGATCTGGGCCGGGCGCTGTCGAATCCGGCGCTCGGAGCATCGGAATTCGCAACGACCGTTCCAGACGCGCAGCACACTGATACGGAGAACTTGGGACGGATATTGCGCGATGTTGAGAGCGAAAACACGACCATAGCGAACCTGTCTGGCGCCGGGCGTTACGCAGATTTCGGCAGGCGTTCATCTGATGACATTGGTCGCGAATCGGGACTTCGATACGGCCGCGACGCCCCGCGGGAACCAGGTATTTCTCAAGAGATTCTACCAACCATTGATGCGCCCCCAATCCTGGGCCAGACGACATTGCCCGCAGTTTCAAATAATCCCGGCGAGATGGCCACGACGGCTGCCGCGAGTTTCGCAGCCGCATCGCGAGGGGCCGAGAAAAGCGGCTCTATGCGCGCGCCGCTCTATGGCAGAGTCGAAGATCCTTACCTCCGGCAAGTGGCAATTGTCATGACGCAGACGATGACTGAACTGACCGCGGAAGCCACTTTGCTGACACGCGACAATGCTGTGGTGGCGTATTCCGGCGTGCTGCAACCGGATGATCTGAAAGCCTTGCGGCATGCGATTTACGACGATTGGACGGCGGAACAGAACAAGTCGCGGTTGCGATTTCTCACCTTGCCCAATAGCAGCAGGCACTTCATGCTATATTCCAAGGGTACGCTGGATGATTTGACCCTGTCTTTGGTTTTTGCCGGTAGCCAATCCTTGAGCGCGATCAACAGACAAGGCGACCGCATGTTACAAGCTATGGCGCAAGTACCGGCGGTCGACATAAAGACAGAAAAAGAGGACTCGGACACCAAACCGATGCTCTCATTGGCGAGTGTCCCGGACAGGGCGGCGAGATCGACGCAGGCGCTTACCTTCGTCTGGCTTGTCGCCGATCCCGCGACCCCGCTCAGCCAGAACGTGGCCAAACAATTGGTCTTTTGGCTGGAGGTGCAACTCAATAATCTGGGATGGACAGTTCGCCGAATCGATGTGTATCAGGACTTCGTATACCTGGTTGCGGATATCCCGGTGGGCGCGGCGCCGGATCAAATTGCGAAGGACTTGATGGCGCGGTCGCAGCGCATCGCTCGTTCGGAAGATGAGAGTTTGCCGCAGGCGCTTTGGGCGGACGCATACCTGGTGCTACAGCCCGGGCGGGATCTTGACATGCGCGAGTTGCAGGGCTTTCTGAGCTTCGTCCGCGCTGACAGCTGACTGTCGCAAAGGACGCGAATTGGTTATACTCGTCCCAATCTCTTAAAGACAAATGATTGAAGGAAAACCATGGAAGCGCGCCCGGTCCTCTATCTTATTGATGGTCATGCGCTGGCCTATCGCAGCTACTTCGCGCTCAAGTCTGGCGCTTTCACGACCTCAAAAGGCGAAAGCACCAATGCAATATACGGCTTCACGCGCACCTTGCTTGAAGTTTACGAGCATCACCGACCCAAGTACATCGCGGTGACGTTTGACCGCGGGCTGAGCGGGCGCGAAGAGTTCTACAGCGAATACAAAGCCACGCGCGAAAAGATGCCGGAAGATCTCAAGATCCAGATTGATCGGATTGAAGAGATCGTTGACGCATTCAACATACCGCGGCTGACTATGGAAAACATGGAGGCCGACGACATTTTGGGCACGATCAGCAAACAGGCTGCCGAGCAGGGCCTCGATGTTCATATCGCCACCGGCGATCGCGACATACTGCAACTCTTGTCCCCGCATGTGCGCGTTCAATTGCCACAGCGCACAGGCGGTGATGAAGTATTAGACGTGGCGGCTTTCCAAAAGCGTTATGATGGTTTGGAGCCGAGTCAACTGATTGATCTCAAGGCTTTGGAAGGCGACACATCGGACAATATCCCGGGCGTGGCTGGGGTAGGAAAAAAGACCGCGACCGACCTGTTACAGCAGTATGGCGACCTGGAGACGATCTACGAGCATCTGGATGAGCTCAAAACCCGCGTCCGCAATCGGCTGGTCGAGGGGCGCGAAATGGCCTTCCTGAGCCGGCGATTGGCGACGATCATGCGCGACCTGCCCATCGAACTGGATTTGGAAGCCTGCATCGGGCAAGATTTTGCCTTGAAGCCGGTGGACGATATCTTTGCCGAGCTTGAGTTCAGGACACTGAGAGATCGGCTTCGCCGGGTCTATACGGACCTGCATGGCGACGAAGTCGAAACAGGCATCGTCAACGCGCATGAGGTTATTGAAACGGTCATCGTGCGTGATGAGCGGGGCTTGGCTGAACTGGTTACTCAACTCCAGGCCGCGGATGTGATTGCCTTTGACACCGAGACGACAGGTATTGACCAGATGTCGGCGGAGCTTGTCGGGATATCGCTGGCAGTCGATGGCGACCGAGGGTACTACATTCCGGTGGGCCATACGCGGGCAAATGGGCAGGGACAGACTGATATGTTTGCCGAGCCGGTCGGCGATCAGTTGCCGTTGGGTATTGTAATCGATGCGATCCGCGATTCACTGGAAGACCCGACAATCGCCAAAAGCGCTCATAACGCTGTCTACGATGTCATGATCTTGGGGCGTTATGGGATAGACGTACAGCCGATCAGCTTCGATACCATGTTGGCGGAATGGGTCTGCAACCCGATCAGCAAATTCCTAGGTCTCAAGGCGCTCGTCTCGCAAAAGCTGGACATCCAGATGACGGAAATTGTCGAGTTGCTCGGCACGGGAAAAGCACAGAAGACGATGGATTCGGTCGATATCGAAGCGGCGGCGCCCTATGCAGCCGCGGACGCTGCCATGACCTGGCGGTTGATCGAACTCTTGCAAGGCGAATTGAAGGGGGAGGGCTTGGATCCGCTCTATTCCTCGCTGGAGTTGCCATTGATTCCGATTATCGGCGGCATGCAAGCCAAGGGCGTCACGCTGGATGTAGAGTTCTTAAAGGATATGAGCGAGCGCCTGCAAGGACGCATTGCCGAGCTGGAAGCGGAAATCTTTGAGCACGGCGGCATTGGCAAGTTCAATATCAATAGCCCCAAGCAACTGAATACCGTGTTTTTCGAAGTGCTTGAATTACCCGTTGACGGGCTGAAGAAGACGAAATTGGGATATTCGACTGATGCCACAACGCTGGATGCCCTGCGCGATAAACACCCTATTGTCAATATGATCGTGGATTTCCGCGAGCTGTCGAAGCTCAAAAGCACCTATGTCGATGCCTTGCCGGAGCTAGTCAATGAGCGTACCGGGCGATTGCATACGAGTTACAATCAGACTGGTTCGGCGACCGGACGGTTCAGCAGCAGCAACCCGAATTTGCAGAATATACCGATACGCACCGAAATCGGGCGCGAGGTGAGACGAGCCTTTGTCGCGCCAGTTGAGTATGTTCTACTGGCGGTCGACTACAGCCAGATTGAATTGCGGGTGATGGCGCATATCAGCGAAGATGCGACGCTGATTGACGCTTTCCATCGCGGTTTGGATATCCATCAAGCGACAGCGGCAACGGTCAGCGGCATTGAGCCCGCGGATGTCACTTACGAGCAGCGCAGTTTCGCCAAGCGCGTTAATTTCGGCTTGATGTACGGCATGGGCGCGTTTCGACTGGCGCGAGACAGCGACCTGAGCTTGGCGGAGGCGGAGGCCTTCATCGCGACCTACTTCGAGCGCATGCCAGGCGTAGAGAAATATATCGAGAAGACCAAAGCCTTCGTCTGGGAGAACGGCTTTACGAAAACGCTCTACGGCCGGCGGCGCATCTATCCGGCAATCAGATCCAATGGCAACCGCCGCAGTACCGCCGCGGAAGAGCGAGCCGCTATCAATATGCCCATTCAGGGCACGGCGGCGGATATTCTTAAACAGTCGATGATCAACTTGCAAGGTCGGTTGACTGAAGAGAAATACGACGCGGCGATGATCTTGCAAGTCCATGATGAATTGGTCCTTGAAGTCAAGGAAGATGAGCTCTCAAGTGTCGCATCGCTGGTTGTAGAGACGATGGAAACGGCTTTTCCCGATGGCAAGCCGCTTCGCGTGCCCTTGAGGGCTAACGCCAGCTACGGGCGCAACTGGCGCGACATGGAAGAGATGGATCAGGTCCGCTGACTTTAGTCTCTTAGGACTAGAGAAGGGGGCGGAACCAGCGTCCTCGATTGTCGACGCCACGTCTCTTGCTTTGACGGCACTCCCTTCCCCGGGCCCCCGAAATGGGACGTTGCCCGCGGCTGGTCATGTGATATACTGCGCCTTCTAGGTCTGATGCCGATAGTGGACCAGGGTGATGAAACACTTCCTTGATTTGGCAAGTTGCTCAACGGAAGAAATGGATCATTTGCTTGAGACGGCCCTGCTGCTCAAGAGCGAATGGCGGAACGGCGGCAATCAGCCGGTCTTGAGAGACAAGACTCTGGGCATGATCTTTCAGAAGCCGTCGTTGCGCACGCGCGTTTCTTTTGAAATGGCCATGAAACACCTGGGCGGGAGCGCGATAATGCTCGGTCCGCAAGAGATTGGGCTGGGCAAGCGCGAAAGCGTGCCCGATGTCGCGCGCGTTCTGTCAAGCTATGTCGACGGCATCATGGCGCGCGTCTTTGATCATTCGCATGTGGTGGAATTGGCTGAATTCTCGCGCGTGCCGGTGATCAACGGCTTGAGCGACAGCTATCATCCCTGCCAAGCCCTGGCGGATATCATGACCATCCGCGAAGTTTTTGGGCGGCTTGCCGGCTTGCGTCTTGCGTTCGTGGGCGACGGCAACAACGTCGCGGCGTCGGTTGCGCTGGTTTGCGCGCATTTCGGCGTGACGTTCAGCATCGCGACGCCGGAGGGCTACGAGATGAAATCTTCGATTCGCGAGCAAGCCTACGATCTTGCCGAAGGTAACGGGAGCACCCTGGAAATGCATACGCGACCGCAGCAAGCCGTCGCCGACGCCGATGTCATTTATACTGATACCTGGGTTAGCATGGGTCAGGAAGCCGAAGCGCAGGAGCGCATAGGCGAATTTACAGGCTTCCAAGTTAACCGGGATTTATTGCGATTTGCCAAGGACGACACAATTGTGATGCATTGTTTGCCGGCGCATCGCGGCGAGGAAATCACTGACGACGTCATGGACGGTCCGCAATCGAAAGTCTTTGAGCAAGCCGAGAATCGCATGCACGCGCAAAAAGCTGTCCTGACGCACTTGCTCGCATAAGCCTACGGATTGCCAACGATCGCTGTCGCTGGCCAGGGCCGCGCATCTTCTCACAGTACAATTTGCAATTGACGATGCCTGTCAACAGCCTGCGTTTGAGCCGCAAGGATTTAGCCGCGCGGCGCGTAACCGGCGAAAAGACCACAGGAACGTTCCGCTCGCGAAAAATCTTAAGCCTTCTCGTTGCATGAGCGACGCGGTTTACGTAAACTGGTGCGGATTGCTAAGCGCAACTGTGTAACGGGTGTTAAAATTCCATAACGAAAACCGGTATCAAGTGTTGGTAAATGTACGCGAAACTGGCGCATCGCCACCGCTGCGCGCTTATCATGCAGAGCCGCTTGGCGGCAACGAATCGTATACAAGAATGGCGCGCTCCCGCAAAATAATAGGCCTTTTCGTCGCATGAGCGACGCGGTTTACATAAACTGTTGGTAGCTGAACCGTGGAACAGATAGCAGTCGTATTACAAAACCTGGCGCCGTCGGACATCGTGGATATCGCCATTGTCACGTTGCTGTTTTACAGTATCAGTTTTCTGTTTCGAGGGACGCAAGCGGTCACGCTTTTTCGCGGCATCGCACTCATCGTGATTGGGCTGATCGCGCTGGCGACTGTATTCAATTTGCAGGCCTTGAGCTGGCTGCTCGTCAACAGCTTGACGGCGCTGGTGATTGCGATTCCGGTGATCTTCCAGCCGGAAATCCGACGTGTCCTGGAGCGCCTGGGACGGGGCTCGATCTTTGGCAGCCGACAAGCGCCTGAGGAAATAAGGGTCTCGGTAATCAAAGAGATTTGCGCCGCGGCCGAGAAGCTGTCGGAGCGTCGGCACGGCGCGCTCGTCGTCTTGCAGCGCAACAGCGGCCTCGCCGAGTATATACGCACCGGTGTACAGTTGGACAGCACTGTAACTGCCGATCTGCTGGTGACGCTCTTTTGGCCGCGCACGGAGTTGCACGATGGGGCTGTGATTATCGACAATGCGGGAAGGATTGCGTCGGCGTCCAGTGTTTTGCCGATCACGGCAAGCCGCAACTTGCCCAACCCGAACTTGGGGACGCGTCACCGCGCGGCGGTCGGCATCAGCGAAGTGGGCGACGCCTTGTGCGTGATCGTATCGGAAGAGACGGGCAAGGTCGGTGTGACGAACGGCGGTCGGCTCATCCTCGACCTGGATATACAGCGTTTGCATCTGGTGCTAAGCGCCTACTACGGTCCAGCGGATGAGACCTCGGTTTCGATCTTGGGTCGCCTACGGGAAAGCCTGCACGATTTGTCGCTTCGTATGCAAATTCGCCGCAGGCAACAGGCAAACCCATGATTCAACGGTTGAGAGAGTCTGACCTGGCCGGCAATGCGCTTTGGCTGGTCATTTCGGTGATCCTGGCGACCGGTGTCTGGTATATCGCCGTCACGTCGGCCGATCCCATAGATACCCGCCGCTTTAGCGGTATTCCAATACAGTTCGTTCCCAGCGATACCACGGTCATGACCAACAATCCATCGCGCTTTGTAACGGTGGAAATCCAGGGCTCGCAGTCCGCGGTGACATCGCGACGTTCTGAGGACATTGTCGTGCGCGCCGATCTAACCAAATTGGGCGCTGGCACGCATACCGTGCCATTGGAGGTCAAGGTTGCCTGGCCCGAATCCATTAGTATCCGGAGGCAAGAGGAGACTCAGCCATCCCAGATTACAGTAGAATTAGAACCGATAGAAACGATCTCCAGACCTTTGAACATCGTCGTTGTTGAACCGCCTCCGCTGGGCTTCCGAAATGACGTTCCAGAGACAGAAATCCTTGAGATGTCTGTCAGCGGGGCAGCCAGCATTGTCTCGGAGATCGTTGAGATACGCGGTGATTTAGACTTGTCCCCTCATCGCAGCCCCATCGCTTTGGATGTGCGTCCCTATGCTGTGAATGCGGAGGGCGATCGTGTCAGCGGTATTGAACTGGAAGCGCAAACCGTGACGATTGTCGTCAACATCACCAGGCGCGACGATGTGCGGCAATTCGCCGTCCGGCCTAATGTTCGCGTCGATACCTTGCCGGCAGGTTATACCCTGGCCAGCGTGAGCCCGGACCCCAGATCTCTGTTCGTGGGCGGGCCGCTGGCGCAACTGACGAACATTGCTGACACCTTGTTCACAGTTCCCATCAGTCTTGAAGATCGTCAGGCAGATTTTGAACTGTCGGTACCGGTACAATTGCCCAGCGATGATCTCTTTGTGATGGACGGGGAGAACAGCATCACCGTCACTATCGAGATTCTCCCGATTGTCACCACCCGCCAGATCGACAATATCGCGGTGAACGTCATTGGTCTCGACGAGACCTATGACGTCGTCATCGTTCCGCAAAACGTTTCCGCGTACGTCAATGGACCGGTGTCGCTGGTCGATGTGCTGACTTCTGACGACATTCAGGTAGTCGTCGATTTGAACGGCCTCGAACCCGGTGTTTACGATCTTCCGCCGGTAGTTGGCATCAGCCAGAGCGAATTGACTGAGGCGAACGTTTCATTGTTGCCCGCGGAGCTGAACGTGGAAATCATCTCTGTGGAGGCGGCGGAATCGTCTGAAACGGTCATGGCGACGGCGACCGCGCCTGGCGGCGGTTGATCGTCGTTCAGGATATCCCTACCGATCTTTGCCCGCAGCCACTACAATCCAGACTTCCTGACATTATTAGGCATCACGTCGCTATGGCAAGCAAACCGATAGTTGCGCTTGTTGGCCGCCCCAACGTCGGCAAGAGCACCTTGTTCAACCGCCTGGTGGGTGAACGCATGGCGGTCACTCACGAGATACCCGGCACCACGCGCGACCGCCTGCACGGCGAGTCATTTTGGAATGGCATCACGTTTCAAGTGATTGATACGGGCGGAATCGAAGTTTATCAGCCCTCGGGCTCGCGCGATGAATCGCCCTTGGCGGAAGGCAGCGCGGCTTTCGTCGAGGAGATCATCGAACAAGCGATGATCGCCATCGGTGGCGCGGACCTCATCATTATGGTCGTCGACGCGCATTTTGGGGTGACGGCCGCTGACGAAGCTATAGCGGAGATCCTGCGACGGTCGGACAGGCCGATCCTCGTCGCTGCAAACAAGATTGATGACCAGAGGCGCGCGCAGGATGCCTATGACTTTTATAGTTTGGGTTTGTCCGTGGTGGTGGGCATCAGCGCGATTCACGGATATGGCGTGGGTGACTTGCTCGATGAAGTCGCGCTCCAGTTGCGCGCGCGCTCGCCCGGTAAGGAGGAGGAAGAAGCTGAGGATGAGCAGCTCAAGATCGCTGTGGTCGGGCGTCCAAATGCGGGTAAGAGCACGCTGGTGAACAAGTTGATCGGCGAGGATCGCGTGATCGTCAGCGAGGTTGCAGGCACGACGCGCGACGCGATTGACACGGATATCACCTGGTATGGCGAAAGGATAACCTTGATTGATACCGCCGGCATTCGACGCCGGGGACGCGTTCAAGCTGGCGTGGAGAAATTCAGCGTTATCCGAGCGATGAAGGCGATTGGCCGAGCCGACCTGGCCTTGCTGATTATTGACGCGAGTCTTGGGGTGACGGAACAAGACGAACACATTGCCGGCTATATCATTGAGGAGTACAAGAGTCTGGTCATTGTCGTTAACAAATGGGACGCCGTCGACAAGGATGCTTACACTATGAATGCCTTCATCGACAATATCCGCGATCGACTTCATTTTGTAAGCTATGCGCCGATAATCTTTATCAGCGCGCTGGGAGGTCAACGCGTGCATCAAGTGCTGGAGGTAGCCAATCGTGTCTGGGAGGCCCGCTTCCTCAGGATTCCGACCGCCGATGTCAACCGCCTATTGCGCGATGCGATTGAAAAGCACCCTCCACACGGCAAAGGGACCAAACGGCTCAAGTTCTTCTATGCGTCGCAAGTGCGTACCGATCCGCCGCTGTTTCTTTTTCATGTCAATGATCCGTCGCAGGTTCATTTTACTTATAAGAGGTACCTGGAGAACCGGTTCCGTCAGGCTTACGAATTCGAAGGTACGCCCCTTCGTATGAGTTTTCGCGCCCGTAGCGAGCGCAGTTCTTTGCCGGCTGCGGAGGCGCGAAAGGACAATGCGCTGGATGTAATAGATTAAGCGGATTTAATACAGTGCGGAAGGAGCTGGCACTTTGTATTGCGGTGGCTCAACGAGGAACATATAATCGGATTAAGAATGAAAATTTGTCGACGTTTACGTCTACAGTGACGCCAGCGTTTGCCTAAGCGAAAAGACGATGCTTCGAAGTCATACAGGGCAGTTGCCACGACCGCCGCTTCAGTTGCCGGGCTTGTTCCGGGAGATTGTCAGTACCGTGGTATTCGTCGTGGCCGTTACGGTACTCTTTGATTTGGCGATTCCCCGGTCCCTGGTGGACGGTCACAGTATGGAGCCGACGTTTTACGGGGATGATCGCTTGGTTGTCAGTCGGATCCATTACCTCCTAGGCTCGCCGGAGCGTGGGGATATTCTGGTCTTCAATTCCTTGGTTCCCAGGGAATCGGAACGAGGAATCATGCTTATCAAGCGTGTGGTTGGCTTGCCGGGTGAAAGGGTAGAATTGCGCGATCAGCAGATCTATATTGACGGAGAGCCGCTATCGGAGACCTACATAAAGGAAGCCTGCGGGATTATGCGTTGCGCCGATCAAATCTGGTTACTTGGAGATGACGAATACTTCATGATGGGCGACAATCGAAACAACAGCCGCGATTCTCGTCGGTTTGGCGCCGTGCCTCTCAGCAAAATCGTCGGTCAAGTTGTGTTGCGCTATTGGCCACTGGCATCTATCGAGATGATACCGAATTAGAGACGGGAAATGATGGATTCAAAGATAAAGGGTTATGCTTGTCCGCGATGCACTGTGGGTCGTTGCTCTCCGCGCGAGATGATTTTTTCAGAAGTGCATCAGGGGCAGTTGCTGGCGATACCCAACATGCTGGCATACGTGTGCGATGTCTGTAATTTCGTGGAATTTGCGCAGGAGACGCTGGAAGCCCTTTGGCAAGAGCTGTATGGCGAGCAAACAGGCGATGCAACAGTCGAAGATATGCCAGCGGTTTCACAGCAGAAGCGAAGTTCTTCATACGGCGAATAAGCAGGATCGTCATACTTGCTGACCCCTCGGAAATCCAATCAGCATAGGGCAGAACAGATGAATAGCAGCGAAGAAAACTTGCGGGTTCTAGTTTGTCGCGTCGGTCGGCTCATGGTCCAGAACGGTTTTGTCGACGGCGCAGGCGGCAACATCAGCGCGCGGCTTGATCACGACCGCGTCCTGCTAAGCCCCAGTGGTCTGTCGCTCGGTTACCTGGCGCCGGAACAGTTGCTCATCGTCAATCTGGATGGCGAAAGGCTAGACGAAGCGACCGATGCCAATGCGAGGTTGCGGCCTACCTCGGAGAGTCCCATGCACCTCGAATGCTATCGTCAACGGGACGATGTTCAAGGCGTTGTACACGCGCATCCGCCAACCGCGATTGCGCTGACCTTGGTCGGCTACGATTTTCAGCAGTGTATCATTCCCGAGGCGGTTGTTTTGCTCGGTTTGATGCCGACTGCGCCGTACTCAACGCCGTCCAGCGTCGAGAATCGCGATGCTGTCAGGGAGCTAATCCGCGAACATGACGCGATCATGCTCTCGAATCACGGTTCGCTGACAGTGGCAAAGACGCTATGGGAGGCCTATTTGATGCTGGAATGCCTGGAACATTGCGCGAATATATTGCACAAGGCGCTCCAGATCAGCGATACGCTGCGGCCGATTCCGCAAGATCAGATTAGAAAACTGGTTGGCTATCGCGAGCAATTCGGTTTGTTGCGGCCGGGGGACAGAGACCGTTTTAGCAAGTTCCTCAAAGGTTAGGGCGTCCAGATCAGGCGATCGTTCGCAGCAGGGCAATCGCAGCCCATTCTTTTAGCCACCGAGGGCACAGAAATAATTCCAAGTATGTCGCGCCAAGGCATCTAACAACAGCCGCTCGGCGCGTAACCGGCGAATTTGGGCTACCGCGCTCACACAAAATAATAGACCTGCTCGGCTACCGCAGATCGCGGTTTACTAAAAAAGCCGCTCGCACGTTTAGAACTTGGCTCACACAAAATAACGAGCCCGTCGCTTCATAGCTAGCTTGGTAGGTGTCACGTATGACCTGTCATCGAGTCTGCGGGTTATAATATTCGCCACGTTTACCCATGTGCCACAAGGCTTGCGCGATTTTGTTTGCGGTTGCGGACACGGAACGATTGAACCCGGCCCTGTCCCTATATTGCAAGTTTCGCTGCTTTAGCGGGTGCGTGATCGGCGTGGTCATCAACCATCCTTTCACGGCGTTTAGCATATGCCTTTTCACATAAATATTGCCGTGGGATCTCTTGGCCCTTAGTTGCTTTCCACCTGAAATTCTGATTGCTGGCGCGACACCTAGCGCTTTGGCAAAGGCTTGCGCAGAATAGTATCTCTCCCAGAAATTGGCGCCTGACTCGGCTATGATGCGCAATGCTAGCATTTCATTGACCGCCGGCGCGGTCGTCATCCAGTGAACCTGAGACCCAAGCTGAAACTTACCGATGTGGCTATAGGCCCGTTGTTCACGCGTTTCTATCAATCGGTTGCGATATTCGATCTCTTCTAGTCCTTGACCGATTTCAAGGCGAACATAATCCGGCAATTCATGGATTGAACCTAGCGCATTGATCAGGGCAACTTGTTTACTCTTCGCGCCTTTCCAGCTTTGCAGAACGATTTGCTTACTATCCAACTCGGTATAAGCGATGGCCTGCGCGATCAAACGTCCCGATACGCTATTCACCTTAATTAGGCGATAAATTGTACAGCCATATTCTGTCAAAAGAGATTGTAGAGAATTTGTCAGTTGGGTACGGCGTTCTTTGTCTTTGTCCAGGGCGCGGAGGTTGAGCCGCATTTCCTTTTGACTCTTATCCGCCATGTTGCTAACACGCAATTGAAAGGACATCGCTAATCGGGCCATATTGAAGGCATCGGCCTTGTCACTCTTTCCTTCTACCGCCAACAATGACTTTATCAATCTTGGATTGATAACCTGGACATTCAGACCAGCTTCGCGAAATGTCTCGTAGTACAAAAGGTGATATTTCGCCGTACTTTCCAGTATCACTATTTCCGCATTGCGATTGAGCAGCCACTGGACTGCTTGCAATGCGCTCTTTTCGTCTTGCGTAAACTCTCGTACTTCGACATCGGGCTGACCAGACTTGCAAACAGCTATCACCACTACATGCTGATCGACATCACAGCCCGCTGAGACTTGATACGCTTGTACATACGAAATTGACCGAAGTTCAACACTGCATCGCCTGATACGCGCTTCCGATACTTCATTAGATTTTCCTCTCACGCAGCAACTACAAATGGCAGCTAACGGTCGCTTAATCTCGCTGGACTAATCTTTTTTTGAGCCTCTTAGGACTATGCGTGACGACAGATCGACCCGTTATCGCAGACTTTTTTGGACGCTCACCTGAAAATCAGGAGTCGTAAAGAGAACTGGCGCTTTTGCTGCCACTTCGTAGCATAACACATTTTGGTTCATTCCTGAAGTTTGCTGCAAACAGCATTAACTAGCACAATGATGCCGCAAACTGAGGTACATTGATGATAGGCTCGTTAAAAAAGAGGACGCAGAGAGCGCAGAGAAAAACCAATGGAGGAATATATTTTGCGGGCGTTTCAGCGAAACGCGCCTACGTCGCCCCCATTTTGACAGGCAAGGGGGTAAACCTCGGTGCTCTCGGTGGTTAATTGCGAATAATCTGAAATACACCCCGGAACAAACCGACCTTGACTTTCGCTGATCTGACTTGTAACTTATTGTGTTGGTTTTGGCCCCTTCGTCTAGCGGCCTAGGATGCCACCCTTTCAAGGTGGAGACACGGGTTCGAGTCCCGTAGGGGCTACAGCGATCGGAAAGCCTCGCCATTGATAGCGAGGTTTTTTTGTACAGTTGTATAGCGCCTCTCGGCTTTTACAGCCGCTCGGCGCGCAACCGGCGAATCGTCCTACCGCGCTCAGACAAAATAACAAGCCCTCTCATTTCATTAACTGAGGAGCGGACAGCTTTTCATCAGGCGCGATATCGCCACGAAACCTGATATCGTTTTGGTGGTTTTCGGGCGACCTGATAGAGTCTGTTGAAGAACCGCCCAGACCCTCACCCCAAACCCCTCTCCCATAAAGGGAGAGGGGCTTTAACGGCTCAGTACGGGTTACAAGACTCCCCTTCTCCCCTTGTGGGAGAAGGGGCCGGGGGATGAGGGGTGTAT
>JAPOWG010000097.1 GCA_026707745.1 Chloroflexota bacterium
CCAACATTTGCTCATAGGCGACCTGCGCCAACTCGCGGTTGCCGTAGCCAATGTTGACATTCCAGAGGCTGGCCATCGAATCAAGGATCTTGCGGCCGTCAGTCGTGTACAGCCAGACGCCATCGCCCTTCTCCACCATGACGGCGTTCTCGGTCCGCGAGGGATGGTACATGGGATGCAATTGCTGCCTGTCTTGCTCGATCAAGGTTGTGTGGTTATAGGCCTTCATCTCTGTTCGCTTTTCTCTCGCTTCTGTTTTGGCTCACAGCATACCGCAATTCGCCAGCGAATTCGATTGCCACATCAGCGTCGCTTGAGGAAGTCCTTGAGAATTTGAGGCGTAGACCGGGCAAGCGCTTGGGTCAGGCGTCGCCGCAGCATTTGCAGGATTTGCGCCGGCTGATCGGCGCGCATCACCAGCCAGCGTCCGCCTCGGTAAGTCCAGGAATCAAGCAGCGCCTCGATATCGTCCGTGGGGCGTATCTCGTAAGGGCTGTCCGGCGCGCCGATATCACGCCACATTTGCAGCGCCCGCGGCGGATGTTCGCCCTGGTAACGATAAAGACAGCCGGGATAATCGTCGACGTTATGGGCGTGATAGGGACGCTCCAGCGCCAGAAAGGCATGCTGCGCCCAATCCAAGGCCCCCTGCCGCCTCGCCCATTCGGCGCGGCTGTAATACTCGCATTTTTCCAGCACCTGCTTGGGCAGCAGCAGGGAATAGTGATACATGCGAATACCGCGCCCCCGCAAGTCCGCCCCGCGAAGCCAGCGACCTGCGCGCAGGTCGCGGCCTTCCCTGTCCACCACGGTCGGCGGACGATGCGTCAGGTAGCGATAACCCGGGCCCCACTTGAACAAGCGATGGTATTCGGCCGCGCCGCGCCGCAGATACCAGCTATCGACGTAATACCTGGGCGCGCCCCAAAAGGTGATCGTGTCAAAGGATACAGCGGTAATGCTCGGGTCGGTCTTTAAGATCTCCAGCACGGTTTCGATGTCCGCGGGTTGATAAAACTCGTCGACATCGACCTGCCAAAGATAGTCGCCGGTGGCGCGCTGGGCATAGGCTTGCGACATCTCGTCCTTTTCGCTCCAGAAACCGTCGCGGGTGACGATTTGCAGCTTGTTGTCGGGGTCTTCACGCGTTTTGAAGTCACGCAGGGTTTCGAGGGTGCTATCGCGCGAATGGCCGTCGGCGGTCGCGATATTGCGCGCGCCGGGCGTGGCGCCTTCGACCACGATTATTTCCCCCGCGTAGGGATAGATCGCGCGCAAGGTATAGCGGATGAATGGTTCGCCATTGAGTACGATGAGGCCAAAACTTATGTGTGGGATTCCGCTCACGAGAGATCGCCAAGTATCGATTGATAGAGCCCGATAACCTGCTCGCTGATGCGATGCGCCGCATATCGTTCCACCACTTGCTGATGGATACGTTCGGGCCACCATTCTTGCGCGAGCGACCATTCGATGCCGCGTCGCAGATCCGCGGCATCCGCCAATTGAGCGAGATATCCGTTCTCTTGATGCTGCAGCAAATCGCCGATACCGCCGGTAGCGAATGCGACGCAAGGGGTCCCGCAGGCCAGCGCTTCCAGCAGCGTGTTGGGCAAGTTATCCTGCAATGCCGGCAGTACAAAAACATCGCAGGCGGAATAGAGCAGGTTCAAGCTCACGTTGTCGCGCAGGTTGCCCGTTCTGTGGATGGGCAGATCAAGGTCTATTGGGTCTCCATTGTCCTCATTGTCCGCGCCGAAAATGACCAGTTCCAGGCTAGCGCTCTCCGCGAAGCCGCTCAATGCCTCGCGCAGGTATGCGAAGCCCTTGCGCGGATCGGCAGTGCCGTCA
The DNA here is from genome assembly GCA_026707745.1 of Chloroflexota bacterium. Classification (GTDB taxonomy): domain Bacteria; phylum Chloroflexota; class Anaerolineae; order Aggregatilineales; family Phototrophicaceae; genus UBA6055. The sequence continues at coordinate 1,852 of JAPOWG010000097.1, forward strand.
GCGGCCCCAAACAGCACCAGCTTCTTGTCCAGCGGCAAGTTGAAGGCATACCTCGCTTCGCGCCGGTCCAGCGGCTTGAAGGCGCGGGTATCAATGGGATTGGCGATGACCTCTATTCGCTTGTTCCGCAAGACAGCGCTTTGGCCGGCGCAGTCTGCCAGCCAGCGACTGGGGCAGACAATGGCAAGCGGGAGCCGCGCCCAGGCGATGCGCTTCTGTTTGTTGACCCGGGCGCTGATGTCATCGGGCCCTGGATCGCTCAGTTGCGGGCAGTTCCCGCAAGTTTCCAGGAAGCGCATACAGTCACCGGCATAGTGACATCCACCAGTAAAGGCCCACATATCGTGCAAGGTCCAGACCAGCGGCTTCTTGATTGAGGCGAGTTGCTGAATCGGCAAAAAGTTGTCGCCCAGCCAATGGGCATGCACGATGTCGGCGTCGAAGGCGTTGATCACGGAGGCGATCGCGTATCCGAACAGGTTCAAGCTCCAGTAAGCGCCGCCCGCTACGCGCGGATTCGACTCAAGCAGGCTAGCGTGACGGCGCGCCGCGACCTTTCGGCGCGCGCGCGCCCACAGGTTGAGCCGCGTCGCCAAGCGATGCACGCTCGGGTCCGCGCTGGTCTTGCGCCAGACCAGCATCTGCGCCTCGATGCCGGCATCCAGCAAAGCACGATGGGTACGATAGGCCGCGATACCCGCTCCGCCGATGCGGTCGGTCGCGGCAATTGTCAAAACTTTCACCTGTTTTACCGTATGTCTCTCTCAATAGTCGATTATACACCTCAGCGCGGGAATGAATCAGCAAAGTCTGGGAATTCACCATAGCCGCTCGGCGCGTAATCGGAGAATTTGGGCTACCGCGCTCACACAAAATAATAGACCTTCTCGTCGCATGAGCGACGCGGTTTATTAAAAAGAGGCACAGAAGTAGTTGCAGGTAAGTCATGCAACTCCAAAATAATAGTCGGCGGTAGGGGCGACCGACCCGCAGTGTCTACGCGCGGCGCCGGGTCGACCGCAAAACCTAGCCGGAACGGTGGGCGAGCCAAGGCTCGCCCCTACGGATTTCGACTTTGATGGCGCCGGAAAATACCACTCTGTGGGTTTTTCTCTGTGCCCTCAGCAAAAGCAATAAAGTAATGCAAATTCTCAAAAAAGTAACGAATTGTAAGGCTTGTCCGCTACTGAAAATCATACACATAGATAATGAAACAGTACCAAAACCCTCCCTCTATTTCTGGGAAAAAGTGTCCAGTTTTATAGACCACTACACTCTTTATGTTACGTGATGAACATTATCGTACTGAAAAGCCTGGGCAAAAAGAACTTGTGGTTTGGCAAGTAGCGGAAGACCTAAAATACGGAGAATATGTGATTGGACAGACGATAACAGTAGATGACTTCACTCATTTGGGGGTTACGTCAGATAAGGTCATCGCCGGGACGGATGCCGGCAGGTTACCCTTTTGGAAGCTAAGAGGCATCTGGGATCGGCTGGGGGAAACCTTCCTTTATGAGATCCCGGTGAGTGACGGGGCGATCAGCGAGCTCTTGCTCCATCCTTCTCAGGAGTGGTTGTTGGTGGTCCTGGATTCCACGAGGCTGTTCCGATTTGATTTGGGGTTGCTTGGAGCCTCCGAAATTGAACTTAGGACGGACGACAACCGAATATTTCATGCTTGGGCTTTTTCGGATGATGGCCTTTTGTTGGCCGCCGCCGGAAGCGGGTCCATTCAAATCTGGGAAACGGATGCCTGGGAAGCCTGGCAGCCTCGTCCGCTGTCCGGGGAGTCGGTAGCCGGTCTCATGTTCACCGATGATGATTCCCAGTTGATCGTCTTGGCGGAGACCTTAATACATCGCTGGTCGCTTTCGGAGAAAGACCTGGGTTCTGTGCGGGTCTTGCCTTCTCATCCCAGCAAGCGCCCATGTCTTATCGAAGCGGGCGATATCAGCTCAGATGGCAGCTTGCTGATGTCGATCGACAGTTGCTACCAAACCCGGGCTTGGGATTTGGAGGCGGATGAAGAATTGTTTCTCCCTCAATTGCATTTTGCGGAAGATCATCGTGTCGGGCAGGTGGCTCAGTTCAGTCCAGTTGGACGTTATATTGCCACTGGCCAGCGTTATTTCAGGGCTCTATCTATCGTCGACGAATTGGTATGTCACGGCAGAGTATATCGCTGAGGAGTATGCGGGAGAAAAGACAGGATGGCGACAAATATGTCCACTTCTATTGACCGGCGTCGGTACAAGCGGATCCGTTAAGAAACGGCCCTTATCGAGATGAAACAGATGGCTTCACCTAACCAACCCACGAATCACCATCAATCCACATCAAGACGCGATAGCTTGACGGGCAGCTTTCCGCTACACTAGGCGGCGTTGATTCACAGCAACAGCAAGAGCGTAACAATGGCATTACCCGAACGCATATCACCGGTTGGCAAACGCGTATCGCTCTTTGTCACCTGCATTGTCGATATGATCTACCCGGGGACCGGCATGTCTGCCGTCGACATCCTGGAGCATGTCGGCGTGACAGTGGACTTCCCCATGGCGCAGACCTGCTGCGGACAGCCAGCCTTCAACTCCGGCTATCGAGACGAGGCTCGCACAGTCGCGGTGCATTTTTTCAAGGCCTTCAAGGATGCCGAGGTCATCGTCACGCCCTCCGGCTCCTGCGCTACTATGGTGCGGCATGAGTATCCGCATTTGTTCACGCTGGACGATGGCGAGCTCTATGAACAGGCGCGGCGCATGGCGGCGATAACCTGGGAATTTAGCGAGTTCCTGGTTGAGGGCTTGGGCATTGTCGATCTGCAGTTGCAACTACCCGAAAAAGAGACCTTCGCAATGCACGATGCTTGCCACGGTTTGCGCGGCTTGGGCTTGGGAAAGGCGTCGCGGGAATTGATCGCGAATCTGGGCAATGCCGAACTGGTCGAGCTCAACGAATGTGAAGTTTGTTGTGGATTCGGCGGCTTGTTCAGCGTCAAGATGGCGGATATCAGCAACGCGATGTTGAAGAACAAAGTCGCTAATATCAACGACTCGGCGGCGGATTCCATTGTCACCGGCGATGTCAGTTGTTTGACCCAGATGAACGGCGGCTTGTCGCGGGACAAGTCCCGCAAGCGGGTGCTTCATCTGGCGGACGTTTTGGCAAAGGGGCTTGGTGGAGGACGCGCATGACGATGGGGGTCGAATCCAACAACTTCATCGCCCTGGCCGATGTCGCCTTGCATAATGACGACTTGCAGCATGCGATCGGCGAAGGCACACGCACGGCGTACTACAAACGTCTTGATACGATGTTTGCCCATAGCAACGAACACGGCGAATTCATACGGCAGCAAGCGGCCGAAGCCAAACGGCGGGCCTTGCGCCAGTTGCCGGATCTGCTGGAAAAAGCCGAGCGCAATCTCAAGAAAAATGGATTCCAGGTAGAGTGGGCGGTTGATGCCGCGCGGGCCAATCAATTGGTGCTGGACATCGCGCGTCGCCACGGCGCACGGACCGTGACCAAGGCCAAGAGCATGCTCAGCGAAGAGTTGGGCACCAACCACGCCATGGAAGCGGCCGGACTGCGCGTGGTTGAAACTGACCTGGGCGAATACATCATCCAACTCGCGAATGAAACACCGAGCCATATCGTCGGCCCGGTCATGCACAAAACCAAGGCGGAAATCCGCGATGTCTTCGTGGATGAGCTCGGCATGGAGCCGACTGACGATGCCGAGGAAATGGTGGCCTTCGCGCGGGGGATGCTGCGCGAAGATTTCCTCAGCGCCGATATGGGTATTTCCGGCGGCAACTTCCTGATCGCGGAAACTGGATCCATCGGCTTGGTGATGAACGAGGGCAACGGCCGCATGTGCACCTCGCTGCCACGCGTGCATGTCGCGCTGGTGGGTATCGAAAAGCTGGTGGACACGGTCGAGGATTACGCGACCCTGACACAAGTGCTGCCTTCCAGCTCCACCGGGCAGAAGATGACAGTTTATACCAATATCATCAACGGGCCGCGGCGGGATGATGAAGATGACGGCCCAGAGCATGCTTATGTCATCTTGGTGGACAATGGCCGCAGTGATATCTACGCCACAAAGTATGCCGAAGTGCTATCCTGTATTCGCTGTGGGGCCTGTCAAAACGCCTGCCCGGTTTACCGCACCATGGGTGGCCACGCTTACGGCTGGGTCTATGGGGGTCCCATCGGCGCGGTCTTGACGCCGCTATTCGTCGGTTTGGAAAATGCGACGCCGCTTCCCCACGCCAGCAGTCTTTGCGGCAGTTGCAAGCAAGTGTGCCCGGTCGATATCGACCTGCCGCGCATGCTGCTCGATCTACGCTGGGACCTGGTGCAAGGGGGCGAGAGCGACGGCCGCTGGGATATAGCGATGAAGATGTGGGCCATCGGCATGACGTCGCCGACGCGCTTCAATTTGGGCGGCGTGGCGGCGCGGGTCGGCCAACATATCATGGGTGAGTACATGCCCGGCGTCCTGGGTAACTGGACGAAGCACCGTGATTTTCCCGAGTTTGCCAGCAAGCCCTTTCGCCAACTATGGAAGGAACGCAAACGTGGACGCGCGTGAACGGATACTAAGCAAGCTGCGGGCTACGCAGCAGCCCTTCGCCGATGTGCCGCCGATTGAAGACCGTCGACCTATGATCCCGATGGAAGATCTGTCGCCGGCTGAGACGTTGCGAAGATTCATATCCGAGGCGGAAGCGCTGGGCTGCTGCGTGTATCAGGTGACGACTAATGAAGCGATCGAACAGATCATGGAGTTGCTCGACGGCGACAAGACAGTCTTGTGTTGGGACGAGGCGGAGTTGCCCATGGACGGCTTGCACGGCATGTTGCGGTCGCTGGGCGTGGCGGTCGGCCGACATAACGACGGCGATGCGCGCGTGGGCATTAGCGGCGTTACCGCCGCGCTGGCGGCTACCGGCAGCTTGATCGTCGAGAGTGGGGCGGGGCGCTATCGCAGCACATCGCTTTTGCCGGATGTCCATATCGCGCTGATGCGCGCGGAGCAAATCCTGCCCGATTTGGAAAGCTGGCAAGAGGCGCAGCGGCGGGAGGGTTACCCGGCTTTCACGCATGCCAGCAATACCACGGTGATTTCTGGTCCCAGCAAGACAGCCGATATCGCGCATCAGTTGGTCAAAGGGGCGCATGGCCCGCGCGAAGTGCATGTGATGATACTGAACTAGTTGCGACGACGGGCGCAACAGACTTCATTTGACATAGAGCAACCAGTTGGATTATGTTTGGGCGGAGGAGGAGCGCCGTATGATTATCGATATTCCAGATGACATTGCCCTACGTTTAGAGGAATTGGCTGAAGCTAAAGGCTCTACGATAGAGGAGTTGCTGCGAACCTGGTTGGACGGGCAAAAGCCGAAAAAGCCTCAACTAACCATGCAGGATTTGGCGCGCAACGCGCGCAAAGCGGGATTAAAGTCTGATAAGCCGGTGGATACTTCTGAACGCAGTCGAGAGATTCTCAATGCCGAATTTGCTGACTGGATAGACAGACGCATACGTGAATGACACTCATAGCCGATACCAGTTTCTTGTACGCACTCTACAACGAAAATGATATACGACATCAGGATGCAGATCGCTTTGCTTCAACGACTACAAGAGCGATGCTGATACCTTGTGTTGCTCTTCCTGAACTGACTTATTTGTTCATTAGGGATGTTGGCTATAGAGGGGTTGAGTCGTTTTTTGCTCACTTCAAAGATATGAGTCCGCAACTTGTGCCGATTGTGCCGGCAGACGTGTATAAGATTCACGAAATCACAGAAATGTATGCCAGCGCGGAATTCGACATTGTGGATTGCTGCATCATGGCGCTGGCGGAACGTTTACAGATCACACGGATAGCGACCCTTGACCGACGCGACTTTAGTATTTTCCGTCCTCGACATTGTGATTTCCTCGAGTTGCTGCCGCAATAGCAGAGCCGCTTTTGAAATCTGTTCGCGGGACATACAACCGCCGGTCCGCTATTATCCCTCCTCAATCCCGACCGCAGCCATCAAGCCGCGCAAGGCATTGACCGCCATCTCCATGCCATCCGCGCCGCTGAACCCGCTGGAATGCCGCGCTTCCAGCAGGTGTGGCTCCAGCGAGAGTACGCCCTGATAACCGGTTCTTTGCAAGTTCGCCAGCAGTTCTTTCACTTGACCGTCGCCCTGGCCAGCAACCTTCACGGCTGAGCGCTCTCCATGACCGTTTGAGGCGCCCTCCGGCAGAAGCGCGTCCTTGATATGGATATAACCGATGTATGGATGCAGCGCGTCCCACCAGGCGTCGACGTGCTCGGATGCGCCGCATTGCACGAAATTGGCGGGGTCCCAGATAAAGCGGAAGTTTGGCGAATCAATCGCTTTCATGAGTTGCAGGCAGTTTCCCGGCAGGTCCCCGACGACGCCTTTTTCGTTTTCCAGGAGCAATTGCAGGTCCAAGGACGTCGCGATATCTGTCAGCTTGCCGAGGCGATCAATGGCGCATTGCCTGGCCGCTTCGTCGACGCCTGCTACCGGATAGAAAGAAAAGATTCGGATGTTGCGGGTGCCGAGCTGATCGGCGACCGCGCCGATATGCCGCAGGCGCTCGCACTCGATCTCGATCGGGTCTTGGATGGGCGACTTGCCAATCGGGCTGCCCATGCAACTGACCTCAATTTGGTAGCGGGCGCAGAGGTCTTTGATGCGCCTCAGATGATCGTCGGTAAATTGCGAGCAATTCACGCCCCAGGCCGCGCGAATATCAATCAAGGGGATTTTCAGGCGCCCCATCACCCGCAGTTGTTCCTCAAAATCGACAGCGATTTCGTCGCCAAACGCGCTGATTTTCATCATAGTCGAGTTGTCACTTTCGGAAGCTTTTGATCTGTCGGCGCAATTGTAACAGCCGCTCGGCGGCAGCGAAAAGGTCTATCGCGCCGTCGGCGCAGGCGATATTAGGCTTTCTGCTCTATCGCGTGGCGCGGTTTATCACAAGGCGGATGGTCAGCTATGTAGAGTGCAGGCGCCGCAAGGCGGGGCAAAAACGCCGTCCCGCTCTATGGTTCGTAGTAGGGTCCCAGCGCTCTCAGCAGATCGGGCAGGTGGGGCGCATCCTGGAACAAGAGTCCATCGTCCCCGGCTGGATCCGGAAAGGTCGGCGGTTCATATTCGCGCCAGGCGCCGTTTTCTATTGCCCGCTCGTACCCGTCGCCTGCGAAGCGCCCGATGAGTTTCTGCCTCAATTCTTGTAGTATGCCATCATAGCGCGGATTGCCCGCCCAATTCTTGGCCTCTTGCGGATCAATGCGCAGATCCAAGAGCCACTCCTTGCGGTCGGCCGCCGAGTAGATGTATTTCAGTTCCCGGCTTGCGATCATATACAGACCAGTGCGACCTTCGCTGAATTGGCTGTAGACATATTCACGTTGGCAGTCACCCGCTGCCAACGTGAAAAGATCCTTTCCCTCCGGCGATGGAGCTGGGCTATCGGCGCCGGCAGCGGCGGCGAATGTCGGGAAGATGTCGAGCAGGCTGACCGGCTGATCGATTTGCCGACCGGGACCTTCAATGCCGGGCGCATGCAGAATCAAGGGAACTTTCGCCGACGGGTTCAACATACTGCGCTTGCCAACGCTGCCGTAGTCGCCCAGCAGTTCTCCATGGTCAGCGGCATAGACAATGATGGTATTGTTGATGTCGTCGCCCAAGGCATTCAGAATCCGCCCCAGATTGAAGTCGATGAAAGAAATGCAGGCATAATACATCGCTTTGATGCTGCGAAAGAGCATTTCGTCGAAGCCTTTGTCACGGTATTTGTAGCGATTCTGGTGGTGATTCCAGTAGCTCAACAATTCTTGGAATCCTTCGGGGCGATGTGGCGGCAGCATGTCAGCCGCGCGGTAGAGTTTGTTCCAGGGAACCGGAGATTCAAAGGGCGGATGCGGTTTGATGAAACTTGTCCAGAGGAAAAACGGCTGTTCAGGATCGCGTTTGGCCAGGAATTCGATGGCACGGTCCGCCACCCAGCTGCTGTGATGATGTTCGGCCGGCAGTTGCGATGGTTGCGGCACATAATACATTTCGCTGCGCAGTCCGTGTGGTTCCAGGACATGACCGTAGCCATTCGCTTCCAGGTAGTCATGAAAGTCATTGCGACTGCGCGGTCGTCTGGCGCCTTCTTCGGAAATGTCGCGGCTGTCAAAGCCCCACATGGCGTCAACCTGCGGATTGAAGTGCATTTTGCCGATGCCGTGTGTACGAAAGCCGCATTCCCCCAGGACTTGCATAACGCTCCGCAGGCGCAGCGGCGATTCATTGTTGGATGTACAGCCGTTCAGGTGAGGCGGGACGCCGGTGACAGTCGCGCTGCGCGCGGCGACGCAGACCGGCGATGGCGTGTAGCAGTTGCTAAAGGCGATGCCGCCTTTAACCAGCGAATCCAGAATCGGCGTGCGTATCGCTCGGTTGCCCAAGGCGCGGATGGTATCGCTGCGCTGCTGATCGGTCATGACAAAGAGGATATTGGGTGGTCCGCTCATGGTTTCGCTTTTCGCTAGTTGTTTAAGATGCGCCAGTTTTTGTGGCTGTCTCGCGGGTGGCGATCATAGCGCAATTATGGTCGCGGATTCTAGAGCGAGCGCTCGGTGAAGCGCAATTCGTTCTCCAGTACCCGCAAGTAGCCCTGAACTTGCCCCGTTTTGAATAACAGTATAGATACAGTATGTATATGGGAGGGGGGGTATCCCCTCGTCAGATCTGAGTACATGATAGTTTTCGTTGGGCAGACAGCCGCGACAATACCCGCCAATTTTGGCGTGTTTTCGGGCGACTTGATAGGTCGCCCTTACAATTCTTGTCATAAGAGATGCCTAGCGATGGGCGTAGGTTGCGGTTTGAAGTTTGTTCTTCTTCGTCCATTTGCGGACACAGCAATGTCGTTTTCGAACATCAGCGCCTCTTATGTGACGATGTCACTTGGTTTACGCCGAGCGCCGGGTTATACAAGCGTCGGCCCAGGCCGGGCGGCTGCGCGTGTTGCAAAGCTAAGGATAGAACAAGGCTAGGAGAAAAAGGCGACTATATGGTCGCGGTTTCGGCATTGAGTCGCGGGCTAGCGGGAAGGGCAGCGAGTCAGTTGACAAAACCTGTCAATTTAGGCGTGTTTTTGGGCAACCCTCGGTGCCCTCGGTGGTTAATTGCCAACAATCTGAAATGCACCCCGGGAGGTGCAATTTGTTGCGTACGCGCTCGTAGTGCGTTAGGATGTGGGAAGCGCGATTTCGAAATCCTTTTCGTAAGCGCATGTTTCTGGAGGCTCGAGGGCAGTTTGCAAGGGAACAGGCAGGCGACCGTGCCTGGCGCAAAATATGCGCCTCGACAAATGCTTTCACACTTAGTTCAGTGAGGAGATTGCAATGAAGAAATTACTTGTATTAATCACCATTTTGCTTTTGGTGATCCCCGTTTATGCGGATGACATGGATCCCTGTGAACTGGATGCGCCGATGGACGCGACAGAAATCAACTTCATGGGCTGGGCATTCCCGATTACTGAGTTCTTCGCCGCCGAACTAGAGAAATGCAACGAAGTTGACAACTTGACCGTGAATGTCCAATTGTTGGACTCCGCCAGTGCGGAGGAGCAAGCCAACCTGGCGCTGGCCGGCGGTGGCGATTCACCCTGGGCGATCCTGCACACGGTGCCGTCGCGCATGGTAACGCTGTCCGGCTTTGACGCGCTCTTGCCGCTCAATGACCTGGTCGACGAGTATCGCGAAACATACAACCTGGACGATATCCCGCAACCGGTCTGGGACGCTGCCACCATCGACGGCAATATTTACGGCGTACCGTTTATGTCTAACACTATGCATCTCTTCTACCGGACCGATCTCTTTGAGAAGCACGGGCTGGATGTCCCGACGACCTACGATGAAGTGATCGACGCTTGCGAGACGCTCAGGGATGAACCGAGCATTGATTTGCCCTTCACCATGAATCTGCATGCGGGCTGGGCTTGGGAGATCGAGTTCATGCACTTCATCCGGTCCTTTGGCGGCAAGTACTTGAACGATGACGACAATACGCCGATATTTAACAGCGACGAAGGTGTGGCCGCCTTGACGAAGATGAAGGAAGTTGTCGACGGCTGCATGGGTCCGGAAGGTTTGACCTACAGCATCGACGACAGCGAAATCGGTATGGAGACGGGTACGCTGGCCTTCGTGCATATCTGGGCCAGCCGCGCCGCCAACATGGACGATCCGGAAAAGTCGGACTACGTCGGCATAATCGGCTTCGCGCCTTCGCCGGCGCCCAACCCGGAAAGCGGCATCCTCGGAGGTTCCGCCTGGATCGATGCCTATTCGATTACCAAGCGAGGCGGAGTCGACTATGATCTGGCATTCCGCGCCATCATGGAAACGTTCGACTTTGAAGGCCAGGTCGGTGGCGCGGCGCACGGCGCGATCGTTCGTTCCTCCGTCAGTGAAGCCGGTCATGGCGGGCGCAATATGCCGGCCTTTGCCATCTCTCTGGGCCAGGGCGTCGGCGGCAATTCGCTGAATCCGGCCGCAGCCCTGGCGCGTGTCGCGCTCGGCAACTGGCTGCCGCTGGTCGGCAGTGGCGATCTCACGCCCGAGGAAGCGCTGGACAGCGCGGCCGAAGAGTACACCGCCGAAGCAACGGCGCAGGGCTACATCGGCGGCTAGCCGCGCCGATCATCAACAATGAGGGTTGGCGCTTTGCAAGTCCCGCCAACCCTCGCCGCTTGATTTCCGTCACGCGGTCTGCCAGCGCTCAGACTCGGTTGAGTGCGTCGCGCCCTTGATCCAGACATCGCCATCGATTGCTGATGCCTTGAGATCTTTCGCATGAACAGACGAACGTTCTTCATGTTCATGAGCCCAAGCCTGCTCGTCATGCTGGCGCTGATGGTGTTCCCCTTGCTTACCTCTATCTGGCTCAGCACGCAATACATGACCTTCCGCAACATCAATACGCCGGAATTCGTCGGTCTTGCGAATTATCTTGAGGTATTCGAAGACCGCAAATTCTGGCAAGCCTTCACATTCACGATGACCTTCATCGCCATCGCCGTGCCGGCGCAGATCTCGGTTGGATTCTTGATTGCGGTCTTGCTGGACCAGGTCTCCAGCCGCATCCGCGGCATTTACATCGCGGCCTTCTTGATGCCCTTCATCGTGGTGCCGGTGGTCGGTACGCTGATGGTCAAGCAATTGTTCGAGTCCGGCGGCATCGTCGCCTGGGCGTATCGCGCGCTGCTCGGGTCGCGCTTCATCTTTACCGAGCAGTCGGTCAAATCGCTGATTCTGGTGCACAGCCTATGGGCGGCGACGCCCTTCCCGCTCATTGTGTTTTTCGCCGGTTTGCAGACCTTGCCCGATGAACTGATCGAAGCCTCGATGATCGATGGCGCCACGCGCTTGCGTCAAGTTCGGCATATCATGATCCCGCATTTGCGCTCGCTCTTTGTATTCGTCGGTTTGATCTCGATCATGGACGCCTACCGCGTCTTTGACAGCGTATTTGTGCTCACCGAACAGAACCCGATTTACAAGGCGGAAGTGATGATGCTTTATACCTTCCGCACGGCCATGAGCGTGCAGCGGCTCGGCAAAGCCAACGCCATGTCAGTCATCACCGTCGTCATGATTCTGGTCGTTCTGGTGCCCTTCCTGTTGCGCACGTATAAGGAGCAGACTGAAGAGCGCTAGCATGAAGAGAATTGAGAATCGCTATGTGCTCACGGTCATCTATGCTCTTCTGACGATTTACGCCCTCTTCAGCGTCATTCCCTTCTTCTGGACGACCATACAGTCCTTCAAAACGCCGCGACAAGCCAACTCCCGCGTGCCGCTTTTTATCTTCGAGCCGACGGCGGACAATTACACCGATCTCTGGCTGAAGACGATCCCGGATGATCCGCTTTTGGTCGCCGCTGTACTCGTGGCGATATTTGGCCTGCTGGCCTTCGTGGGGATGCAGGCCAGGCGATTCCCCTTCCCGCGCGGCTACGTCTATTTGGGCATACTTGCGGTCGGGTTCGCGGTCTTGTGGTCGATTCCCGGTTACGTCCGAACGCAGACGTTTTATGACTATTTCCTCAACACCGTCATCGTCACTTTTGGCACGATCTGTATCTCCATTTCTATCGGCTGCTTGGCCGGTTACGGCCTGGCGCGCTACAGCGGCATTGCCGGCGTGATTATTCTGGTGACCGCGTTGGGATTCCGCTCCTTGCCAGGCATGGCTTATATCTTGCCCTATTGGTGGTTCGGTCAACGATCCGGCTTGTACGATACGCATATCCTGCTGATCATCACGCTGGTGGCGATCAATCAGCCCTTCACCATCTGGATGCTGCGCAGCTTCTTCATGAACATTCCCAAGGAGATTGAAGAATCGGCCATGGTCGATGGCGCGAATCGCTTGACCGCCTTCTTGAGCGTAATTATTCCTATCATGTGGCCCGGCATCATCTCGACAGCCTTGTTCACGCTCTTGCTGGCATACAGCGACTTTCTGCTGGTGCGTATCCTGACCCAATCGAATTGGACGCTCACCGTCGCCATTTCCAAATATGCCGCGGGCGAAGATCCTGGGCATATCACCCTGGCCGCGGCGGCGGCCGTTTCCGCAGCTGTGCCGATCATCATCGTGGTATTCATCTTCCAGAGCCAGCTGGTGAAGGGACTGACCTCGGGCGCGGTGAAGGGGTAGCGGGTATTATGGCGCGAGAATGTAGCAACCGATGACCGCCGCCGTCAGCGACCTGCCGGTGAGCGATGCGCGGGCCTATTCACGCTATCGATTTGTCATCGCCGTATTGATTCTTTGGGCTCATATATCAATCGGCCTGAACTTCTTCGCTGTCACGCCACTCTTGCCGCTCGCGATCGATGACTATGGCATCACGCGCGCCAGCGCCAGCTTGCTGGTAGCGCTGCCAACCTTGGTGAAAGCCTGTATAGGCTTGCCGGGCAGCTTGATAATCAACCGTTTCGGATTGAATCGCGTCTTCACCGTCAGCTGGTTCATGCTTGGCATACTGGCGCTGTCTCCCTGGATACAGGGATTCTACCTGATGCTGTTGCTGCGACTCCTTTACGGTATCGGCACTGGACTGATGATGACGGCTACGGCGTCGTTAATCATGCAATGGTTCCGCCCGAAAGAAGTGCCCATCATAAATACCCTATTGTTAATCGTGATCAGTTTGGGCATCGCAATATCGATCCCGTTGGCGGCGCCGCTGGCGAAGCATACTTCCTGGGAAGGGTCGCTTGGCGTCTTTGGCGCCATCGGCTTGTGCGGCGCCTTTGCCTGGGCGCTTTGCGGTCGCACACAGGCGACGCACATACAGGAATCCTCGTCGGTCTTCACCTTGCGCGAGGTCTGGGAGGTCTTTCGCGATCGAACGATCTTCCTGCTGGTTGTCGGCGATGCCCTGGTCTTCGTGAATTATGCCGCGGTGACGAGCTGGCTACCGACCTTCTTGCACGAGTTCCGAGGCATGAACCTCCATCAAGCCGGCTATGTGACCGGTTTGTTGCCGGCGGTGGGCATATTCGCCGTGCTTTTGGGCGGCTTTCTGGCGGTGCGGGTAGGGAATCGGCGTCTGCTCTTTCTGGGGCCTGGCGTCATGGTCGCGATCGGGGGATTCGGCGCCTTCCTGTTGCGCGATCCGCTGGCGATCAACCTGGCGATACTCGCGCTGGGTTTCGGCACCTGGGTGTATCAACCGGCGCTACTGACTTTGCCGATGCAGTTGCCCTGGATGACGCCGCGCAAAATCACGGTGGTTTGGGGTGCTTCCCTGACTATCGCCGGTTTCGGCATGTTTATCTCACCGGTCGTTGTAGGCGCCTCGCGCGATCTGTTTGACACCTTCGTCCCAGGGTTCTCCATTTGGGCGACATTTGGATGCGCCCTGATATTCACGGGCGTCTTCTTGCCGAAACAGAAACGCAATCATTGAAGACAAAGCAGATCAGAAGAAGTAGAAAAGGGAAGAGATCATGTCCAATTCGCTGAATCAGCAGAACAAGGAGATAGTGTGGGACTATTGGCAGAAACTCAATCACGTCGGCGTCGAAAACGTGCCGGCCGTGATACGTGACGCTGTGCATGACGATGTCGACTGGAACGGCTCGGCGCCCATTGATCGGATTGTCGGCGCTGAAGGCTTGACCTCCGATTTCTGGTTGCCATTGCTGCATTCTTTCCCGGATCTCAAACGCGCGCCCTATGTCTTTATGGGCGGGGTCGAAAGCGGCCTGTCCGACTGGGCTGGCGAACCGGGCAGCGAATGGGTTAGCGGCTGCGGCTATCTCACCGGCAGCTTCGTAAATGATTGGCTAGGCATCCCCGCGACTGGCAAGAAGACCAATATCTGGTTCGGACAGTTCTATTTGATGCGCGAGGGCAAAATCGCCGAAAGTTATGTTCAGTACGATGTTTTGGCTGTCATGCGCCAGGCGGGTTATCAAGTACTGCCGCCGGCGCCCGGCGCGGAGGGCGGGAAAGTTCCCGGACCCGTTGCCAAAGACGGGGTGCTTTTGATGGAGCAAGACCCGCTGGAATCGCGCAAGAGCCTGCAACTTGTAGAAGCGATGGGCAAGGGCTTGATGCGTTACGTGCGGGGCCGCGACGGCGGCGATATGAGTCGCATGGAGCAGGACAAGTACTGGCACCAAGACATGAAATGGTACGGACCGAGCGGCATCGGCGGCTGCTTCACGCTGGAAGAATTTGAAGACTTCCATCAGCGCAATTGGCTACACGGCTTTGGCGACCGCCACCTGGACATGGATCGCGGCGGGCGCAGCATGGGTTTCGTCGGCGAAGGCAAATACGCCTGCGGCGGCGTCTGGGACACATACTTCTCATATAACAATGGCGATTACGCCGGAATCCCGGCCACGGGCAAGCTCATGACCATGCGCGATTTCGACTGGTGGAAACGCGAAGGGGACTACTTGATTGAAAACTGGGTGCCTATCGATATGATCGACCTGTGCCGCCAGATGGGCGTCGACTTGATGGAGCGGCTACGCTCGCAGGTTGAAGAGCGCAAGAGGAAGGGATAGGCAAGTTGTCAATGGCAGTCGAGCCAGGGGCACTTTAGTCTACCCTGATCTGCATTACCACTTTGCCGAAGTGATCGTGTTCTTCCAGAATGCGATGTCCCTCGTGGATTTGTGACAGGGGAAGAACGGTGTCGATCACCGGTCGCAGCAAGCCTTGGTCAGCCAAATCAAGCACGGTGACCAGTTCGTTGTAGGTAGCGCCGTTGGCGCCGAGAATGCTCAGTTGTCGGTGATAGATCTGGGGGATCGCCAGTTCGAATTGCCGGCCGGAATGCGACCCGCAGGCCACCATGCGTCCGTTGCGCGCCAGGGTCCGCAATGAATCGGCCCAGGTTTTGCCGCCGACGTTGTCCTGCACGACGTCGACGCCGCGCCCGTTTGTGGCGTCGATGACCTGATCAACCCAATCTTCGTCGTGATAGTTGACGACGTGGTCCGCGCCCAGTTCCAGCGCTTTGCGGGACTTGTCGGCTGTTGAGGTGCTGGCGATCACCTTGGCGCCGGCATACTTGGCGATCTGAATGCCCAGGCTGGCAACACCGCCGCCCGCGCCCGGGATGAAGACGGTCTCGCCAGCAGCCAAGCCCGCCACGGCAATCAACATGTGCCAAGCGGTAGCCGCGACGACTGGCAGCGCCGCCACTTCTATATGATTGAGATTTTTCGGTTTTGGGATCAGATTGCGCGCCGGCACGACGACGTACTCGGCCAGGCCGCCGTTGATGTGCTCGCCGATGATCCGATGACTCGGACATACGGTCACGTCCCCTCCCCGGCAGAATTCGCAGTCGCCGCAGGTGACTAGCGAGTACACGGTTGCTTCGTCGCCCGCTTGCCAGCCAGACACGTCCGCGCCGACCGCGTCCAGCTCGCCGCTGATATCGACGCCCGTCGTCATCGGCAGCGGGATCGCCCCGAACTGGGGTCCCCTGCGTATGCCCACATCCAGCCAATTGAGCGCGCAGGCATGCACCTTTAGACGCGCTTCCTCCGCCGATGGTTGCGGGATGGGCACCTGCTCCAACCGGAGGACATCTCTGTCACCGTGCTCGTGTATGACAGCCGCAAGCATCTCCCTCATTGTGACGTTCCTTCCCAACTCCATTTTGCTCGTCGCGCAACTGTGTGCGACAGCTTATTGCTCAATGACAAGGGTGCCCAGTAGCACGCGCGCGTCAGTAAAAGGCCTTCCATCCGCGTCGGTCGCCGGCACTCGTTCCTGATCTCGTGTACGATAGAGCCCGGTGAAGACTTGATAGTGACCAGGCGCCAGATCAGCCGGGAGCGGGACCTGCCAGGTTTCGCTGTCGGCGAGCCCGCTGTACCAGAGACGGGTCGGCAAACGCGGCCCCAGCGGTTCTTGATCGTAGACAAACCAGGCGTCACTCTCTACGCGCCCCAAATGCAGATATTGCACATGGTCTTCGCGGCCATTTTCGCTGCTTTGCCAGGCAAATGGAATAACCAGGTTTTCTCCGGGTCGCGCGACGTTGGGCAGGTCAACTGCGCCGAGCGAAAATCCGTTTTCGAACTGGGCGAGAGGCGGGGTCGACGGCGCCGGCGAATTGGCCGGCAAGACCAGTTCGCCCAGCAGTAATTGTGTTTCGTTCAGGAGATTGAGATCGCTGGAGAGGACCTTTTGACGCAGAAACTCACTGTTGATATCTTGCCAGAGCGTCAGTACCACCGAAAGCGCGCGATTGGGCGCTGTCCCCGGCGGGATTTCAACCTCCATCCACTGGCGATAAACATGGCTATAGCCTGGGGCAGAGAGCAAGCCAACCTGACGACTCACGTGCCTGTCACGGCTGGCGACGGAGTCGCCGCTAACCTGGTCAACCAGGTGCACTGAAAAGCCCTTCCCGATATAATCGCGTCGCTTGGCAGACGGATAAAGCCGGAGGACGTAAGCTCCTTCTTTGTTGTCAATGCGGTAGCCATGTAAGCGCACCCCTGCCTCGAACTGTATGGAGGCGGGCTCTGCCAAGAGTCGGAGCTCTAGGTGAGGGATAAAAGTATTGTGGACAAGCAAGAAAATCCAAAGCGCTGGCAAGGCGTACAGGGCGCGCCGGAGGCGCGGCTTTGGCGTCGGAACTGCCAGGGAAAAATGGCCAAGCACCCCAAGCAACACCAGCCAGATGCCCAGAAACTCAAGAGATTCTTCGTAGTTATGAGGCCATAGGCAGCCGTAGAGCGGCAAAAGGCCCAAACGGTCACATAACGGCCCCCGCCCATTTAGCAATATGCCGCCTATCGCGCTCGCTCCTAGACCGGTCAGCAGGCACAAGTGCCATATCCGCGCGCGCCGCGGCGAACGAAACGCCAGAATCGCCGTTGCCAGGGCCACCAACGCGCCGAGCGCGGCGTAGTATCCCTCCCAATTTGCGATACCTTCGTGAAAGCTAACGTATTCGTCCCAGGCTAGAAACAAAAAAAGCAGACCGATCCCGCCCAGGTAGAGACGCTGTGGGGCAGATCGTGCCTTAGCAAGCCAGCCTGTCAACAGCGCAACGCCCGCGACTAACGCCAATTGCGTGGACGCAAGGGTACTGGGAATGTTCCATTCTTGATCCAAACTCCAGAGCCATATCTCGAATTTCGATGCAGGCCGGAGGCCGATGGACAGCATGATCACTATTATCTGCGCCGCCAGCATGGCGCTTGCCAGTCGCGCATAAGGCGCCGCCAGATGTGGAATCAGCCTCCAGTAACTGACTAGTCCAACCGGGACATAAAGCGCGAAGAGAAAGGCGAAGATCAATTTCTCGTTTGAAACTGCGAATTCGCTGCTGTTGAATTGCTCCCTACTCCACCGCGCGGACGATATGACCGGCTCGGCCAGTTCGCCCAAGCCAACCCGCCTTTCGTCCAGTAGTTGCTGGTCGTTCACGACAGTCTCCCGGGGCACGCCCGCCTCGAATTGAAGCGACGCGGGCTCGTCCCGAAGCCGGACCGCGAATTGCGGTAGCAGTGAATGCGAGGAGAACAGGAAGGCCGAAAGAATCGGCAATACATAAAGGATAAGCCGGGTGCGGGGCCGTAGCGTCGGCGCCGCGTCGGAAAAGTGACCAAGCATGGCAACCAGTGTCAGCCAGTTACCGACAAACTCTAGGGTTTCTTCCAGGAAACGGAATTGCAGACATTCGTAGACGCGAGCGATTCCGAAGGGACCGCAGTATTCCGGAAAACCATCCACCACGATGCCGCCCAGCGCAGTAAGAGAGAGACCTGCGAGCAGGCATAAATACCAGATTCGCGCGCGTCTGGGCGAGTGCATGGCGACTGCGATCGTTGCCACCACAATGGCCGCGCCGAATAGAATATATGGTTCTTTTATCTCGCTACTATCTAACAATTGCCAGTCGAAAAAATCGTCCAGCCCGATATACGGGAAAACCAGTCCGATCCCGAGCAGATAAAGACGCTGCCATGCCGAGCGCCCCACCGCAAGCCAGGCCGTCACCAGCGCGACGACACCGACCAGCGCTAGTTGCGTGGACGCAAGCGTCGACGGGATATTCCTGGCATGATCCAGCTTCCACAGCCACTGCTCAAAAACCGATTCAGATTGGATTTCGAGCGACAGCACAATCACGAGTATCTGTGCTACGAGAAAGCCACTCGCTAGCCGCTTGGAGACGGGTGACAAGCGAGGGATCAGCCAGCGATATGCTATTAGGCAAACCGGGACATAGATCAAGAGGACGAAGATGCGATTCAATGACTCGCCTGAACCTAACAAATCAGGAGCATCCATAGGTTCCAATTTCGATTATGGCGGTGCGCTTCGAATGGTCACATATCCCAATGGCACGCGCGCATCGACAAATGGCCTTCCCTCCGCGTCGGTAACCGACACCCGCTCGTGATCGCGCATACGATAGAGCCCGGTAAAGGCTTGGTATCGCCCGAGCGTGAGATCGGCCGGGAGCGGCACTTGCCAAGTTTCGCTGTCGGCGAATCCGCTGTACCAGAGCCGGGTGGGCAAGCGCGGCCCCAGCGGTTCTTGATCGTAAACAAACCAGGCGCCACTCTCAACCCCTTCCGCGCTCCCCCCCTCTCCAGGTGGGGATACATAGCCCAAATGTAGATATTGCGCATGGTCTTCGAGGCCATTTTCGCTGCTGCGCCAGGCAAATGAAATAACCAGGTTCTCGCCGGATTGAGCGCGTTCGGGCAGGTCAACTGCGCCGAGCGCAAATCCGTTGGCAAATTGAGCAAGCGGGGCGGTCGACGATGCCGGTGAATCGGCCGGCAAGACCAGTTCGCCCAGGACGACTTGTGTTTCGCTCAGGAGTTTGAGATCGCTGGAGAGGACCTTCATTTGTTCATACGCGCCGTTATTCTTGCGCCAGAGCGTTAACACAACCCAAAGCGCGCGGTTGGCTGGCGTTGTGGGCGGAATCTCAATCGCTACATACTCACGGTAAATGGGCTCATATTGACCACCGAATATCAGTATTTCAAACTGCGGACGCACTAACTCGTTGCGGCTGACGAAGGATTCTCCGCTCGCCTGGTCGACCAGATGAACGGAATAACCCACTTCTCTACGACCGATATGATTCCAGTCCCAGGCAGTAGCAGTCGCATAGAGTCGGAGAATGAATGGCCCTCGCCCCTCACTGTCGATACGATAGCCCTTCAATTGAATTCTCTTGTCAAACTTCACCGCTGCCGACTGCGCCAAGAGTTGCATTTCAAATCGGGGGATGAGGAGAATAAGAAAGATCAAACCTATCCAGATTACCGGCAATGCATAGGGTACGCGCTGGACGCGCGCTGATGACGTCCGCGTCGCGTCGGAAAAATGCCCGAGCATGGCGACCAGCGAGAGCCATATGCCCAAGAATTCGATGATCTCCTCAGGGATCCTGTAGTCAAGGCAATCTTCCAGACGTATAAAACCCAAGTTGCTGCAGAATGGCGGCAAATCATCAACGACTACAGCGGCAATTGCAACTAGCGCAAGACCAGTCAGAAGGCACAAATGCCATATCCTTGCGCGTCGAGACGCACGCAGCGCCAACACAATCGTTGCCAGTACAATCGCCGCGCCAAGTATCGAAACGTTTATCTTCCAGGTTCTGGAAGATCCGAGGTCTTTCCAGGCGAAAAACTCGTCGAGCGCCAGGTATAGGAATGACACGCCGAGCCCTGCCAGGTACAGACGAAACATTGCCGGTCGCGCTCGGGCAAGCGAGGCTGTCAATAGCGCCAGACTACCGGCCAGCGCTAATTGTGCAGACGAGAATGTCGACGGAATGTTAAATTCCCGATCCAAAGCCCAGAGCCTCTCCTCGAAGATTGAAGTCGGCTGGATTATTTCCGACAGCGCCACAACTAGCATCTGCAGAGCCAGCATGCCAATCCCAAGGCCTCTGGCTGATGGCGACATCCCTGGGAACAGCAGCCTGGCGCTAATCAAACAGAGCGGAACATACGCAATAACAAGAAAGATGCGTATGAATGACTCGTTTGAAAGTAGCAACTCGCCGCTATTCATCGACGCTTTCCTCCATCGCGCGACCAAATCTCGTTGTCAATGGCGAACTTGACGGATCATCGCCAGCCGGGCTCAGATTAGCTTGCCCCGATGATCAGATTGCCCAACGGCACGCGGGCATTGATAAACGGTGTTCCATCCGAGTCGCTGGCTTGCACTCGTTCCTGGTCCCGCGTACGATAAAGCCCGGTGAAGACTTGATATAGACCGGGCGCAAGATCGGCCGGGAGCGGCACACGCCAGGTTTCGCTGTCGCTAAGGCCGCGGTACCAGAGCCGGGTGGGCAAGCGCGGGCCAAGTGGTTCTTGATCGTAGACAAACCAGGCGCCACTCTCCGTGTGCCCCAAATGCAGGTATTGCACGTGGTCTTCGCGGCCATTTTCGTCGCTGCGCCAAGCAAATGGAATAACCAGGTTTTCGCCGGGTCGCGCGCGTTCTGGCAGGTCCACTGCGCCGAGCGAGAATCCGTTTTCGAAATGGGCGAGAGGCGGGGTCATCGGCGTCGGCGAATCGGCAGGCAAGACCAGTTCGGCCAGCAGCACCTGCGCTTCGCCCAGGAGTTTGAGATCGCTGGAGAGTACGCGGTCGTAAACGATTTGCTCATCCTCTTTGTGCCAAAGCGTCAGCACAACCCGCAGCGCGTGGTTGGTCGGTGTCCCTGGCGGAAAGCGAATGCGTTTCCACTGTCGATAAACGGGCACATGTCCCGGCGCCAGATAGAATTCGAGTCGGCGATAGGCATGTGTATTGCGGCTAATGATAGATTCCCCGGTGATCTGGTCGACGAGGTGAATGGAATATCCCAGCCCGTTATAATCCCAGCGCTCTGGAGACAAAAAGAGACGGACAGTGAAATTGCTCTTTCTTTTGTCGATGTGGTAGGAATGCAGACCCGTGCCCGACTCGAAGGCTACGGCTGCGGGTTCTCCGCCTACCTGGCGCGCAATGGGCCAAATGGGCGCGCTTGGAACAATTAAGACGATCCAAAGCGCTGGCATCAGATACAGCGCCTTGATTATGCGCTTTGAGGGTGGCGACGCACCTGAAAAATGGCCCAGTAACGCGACCAGCGTGAGCCAGATGCCTAAAAATTCAAGGATTTCTTCCAAATCCCACACCGTGTTACGCGGGCACTGGTTGATGTAAAGCAAACCATAATCGCCACAGAGGCTCCCATACACTTCGACATGGATTGCGCCAGCGGCGCTTATTGCCAGGCCGCCCAGCAGGCAGGCGTGCCATTTCCAGGATCGTCGCGGCGAGAGCGCGGCCACAAGCAGCGTTCCCAAGACAACAGCGGCTCCAACACGAATGTAGTAATCCCAACCTATCCGATATTCATGCAACGTGAAGAATTCATCGTAGGCCAGAAAAAGGAATATTAGACCGATACCAACCAGATAGATGCGATACCAAACGGGGCGCTTGCCAGCGAGCCAGGCTGTCAGAAAGGCAACGCCACCCGCCAGAGCCAATTGCGTCGAAGCGAGCGTAGCCGCCACATTCCATTCTCGATGGAGGTCCCACAGCCATAGGTAAAAGCTTGAAGATGATTCAATGTACAGCGCATTGAAGATTGTCAGCAGCTGCGCTGCCAGCATGACGCTTACCAGGCGCTTGGCCACTGTTGACAGGTCCGGCATGAACCAACGGTAAATGATGAAGCCGGTCAGCGCGTACAAGCTTGGGAAAATGATGCGAGTGAGTGTCTCGACCGTTACGTGAAGTGGACTGCCCTCCATCAGCGCCAAACCCCCTTCATCGCTCTACAATCAGCCTTCCCAGTGGTACGCGGGCATCGACAAAACGCGCTCCTTCAGCGTCGCTGGCCGGCACGCGTTCCCCGTCGCGCGCGCGATAAATGCCGGTGAAAACACTGTATTGCCCGGGCGCTAGGTCCGTCGGGAGCGGTACGCGCCAGGTTTCGCTGTCGGCAAGTCCACTGTACCACAAGCGGGCCGGCAAGCGGGGACCCAAAGGTTGCTGGTCATAGACAAACCAAGCGCCGGTCTTAACCGACTCTGCCCCCCCTTCCACGCTCCCCCCCTCTTTAGGTGGGGATACATGCCCCAGATGCAGATATTGCACATGGTCTTCGTGGCCCTCGGCCTTGCTGCGCCAAGTGAAGCTTATGTTCAAGAACTCGCCAGGTCGGGCACGCTCCGGCAAATCGACGGCCTCGAGGGCGAATCCGTTGTCGAATTCAGCGAGTGGTTCTGCCCGGGATACTGTGGTCTCGGCGGCCACAACACGTTCGCCCAGCACCACTTGCGCGTCATTCACCAGATGGTGATCGCTGGCGCGTACCTCAAAGGGCTTGAATTGTCCGCCTTTTTTGCGCCAGAGCGTCAGCACGACCGACAGCGCGCGGTTAACCGGCGTTTCCGGCGGCAGATGAACTTCCATCCATTGGCCGTGGAGGGGGGAATAGTCGGGACCGAAAAGCCAGAAACCATGTTGGCGATCTGCCCATTCATCGAGGCCTGCAACCGATTCGCCGCTGACTTGATCGACCAGGTGAATGGAGTAACCCAGGCCCAGATACTCCCGTTGTCGGGCGGATACAAAGAGCCGGACGCGTGTAGACTCTCTCAGGTTCTCCAAGCTGTAGCCATGCAGAAGCATGCCGGATTCAAAGTCCACCGAGGCTGGCTTGGCTATTAGCCGTAATTCCAGACGGGGGACAAGGGAATTGAGGAATAGCAGAAGAATCCAAAGCGCTGGCAAGGCATAGGGAAATGCCCGGACCCGAGCCCGCGGCATCAATATGCAGTCGGAAAAATGACCAAGCATGGCGACGAGCGCCAGCCAGATACCCAAAAGCTCCAGGGCCTCTTCCTGGAAATAAAACTGGAGGCATCCGTCCAAGCGCAGCGATCCCAGATTGTCACAAATTGGCGGCAAGGCGTTGAACACCATTGCGCCCAGCGCGCTCAATGCCAAACCAAAAAGGAGGCAGAAATGCCAAATCCAAGCAGTCCTTGCCGAGCGCCGAGCCACAGCCAGAGTCGCGACGACCACCGCCAGGCCGAGCGCCATGTAATAGAACTCCCAAGCCTCGATAAACTCGTGAATGGCGAGGTATTCGTCCAATCCCAGGAACACAAAAACGCAGCCAGTTCCCGCCAGATAGAAACGGACTGTCGCGGGGCTGGCCCGGGCCAGCCATGCTGTTATCAGCGCGACGCCGCCGACCATACCCAATTGAGTCGACGCCAGGGTGGCAGGGATATTCCATTCCTCGTGGAAGTCCCAAAGCCAGTTGTCAAACTGCGAAGTTACGGTTGTCTCTAGCGACAACACGACTACCAGCAACTGCGCTAACAGCATGAGGCTTGCCAAGCGCGCTGAGCTCCGCGATAGCCTAGGGATCAGTTGCCAGAAACTTATGACACAAGCCGGTACGTATAGCAGGAAGATGAAGATCCAGATGACTTCGTCGCTGGAAATCACGAATTCAACGCTGTTCATATGCTCCTAAAGCAATCCTGCGACTGTTTCACGCCCGCAAATGCCGCTAATGCGGCTGTTCCGCAGAAATGTATCATTCTATCGTGATGCTGCCTAGCGGCACGCGGGAGTCAAGCCATGGCGTTCCATCCGCTTGCCTCGCCGGCACACGCTCTTGATCACTCGCGCGATATAACCCGGTAAAGACGCTGTATTGCCCCGGCGCAAGGTCCCCAGGGAGCCTAACCTGCCAGGTTTCGCTGTCGGCTAAGCCAGCGTACCACAGGCGGGTTGGCAGGCGTGGTCCTAGCGGCTGCTGATCATGGACGAACCATTCACCCGTCTCTTCGCGCCCAAAATGCAGAAACTGCACGAGGTCCTCATCGCCGCTTTCGTCGCTGCCCCAGGAAAATGTGATGTCCAGCGTCTTTCCCGTGATGGCGTGTTCCGGCATACTAACAGCATGGAGAAAGACCCCGCTGTCAAACACCGCCAGCGGGAGGGTCGGCGGCGCTGCTGAATCGCTTGGCAGGACCAGCTCGCCCAGGATGATCTGGCTGTCGCCGAGCAGCGGGAGATCGCTCGATAGAACTTTTTGGCGGGCATATTCATTGTCTCGCCCGCGCCAGAGCGTCAGCATAACCCAAAGCGCGCGGTTGACCGGAGCCTCCGGTGGGAATTCAATTTCAATCTCTTGGGCGTAAACTCGAACAAAATTATCGCCAAACAGTTGAAAACTGCGGTCGCGTTTCAGCAAATTATCCCGGCTGGCGGCGGAGCCGCCGCTGGTCTGGTCAACCAGGTGAATCGAATAGCCCAGCTCATTGTCAATCGATCCCCAAGGGTAACTGTAAAGTTGCAGACCTAGCGCTTCATCCTTTCTCTCAATATGGTAGCCGTACAAGTATTCTTCCGACTCGAATCGTACCAATGCGGGTTGAATCCCATACCCAAGTTTCTGATAGGGGATATTCGGCACAGGGGATGCGCGAGCAAGCAGGAGGATCCAAAGCGCCGGCGCTACATACAGCGCGAGATGAACAGGCGGCTGTGGCCTTGGCACAATTCGGGAAAACTGGCAAAGCAAGGCGATTAGCGCCAGCCAGACGCCAAGAATCTCGAGTGATTCTTCGAAATAGTCGGGTTCCAGGCAGCCTCCAGACGGGCGAAGGAATCCGATAGTGCCGCAGAAATCCGATGTTACATCAAACAGTAGCCCGCCTATCGCGACTATTGAGAGACCAAGCAACAGGCATATTTGCCAAATCCATGAGCGGCGTGGCGAGCGGATTGCTACAATTACCGTCGCCAGCACCATCGCCGCGCCGATTATCATGTAGTGCAAACGCAGATTGACAATGGATGTTCTGAAGTCGAAAAACTCATCCAAGCCAAGAAACAAAAAAACCAGGCCGAGGCCAAGCAAGTAGAGCCGCTGCCAGGCGGGAATTGTCCGGGTAAGCCAAGCTGTGAACAGCGCAATGAAAGCGACCAGCGCCAGTTGCGCCGAAGCAAGCGCGCTGGGGACATTCCATTCCGCGCCTAACTTCCAGAGCCATTCTTGAAATAGCGACGTTGGCCGGATCGCCAGGGACAACACAATCACCAACACCTGAGCCGCCAACATGCCAATTGTCAATCGCTTGGATGCCGGCGAGAGAGAGGGGCTCAGCCACTTGTATGCAAGCAGACACACAGGGATATAGAGCAAAAAGATGTAGAGCCAGATTAAGTCTCTGGGTCTAACTTCAAACATACGGACTCACACGCCTACCGCTGTCAAGCGAGTCTCATTGGATGTGGTTGACCATGCGCTCAAGCAATCTTGGCATACGTGTTGTCGTTGCGCAACTCAAGCTAGGGCAGTTGGCGCTTGAGCTTGGGCGAATCTCGATGCTCGCCGTAGAGGTGGCACTGGGCCCTGTGCTCGTTCTCGTCGGTGATTAGTGGTGGACGAACCGTGAGACAGGCTTCCATAGCGTCGGGGCAGCGCTGGGCGAAGGGACAGCCGATAAACTGCTCGGTGGGGCGGGGAACGCCTTCCTGTATTCGCAGCGGCGGGTTTTCAATGGTGGGGTCGGGCACCGGCACGGCCGCGATCAGCGCCTTTGTATAGGGATGCTGCGGATTGTTGATGACCTGGTTGCTTGGCCCGATCTCGACAATCTCACCTAGGTACATAATTGCGATGCGGTCGCAGGTGTATTGCAGCAGCGACAGATCGTGCGAGATATAGACTGTTGCCAAACCCAGCTCTCGCGCCAGGCGGCGGGTGGTGTTCAAGATGCCGGCGCGCACCGATACATCAAGCATCGACACCGGTTCATCCGCAACTAAAAAGTCGGGATGCAATACGAGCGCCCTTGCCAGGACAACGCGTTGCAACTGACCGCCCGAAAGTTGGTGAGGGTACTTGTCGAGGAAGACTTCCGCCGGGCGCAAATTGACGCGATCCAAAGTCTCGATCACGCGATCAAGGCGCTTGTTCTCGTCTTTCCAGCCATGGATCACCAGCGGCTCGGTCAGCGAGCGATAGAGCGTGAAACGCGGATTGAGCGCTTCAAAGGGGTTTTGGAACATCAACTGGACACGGCTGCGGAAAGCCAACAAGGAATCATCATCCATCGCAGCGAGGTCGGCGCCGTCAAAGATGATTTCCCCGTCGCTGGCGTCGATAAGCTTAACCAAAAGTTTGCCCGTGGTCGATTTGCCGCAGCCGGATTCACCGGCCAGCCCCAGGCTCTCTCCACGTCTTAGCGAGAAGGATATGTTGTTGACGGCGTAAACCGTCTGCTCTTTATCACCTCGCAGCAAGCCTGCCAATCCGCCGCCGATCTTGAAGCGTTTGGAAACGTTCTGCAATTGGACCAGGACGTCGCCACCCCCATCCCCCGGCTCCTTCCCCCATAGAGGGGCAAGGGGAGCATGAACTCTCTGTGCCTCTGCCGGTGATGCAAAAAGTCCCTCCCTCATTTTGGGCGAGGGATCTAGGGTGGGGGCAAGCCCCTGCGCCACCTCCACGCGCTGCCACAGAGACGGATCTTCTGATTGAACGCGCAGGACATCCATCTCGTTGGAGCGCAGGCAAGCGGCGGCGCGGCTGTCGCCGATCGCTTCCAGTTTCGGGTCTATGTCGTGGCAAGCGTCCTGCACGAAGGGGCAGCGTTCAGCGAAACGGCAGCCGCTTGGCGGCTCGCGCAGGTCCGGCGGATAACCCTCAATGGAAACGAGCACATCGCGCGGGCGCGCCAGATTCGGGAAGGCTTGTTGCAAGCCAAGACTGTAAGGATGGGCGGGCGAGGAAAAGAAGGGTTCGGCAGCGGCCTGCTCGACAATGCGCCCGGCGTACATCACCGAAACCGAATCACAGACCTGCGCCACCACCGAGATATCGTGGGTGATGAGCATGACCGTCAGGTTTAGTTCCTGCTCCAATTCGCGCAGCACCTCCAGGATTTGATGCTGCACGATGACGTCAAGCGCGGTGACCGGCTCGTCAGCGATCAAAAGGCTCGGCTCCAGCGCCAGTGCCATAGCGATGACGGCGCGCTGTTTCATGCCGCCGGAGAACTCATGTGGATAATGACTAAGCCGTTCGGTATCCAGCCCGACCAGGTCAAAGAGATCCGCCGCCCGCTTCAGCGCAGCCTTTTTGCTGTATCCGCCACGCACCCGCAGTAATTTCGTCAGTTGGCTGCCGACTCGCTGAACCGGGTTAAGCGAATCCATGGAGGCTTGCGGAATCGTTGCGATCTCGCGCCAGCGCAACTGACGCATCTCGGCCGCTGGCAACTGCAGCAGATCCATGCCTTTGAACAAGATCTTGCCACCGGCAATCCGGCCGTTACGAGGGAGCACCTGTACAATCGCCTTGAGCAGAGTGGTTTTGCCGCAGCCCGATTCACCTATTAAACCTAGGCGCTGCCCCTCTTCGAGATCGAGCGAAACACCGTCAACCGCCTGTACGGTGCCGTCCTGTGTGGCGTAGTTGACGCTCAGATCGCGGATGGAGAGAATCGTCATTGATGGTTCCTTAGCGCTTGACTACATGCGGCGCGGGCGTGGGGGCGATGTCGCAGTTCATCGGCTACTCCTCACATCCGCCGCAGACGTGGGAAGAGCACTTCCTCATAGCCCCGCCCGATAAAGAATCCCGCCATTACGGTCAGCATGATGCAGAGCCCGGGCGGTACAATCCAGTAAAAGGCCTCGCGCGAAAGCGCCAGGGAGTTGAAGGCGTCCTGCAGCATGTAACCCCAGCTGATCGTCTCCGGGTCGCTGAATCCCAGGAAGCTCACGCTCGCTTCGGTCAAGATGGCCCAGGCAATGGCGAAGGAGCCATAGAGAAATGAAAGCGGCAGAATGCTGGGCGCGATATAGACAAATATAATCCGTAGGTCGCTGGCGCCTGATACATGCGCTGCGCTGACGAAAGCTTGCTCTTTGATCACCAGCACTTGCGACCGGATGACGCGGCCGGTATCGCGCCACAAGAGCAGCGCCATGGCGATGACGACATTCCAGATGCTGGGATCGAAAAATGCGGAGATTACAATAATGAAAGGGATGAAAGGAATGCCAAAAGCGACATCGGCCGCCCGCATCAGAATGGTGTCGACCCAGCCGCCGTAATAGCCGGCCAGCAAGCCGATAACCGTGCCGATGACCGCCACCGCCGCCGCCGCGGAAAACCCGACCAAAAGCGCCGAGCGCGAGCCGTGGATCAATTGCGAAAAGATATCGCGTCCGATGTTGGTTGTGCCGAGCAAGAAAGTGTTGGTATAGCCCTCCGCCTCGTCTTCTCCCGGTTCGGCGAGCCAATAGGGCATCGCGTCCTTGATCCAATCGCCTTCGTTGTTTTTGAGCGGATTTAGCGGGTCGTTCGGGGCAATTTGTGGCGCCAATATCGCTACGACGGCGAAAACTGCGAAGATGAAGAGGCCGAACAGCGCCATTTTGTCCCGCTGAAATACTTCGAGGTTCGTCTCCCAGAGTTGACGAATAGCGGAGCCCTGCCGGAATCGCGCCGTCGTTTTCGCCTTGCCGGACTGCCCTTCACGCGCCATTGATTCCTGTTGCATGGCCTTACCTCCGCGTCAAGAGACCTGCGCTTGCGCCGTTGCCCCCACGCGCGGGTCGAGCAAGCTGTATAAGATGTCGGCGATGAAATTCATAAAAACGATGATGAGCGCGATGAAGAAAAACGCCCCTTGCGCCAGCGGATAATCGGCTTGCTGGACCGCCCGCACCAGCGTCCGCCCCAGCCCGGGCCAGGAGAATACGTGCTCAATCACCACGTTGCCGCCGATGCTGTAACCGATGCCCAGTGTCAGCGCTGTCAAAACCGGCAGCATAGCATTGCGCGCCGCTGTCTGGATCATCACCCGCCACTCGCTGTACCCGGCCAGCCGGCTCATCGTGACATAGTCCTGATCCAGCACTTCCAGCATGTTCGAGCGCATCAGCAGCAGCGGCAGCCCGTGCAAGTAAAGCGCCAGCGTGAACGTGGGCAAGATCATATGGCGCCAGAATACCGGCGACATCAACTTGTCCCACTCCGTCTCCCAGCGGTATCGCACCATTGGCGGTCCAATGCCCGACGAAGGCAGCAGTTTCAATTGAAAGGCAAAAAACGTCAGCAATAACATGCCAACCCAGAATTGTGGCGCCGCACGGGTCATCAGCGTGAAGGTGGTCCCGACGCGCTCAAGCAGGCTGCCGCGTAGCGCCGCCATCGCGATGCCCCCCAATACCCCCACCAAATAGGCTAGCAACAAAGAACTCAAGGTCAAATAGATGGTGTTTGGCAAGTCCGCGCGCAGGATATCCATCACGCTCTTGCCGGAATAGCTGAAGGTTTCGCCCAGATCGAGTTTGAGCAGATTAAACAAATAAATGATGTATTGTTCGCCCAGCGGCTTATCGAGGCCAAAACGCGCTAGCAGCGCCGCTTCTTGCTGTTTGGTGAAGGTCGTATCGATATAGCTGGCCAAGGGATTGCTGGGCGCCAAACGGAAAAGTAAGAACAGAAGAGTGACGATGATCCAGAGCACCATCACGCTCTGCAAAAAACGTCCCAAGATGTAATAGACGACGCCGCGGTTCATGTCTTAATCTCGCTTTATCGCGTGTAGGGGCGGCTTTAGAGCCGCCCGAACATGGACATATACTGATGCGGGCGAGCAAGGCTCGCCCTTGCATCTTCTGCGTTATTCAGCACCCGCCCTTACGGGTAAAGCAGGCGGCCATCGTCGTCCCAACTGTAGCCGGCGCTTTCCAGCAAGGCGCGCGCGCCCTCGATGCTGAAATCATAGGTCGGCAGGTCGTCGCATTGGCGCCAGTATTCCAGCGCGG
>JAPOWG010000025.1 GCA_026707745.1 Chloroflexota bacterium
TTTCGAGGTCGCGAGACTCGGACGCCCCGGTGACGGTTTCGATAAGCCGGAAAGGCCTAGATCCTCTGTTGGCACGGTTGCACTCACCCGATTCTCCAGGATGCGATCCTATTGATCTAAAGTTCGTTGCCAAGCCGATAAATTGCGTAATAAGGACAAACTGCTGAATCTCAGTCAGCGTAGGATCGCCACTCTATCGGTGCCGACATGTAGACGGGTGAGGGCAAAATCTTCGTTGCCCCGTGCGTGGTGGCAGCTTCGAGAATGAACTGCCGGGCCGTAAGGAAGGCGGGCACTACGTCCTGGTGGATGTCCAGCGCGTGGCCGGCGTATCGCAGCACACCCGCGGTAAAGAGGTCTGTTTGGTCGAAAATGGACACAGCAACATCCGGACTTTCCCAACGAGCCCTGCCTGCCGCGCGCTCATCGATGTGCTCGACGGCGTCTCGTATGGCGGACACCGCACTCTCGATGCGGGCGATTTCATTCGGTACGGCAATCGTGGTCCCGATGGTCCGTTGAGCGTCGGCAATCATACGGACGACCCGCGCGAGCGACACGCACATGGATTCCGCTGCACCCCAAGCTTCGGCCGCGGCCTCGCGGGTCCGAAAGGCGACCGTTGGCGGTATCCACTTCCTGTTGGTGGATGCCGAGCCCATTTCCTGTAGTCGGTTCAGATAGGACAGCGCTCTCTGGCAGTGCGCATGCCCTTCATCGAGCCGCCTAGACGCCGCAAGGAGGTATTCGATGAACACCTGCTGGTTGGCCTTGGGCGGGAGCGCCAGCCAAGTCCACACAACGTTTGTGACAGGCGCGTAGTCACCGATTTCGGGTTCCGAGTGGCATTCGACATCCGCGATGGTGAAGCGAATGCTTCCAACCGGGAAGTTCAAGGACATCTCGTCGAATATTGGAATGCCTTGGCCATTGTCGGGTTCGCCGGGCCGTATGCTGCGCCCGTAAACCAGGTTTCCGACCCTGCGGTCGGGCACAACGCGAATTCGGGCAAGGCAGTTGCTCGCATTCACTTCTGCACCGAGGTGGATGCTGATGATCTTGAGTTCCAGACCTGTCCGCGCTTTGTCTGTAGCGTTTTGATCCACGGCTTCTCCTATGAGCGCGGTCGGCGTCCGCGAAGTGCGGTAAGACATGGAAGTGAATTGACCATTCTCTGGAACACCGGGTAAATTCAACATCGACGAGGGCATTATCTCATTCGAAGGCAAACTTAGCTCGCCCTCAAACTGTTCAGACAAACCCGGCCACCTCACTGAGACAAACATGTCAAAACGACTCACCTTCGAGCAATTTCGCAATGCCATCGAACTGCGTTCACTGTCCGCAGAAGAGTTGGCAGGTTACGTTGAGTTTGATCCGGAATCAGCAGTTCCAAGGTTAGTGTTCAAAGCTGACGCTTTGTTGGATGATGCTGGCCAAGACTATAACGTCGATCATGCGATTTATTCGTTCTTTCAAAGGCCGCGTGAAGAAAGAAGGAACAAAGACACCGGGAAAGTGTCTGTGGTTGCTGAAGGGGATTCTTGGTTTAATCTCCCACAGTTTATATTTTTGGGACCGCTCCAACCGTTCCCACCTGCTATTGCTGAGAGGAT
This sequence comes from Chloroflexota bacterium, assembly GCA_026707745.1. Taxonomy (GTDB): domain Bacteria; phylum Chloroflexota; class Anaerolineae; order Aggregatilineales; family Phototrophicaceae; genus UBA6055. The sequence goes on from JAPOWG010000025.1 coordinate 1,617, forward strand.
TGAACGGAACAGTCGGTTTGATATGCGAAATATTGCTCACTGGGGCCATACGATAGACGAAATAAGAAAGAAAAAGAAATATCTCACTGTATTGAAAATGGATGAGCCGAAATACTTCATGCTTTGTGGTGGAGGAAACGATCTCCAAATAGGTCTCGCGAACGGTAAGTTTATGCAAAAATACAACTCAAACCGTCCTCACAGCAAATACCTTACCGAAAACGGTCTCGCTGGTATCGATCAGATAAGCAAAGCCTACGGAGAGATTCTCCATGAAGTTACGACACAATTTCCGGATATTTCTGTATTGTGCCACGGATACGACTATCCACGTCCACATGTGGGACAGGGACAATATTTCGGACGCCATTTGCGAGCACTGGGAATCCCAGATAGGAAAATGGACGGTATCCTGAAGCCCATAGTAAACCTCTTGAACAAAACGATTAAAGCGGAAACCGCGAAGTTCAACAAGGTGCAGTTCATTAACTTAAGAAATTCCACGAAGAAATATACATGGGTCGACGATATGCACCCTGGTTGGGATGCATTTCGCATTCTTGCAGAGAAATTTGAGAATGAGATGTGGTGACTCATGAACCGCCGCCTTCCGATTGGGATCCAGTCATTTCGGAGACTCCGTGAAACAGGCAGCTACTATGTCGACAAAACCCCTCTCATCCGAGAACTGATCGACCAGAGCGACTACTGTTTCCTGTCCCGTCCTCGCCGGTTCGGCAAGAGTCTCCTGCTGGATACGCTGCGATCGCTGTTTGCTGGACACGAGGAACTGTTCCGGGGGCTGGACATCCACGGGCACTGGGACTGGTCGATCTCCTATCCAGTGGTGCGGCTGAGTTTCGGTGGGAAATATACTGAACCGGGGGATGTTGAACGCAGCATCCTCAATCAGCTTGTCTGGATTGAGGAAGAAGCACAGCTTGACCTGCCGGAGGCACCAGCCTGGACCGGCCCCGAGCGGTTGCAGGATATCTTGCGCCGGCTTCACCATGTCGCCGGGCGGCAAGTGGTTGTCTTGGTGGACGAGTATGATAAGCCGATCCTTGACGCGCTCCACGATTCTGATCTTGCAATCGCTAACCGGGACTACCTGCGCGGATTCTACGGCATCATCAAGGACTGTGCCGAACATGTCCGCTTTGTCTTCGTCACCGGAGTAAGCATGTTTTCCAAGGTCAGTTTGTTCTCGGGCCTCAACAACCTCAGGGACATCAGCTTTGATCCACGCTACGCCACGATATGCGGTTATACCGAAGATGACTTGGACCGTGTGTTTGGACCTGAGCTTGACGGGTTGGACCGGGAGAAAATCCGGACCTGGTACAACGGCTATCACTGGCGGGGCGGGGAGCGGGTCTACAATCCCTATGACGTACTGCTTCTGTTCGACAGCAGGGAGTTCCGTCCCTACTGGTTCGAAACCGGATCTCCGGCCTTCTTATTCCGGATGCTGATGGAGAAATCCGTCAGCCCGATGGAGTTGGAGAACCGGGTAGCCGACATGTCGCTCGTGTCGAAGTTCGATGTAAATGACATCGGGATTGAGGCACTCCTGTTCCAGACCGGCTACCTGACGATTGCAGAAGAACAGAGGGATGACTTCGATAATCTCTACCGCTTGGATTATCCCAATCTCGAGGTACGGATCAGCCTAAACCGCGGAATGCTCGGGTATCTCGGGAAGACGGGGAGGAAACCGCTGGATCAGGGTCGGGCACTCTGTGCGCTCTTGGAGGCAAAAGATTTCGAGGGATTTGCTGATCGGCTCCGCTCATACCTATCGGGAATTCCCTACCAGTGGCATGCGACCGGCGATCTCGCCCGCTACGAAGTCTGGTACGCGAGCCTGCTGCATATGTGTTTCAGGGCCATCGGCGTCGATCTGCGGGTGGAGGACGCATCGAGCCATGGGCGAGCGGACATGGTTGTGCTGACGGACGGGCAAGTTTTCGTGCTGGAGTTCAAGATGGCGGATGGGGACAGCAGCACGGATACCGTGCTGGATACGGCGATCACCCAGATGCGCGAGCGGGGTTATGCGGAGAAATACCGAGACCGCGGAGAGCCGGTCCACTTGATCGGCGTGGCATGTGGGCGC
>JAPOWG010000010.1 GCA_026707745.1 Chloroflexota bacterium
CCAGATTGCCAAACTGCCGAAAAAACTTTTTCCCCGGCAATTGCCGCGGCGGCAATCTGCGCCTTCAGAATCGGGATCCTCGGCGCCGTCGGTGCTGAATAAAAACCATCCCGATTGCCCCGCCCAAACCTTTTCCTTATGTTATAATCCTGGGTAGATTTGGGGGGTGGTCGACATCAAGCGGGTTCCTCGCTTGCCGAAGGCCTTTTACGACGCCAATCCGCAGCCGTTCGGCGCAAGAATCTGGGTTGATCGCGAGCTGCCGCAGCTTCAGATGGACGTGCCATGCCCTTGACATGACAGCTTAGCGGGGGCAACGGGACCCTTATGGCGGAAATCAGCTTAAGCGCCTATCAAGACCGGCTGGGGGGCTTCCTGGCCGAGCACAGGCATGACGAAGTGATCGCCCACGCGCGTCACATCCTCAAAGCCTTCCCCAAGAACTTGCGCGCCTACGGGCAACTCGGCGATGCGCTCTTCGCCGTCGGCCGCGGCGCAGAAGCCGCCGAAGTGCTGCGGCGCATGTTGGGCGCCCGCCCCCAGGACTTCAAAGCCAATTGGCAACTGGCGCAGGTCTATCAAGACATGGGGCAGGGCGACCGCGCTCTCTGGCACGCCGAACGCGCCTTCGACCAGCGGACCAATCACCGGGAAACCATGGACTTGATCCGCCGGTTAACCCTCGAAGAACGCGGGGAGCGGATCGAGCGCGTAGGTTTGACCGCCGGCGCCCTGGCGCAGCAGCACGTGCGCAACAACGCCCTGGCGGACGCGCTTGACGTTTTGAACGCGGCGCTGGCGCGGGACCCGGACCGCATCGACTTGCAATTGATGCGCGCCCGCGCGCTCTGGCTGGACGGCCAGCGCATGGCCGCCGCCGAAGCCGCGGACGAGATCTTGGGCAAGCTGCCCTACTCGATCACCGCCAACCGCATCATGACCGAACTTTGGCTCTCCGAGCGGCGCCCCTCCGACGCGCAAGTCTATCTGGCGCGCATCGAAGACCTGGATCCCTACCTGGCGCGCCAACTGGCGACGGGCGAAGCCCCGCCGGAGGACCTGGTCAAGCTGGAAGAACTCGACTACGACAGCATCCCCCGGCACGAGGTTGCGATCGTGAATCCCGACTGGCTGGATTCCTTGCGGGATGGCGAAGGGGAAGCGGAGAGCGCGCTCGTCGGCATCGACGAGGAAAATAAAGAGGGAGATGAGGCGCAAGCGCCTGCAAGCGCGACCGCCGGCCTCGACGACCTGCTCGCCGATGATGAAATCGAGAGCCTCTTCAGCGAACTGATCGCGGAAGACGGCGAAGTTGGCGCGCCGCTGGCGGGGGATGATGACGATGGGCGCGCTGCCATCGCCTCGCTGGAAGAAGGCGGTTTTATGGCCGCGCCAGCCGATGCCGACGACGCGCTTGGCGCGGGTGCCGCCAGCGAAGGCGACCTGGATGATGACCTGGCGCGCATGCTGGAGCAATTGGAAGCCGACGACGATGAGGACAATTCCTGGGTGATGGACATCCAGCAAGGCGGCGTCGAGTCGGGCGACGACGAATCGCAGCAATACATCGAGGATTTCGATCGCGACTGGCTGGTGGAGCCGGCGCCGGACGAAGAAGAAGCGGTTGGCGCTCCCTGGCTGTCGGCCGCCATGCGCGAGATGATGACCGAGAGCGAAGCGGGCGATGAATTCGACCTCTTTGCCGATGACGATCGCTTGCAGCATTTGCTGAGCCGGACATCGGATACCGAACCGATCCAGGTCGACGATATCCAGTCCTGGCTCGACCCGGACGAGTTGAATGACGAGTTGAATCTGGATGAGGCGGCGGAAGAAACCGTCGCCGGTCGCGACCAACTCGATGATGAATTGCTGGCGGCGCCCGCCGAACCCTGGCTCGACGAAGAGCTGCTTGAAGCGCCGGATGTCGAGGGGCCCTTGGCCGTCGAGACCATCAGCGACGAGGAGCAAAATCGGCTCAATGCCGATCTGATCGACAGTTGGCAAACCGAGCTTGAGGACGATGACGACGAAGATCCCTATGTCGACTGGCTGAGCGAAGATACCGCCGCCGGCATCGATGAAGAATTGGGCATTCTCTCTGTGGAAGAGGCCGAGGCTGCGGCCGCGCCCCTCGACGAGCCGGGAGCCGCGCCGGATGTCGATTTGGACCCGGAAGAATCCGCAGCCGAAGCGGCGCGCGCCTGGGGCTTGAAAGATCAAGACCAACTGGCGGATTTCGTGGAAGACGAACTGCGGCCCGGCGATGCCGAGGCTTCGCCCGGCTGGCTGAACGCGACGGTGCCCGGGCTCGATCGCGAGCGGGATGCCGAGCCCGACAAGGAATCGGAATTCGCCGTACCGGTCCCGCGGCCCGGCAAGGACTTCGCCTGGGTTAGCGATATCGTGGACGAAGAAACCGGGGAGATGGAAGCAATTCAGGCGCCGGCCCCGGGCGCGAGCGACACGTACTTCCGTTTCGTCAAGCCGCCCACCTGGCTGACAGCCATGCGCGGCGAATCGCCCCCGGATGCGGGCGGCGGTCTTGCGCCGGTCGCGGCGGTGGCGGCGCTCAGCGTCGCCGAGGACATCGACGAACTGGAACTGGACGATCTCACCTTTGACGATTATTTCAACTTCGATACGCCCACCGACAAAATGGATGCCATCAACCTCGATGACAACGGCGAGGGGATCGACTTTTCGGAATTGGGCTGGGACGACTATTTCGATTTCAATTCCCCGACCGAAAAGACCATTGCCATCACGCTGGACGAAGAAGCGAGCGATATCGACTTCCAGGAACTGGGCGTGGAAGACGACGACTTCAATTTCGATACGCCCACCGACAAAATGCCCGCCATCACTGTGAAAGAGGAGTTGGATACCCTCGAATTTGAGGACATCGGCCTTGATGATGACGCCGGTCTGCTGGTCGACCGGGAGTCCACCCGGGGCGCCGATGCCGAATGGCTGGACTACGATGATGCCGGCGCCAAGGACCCGGCAGCCGACGATCGCGACAAACGCGGCGGAGAAACGCCACTCTGATGCCCTGCAACTTCCGGGATCCCCCCGAGGTTGCAATGAGAAGAAGGGGTAGCAGCTAGCGCCATGTTTCACGATCCCAATATGCCTGACTTCGATGCCATGTCGCAGGACGAATTGATCGCCTGGCTGGAAACGCTGGCGAAGCGTCAACGAGACGAAGCGGCGGAAAGCTCCCCCGACTACGAAGCCGATATGGACGAGGCTGAGGCCCAACTGCTGCCGGAAGCGGCGGGGGAAGAATGGACCGAGTGGCTCGAGGACGATGAAGCGCTCCAGCAAGAGACCCCTCCCACGGCCGAGAAACCCTTGCAGCCCGAGCAGGAACTGGATGACGAAGACGACGACGAAACGCCCACCGCCTTGACCACCATCGGCGACAGCGGCAGCGACGATACCACCGACCCCTTGACCTGGCTCGAGGACATGGCCACAGGAGCGGAATCCGGAGAAATCGCCGCCAGCGCGGAACTCGCGGACCTGGACGAAGCCCCCGATCACTTGGCTGATCCGGAAAGCGCCGCCGAGTTGGGAGACCCGCTCGATTGGTTGGAGAGCCTGGCGAGCGAAGTTAGCGAGGCGGCCGAAGACATCGGCCAGAACGTTACTGCGGGAACGGTCGAGGATAACATCGACGATGCCTACGAAGGCGACGAAACCTTTGAAGACAGCGAGGACGAAAGCCTTTATTCACAGCGCGCCGGGGAGTCGCTGGCTTTCCCGGAATCGCTGATGGGCCTGGACGAGCCTGCCGATGAGGAATTCAGCACCCAGTCTATGGCGCCCCTGCCCGATTTTCTCTTTCCGGCGGACGACGCGCCCGACGGCGATCTCGAGCCCCACCTCGAAAGCGAGAGCGCCCCCTCCGCGCCGGCGCCATACGACAGCTTGACGCATGCCTTCCTTATTCAAGACCGGCAAGCGGAACTGGAAGCCTGGTACGCCGAGCGCTTGCGCGCCGTGGCCGCCCCTGGCGATACCGCCATTCAGCCGACGGGGACGCCCGCCTCTGCCCCCGAAGCGCTAAAGATGCCGCCGCCCGGTTTGAGAGCCGGCTTCAAGACGGCGCGGGGCAAGATCGCGGAAGGCAAGGTGGAAGCGGCGCTTGCCGACTATGAAACCCTGCTGCGCGCCGATATCGGTCTTGATCTGGTTGTCACAGATTTGCAGTGGCTGATCAAGCAAGCGCGGCACCGAGACAATCCCGCCGTTCACCGCGTGCTGGGAGACGCTTTGATGAGGCAGGGTCAATTGCAGCAGGCGCTTGATGTCTATCGGCATGCGCTGAAGCTGCTTTGAGGCGGCGACGCGCCTTGCTAGCGCCAGCGCGAAAACCGAGTCTCCCGCAGAGCCGCTCGGCGGCGGCGATAAGGCTCCAGGAATGTCGCGCTCACGCAAAATAATATGCCTGCCTGTCGTATGAGCGCCGCAGTTTACATACACATGGGCTTCGGCCAGCAATGCCTCGCCCGACGATGAGCGCTCCGTTCGCAGTTGAGCTATTGCAATGGTATCGGCGGAACCGGGCCGACTTGCCCTGGCGTCGACAACCGACGCCCTACATGGTCTGGCTCTCGGAAATCATGCTGCAGCAGACGCAAGTGGATACCGTCGTTCCCTATTTTCAGCGATTTCTCGAGGCCTTCCCGACGATTGAAGACTTGGCCTCCGCGCATCTTGATGAGGTATTGAAGCTTTGGGAAGGCCTGGGATATTACAGCCGCGCCCGTAACTTGCATCGCGCCGCCGCCATCATCGTCGAGCGATACGACGGGGAGATTCCCGGGGATGCAGACGAACTGCTCAAATTGCCCGGCGTCGGTAGATACACCGCTGGGGCTGTTGGCAGCATCGCCTTTGATCTGCCCCTGCCCCTGCTGGACGGCAATGTTATACGGGTCTTCACGCGCCTGCTGGACATGGACGATGATATCAGCCTGGGCGCCACGCGCGAAGCGCTCTGGTCGCTGGCTGCCGAATGGGTGCCCCAACAGGATGCGGGCGAATACAATCAAGCGCTGATGGAACTCGGCCGGAAGATTTGCCGACCGCATAAGCCTGATTGCGAGGCTTGCCCGCTGCGCATGCGCTGCCGGGCTCGCGCGGCCGGGACACAGCAAGATCGGCCACTCAAGCGGGCGCGCGCCCCTATCCCGCATTATGACGTATGCGCCGGTCTGATTCGCGATCAAGCCGGACGCCTCTTGATCGCGCAGCGTCCGCTCGAAGGCCTGCTCGGTGGCTTGTGGGAGTTTCCAGGCGGCAAGCGCGAAGCGGATGAATCGCTCCAAGACTGCCTGGCGCGCGAACTGCGCGAAGAGCTTGCGATCGAGGTCGAGATAGGCGGCCTGTTCACGAAGGTCAATCACGCCTTCACACATTTCAAGATCACGCTGCACGCCTTTGAGTGCCGATATCTGGGCGCGATTGCGCCCTTTGATGCACCGCAGGCGCTGGAGGCGATAGCTTGGGCTTGGGTCAGCGAGGCGGACTTGGGCGAATACAGCTTCGGCAAGGCCGACCGCCTGGTGATCGCCGCCCTGCGCGAACGGCGCCGGATGATGTTTTGAGAAACAGGCGCGAAATCGCGCCATGCCAGCTGCTGCGCTGAAAGGCCCGCGGCAATCTGGTATAATCTTCCTCGCGCATCGTAGCCGAAAGGACCGAATCATGCTCTCCAAAGAATTGCTCGACCAAGTGACGGCTCTTAACGACGACGACAAGTTGAAATTGTTCCAAATCCTAAGGGACGATCTCGCGTTGGGAGAACACGGCCATAATCTCTTTGCCTTTCGCGGGAATGACCAGGTTGCGGCAGCGCTGATGAGAGAATTGGAAAAACCTGAAACCGCCACGCAGCTAGAAATCGAATAATGGCGCGATACTCATTCCATTATGCGCGTCTCGCTTGAAAGTCCGAATCCATGCTCGAATTTCTGAACAATATCCGCAAGCTGATCATCAGCCTTTTCGGCGAGAGCGTGCCGGAAGAGGGCGCTTGGGATCGCATCCCGCCCGAGTTGATGACCCCGCGCGAGCGGCTCTTGCGACGGAGTTCGCTGGTCATGTTTTGGGGAGCGCTCGTCAACTTGTTGGCGGCGCTGGTCGTGATCGCGCTGGCGGTCTCCGCCGCGACCAACGACAATGCGCAGTTCACCGCGATTCGCGCTGCATTGTTGGGCAACTTCAACATCGCCGATGACGCGGCCCTGCTGCTGATCATCGTCGGCATCCTGGGCAATATGGCGATTCTGTCGGTGCTGGCGGTGGTGATCCTGGCTCAGGAGTTGTGGACGGTCTTCACCGCCTGGATCTTGACGGCGGCCAACGGGCTTGCGCTCGTCGCTTTCGGCTTCACCCCGGCGCTGCTGGCTATTGCGCCTTTGAGCGTCGTCGGCCTCATGACAATTGGGGATCTGGGCGCCTTTCGCCTCAATCCCGTGATGGTCAAGGAATTGCGCGGCCGGATGCGCGGCATACGCGGCTTCGCCATCATCACCGTTTTCTTGACGCTGATGAGCTTTTTCACCATGCTGCTCTATTTGCTGCGCGTGCCGCAGGGCGGGGTCGTTGTCACCGGCGAGCTGGGACGACTGCTTTTCATCGGCGTGCTGTTTATTGAACTGATGCTGATCATATTCATCGTGCCCGCGTTGACCGCCGGCGCCATCACGTCGGAACGCGAGCGCAAGACCTACGATCTGCTGCAAACTACCTTGATCACCAAAGCGACCTTTGTGGTTGGCAAGATGCAATCCGCGCTGGGTTATATCGTGCTGCTGCTGCTTTCCGCCATCCCCTTGCAGAGCATCGCCTTTCTCTTCGGCGGGGTCAGCGAAGCCGAACTGATCCTGGCGCTGCTGGTGCTGGCGGTCTCGGCAGTGACGCTGGGCGCCTTTGGCATGTTCTTTTCTTCCATCACCGAGCGCACCTTGTCCGCCACCGTTCGCTCCTACACCGTAGCGACCGCCATCACGATCGGCTTGCCCGCCCTGGCGCTCATTTTCTTCCAGGGCGCTTACGGCAACGTCGTTAACAATATCGCCACCAAGATCAGCGACAATCCAACGGTCGAAGCGGCTATAATCTATGCCGATATGATCGCCACCAGCTTGAACCCCATCACCGCGACCGTGTATTCGCAGCAGATGCTGATTGATCATCAGCAACTTGTCACCATGCGCGTCACGCTCTCCAGCAATGGCGCGACTATCCCCATCCTGTCGCCCTGGGTGCTGCTGACCTTCACGTATCTTTCGGTTACGGCCTTGCTGGTTTGGATCGCCATACGGCGCATGGAGCGTCAAAGTGGGTGAGCGGGTCGGTTAAGGCCGGACTCTGTGTCTACACACGACCGCAGTGACGGGACGCTACCCGCCTCCCAGCGCAGCGCGAGCCTCCGGCGTATTGATGCGCTCAAGCGCTTCGCGCGCGAACTTGCGCACGCCGGCGTTGCTATCGTTCAAGGAATACTTCAGGGCGGGGACCGCGCGTTCGCTGCCGATCTTGCCCAGCGCTTTGCAGGCGGCGCGCTTGACGGCGCTGCTCGGGTCGAAGAGGGCTTGGGTCAAGCCGGGGACAGCGGGTGGACCGATCTGGATCAAGGCGCCGGTGATGCCCGCGCGCAGGAACATGTCGTCAAAGCGCAGGGCGTCCAGGAGCGTCGGCACGGCGGCTTCCGCTTCGTCGCCGATCTGCCCCAGGGCCTTGGCAGCCAGATAGCGCGTCCCGGGGTCCGCCTGGCGGACGAGATCTGCCAGGCGCGGCACGGAGGGCGCGTAGCGATTTTCGCCCAGGAAGACGATGGCCTCGGCGCGAGCATGGTCGTCATCGCCGTTGCACAAAACCTGCCAGGCTTCCTCCACTGTCGTGAAGGCGGTCATACAATGTCCTTCCCTGCATGTGAATTGGCTTTTGCGGAGGACTTGGGACCGCCTCCGACACAGGCGCCGATTCTAGCAGATCACTCGCGGAAAGGGAAACCGCCGTGTTAGCTGGATGCATCGGGAATGCGGCGCTGAATTATTGTCCATAATGGCGAAGAAAGTCGGATCCGGAAAAAAGCAAAAAAGAACTGTTGATAGATAGAACGTGTGTGCTACAAAGTGGGCATGCAGAACATTGCGCCGCGCGGGCTGGCTTGTGACAGGGCAAATCGCAGCGGGCGCATTCGCAAATCAACTCGATATCTTAGGAGGAAGAAAATGCCACTTCAAGGATCCGGCGGCGGTGGCGGTAAGCCAAAGCCGAAACCAACGTTTACGCTGCCCTGGCTTGTACCCCAGCCAAAGCCGCAGCCAAAACCGGAATCGCATTCCAATCCCTATGTTGCGGTCCCGGGAGATTTTTTGAGCCCGGCGCCAGAGAGTCAACCGAATTCTCCGGCAGCAAAGCCTCCGGTCAACCGTCCTACTTACGGGCCGGAAAACCCGGCGCCACCCAACTATGGCGGACCGCCGCCGGTGTACCCGGACATTATCAGCGCCCCGAAACCCTCATCATCATCAAGTAGTGGCAAGAAGCCTGATCGGAAAAAAGAGACCCCGGGCAAGCCGCAGATCGCGGTCGCATCGGACTTTGTACAGCCAGAAACGACGCCGGACATCAGCGCGCTGTACCTGGAGTACGGCTGGTCGAGCGAGTTCGGGGGGCGTCAACCGGAGGTGGGAAGCGATGACGAGTTGGTCGGCGCTGTGGCAAAGTCAGTGCAGAACGAAGGACTTTTCGAGCATTATTATGACGATCTGATAGCTTACCTGAAGAACTTCGCGTCCTATGGCTGGGACGAGGAGTCGGATCGGCGGGCGGAGGCGTATTTGCAGAAGTACAGGGAGGAGATGAAGCTGCATTACGCTGATCAGGTAAAACGCGAAAAGTGGCTTGAGTTGGCGGATTCGCCATCTGTGACAGCCTGGAAGCAGCATGCGGCCAAGTCTGCCATTGAACGCGTGCTTGTCCTGGACGCCAACACGCAAGCTATGTTGCTCGACCAGCCCGGCGTAGTGGGCGATGACGGTGTACAGACGGCGGGATTGCAAGATTACGTTGTCGATGTTCTGCGGCAGTTCGAAACGATCTACATCCACAATCATCCGAACGGCACGGGCGCATCCGCGGCGGATTTGGAGAGCGCATTTGCGGCGGGCGCGGGCATGTTGATCGTTGTGACAGAGGGCGCATACGAAGAGGTGTATATTCGTGGAACGCTTGGCATGGAGCTATTGCGCGGTGGACCTGCCAGCTACGAGGTGGGTCCATTGACGACGGGCGAATTTGCGGCGCAGTATGCTCGGTCACAGCGTCAGGCGCGCTTGGAAGCGGCCGATCCGGCGGAGTATGTTTTTGAACAGGGAGGGCAAGTTGTCATGATTCATAAAGGCGAGCAAATATTCTTAGATGCTCCAAAGGGTGTACCTCTTGAAGTTGCACAAGTGTTTGCTGACAGACTCTATGAGGTGATAATGCTAGAGTCGGAGGAACTAATGCAAATCATAGATAGTCAATGGGAAGTACTTTGGCAGCGAGAAACCAGTCGACAAAGAAGTACAGCATATGGAATCTGGGATCTACTGCTCGGAACTACTGAAGGCGTTCAAAGCGAAATTGAGTTTTACGATGCCGCCGATGATGCGGCATCGCTAGTCGCAGACGTTGAAGATCTAGGGCAAGCTAAGGGTTTCTATCTTAAGCAAACTCTTGCCGAAACCCCGTACATATTTTCACATCTTTTCTCTTTTGCAAAGTATCAAGAAGGGACATATGATGACACATTGAAGTTGTTAGACGCCATAGGCGAAAAGCTATATGACGTAAACTTGGATATCTTTTCGTCTCTTCTGCTTGATGCGCAGAGTGGAAAGAACGAGCTAATCAGCCCGTACACGAACCGCGCTGTTGCTTCCGCGCTTGAGTGGGACATGCACATGGTATGGACAGAACAGAGCGCGGTAGAGGAAGCGATTGAAGAAGCGAATCCTCCTTCAGATCAGAGCGAACTAGTTACCGAATTCTTCAACCTTTACGATGGAGGATATTTGTTTAGCCCGCTTGCATGGCAGGAGGCAATTGCATGGGCTGAATTTGAATTGGGAATCAAGCGCATTGAATTTGAGGATCTAGGCCATCGTATCGCTCTTGGTATTGCTATGGTTGTCAAAAAGCACAATGGAGATCGAGATAAATACAGGGAGGTGTACAACGAGTTCAAGAAAGCACCCTCGTAAGCGTCCACTTCCGTCATCTCGGTGTAAGGAAAACTGGGTTATGAAGCAAAAAGCTGACCATAGATTCTGTCAGTAAACATCCAGAATCAAGAAAAGCAAGGCAACAATAAAAAACCTTGGGCGAGATGAGACCAGCCATCTCATCTCGTCTATTCCATGCGAACTTTGCCTTCTGTCGATGGTTTGCCGGTAGCGGCTTGGCTTGTCTATTGAGGCAGAATGACTTATGCTGGAAACTGATGACGATTTCCAAGCCGGACGCCGACAACAAAGTCAAGCAGGAGAAAAACGAGCCGAGCCGCCCCGCGCCGAGAGCATACGGCTGCCGGCGGCTGTTCGCGCTAGCTTGCATCGCCTTGGGATTGATATGCAGCGTTCCGGTTGTTCTGACCTCACCGGAACTGCAATGGCATATCAGCCATAACATCAGAAGACCGCCTGTCATCACGCCCGCGCCGGCAAGCAAAACATCGGAGATCATCGCTTTCACTTGTGGCAAGTATGGCGATTTTCCTCGCAACAGCCTTTACACTGTTTACTCGGATGGAAGTCATTTGCGACGGGTGCGTCAGCATCCTTTCAGGAGCTATGAAGACATCAGTTGGTCGCCGGATGGCATTTGGATTACAATGGTTGTTGAAAATCTTGATTACAACCTCTGGCGCAGCTCCAAATATGAGATATATCGGGTTCGTTTTGATGGATTGGATTCCCTGCGTTTAACGTACAACGATCGCCGCGAATCCTTTCCCGTATGGTCAGATGATGGCGGCTCTATTACATTCATAAGCGAGCAGAGCATTCATCAAATATCCCTAAACGGGCATGAAATCAGTCGTTCTGACAACCCCCATATTTCAGAATATGTTTGGTCGCGTCCCTTTGATTGGTCTTCCGATAAACAGCGCTACGCTTTTTCTGAATTTGAAGTCCTCTCCTATGGCAGGAATCCTGATGGGTCGGATTTGCAATCGGAGAGAATGGAACACGGGATCGCAGGATTGGAATGGGCGCCAAACAGCGAAGAAATACTTTATTATTATTATAGTGTTCATAAGCTGGAAATAATTGATGTGAAGACTAAGGCGGCAGCTTTTTCACTGGATATGAACTGGATTTGGTACGCGCGCTGGTCGCCGGATGGCAACTGGATCGCGATAATGGGTCAAATGCCGGATGAAAGATCTGTAACGCGATTGTATGTACTCGATATCCAAAGTGATGATATACAAACAGTTACAATTGATGACATTAGAATCCGCAGGTCGATTTCATGGTCGCCCGACAGCGAGTGGATTGCCTTTTCCCATTATGATTTTTCATTCGGAGATGAAGATAAATATATTGGTCGGCTGTTCAAGGTAAGACGCGATGGCAGAGACTTGCAGCAATTGGCAGAGTTAGATTGCCGGATTGAGGAAATAAGCTGGTCGCCGAAATAAGTTCTGAAAAATCCCTGCTCCTCAATATGTGAGTGTGAGTATGATCATGAAGCGACGTTCTCGCTGCGTCAGGAAGGGCTGATCGACGCCTGTTTCGCTGATCCGATCGCCAACTTGAAGCATTTCTCGGAATATGGCTGGGACGAGGAGTCGGATGCGCTGGCTGATCGAGACGGCGCCCTAGAAACCGCATACGATCTTGACTGACAATAGCGCTCAGTTTACACATCATCATAAGACAGCATGTAAAGCCTCGCCATCTCGCTACAAAACCACATAGCTGGAGATTTTACCAACCAATGCCCAGCGTCGCCGAGGGATCCTGCGGCTGGTTGCGATAGCGAATCTCGAAGTGCAAATGCGGTCCCGAGGAGTTGCCCGTACTGCCGACGTAGCCGATGATCTGACCGGCCGCGACCACGTTCCCGCAGCGCACGGCCAGGCTGTCCATGTGCCCGTAGAGGGTCGAGAAGGGTCCGTGGCCGATGACGACGGTATTGCCGTAACCCCAGCTGTTCCAGCCGGCATAAAGTACCGGTCCGCCATTTGCCGCCAAAATCGGCGTGCCCGTTCTCGCGGCGATGTCGATGCCGCTGTGGCCGGCGTAAAAGCCGCGCACGTAGGTGCCGTTGGGCAGCGGGTTGGTCCAGAATGTGCCGCCGCCGGGTACCGCACCACAGCTATTGGGATGTCCGCGCGCGAAGGCGATCACATTGCCGGAGGCATCTTCTTCCACCGGCGCGTCCCAGGTGATGATCGAACCGACGCCGCCCGGGATAAAGAGCCGCGTGCCGCTGGGCAGTTGCGTGTCCGGGGAGATTTCCGGCAAGTCGTTGGCGGGGGCGTCGATGATTAGAAATGGATCATCAATGCCGTACTGCTCGGCGATCGCGCTGATGTCCTTGCCCTGGCTGGCTAATACGGTGTGGCAGGCGCCGTCAGAGGGCGGAATGTTGAGGATATCGCCCGTGAACAGGACTTGCGCCTTGCGATAGCTATTGCACCAGGCGATGGTCTCTCGGCTGAGCCCGAAGCGCCTGGAGATCGAATCTATCGTGTCCCTGCGCACGACGGTGTAGCTCGTCATGCGACTGCGGCTGCGGTTGGGTACGATGGTGAAGGGATCGTAACTCAGTCCCGTGATTGCCATAACTTCTTCTTCATCGACGATTTCCGGCGGCGTCGCTAGCAGGGCGGCGATTTGCGCGCTGCTGAGCGTCGGCATCCGCTGCGGCGAGGGTCCGCCGATAGACTCGGAAGGCTCGTCGGTATTCGTCGCTTGCGCTCCGCCGGTGGCAGTCGCCGCTACTTCGCTGGCCCCGGCTGTCGCGGCGGTAAAGGCGCCGCCGTCCTCGTCGGCGGGAGGGGGCGCCGTCAGCACCAGTCCGGCGCTCGCGCCCAGCAAGATGAGCGCGACTGCCAAGAAGGAGCAACCGGTCGCCCGTCTCCAGAGCGGCAGTCGCTCGGCGCGTCCATGGGGAGATATCAGGGTGGGGCTGCTCTGCTTGAAGTGGAATGGGCTGCTCATATTGACGCGCCTGTGGGACTCCGGTTACCGCGACGCCGTGCTTGCGCCGTCCGCGGCATCACACTAGTATCCAGCCTAACCGAGCCGAAGGCGAGGGTCAAGCGGGGCGTATGGGTTTAGTCGGATTCGGGCGATAGGTCAATCACGTCCAGGGCGAAGGGCAACTGCGGGCGCGTGCCGAATCCCAGACTGAACTGATTCCAGTTGCTGACGAAGAGCCTGTCTGAATCGGCGTCGTAAGCGACATCGCTCGATCCGCGGAAGTCTCGCGCCAGCATTGCCAGCTTCCCGTCCTGAAGCTTCGCCACACGATTCCATGCCAGCAGCGCGATGTAGATGTCTCCCTCCGGTGAGATGGCGATGCCGTCCATGCCGTAGCCGCTATCGGCTTCGTCGACGAAAATGCGCTCTGCGGGACCCGAGCTGTCCCCGACGGCGATGCGATAGACGCTGTCCGTTTCGCTGTCCGTGATCAGCAGAGCGCCATTGCCGGGCTCGTAAGCCAAACCCGTCGCCGCGCAGGATTCGCCGCAGGGCAATTGCCAAAAGACGCCGAGCGCCTCGCCCGCAGTTGTGTAGCGCCACACGCGGCCTGTTTTGCGATCGCTGATGTAGATCTCGCCGGCGCTGTCGACAGCGATATCTTCCGGCAGCACCAGGCCGAGTATTTCGTCATTCGGGATTTCGGCGACCGCGTCGAGCGCGCCATCCGCATAGCGCCAGACCACCGCGCCCTTGGCGTCGAGCGGGGTGATGCGGTCGAGGATGTAGAGGGCCCCATCGGGCGCCACATCCAAGCCCGTGACCGAGCCGATGCGCTCGCGGCTGCCCGGGATTTCGCTGGGGACGCCGTCGCGGCTGATCGCCCAAAGGGCGCCGCTTTGGTAGCTGCCGGTATAGAGCCGCCCGTCGGCGCCGATCGCCAGGGCCGCGGGATAGGCATCATCATCGGGCAGGGCGACGTATTCGGAGACGGTGCTGCCCGAAGCGACGGCGACCGCTTGCGCGCGCGGCGCAGAGCCGATCACGAACCAGGTCATGGCGACGATGAGCAGCGCGCCGATGGCGAGCGAGGCGACCAGGAAGAGCAGGGCGCGCGTTCGCGCGAAGCGAGCCGGCTTTGTCTGCGAGTCGGTCATTCAAGGTCTCGTCGGGAAAGGTCAACCATGCCATTATTCTAATGGAGGGGCAGGGCGCTGCCTATGACGGTCCGACGCCGCTAATTCGGTATCTGGTCGATCTCGTCGCCGCGCTGATGCGCCAGCGCCGTCTCCACCATCTTGTCAAAGGTATATTGCGGGCTGTACCCCAGCATGGATCGCGCCTTCTCGTTGGAGACATGCGGTCCCCAATAGAAGGGCATCTTGATATCGCGGTAGGGGCGGTCGGTATTGTCGGCGATCAAGCGGGCCGCGCTGGCATAAGCGACCGGAACGGGCCCCACCATGTTGAAGGCTTCGCCGATGGCGCTGTCGCTCTCCAGCGCCAGCAGCGTTCCCGCTACGACGTCGCGCACATCGGTGAAAGCCAGCGCCCAGGACTTGCCACCAGCGTCGGTCACCGCGCAGACCGCATCGGGCGTCTCCAGCAAGTCGGCGATGATCGCTTGGGCTTCCTCCACATGTTCGGCGCCGAACCAGGGTATGCGGTTCTTGGCGACGGCCAGCTCGACGAAGTAATTCAGCCAGACCGGGTTCAGCACCCCCAGCACCTCATTGGCAGCCAGAATCGAACTATAGCGCAGGATCGTCACCGGCAGCCCATATTCGCGCATGTAAGCCAGACAGATTTGCTCCGAAAGCAGCTTGGTCAACGCGTAAATATCGGCCGGTTTCTGTGGACTGTCCTCGTAAAATGTGACCTGTTTGGTGACGAAGGGGTTGTAAGTCTGGTCGGTGCTGGCGAGCAGAAAACGCTTGACCGGCCTGCTGGAGGCCAGCGCGCCTTCCAGCAAGGCGACGGTCGAGCGGGTATTGATGTTGAGCATACGCTCGGACGGGTAGATGCCTTCCAGGATCTGCGCCGCCTGATGAACAACGATGTCGACGCCGTCGGCGGCGGCTCGCACGCGCTCGGCATCGGCGATATCGGCTTCGACGATCTCAAGACCGAGCGCTGTGGCTTTGTACAGCTTGGGATCGCCGGGCATCACCAGCCCGCGCACCTCGTGACCGCGCTCTTGCAACTGATGGGCGAGGTTACTGCCGACCCGCCCGGTGACGCCGGAAATCAGGATTTTCATGTGGCTTGCTCCTCTGTCAAAATGTCAACTAATCCGGTTTATATAATTTCACACACAATGAAAAACTTTGTTCCAACTGCAAATCTCGCTAAGCGCTTTGCTGGCGACACAGCTTTTGAGACGACCTGCCAGATTCGCCTCTATGGGACTTCTCACATGCTACTCCCCGCTGCCGCGCGGACGTGTGGTCGGGTCAATGAAGTCGCGCAAGCCATCGCCGAGAACATTCAACGAGAACACCGCCAAAAAAATCGCCAGTCCCGGGAAGACGGTGAACCACCAGAAACCGGTGAAGACGTAATCTCGTCCGGCGCTCAAGATGCCGCCCCAGGTGGGCGTTGGCGGTCGGACGCCGATGCCCAGAAAGCTCAACGCGGCTTCGATCAGAATCGCATCGGCCAGCAGCACCGTGACTTGAATCGCCAGCGGCGGAAAAGCGTTGACCAGCAGGTGCCTGCGAATAACTGAGGCCGTGGAAGCGCCCATGGCGCGGGCCGCCAGTACATAGTCCTGGTTGCGCTCGCTGATGGCGACGCTGCGGGCGATGCGCGTGAATTGCGGAATCGTGACCAGGGCCACCACAACCACGACATTCAACAGGCTGGGTCCGAAGGTCGCCATCAAAAAGATAGCCAGCACGATGGGCGGGAAGGCGAAAAAAATATCAATGACGCGCATGATAAACTCGTCGACTCGGCCGCCAACATAACCGGCGGTCAAGCCGACGGTGGTGCCGACGGCGACCGCCAGAATCACCGCTGCCGAGCCTAAACCCAGGGAGATCTGCGTACCGTGGATGACGCGGCTGAGGATATCGCGGCCGAACTGATCGGTGCCAAAGCGGTAGATCTCGCTGGGCGGCTTGAGTGTATCCGAGAGGTGCTGGGCAGTGGGGTCGAAGGGCGCGAGCTGCGCAGCGAAGATGGCGGCAATTGCGAAGGCGATCAGGATGAACAGACCGATCATTGCCAGCGGATCATTGCGCAACCACCAGAGGCTCTTCACGTGATCTTCCTCACTGACCGTCCCGAACGCGCGGGTCGATAATCACATAAAGAAAGTCGATAAGAACATTGACCAGAATGAAGGCCGCCGACGTGACCAGCGCAACGCCCTGCACCACGGAATAGTCTTGATCAATGCCGGCTTCCAGCAGCAGGCGTCCCATGCCAGGGAAAAAGAATATGACCTCGACGATGATGGCGCCGCCAAGCAGGTAACCGACCTGCATGCCGATGATGGTCATGGGCGCCATCAGCGAATTCCGCAGGGCATGCCGGACGATGACCCAGCGTTCGCGCTGCCCCTTGGCGCGCGCTGTGCGGATGTAATCCTTGCTCAGTACATCGAGCATGCTGGCCCGCACCATGCGCGAGAGCGCTGAAGCCGGCGCTGCCGCGATGGATAGCGCCGGCAAAAACAGCGAACGCAGCCAGGGACCGACGCCTTGCTCGGGCGAAACATAACCGCCTGGCGGGAACCAACCCAATCCGACCGCGATGAAGGTGATGAAGAGCAGCGCCAGCCAAAAATTGGGCATCGAGATGCCCAGCAGGGAAAATATGCGGCTCAAGGTGTCGCTGATGCTATTGCGCTTGACGGCCGAGATGATGCCAGTCGGGAAGGCGATCAGCAGTACAATCACCATCGCCACCGCTGTCAACTGGACCGTAATTGACAGACTGTGTCCGATTAAGGTGCTGACGTTTTCCTTGGTGATCATGGAGACGCCGAAATCGCCGCGGGCGATCTGCCCGACCCAGCGCACATAGAGCACGTAGATGGGTTTGTCGAGATCGAGTTGTTCTCTCAGTATTTGCAATTGCTCCGGCGTGGCATAGATGCCCAGGCTCGACAGCGCCGGATCGCCCGGCGCAAACCAGAGCAGCACATAAATCAGGACGGTCACGCCGAAGAGAACGGGCAGCGAAAATATCAGCCGTCGCGCAAAGAAACGCGCCATGCCCTCGTTGCTCCCCAATCAAAGGTAGGGGCGACCGATCAGGTCGCCCGCGCGTCGGGCGGTCTCTTATCGGGCGACCCATTGGGCCGCCCTTACAGATTCGAGAACGGAGCTATCCCAGCCTTAGCCGACTGTTTTCTGCTTCAAGCTTGCCTAGGACTTGGCGATTTGTGACGCGTCAATCACATCGTCCACCGGCGGCACATAGCCGGTGATGTTGTCGCGCCAGGCACCCAGATTGTCGGGCCAGTACAGGATAAACTCGACGGCGTCGTTCGACACGATATCCTGAACCTCGTCATATTTGGCGTGTCGGTCATCGGCATCGGCGCTGGCGGCCGCGGCATTCATCAAGCTATGCGCCTTCTCGAAGTTGTCGCTATTCTCCGGTCCCCAGCCAAACAGCGATTCTCCACTGCCAAGGAAGGGTCCATAGATCCAGCGAGTGTGGATGTCGATATCGGAACCGAGGGCGCTGGTATTGCCCCAGGTGGTGTAGGTATCAAAGGTCCGGTCAAAGACGAATTGATAGCCCGCTTCAACTTCAATCAAGCGGATTTCGGTTTCGATGCCAACTGCCTCGACCATCGGTTTGATCAGTGTCACTGTGTCGGCCAGGAATTTGAGGGAGCCGGCCATCAATTCGATCTTGATGCCCTCTGCGCCGGCCTCGCTGAGCAGCGCCCGCGCCTTGTCGGGATCATGATTGTAGCGATTGGCGTCCGCATTATAGTTGTCCATCGAGGGCGGAATACTGGTGCCGTTGCCGGGCAAACCGTTGCCGCTCAGAACCGTGTCGATGATGGCGTCCCGATCGATCGCGTAGGACAGTGCCTGTCGCACACGCGCATCGTTCAGCGGCGCCTTGGTGCAGTTCATCATAAAGCCGGCGCGGCGCGTACTGGGTCCGGAGCCGGCCACGAGACCCGGCGCGCGCCCGAAGATATCGAAGCTTTCGGGCGGCACCTGTTCCATAATGTCGGATTGGCTCGCTACCAGGTTGGCCATGCGCACGCTGGCTTCGGGCACTTCGCGGTAGGTGAGGCTGTCAAGCAGCGGCAAACCCTCCACGAAGTAATCGGCGTGGCGCGCCAGCTCGACGCGATCTTGCGCGATCATACTCTGGAAGGCGAAAGGACCCGTGCCCACGGGCGCCAGCCCAAAGCGATCAATGCCCATCTCGTTGAAGGTCGCTTCCGGCAATACCGACATGACAAACAGGCGCTCCGGCAACAATCCGAAGGGTTCGTTGAGATGGACCGTGGCAGCGTAATCGCCCGTTGCCTCGACGCCGTCTATGGGCGTCAGGAAGTTAGCGAACAGTGAAGCCGTGTCCGGGTTTTGCAGCAGATCCAGGGTGAACTTGAAGTCGGAGGCCTTCATCTCTGTGCCGTCGTGAAACATCACGCCCTGGCGGAAATTCAAGGTCCAAGTCAATTCATCTTCTTGAATCGCCGGTTCTGCCAGCAGGTCCGGCACTTTGTTGAAGACGGCGTTATTGATGGTCAACTCGCCGATGGCGGTGGACAGTACGGGATTTAAACGGCCGAAGCTGTTGGCGATGTCAATAGTTGCCGAAGAGCCGCCTTGCGCGACCACCGATGCCAAGGGCGCCGCGCCATAGGCCAGCACGCCCGCGCCGGTGGCGAACATCGTCCCCAAAAAGCGCCGCCGTGACAGGGTATTGCGGGCCAGCAGTTTCGAGGTATTGCGAATTTCTTCTTCTTGCTTGCGGTTCATAGAAAATCTCCTAGATTATCCGATACTTCGGGCTACAAAATATTTTCTTGGTCAATTGTTCAAGAGCGCCTCCCGGATGCCAATCCTTTCGATTGGGGATACCGACGTTGAACGATCGGGGATCGTCGATTACGCAATACTATCGCAAGCGAGCGTCGCGCGCAAACATGGTCGCGACCTGCCTCCACAAGTCATGAGGCGATTAATCCAGGGGGAAGACCGGCCGATTCAGATGTCGATAAGGAAAGCGCCTCAGATTGGCGCTGCATAATCCCGCCGTATCCATCTCGATCACGGCAGTCGCGATAGGCAGGTAGGCGGCGCGGTAGGCCACGGCCGATTTGACCACGATCATCCGCTGATCTTCGGGAATGATGCCGATATGCCGCAATTGCGCCAGATCCATAGGCGGCGTCTTGCGCGCGGTCAAGAGAATATTGACGCCGTCGACGCGCAGCCAGGCGCAGTGCCCCATGCGCACTTCGTTTCCATAAAACGCGGCGAAGTGGTTGTCCGGCAACTCGGGCCTGAAGACGCCGTCGGAAAGCGCCTGAACCCGGCCGGTTACAAGCACTGGCTCGCCATGCCAGTTGTCCGCCTTGGCGCCAACATGCAGCGTGACCGTCTCGCCTGTTCCCGCCGTCCGGCAGTGGGCCACAGCTTCAGCATCCGCCAGAACGATGGCGCCCTCTTTCACGTCCTGATCCAGCATCGCCTTCAGGGCGTCCGTGCCATCGCCGGGCGTGCCGCCGCCGATATTGTCGGCCGAATCGACCAGGATGACCGGGCCATTTTCGATTTGGGCAGCACCCGCGACAGCCTCGGCGGGACCGAGGGAACGGGGGGTGGCGGTATCGCGGCGGGCGCGGAGCAGGTCGCTTAATTCGCGCGCGTATTGTCGCGCCAGTTCCGGCTGATTATCGCTTGTGACGATGATGCTGGCGCCGCAATAAGGCGTATCGGCATAGGCGAAACCCGCCATCACGGCAATGCAGACGACCGCGGCTTCGGCTTCCATTTTGGCGGCGCGGGCATGCACGAGCGAGAGCGGTTCGTCGTCCGTGCCGGTGCTTTGCGGCGGCAGCAGCAGGGCTGGGCGGGCATAGGCTGCTGACGGGACGATCGCCCGCCGGAGCAGGCGCGCCATGACGTCGACCGCTTCGACGCCACGGGCGTGGGTGTCGATATGCGGATTGCTATCGTAAGCCAGCAGGACATCCGCCACTTCGACCAAGCCAGGACTTATGTTGCCGTGCATATCCAACAG
The DNA here is from genome assembly GCA_026707745.1 of Chloroflexota bacterium. Taxonomy (GTDB): domain Bacteria; phylum Chloroflexota; class Anaerolineae; order Aggregatilineales; family Phototrophicaceae; genus UBA6055. The sequence goes on from JAPOWG010000010.1 coordinate 20,454, forward strand.
CACGACGATCGGCGTTTCGGCGCCCACGATATTTCGCGCCCGCGCCACGATATCCGCTTCTACATCAAGCTCGCCCTCCGCAACCATGGCGCCGTGCAGCGCCAGAAGCAGGCCGTCCAGGGGCAGCGCTCGGCGCAGTCGATCCAGCAGGTCCGTCAACAGCCCTTGATAGGCGTCCTTCGTTACCGTTCCGGCGGGCATGGCTGTGGCGTAGAGCGTCGGCAGCAATCGCCAGCCTCTGGCGGAGGCCGCCTCGATCATGCCGCCGATGCCGGAGCGCGTCTCGATCATTTCCCGCAGCAAATCTTCGCCGCGGCACAGCGAACCCATTTCAAAGTCGGCCAATGTCGTGGGCTGTTCCATGAAGGTATGGGTCTCGTGCAGGATGCCGCCGATGGCGATGCGCGGGCTGGGTGAAGGGGATGTTGAACTCATGGAAATGCATTCCTGTCGCTCTGGCAATCAGAGCCGCTCGGCGGCAGCGAAAAGGCCGCCGCGCTCACGTAAAATAGTAAGCCGTCTCGTCGCATGAGCGACGCGGTTTACGTAAACAGTTGATGCGCGAGGTGGGCGATGCCGTCGCCGGCTTCCACCCGCGGCAAGCCGCGCAGCATGATCAATACGCCCGCTTGCGCAGCGACGATTTCCGCCAGGATCTCACCGGATTCGTCCTGGACAGCGCCGAGTCGCTGGCCCGCCTCGACCTCATCGAGCAAGGAGGCCTCGCGCTGAAACAGGCCGGCGACCGGCGTTTCGATGACGCTGTCCAGGTCGCCGTGACCAAGCAGATGATGCGCCAGCGGCTGCCGGCTTTGCTCGCCCTCTAGCATGCCCAGGTGTTTCATCACATTGAATAGGCCGGTGAGGAAACAGTCGGCGACATGCGCGTCAATGCCGCTGCCGCCGGGCGCTTCGGTATAAATGCAGGGGACGCCGTGATCGTAGGCGGCGCTGAGACTGCGCCCGGGTGGCAGGGGCAGCGGGTGTCCCCACAGGACCGGCGCGCCAAAAGCGCGCGCGGCCGCCAGCGACGCTTGTCCAAATGCGTCCTCATCATGGATGTAGCCGATGAGCAAGGGCAATTCATAGGCGATGCCGCCGGTATGCAAATCGATCATGAAGTCGGCCTGTCGCAGGAGTTTTTCGCCGATCCAATAGGCGATCTGCTCTGTGATAGAACCGTCTCGCTGGCCGGGGAAAACCCGCGCCAGATTGAGCCCGTCGATAGGACTGCCCCGCCGGGCGCTTTCGTATGCCGGCACGTTGCATACTGGAATCATCAGGAGTCTGCCCCGCAAGTCCCCGGGCTGAATGCCTTCGAAGAGCTGCGGGATGGCGACGATGCCCTCGTATTCATCGCCATGAACGCCGGCCAACACCAGCAGTGTCGGGCCGTCGGATGCCCCGGTGACGCTCAAGAAGGGCAATCGCCAACTCCCGCCGTCAGCGCGCGGCGCGACATCCAGCCACATGCGGACTTTCTGCCCGCGGAGCAGGTTGTCAGGATTGAAATCGCGGAAATGCATCGTCCACCTCAATAACTCAAAAAACCGCCGTCGACCAGCCAGGTGGCGCCAGTCACAAAGCTGGTTTCTTCGCTGGCCAGGAAGGCGACGACATCACCGATCTCCTGTGGCTGGCCGCGGCGTCCCAAGGGCGTGAAGCGGAAGAATTTGCCGCTGCCGCCGGCTTCCGTCACTTGATCGAGGATATCGGCGCTGGACTCGGTGTAGATATCGCCCGGCGCCACCATATTGACGCGGATGCCGTGGGGCGCAAGCTCGATGGCCGCGCCTTTGGTTAAGCCGTCGAGACCGGCTTTGGCGGCGCCATAAGGGGCCGCGCTCTCCTGGGCGGCGTACTGCGCCACCGACGAGATGGTGACGATGCTGCCGCCGTCGCCCTGTTTGATCATCTGAAAGGCCGCCTCCTGCGTACAGATGAAGGCGCCGTTGAGGTTGACGTCAATGAGCCTGCGCCAGTGCTCGTCAGTTTCTTCCAGGAAGGGACGTACATCCGCGGAAGCGCCCGTCAGCGCGGCATTGTTGACCAGGACATCCAGGCGGCCGAACTCGGTGACCGCGCTCGCGATCATCGCATGCACTTGTTCGCGCTCTGTGATGTCGCAGGCGACGCCGATGGCGCGCTGGCCGGCCGCCTGCAACTGCGCGGCTTTTTCCCGCGCGATGGCGATGTCTTCGCGGCGCTGCGCGATGACCAGCGACGCGCCTTCACGGGCGCAGCTCTGTGTGATGCCCCAGCCGATGCCGGTGCCACCGCCGGTGACAATCACCACTTTGTCTTGTAGCCGTCCGCTCATAATCCGCTTATACCGCTGGATCAATCCGCAGCGGATTGATCAACCGTGAGAATATCGCTCGCTTCGATCAGCGGCAGGTCGACGTGCTCGGTCATGCGCTGTATAGCCGCGCTATCCTTAAAACCGACCCCGGTCAGCACCGCCACCACCACATCGTCAGACTTCAGACGTCCGCTTTGCCGATCCGCTTTGATCGCGCCCCAGGTGACAGCCGCGGCCGGCTCGACGAACAAGCCTTCCCGGTTCGCCAGTTCCTCCTGCGCTTGATACGTCGCGTCATCGGACAGTGAGACTGCCCAGCCGCCCGAATCTCGCAGCGCCTCCAAGACCAGTTCGCCATCGGGCGGGTTGGTCAAGATGATGCCGGAAACCATGCTCGTGCAGTCGTCGAGGGCTTGCAGGGCGCTGCCCTTCTCCCAGGCTTGGGTCACGGCATCGCAGCCTTCCGCCTGCACCGAGACCATGCGCGGGGCGCGATCGATGTAGCCGGCATCGCGCCATTCCTGGAAGCCCTTGTGGATCATGGTGAGCAGTCCGCCGCCGCCGACCGGGACATAAACCACGTCAGGTACGACTGTCCCCAGCGATTCGCAGATTTCGTAAGCGATGGTCTTGGCCCCTTCCATCGCCAGCGGACTGAAGCTGCAAGCGGTGATCGTCATCATCCAGCCGCGGCTCTGGCAGAGTTGCGCGCAGTTGGCCCAGGTCGCGTCCTCGACCGCCGGGTCATATCCCAAGCCGCGCACGGATCGCAGCGTCGGCCCGTAGGCGATGATTTGCCCGATCTTGGCGCGCGGCGCGCGCTCCAGCGTGAAGAGATAGCCCTTGACGCCGGCCCGCACGCCGTAGGCCGCGGTCGATGCGCCGGCATTGCCGGAGGAGGTGCTCACCCAGGTACCCTTGCCTTGTTCGACCAACTGGGAGATGCCCACGGTCGATATGCGATCCTTATAGGAGCCCGTTGGGTTCAAGCTGTCATTCTTGAAATACAGGTTATCCAAGCCCTGGGTCGCGCCCAGATAGGTTGAACTCAGCAGTGGCGTGCCCCCTTCGCCCAGGCTGACGATATGGTCGCTGTCATCCAGGGGCAGGTGGGCGGCATAGCGCCAGATGCCGGGCAGCGCCGGATCGACGGGAATTTCCGGGGATGTGTAGAGGACATTTAGGATGCCGCCGTCCTCCGGGCAAGTCGTGACGGAGCGATCGTCAATGGGCTTGTGACAGGTTCTGCATACCAGTTGGTACATAGCTGTATACGCTCGCATGGTTCAACAATATGTTGAGATTGTAGACGATGCCGGGTTGATTCGCCAAAATCGGCGGTGGAATAGCAGACCATCGCTTCAAATTATTTTTGACCACAGCCGCTCGGCTAGGTTTTGCGGGCGACCCGGCGCCGCGCGTAGGGCGCGTAGACACCGCCCGCCGACACAGCGGGTCGGTCGCCCCTACCGCCGTCTATTATTTTGGAGTTGCATGACTAACTTGGTTCTGCTTCTGCTCTGCCGGTGCTGAGGCAGGAATTAGACCTTCCTAGCGACCAACTGCGTCCCCGGCACGCTGACAGGCGTCCTTCCGCGCGACTCGATCTCGCCCAGCAGCAGTTGGACCGCCGCCAGCGCCGCGGGCGGGCGAAAGCTGAAACTGCAAACGAAGCTGCCGATCTCGGGGTATTGCGCGAGTTGGTAGGGGTCGCGCAGGCCGACAACAATCAGACGGTCTGCCGCCTGTTTGTGCAAGTCGGATATGATTGACGTTTGCAACGCCCCATCGAAGTCCATGCCGGGCAGCGTATAATTCTCGCTGACGGCGATGATGAGTCCCTCGGACGGCAATGCGGCCGCGGCGTAGTCTTCCGCTCTGATGGTGGTCAGGTTGTCACAACGCGCGCGCAGGGCATCAGCAAAGACATCAAATGCGGGCGTGGCCTGATTGGGTCCGATGCCGCGCGTTTCCGTCAGCGCCCCGTAAGCGCTCCGTCGCGTTGTGTTGACCAGTGTGATCGACTCGCTAGCGCTGATGGGTAGCAGATCCTTACCATCCCGCAAGACGGCCACCGCCGCGCGCGCTGCCTCGAGCTCGACGGCGCGATGGCTCTCCTGACCGACGACGATGGGCCTTTCCGGCAAGGGTTCGACGTTGAAACCGGCCTCGCGCTTCAGCCGCAAGACGCGCCCGACGGCCTCGTCGACGCGCGCGCTGCTGATCGCCCCGTCCTCTACCGCTGTGATCACCGCGCCTATCAAGCTGCGCTGATTCTGCAGATACGATTCGACATCATGGTCGTAATGTTCTTCCGCCAGCATCATCAGGTCGACGCCGGCGTTGAAAGCCCCGATCGCGGCATCGGCGGGATCGTAGTTGCGCTTCATTGAGCCCATATTCATGCTGTCGGAGACGACGACGCCCTCGAAGCCCAGTTCGCCGCGCAGCACATCGCCCAGGATGATGGGCGAAAGCGTCGCAGGTCTTTCCTGATCGAGCGCCGTGAAGATGATATGCGCCGTCATCACCATTTTGGCGCCGGCTTTGACGCCCTCGGCGAAAGGGCGCAAATCGATGCGGAAAAGCTCGTCGCGACTGCGATCCACCGTCGGCAAGCCGCGGTGGCTGTCTACTTGCGTGTCCCCGTGCCCGGGGAAGTGCTTGAGCGTGGCCAGCGCGCCATTGTCTTGCAGGCCGCGCACAGCGGCGGCGGTCATGGCGGCGACCAGTTCCGGGTCTTCGCCGAAGGAGCGCATGCCGATGATCGAATTATAGGGATTGGAGTTACAATCGCAGGCCGGCCCCAGTACCGTGTTCAAACCGACCGACGATGTCTCTTTGGCGATGACGCTGTACATGTCATAGGCGTATTGTGGATCCCCGGTCGCGCCGATGGCCATATTGCCGGGTCCCATGGCGCTTTCAGCGGTCATGACAGACCAGGTCCCTTCTTGATCGACGCCCAGCAGCAACGGGATGCCAAGGCGGGTACTCCGCGCATATGACTGCAAAGTGTTGGTCAAGTCGATGGCCGCCCGGGCGTTGGGCACGTTTTCGTCGCCGATGTAAGCCGCGCCCACCAGGTCTTCGGCCATCAGGATGCGGGCAGCGTTGAGCTGATCGGCGGCAAATGCCAGCATGAACATTTGCCCGACTTTTTCTTTGATGGTCATGCTGGCGATCGTGGTTTCGATATTCATGGCACGTCCCTCTCGCGTGAAATTGACAAAGAATATTTAACCACAGCCGCTCGGCGCGTAACCGGCGAATTTGGGCTACCGCGCTCACACAAAATAACAAACCTGCTCGGCTACCGCAAATCGCGGTTTACTAAAAAAGATGGCACAGAGCGCATAGAGAAAGCTGGCTGTAGGGGCGAGCTATTAGCTCGCCCGTCGATTTCATAACGTAGGCATTCGGGCGACCTGGTAGGTCGCCCATACACAAGTCACGCTGGATGGGCGGGCTTTAGCCGCAAGCGCCTTCAGTGCGCACAAAGTCGGCGCTGACCCAGCCCAGGTCGCCGCGGAAATCGACCTTGAAGGAGCCGGCGGTCCTGGCGATGGCGGTCAGTCTGGTGCCTGACTGGATGATATCGTGGCGCTGGCCGCCGGGCGCGTCGCGGAAGCTGAGATGTTCCAGCGCGATCACCTGGCACTCGGACAGTGGCGAGACCGCGTTGCCAACTGCGTCGAAGCCCGAAGCCTTGTCCAAAGTGGAGGCCATGAGCATGACAGTGCCCGCTCGGTTGATCCAGCCGCAGACCATGCCAGAGACGTCATAGGTCGTAAGTTGTGTGATTGTCGGAGGTACGCTGGATTCGTCGAAGAATATCAGCGACCCGCCGGCGCGGAAGCAGATCTGTACGCCCAGCGTCAGCTCGCCCGATAGCTTGACCGCATCCAAATAGCCGGCCAGCAAGCCCAGGCCGCTGGTATCAAGCGGCTGGCACTCGACGCCGCTGTTCACCGCCATAATGTAGACGCTATCGGATACCGCCCGGCAAGTTTCGGGGGTGGGGATCGTCGATGGCGGCACAACCACCGGGTCCGGTTCATTTGCGCGCGCCGCTGTAAACCAGGGATCCACAGCCAGCGCGCGCGCTGCTGGCCGTAGTGGCGCTGTGCCATCCATCAGCGTCTGGAAGTTTTCGTAGGCCAGGTCGCCAAAGTCGCCGCAGAGAGCCGCGCTGGCTTCGACCGCCGCCGGGAAATGCACGCCCGCCCAGACGCGGGCCTGGCCGCAATCCTGCGCGAAGTCCGTCCAGGTCGAGAAGCGCAGCGTCAGGTCGCCCGCCGGGGTGACGCCGGGTTCAATGCGCGAAGAGCCGGCTGGATAGGCGACCGTCCAGTTCAGGTCATCCGTTCCGCTAAAGCGCCGGACTGCCTGCGCTTGCGCAAAGCAGCCGCAGGTCGAGCCGGAGGGATACTCCGGATGATCGGCTTCCGGCAGGTAGCTGCGCCACTGGCTGGCGGGGATCTCAACTGTGCCGGCGCCCGGTCCGCCCCAGGCGGTGACCAGTTCGTCCCCATAAATATGTCGGATGGCGCTGAAGGGACGGACGGCGTCGTAGCGGGCTTTCTCTTGCCAGGTGACGATGGCGCCATCCATCGCGGCCGCTGTTTTCAAGAAGTAGCCGCGCACGGTATCGGCCGGCGACCAGTTCTTCTCCCGCGCCAGGTGCACGAAGGACAAGCCCAGCGAGAGGATCTTGTTATCGAAGAGTTCCGCTTTCAGCTTCTGCTCGTCGCTTAAATTCGCCGAGACCTCCAGGACAGCGTCCGCTTGTGCCTTGTAGGCGCCCCAGTCTTCGGGGTCGCTGGCGATCGGTGGCGCCACGCGGAACTCGCGCGGGTCGAAAGCCCCCACAGGCTCGGTGTTCGCCATTTGCGGGGTGACGAAGTGCTGCACGGTATAAACGCCCGCGCCCTGCAACCTGAGGCCTGGCTGCCAGCGCGACGGGTCCCGCAGGACATAAGCCGAATTCACCGGCATGTACCCGGTGTTGTCCTGGTAGTTGCCAAGTTGGTTCATGCCATCATGCAGCCGGCCAGCCAGGGCGCCCTTGCCAGCAAGATTGCCAATGCCGACGGGCGTGGATGGGTCGCCGCTCTCGTCATCGGGGTTTAAGCCGTAATCGCTCAACATATCCCGCCAGACCGGCGCGCGTTGCGGCAGCAGGCCGAGCAGCGTTTGATAAGCCGCATGCAGCATGGCGATATTGATGTTGCGCTCAGTTCCTTCGTTTTCCGGCAGCCGCGGGATGCGCGTGTACATGCCAACCGCGGTCTCGTGATAAGGCGCTGCCGCGTCCATCATGCCCAGCGAGACGACCATGTTGATGCGATTGATCAGCGTGGCGTCCCCGAGCGATGGCGATACATCCATGATGATGATGGGATAGAGCCTGGGCAGGACGATGTCGATCAGGGGGTTGACTTGATCCAGCCGGGTAGGGGGCAGCTCCGAGCTAGACCGGTTTTGCGCCTGCAGCGCGCCGCCCGTCAGCAATGCTACAATTAAAAGCAGGCCCGGCCCCATTCGCAAAAAACTCAATAGCTTTTTCATCTTGCTGCCTCCAATCTTTTCATGCTTGCATAGGCGCCTTGCGCCGGGCGGCCTTCCCGCGCTCGCTGGCCGAGCATGCTCGTGTTGCCAGCTTAACCCTTCTGCAGACGCGTCAACCGCCACTATAGAGTTGCGCCGTGCCTGTGTCAGTGTAGCTGGAATGCGAAAGCGCTAAATGACGGCAGGTAGGCGCAAAGCCGACGTTTGGCTGACGCTGGCCTTCTGCTATCTCTAGACCGCTTCCCGAGGCATCAGGCGGGTCGGGACAGTGGCGGCTGTGAAAAAACTGGGCAGTTGGCGGAGGAGCGAAGCGTCTCGCTTCGCGGCGCGCGGGGTCAAGCAGCGTGCGATCAATTGCCGTGATAATAAACGCGCTTGGCGGAAGTGCGGAAGATCAGGAAGGTCAAAATCAAAATGACTAGAAACAGGATCCAAGCCATCGCCGAAGCATAACCCATCTTGAAATAGGCGAAGGCGTTATTAAACAGGTAGAGTGAATAGAAGAGCGTCGAATCGCCCGGTCCGCCTTCGGTGATGATGTAAGCTTCGGTGAAGTATTGGAAGGCGCCGATCAAGCCGACGATGGTGTTGAAGAGGATGATGGGGCTGATCATGGGCACGGTCACATGGCGGAACTTGCGCCACAAGCTGGCGCCGTCGAGCGAGGCGACGTCGTAGAGCTCCTGCGGCACGTCTTGCAGGGCGGCCAGATAGATGAGCATCATCCAGCCAGTGCCCCACATGCTCATCATGATCAGCGCCGGTTTCGCCCATTGTGGATCGGAAAACCAACTGATAATTGGCAAGCCCAACTCGGCCATAATGACGCTGACGGCGCCGTACTGCGGATGCAGCAGCCAGGTCCAGACGATGCTGGTGGCGACCAGGGGCAAGATGCTGGGCAGATAGAAGATCGTCCGGAAGACGGACAAGCCCTTGACCTTCTGATTGAGCAAAACAGCCAGCGCCAGCGCCAGCATGTTGCCCAGCGGCACGGCGAAAACCACAAAATACAAGGTATTCGTCAGCGCCTTGATGAAGAGCGGGTCGAAAAACAGCAGCTTTTCGTAGTTGAAGGCGCCGATGAACCTGGGCGACGAAATCGGCGAGTAGCGGGTCAAGCTGTAATAGAAGGAAGCGATGATGGGATAGAGGTTAAGCGCCAGGAAGCCCACGATCCAGGGCGAGATGAATACCAGACCTACGCCTAGCTTCCGCAGTTCGCGGCGATTGCGCGGCGTCAGCATAGGCGTACCCGGTTTCCCTTGTGCCACCTTGACCGGCGCGTTGAGCGGATCCGCTGCGCTCACTGCCTACCCTTTCAAACCGGTTAGCGAAATGCCCTGGATGAAGACGCGCTGCATGAAGAAGAAGATGATGATGATGGGCACGACGGCCATGGTCGAGGCCGCCATCAGGATACTGAAATCGGTGATGCCCTGCGAATTATGATAGAGCGCCAGCCCCAGCGACATCGGATACAGATCGCGGTCGTTGAGGTAGATTAAGGGACCAATGAAGTCGTTCCAGGACCAGATGAATTGAAAGAGCGCCACCGTCGCCAGCGCCGGTTTGCAGAGCGGCAGGATGACGCGCGTGAGCAAGACCCACTCGGAGCCACCGTCAATGCGGGTGGCTTCGGAGAGCTCCTTGGGGATGCCCAGCATGAATTGGCGGAGCATGAAGATGAAAAAGGGATGACCGAGCCAGGCGGGCACGATCAGCGGCAGCCAGGTATTGACCCAGCCGATTTTGCTGAAGCTGACAAAGAGCGGAATCATCACGACATGATAAGGCAGCATCAGGGTTGAGAGGACGAGCACGAAGACGGCATCGCGGCCTTTCCATTCCACACGGGAGAAGCCGTAGGCGACCAGGCTGTTGGAGATGATGGCGCCGATGACGGCGGCGACGGCGATTTGCAGCGAGTTGCCCAGGTATTGCAAGAAGGGCTGCGCTTCCAGGGCGTTGGGATAATTCTCGAATTCGAGGGGATTGGGAATCCAGACCGGCGGGTCGAGCAGGAGTTGGTCGATGGGTTTCAGCGATGTGGTGATCATCCAGAAGAGCGGCAGGATGAAGGCAGCGGACAAGGCGACCAGCAGGACTAAAGATACGATGTTGTTGATGTTTGCGCGTTTGATGCCGAAATGAAAGATCATAGGTTGTGGCGGTTTTCTACCCTTCATCCCCCGGCCCCTTCTCCCACAAGGGGAGAAGGGGCGTGTTGCACTGGCTGGTATGGCAAACCGTCTGTCCTCAAACCCGCAAGAGATGTCGTAAGCCCCTCTCCCTTTATGGGGTCGCGCAGACACTGACCCGCCGGAGAGGGGTTTGGGGTGAGGGTCGACTTAGAACTGGCGATATTCGTTCTCGACGGCGGTCTGCACGGCGTCGAGCGCTTCTTGCGCCGATTTCTCCAGCCGCAAAGCTTGATCGACTTCCGAGCCCAGCCGGTCCATATAGAAGTTGGCCACCGGAATCATCGGCGTGGTCAAGCCGCGCGGGCTGCCCATGGTTTCAAAGAAGCTGCGATAGTCAGGATGGTCGTCGAAGAGAGCGGTGATCCGGTCCACTTCCAGTGCGGCCAGCGAGCCGGTGGTCGTGGTCGGCGTATCCTTCCAGGCGGCGACGATGGCCATGACATCCGGATCGGTGAAGCCGGACCACCACTTGGCGAACTCGTAAGCGGCGGCTGGGTTGGCCGCGCCGGTGGGGATGCACTGGTAGTTGCCCCAGATCCAAGAACCCCAGCCGGTGCTGTCTTCCTCGCCCGC
>JAPOWG010000084.1 GCA_026707745.1 Chloroflexota bacterium
CCGCGGTGAACGAGGTGGTCGCGTTAAAGGGCGGTAGCAATTGAATCGTGTCATCGCCCCAACGCACCCGGCCCCAGGACAGCGAACGCGTGGGGCCGGTCGCGGTCTGGCCATTTACCCCGAGCATGATATGGGCATGCGCGTCAATGATCATACGTCTATATTCTATTCCTCTTCGGGCGACTCAAAGGGTGGCGCCGACACGGACCGTCAGTCGCCCTTACAAGGCTTGTCCGATTATGCAGGAATTGAGAGAAGGTGCCAAATATGAGTACGAGCCAAACTTCTCACATAAGGAGCTTTCTCATGGATTTAGACACCTTCTTCACCACATTATACGTGTTAATCGATGACTGATACAAAAGGGCAATCCGCGACCGCATGAAGTGCCACGCAGGTCCCGCATTGAAGATGAGTGATAGCGAAGTGTTGACGATTGCGATTGCTGCGCAATGGACTGTTGGCGTACCTTGGCAATCGGAGCGGGGCACCGTGCGATACATCTTGCAACATGGTCAGTCGTGATTTCCCAGGATACTGAAGCATAGTCAGGTCTGCGGCCTGCATCGCATCAATGCCCACAGTGAACTTGGTATGCTCGCGCGGGTAGCGGCTAAGATGGCTGCCTACAACGTTGGCATACTCTTCAATCGCCAATGTGGACGACCAGATGGGGCCATAGCAACCCTCATCTGCTAGTTATCGGACAAGCCTTGTAGCCGCTCGGCGGCAGCGAAAAGGTCTGCCCCGCTCACGCAAAATCGCAAGCGTTCTCGTCGCATGAGCGACGCGGTTTACGTAAACATGGGCGACCCGGTGGGTCGCCCATGCTCATACATAAAGAACTTGCGCACTCCAACTCCAAAACGCGACCATTTAGTCGCCCCTTCACCTACCAAACCTGCTACCCTCGTCGCAACCCTGCGACTTAACATCCCACCGTAGTTTGCGCAAATGCCATATCTCCTTCAACCCTCGCTGGCGCTGCCATTCACCCTGATTCGCCTTTGGCGCGTTTGCACAAAAATACTTTCCCGCTGCGCCAACGCAAAAGCCCCTTCCGATCGCACCACAGCCCCGCCAACGCTGTCATTCGCCCTTTACGCAGCCCGTGATTTCCTGTGCGTGGATGACCGACAACAATGTGGTATCATAGATCGACAAATAGTGCTTTGGAGGTAAACTCATGCGGTACTTCTTAGTAACCCTCATTCTGTTACTTTGCTTCGCGCCAGCTCTAGCGACCGACTACACGGTGGATGAGGACTGCACCCTTTCCGATGCCCTTAGAGCCGCCAACGCCGACCTAGAGCGCGGCGAATGCCCAGCAGGCGATGGCGCCGATACCATCACGCTTACCGCCGACATCACCCTGACAGGAGAACTGCCGCGTATCATCTCCGACATCACCATTGACGGCGCGGGCTTTACCATCAGCGGGGATGGGGAATGGCGCGTCTTTTATGTCGATATGGGCGGCGCGCTTACCCTGCAAAACATCCATCTGACGGAGGCGCGAGCTCACAGCGAGGTCAGCTTCATCAGCGTCTGGGGCTCGACCGACTATAGCAAGAGCGGCGGCGCCATCCTGGTCAACCGCGGCAGCCGGCTGGAACTGGTTAACAGCCGTTTCACCGATAATGCGGCGGCCGACTTTGGCGGCGTACTGGATACCTGGGATAGCGAAGTTATTGTCACTGACAGCGTATTCAGCGACAACAAGGCGGAGGATGGCGGCGCGATAGCTTCGGCCTTCAGCGTGGTCACCATCAGCAATAGCAGCTTCGAAGGCAACCGTGTCAGGGACGACGGCGGCGCGCTGCAGGTGTTTAACAGCACGGCGTATGTAACCGATTCGCAGTTCACTGGCAATAGCGCAGCGCGTAGAGGCGGGGCGATCACCGTCTTTAGGGGCACGGTGGAACAAAGCGGCAATACCTTCAGCGACAACGTAGGCGGTGACTGTGCTGGCTGTTGATCAGCGCGCCATGTTGCCTAAGTTTCGCTAAGCCGATGTAGACCAATCCAGATCGATGCTGATGACAGATAGTCACGACCACCTCCCCAGCCGCTCGGCGGAAGACCCTTTGACTGCCGCCGAGCGGCTGGGGTTATTATCCCTCACTGTGACGCGGGCGGTCAACCAGCTCGTAGACACTGCCGGCACAGTCCCTTAAAAGCCAGATGCTCCAACTGGATGCGGAAGCCGTGCTTTTCCAGCATCCGCCGCTGGAAGTCGCCGAGCTCCTCGTCGGGGATGGTCAAGATTTTCCCGCAGGACCTGCAACTGAGGTGATGGTGCCGGGCGCCGGCGATGCTGTAGACCTTGCCCTGCGGTTCGATGGTCGTTTCCGTAGCCAGCCCGACTTCGCAGAGCACATCGAGCGCGCGGTAGATGGTCGACTTGTCGATGCTGGGATCGAGGTAGGCGACGCGTTCGATGATCTGGCTCAAGCTGGCATGGCCGGGGATCTCGCAGATGGCGTCGAGCACAATCAGGCGCTGCGGCGTGACACGGTAGCCGCTGGTGCGCAAACGCTCGATATAGTCGAGGTTTTCGTGTGTCATAAGGTCAAAGCGCCGGACAATCGTCAGCAATAATTGTCCCCAACTCCGCCGGGAAAGGCAAATGGCCAAACCACGGCGTTCGCGAGGTCGAAGGGCGCAAATCTGCCGCCGCTGCGCTATAATCGTCTCGTTTGCAGGGAGGACAGTTGAATCAACTTAGCGATCCGCGAGGGTGAGAATGGCGTCGGAGAAAGTAAAACTTGGTATAGTCGGCTTGGGCAATATGGGACTGGTGCATGTCGGGCATGTGATGGATCTGCCCAATACGGACCTGGTCGCCGTTTGCGATACGAATGAGCGGAAGCTGCAAGCCGCGAAGGCCGGAAGCGGCGTCGCCCGCTTTCGCGATTACCGACAGATGCTGGATTCGACGGCGCTGGACGGCGTTATCATCGCGACGCCGCATTACGACCATCCTGATATGAGCATCGCGGCCTTGGAGCGCGGCATCCATGTCTTGGTGGAAAAGCCCATCGCCGTGCATGTCAACGAAGCCCGTCGCATGATCGACGCCCATCATTCGTTCAAGAGACGAATGCCGAATCTGGTATTCGCGGCGATGTTCATGCAGCGAACCTGGGGACATTGGCGGAAGATCAAGGCCATGATAGAGCGGGGCGAACTGGGCAGGCTGATTCGCTGCACTTGGATCATCACGGATTGGTTCCGGACGCAGTATTACTACGACAGCGGCGGTTGGCGCGCGACCTGGAGCGGCGAAGGCGGCGGCGTTTTGATGAACCAGTGCCCGCACAACCTGGATCTGTATCAGTGGCTGGTGGGCGCGCCTTCACGGATCCACGGCTTCGCCAGTTTTGGCAAGCACCATCAGATTGAAGTGGAAGACGAGGCAACCGCCTACCTGGAGCATGACAATGGCATGATCGGGCATTTCATCACCACCACCGGCGAATCGCCCGGGACGAATCGGCTGGAAATCATCGGCGAAAATGGCAAACTGGTCTATGATGCGTCTCCCCCTGGAGAGGGGGGGAGTGTGGGAGGGGGGGCGAAGTTGGGTGGTGAGATCATTTTCTACCGCAACCAATGGTCATCGATCAAGCATCTGCGGGAATCTCGCAAGGGCTTTGACAAAGTGCCTTGCCAGCGCGAAATCGTCGACTTCGAGGGCCACGACAATCACGGTCACGACCTGGTGATCGCGAACTTCGCCGATGCGATTCTCCAGGGAAGCGATTTGATCGCGCCGGCCGAAGAAGGCTTGGGTTCGATCATGATCAATAACGGCATCATTCTGTCGGCTCACAAGAGAGAAACTGTTTCCTTGCCGATAGACGGCGATGAATTCGCTGATCTGCTACAGCTTTATATTGAGAAATCCGCCAAAGAGCCGCTCGGCGCGTAACTGGCGAGAAGGTTCCAGGAATGTCGCGCTCATGAAAAATAGGTAACCGGCTTGTCGCATGAGCGCGGCAGGTTACATGAACAGGAGGCAGCGCTATGAGCCAATCGGTCCTGGCAGCGCAATTATTTACGATTCGAGATTTTACCAAGACGCGCGCGGATTTTGCCGAGAGCATGCGGAAAATCCGCGAGATCGGCTACCGCGTGGTGCAGGTGTCCTCCGTTGGCGCCATCGGCGACGACGTCATCAAGCGCATCTGCGACGATAACGGACTTTCGATCTGCAATACCCACGTCGACGTCGACCAGCTCCAGAACGATATCGAGGGCGTGATCGCGCAGCACGAATTGTGGGGTTGTCGTCATGTCGCGATCGGCGGTATGCCGCTGGAGTTGCGCGACAGCGAGGCCGGTTTCCGAAGCTTCGTGGGCATCGCAAACGGCATCGGCGAAAAGCTCGCGGATGCCGGGCTCACCTTCAGTTACCATAATCACAGTTTCGAGTTCATCAAGTTCGGCGGCCGCAGCGGTTTGGATATCTTCTTCGACGAAACCGACCCGCGCTATGTGAGTGCGGAACTGGATACCTATTGGATACAGCACGGCGGCGCCGATCCAATTGCCTGGATCGACCGCATGGCGGGGCGGATGCCGGTGATTCACCTGAAAGATATGGTGATGACGCCGAGCGCTGATGGGCGCGGCCAGCAGACGATGGCCGAGGTCGGCGAAGGCAATATGAACTTCCCGGGCATACTGGAGGCCTGCCAACGCGCGGGCGTTGAGTTCTACGCCGTGGAGCAGGACATCTGCCAGCGCGACCCTTTTGAGAGTTTGGCGATCAGCTATCGCAACCTGCGCGCGATGGGCTTGGAGTGAAAGCGGCGCGCGTCCCTGGTAGGCTCTAAAGTCAAGCTGATATTTCCTTACTGATTACATGTTCTAGGCGTGTGAATCGTCTTGCAATTTTTCGCAATAAGCCCGATGCGCATGATGGTCTGTTAGGCTTGGCTAGATCTTAGAGGTTACCATCTATGGAAGAGACGCGGGAACATAAAGCTAAGGACCATCATCGCGACCACGATCACGATCATGCCAGCTCACAGGATCACTGTCACCAGGAACATGATCATGATCACTCACATGAACATGATCACGATGGTCACAGGCACGATCATCACCACCACCATCATGCCCAGGGTCACGCCCATCATCACCGCAGCGACAACATCCTGGTCAAGCTCGCTATGGTGTTGCACTTGCCCGGCTTCACGCATGATCACAGCCACGCCGAATTGGCGGGCGACCGTGCTTTCCTGGACAACCAGTTGGCGATCCGCACGGTCTGGATCGCGCTGGTCGCGCTGGGACTGACGACCGCGTTACAGATCGTCATATACGCTGCCAGCGGTAGTGTGGCGCTCTTGGCGGATACGGTGCATAACCTGGGCGACGCGCTCAATTCGATACCGCTACTGATCGCTTTCTATTTCGCGCGCCGACTGGCGAACCGCAGGTATACCTATGGTTATGGCCGCCTAGAGGACATCGCGGGCGTCTTCATAGTCATCTCTATCGGCTTTAGCGCGGCATATATTTTGCTGGAGTCCATTCAAAGGCTGTTCAATCCGCGGGAGCTGGAAAACCTGGAATGGATCGCGCTGGCCTCCCTGGTGGGATTTGTGGGCAACGAACTGGTAGCCCTCATGCAAATCCGCGTCGGTCGGCGCATCGGCTCGGACGCCATGATCGCTGATGGACAACATGCGCTGATCGACGGCTTGACATCGCTCGCTGTGCTGATCGCGGTCATTGGCACCTTGATCGGATTGCCTATTCTCGATCCCGTCGTGGGCATCGTGATCGCCTTCGCGATTGTCGGCATCACCTGGAACGCGATCAAGGCGGTTTGGTATCGGATGATGGACGCGGTTGATCCGCATCTGGTGGAGCATGTGGAAGCGCATGTGCGTGGGATTGAAGGCGTGGCGGAGATCGAGACGCTGCGCATGCGCTGGGTCGGGCATCGCATGTACGGCGTGCTAAAATTGCGCGTCGCGCCTGGCACGACGCTCGAGCAGAGCCAAGCGATTGTCGATAGGGCTCAGCACGAAGCGAGTCATGTGATCCCGCAGTTGGATGAACTGACCGTGCAGGTGGTTACTGACTGACATATTGCGCTGGATGTCGATGTCAACCATCGAGGGACGCGTAGACACTGCCCTTCGACACCGAGAGCACCGAGAAAAACAAATAGAGATAAGACTATCTTGGCCGGACATGCTGGGTGGCGTTTATTTCACGTCACTATATTGGCGCTAATGGCTACGGCTCATCAATCCGCAGATCTATTTCACGCTGCAAAAAACGGGCCAGGTTGTCGACCTCCGCTTTCAGAAGCGGCAGGAGGGACTTGTCCAGCGCTTGAAAAGGGGATACGACGATGCGAGCGGTTTTCCGTTTCGGTTCCAGTTTCCAGTTGGCGAAGGCTTGCCCGTCGATGATGACGCAGGCGCGGATCAAGCCGCCGCCGGGATGCACACTTTTGGCATAAGCCGCGTCCACCATGAAGTCGCGATCTTCGTAAACCAGCAGGTAATTGTCATAGCGCGGCAGGAAACGCAGGTTAGGTCTGGCTTCACTTGCGTGCAGATGCTGAAGCTGCTGCTTGAGCACCGAGACTGCGCCGACAGGCGATTCACAGGCGACGCACTCGCCGGCAATGGCCGCGAAGGCCGCTTCTGCTCGCTTCGCGCTGATGCCCGTCCAGCGGGCGAAATCCGCGCTGGACGCCGGTCCATAGGCACTCAGATAGCGACGCGCGAAAATGGGCAGTGTTTCCTCGGCGGCTTCCTGCGCCTTGTAGTTCGGCAACCATTCCGATAGCAGGACGTAGGTCAAATTTCCCTCCCGTTCGGGGCCGAAGCAAATGAGCCCGCGCAGCGCGGCGTAGCGTACCAGGTGATGGATGGCTTGCCCGGCGACCGGGATACCGCGCGCGCCCAGCTTCTCGGCCAGTTCCGCGCGAATCAGCGGGCCGTTTTTTGCGAGAATCTCGGCGATATGATCGAGGGAGTTTTCGCGAATGATTTCGCTCAAGCCAAGCTGCTGATAGCGTCGATTGGTCCCGCCTATGGCGCGCTCGCCACAAAGCGCAAGCTGGGGGGCAACATCCTCCGCCGCGACCAGGTGCAGCGTTCCGCGCAGGCTCCACGTGAGCACAAAGCTGCGATCGACTTCTCGCGCGCGCCTGACGTCTTCTTGCGTGATACCAGTAGTACGAGCGGCGATTGCCAATTGAGCCGAGGACCATTCTTGTGACTGCAGGGCGCAAAGGTCGCGGACGACCGACGCTGCGGATGCTATGCGCGCATCTTCAGCAAGGCGCTGATTTTGTAGGCGCAGGCGACGCACCTGCGCACGTGACAAATCGCTGGTCATAGATCATCCTCGGTGCGCTATTTTAGTAAACCCCCATGCTCATGCATGGGACGAAGTTGTTGTTTTGCGTGAGCGTGGCAAATCTTTTCGCCGGTGACGCGTCGAGCGGCTCTCGCCAAGCATTATACGCTATGATGAGAGAACAGTTATTTGGAATTCGGAACGGGCATAACGATGAAAGGACGAAAGGCGTACCTCCTGGCATTGATAATCGGCGCGCTGCTGCTGGGCGGCTGCAGCGCGGATAAGCCTCGGATCAGCTTTGACGAACTCGACTTCGCTTTGGCGGACGCCGGCAGCGGAGAGAAACTCTTCAATCAATCGAATAACGAAGCGCCGGCTTGTTCCACATGTCACTCGGTCACGGGAGAACAGAGCAGCATTGGCAATTCGCTGGCTGGGCTGGCGGAGACCGCCGGCAGCCGCGTGGGTGGTCAATCTGCCGAAGAATATCTTTACTGGAGCATCTTGCGTCCGGGGCGATATCTGGTCACGGGCTATTCGAATATCATGTTCGCGGATTACGAAGACCGCCTGGAGGCGCCTGACCTGGCAGATCTCATTGCCTATCTGGGAACTTTAGACTAGATTGAATGAATGGTTGCCCAGTCATCATACGCTGTTCAGTCGATTAAAGCGAAGGAGGAGAATGCCATGGATATCAGCTCAGGGGGTGGCGCGCTGATCATCTCTGTTTTGCGCTTGTCCCATATTGTGGCGGGCTTGATCTGGGTTGGCGCCGCGATCATGATGTCCTTTTATGTCGAGCCGGCATCCGAGCGATCGGGCGGGGACGGGGCTCGATTCCTGCGGACGTTATATGGGAAGACCAATTACTCGCGAATGATCCCGGTTGCGGCCATCATCACAACGCTCGCCGGATTGCTTCTGTACGGCATGATGTCTTATCACGAGACTATGAACAGCGCGATGGGCATGTCAATAACGCTGGGCGCTCTATTTGGTTTGCTCGCTTTTGGTCATGGCTTTTTCGCGCTGTGGCGTAGCGCCGGGCGATATAGCGATCTGGTGAAAAGCGGCGATGGGGATGAAGCGACTCTGCGAGCGCTTGAAGACAAACTGCGCCGCAATGGACGCGTCAGTATGTGGCTTGCGGTAGTCTCGCTGGTACTGATGGCTGGCGCGCGCTATATCAGCCCGCTTTTTGGCTGACACGTCCGATTGAAGTTCAAAAGGACAGGATACTGTCAGTATCTTGTCCTTCAGTATTCCCCTCATTAGATACGCGCATTTACTTGCGGATCGATTATCCAGCTTCTACCGGGAAATCAGTTTGGCAGCGTTTTTGTTAGAAAACGGAAACCTGCGACTATTTATTCACCTTTAACAGAACATTTGTGCTATACTTGCTGTCAAGATGGTCCGGTGACGTCGTTCACCAGATGCTTAACAGCGCAATGAGTTGGTCGTCGCGGTTTCACCTTCGGGTGGTGGTGGCGGCCAACCGATTGCTGGATGGCTGCCCGCCCCTGCACCAATCATGAACCGCGTGTGGACGGCCCGAGGCAGCAGCGAAGCATGGACGGTCGCAGGGAAGCGAGCCGTCCGCAAGCGAAACGCCGGAGTCAGCAAATTGGGAGCGGCTGCGGGCGACTTACAGGGTTGCGTAGGTCGCGTAGACACCGACCGCCGACACTGACCGTCAGTCGACCTTACAGATTTCGACATGTTCGACATGATTGTAGATGGGGTTTGGCGGGTTCATCAAAAAAGAGGGACTAGGGAAAGGATCGCATATGAAAGAGCTGCTCGGCGGCAGCGAAAAGGTCTGCCGCGCTCACACGAAACAGCAAACCCGCCCCATGCATGAACATGGGGGTTTACCAAAACAGAGCACGGTCAAGATGATTGACGCGCCGGCCGGTCGTATCGGTGGATATATGCTGGTCTGGGGCGAAGCGGACCGGCGCGATCTGCAAGGCGAGTTTTTCACCCCACAAACAGACGTGGGGTTGGATTGGTATGAGCAGCGTCCGGTTTTGTATCACCATGGCTTGGATGGCGCGCTGAAAGCGGCGGTCATCGGCGTCATCGATACATTGCGACCGGATGATACAGGACTCTGGGCAGAGGCGCAGCTGGACCTGCACAAACGCTATGTGAGAGCGGTGCGGCGGCTGGTGGATCTGGGCGTCCTGAGCTGGTCATCGGGCAGTCTGCCGCATTTGGTGGATGTCGATGAGGATGGGCAAATCAAAACTTGGCCCATCGTGGAAGGCAGCTTGACACCCACCCCTGCCGAGCCGCGACAGACGGATGTGCAAACCCTCAAGAGCGCTTACAAGTCGCTGGGTTTGGATCTGTCGCGATTGGGCATCGAAGCGACAGATAGCCCTAATCTTGATACAGCTGGACAGAAAGGAGAATCGATGACGGACTCATCTAGCGCCGCTATCAAGCGCCTGCCGCTTGCGGACGAGCGCGAGGCCATCAGAGCGAGGCGCATCAAAATCGGCAGCGAGTTCGATAGTCTGGACGCAATGGATATGCTGCACGGCTACATGCTGCTGCGCTCGACCAAAAGTTTCCAAGGGGTGAGCGAGCGCTATTCCAATGCGCTGTCAGAAAAAGTTGGGGAGGCTAAGCTAAGCGCAATTAAGGCGGACGAACTCGCCTACAGCACGCAGACCGGCTTCGGCGATGAATGGGCGCCGGAGCTCTGGAGCCAACAGATCTGGCACAAGGCGCGGCAAGACAACACCATCCTGCCCTTGTTCCAGACAATCGAAATGCCCAGTAATCCCTTCGAGTTGCCGATTGAAGGCACTGATCCGCAGGTCTATTTCGTGCCGGAAACGAGCGACGAGGCGCATTTGAACCTGGGCGCGGGCAATCCGATTCCGGATAGCAAGATCGGTTCTGGGCTGGTGACGCTCAACGCCAAAAAGCTGGCGCTGCGGGTCGGGTTCAGCAGCGAACTGGTTGAAGACGCCATGATCCCGGTGCTGAATATCTACCGACAGCAAGCTGCCCGGGCGATCGCGGACGCTATTGACAACGTGTTGCTCAACGGCGACACCACGTCAGCGGCGAGCGGCAATATCAACCGCGATCATGGCATGCCGCCCGCCACGGCGAAGTACCTGTCTATGGACGGCTTGCGTCATCTGCCATTGGTTGACAACACAGCCAACCGCGTCAATCTCAACGGCGCGCCGAGCCTGGCAAAGATGCGCGAGGCGCGCTTCAAGATGCCGGGCAAGTACGCCGCGCGCCCTTCTGACCTGGCCTGGATCGTCGACAGCGGGACCTACGCCAAGCTGCTGGGCATCGACGAATTTCTGACCATGGACAAGGCGGGTCCATTGGCCACGGCACGGACCGGGCAGATCGGTCTGGTGGACGGCATTCCGGTCTACGTCTCCGCCGAGATGCCGCTGACGGAAGCTGATGGCAAGGTCGGCGGCAGCAACGACCGCGGGCAGGCGCTCTGCGTCTATCGGCCGGGCTGGACCGTCGGCTATCGGCGCAAGATCGCGGTCAGCGTTGATTACCTGTCGTATTACGACAGTTATCAGTTGACGGCGACGGTGCGGCTGGCCTTCGTGCGCTTCGATGACGATGTGGCGAGTTGCCTCTACAACATCGTGATGTAGGCGTTCGCTGGGCGGGGGCGTCAAGCCCCTGCCCGGTGGTTATGTGGTATACTTTTGCGGCGAAGATGTGATGAGGTCCATCCAGCCGTGAAAATACCCATGATGATTACTGCGGATTACGCGACTGTTGATCCGATAACTGGCAAGTTGCATATACTTGGCGTGTTTCATACAATCCGCGCTAATGAATTTCCATGTCGGCACCCCAGAATGTGCTTGGCACTGAGAATCGAAGGTGAAATCGCAGACAGCATCAATCCTCACGACTTGTCCGTTACACTGGCCGACGAGGATGGAAACGAAGTCTTTTCCATACAGGGAGCATTTGAAATGCCCAAGAGTACGAGCGGGATACCCCCACATTGCAATGTGCTTTTGGAATTCAATGATCTTCAGTTCGAGAAGCCTGGGGAGTTCTGCTTTTATGTAACTGTAAATGCGGATGAAACTACTGGTTCTTCGGTTATACAAGTTGTACAGCGCGAACTCGGTAACGGATAGATGCCTCCGAGAGCGGAAAAACTGCTGGAGCGCATGCGCCGATCAAAGTCGGGTTGGAAGCGTCACGATTTGGAAGCTTTATACGAAGGATTCGGTTTCGTATTGAAACATGGCGCAAAACATGATTACTATGTGCATCCTGTACACCCGAAGCTTAGAGATACTCTACGACGCAGCCGAACAGTCCCTGAGTACAACGTGCGAAATGCAATTAGGCTGATTGACAGACTGATTGCATTGGAAAATACTGAAGGAAATGAAGACTAGAAAGAGAAGGAGTAGAGAGAGGAAAGAGAAAATGGATAAGGGTAAGTTTGCGTTAGCTCAGGACTTAGCTGAGCGACCATACCAAACTATGACATTTCTTGACAGAACGACAGAAGGCGAACCGGTCTATGTGGCGCTAATCCCAGAATTGCCCGGTTGTGCGTCCCATGGTAAGACCGCAAATGAAGCGCAAGAGCTTCTAGATGAAGCAAAGGTTGAGTTCATCTATTTCATGTTGGAAGACGGGCTCACTGTGCCTGACCCGAAACTGCTTGACCAGGAGCAACGAATCAATGTGAGCAACTACATGGAAAACATCATGGATCGGGTGGACAAGCTCGCCGCTCCACGAGGAGAATTGTTGACATCAGTTACATGATCGCGGTATCAGGTCACCGATTGTTTCATATCAAGTACATGTGGAGGTCGAAAGTGACTTGTGTTCGCTATCCCCCTCACCCCACAAGCACCCAAAACGCCTCGAAAAAATAACCCCCGTCCTCCTGACGCTGCGCGCTTAGCGCGACTTCCACACCCTCGCCCTGTCGAGACAACTCAATCACCGTGCCGTAGGCATAGCCCCGCATCAGCGCCTGCTTGAGCGCAAAGGCGACGCCGTCCGCCCTGATCTCCACTTGTACGCCGGGCAGCAATAGCTCGCCGGCGACCGGCAACCGGTGACGCGCGGGATCAAACTGCTCTGGCGAAATGGCGAGGATTTTCAAGTCGAGTGTCTTCCGCTCCGCTATCTCATAAGTTAACACGAGCGCCGCCCGGGCAAAAGCATCATCCGCTTATCTGCCGGATGGACGCTGCATAAGATTCTGTCAAAAGAATAGAGAGGAACCCTATGTACAGCATAGCAACTTTGCACGACTTCCGCCGTCACTTGGGGTTGGCGGAGACCGATACCGATGCCGATGCCGATTTGAGGCAGGCCCTGGAAAATGCCAGTCACCTCATTGAGTCTCTGACGCAAAGGCGCTATTGCCCCGCGCTGGAGACGCGCCGCCTGACGGTCGACGCGGCCAATCCCCGCGAGTTGATATTGCCAGACGACCTTCTGGACCTGATTTCAATCGAATCCGACCAAGGAATCTTGAGCAAGGATACTTTGCGCCGCCTGCCGATCAGGCCTGACTTGCCGGCCAGCGTGCTGATCCTGAACGACGGCGGGGCATTCAGAGGAGAATTGAGCGTCACCGGCATCTGGGGCTGGCACGACCGCTGGACCCAAGCCTGGCGGAAAAGCGGAGATACTCTCGGCGACTTGGAGCTAGACCCCGATGCCACCTGGATAACTGTCGACGATGTTGATGGAAAGAATCTGGACGGCATCAGCCCGCGCTTTCAGGTTGGACAGTTATTGCGCATGGAAAGCGAATACATACGGCTAATTTCAATCGACCGTGAGGGCAATCGCCTGGGGGCTCTACGAGGCGTTCATGGAACGGAGGCGGTTTCCCATGCTGCGGGCACGCCGATCGAGACTTACCGGGTAGCGTCCGCCATCCGCGACTTATGCCTGCGATATGCGGAATTGCTGATCAATGCGGCGGGCTTGCCCGAAGATGAAGCACCGCCTGCGCTGAAAAGACTGCGACGGCTGACCGCCTGAGATTATCCGCGAGACCGCGGTTCTGCCATGTATCGCGTCTGGCTTTCGCTCGCGCTCTGCGTTATGTTAGCGCGATGATTTGGGGGCATTGCGGCAGTAGAAGCCAATGACGAATCAATTCAACCGATTGGTCGCCCTGCGCTATCGTGATTTCCGTTTGCTGTGGCTGGGCGAGACCGTCGCCTGGACCGGCTCGCAGATGCGGAACTTCGCCATCAATTGGCATGTGTTCGAGTTGTTGCGCGGGCAGACCTTCATCTTCACGGCATTTGGCAATGACATCGTAATGGGATCCGAGGCATTCGGCTTGGGCATGCTGGGTTTGGCGCGCGTGATCCCGGTGCTGCTCTTCGCATTGCTTGGCGGCATACTGGCGGATGCCTTCGAGCGAAGGCTGGTGATGGTCGCGACGCAGTGTCTGTCGGCGATGTTGGCGGCCGCATTGGCGCTGCTAACATTGAACGGGCAGGTTAGCGTCGGCGCGATCTACGTCGTGACCGGGCTGTCTGCCGCCGCCATGGCATTCGATTTTCCGGCGCGGCAATCGATCGTGGCAAATGTGGTCGAGGCGCGTCACTTGAGCAATGCCATCAGTCTGAATGCCCTGGTGATGCAGGTGGCGACCATCATCGGCCCGGCTGTAGCGGGCTTGTTGGTTGCGCAGTTCGACGTGGGACTGGTTTACGGCGTCAATACGGTCACCTTCTTGCTGTCGGCCGTTGCGATTTGGCGCATCAGGCATCGTGGCAAGTCCTCTGCCGAAGCGCAGATCGGATGGCGAACGCTGTTGGCCGGCCTACGCTTCACCTTCAGTACGCGTATCGTCCTGGGCACGATGCTGCTCGATTTCTTCGCTACGCTTTTCGCCTCGGCCCGCACCATGCTGCCGATCGTCGCCGGCCAGATCCTCGGCGTCGGCGCGGCGGGTTATGGGCTGCTGGCGACCGCGCAACCAATCGGCGCCCTGCTGGTAGGCACGGTCTTGTCCCTCCGCGGCGAGATGAAGAGGCAGGGACTTATCCTCTTACTCAGTGTAGCGCTTTACGGGCTGGCCACAGCGGTATTCGGCGTCTCCACCGTCTTCGCCCTATCCTTCGTCTTGTTCGCGTTGACCGGCGCCGGCGATACGATTTCTTCGATCATCCGCGGCACGATCCGCCAACTGGCGACTCCCGATGAGTTGCGCGGGCAGATGACTTCGGCCAATATGTTGTTCTTCATGACCGGTCCCCAATTGGGTGAACTGCGCGCCGGGATCCTGGCTTCGCTGTTCGGCGCGCCTTTCGCTATTTTCAGCGGCGGACTGGCGACGGTGCTAATGACTGGCTGGGTCGCCTGGCGCTATCCGTCGATACGACGCTACAACAACGCCGAGGACCTCAAACGCAAACGCGGCTGACTCCGCCTGTTGCGCTGAGGAATTTGCTCGTATCATGCTTTTCCGATCAACCGCGTCGCTCATGCGACGAGAAGGCTTGATATTTTGTGTGAGCGCGGCAGACTGTATCGCCGTTTACGCGCCGAGCGGCTGCTCTTGGACGCCAACCGAGGAAGCACTATGAGCAAGAAAAAAAGTGGACTGAAGCGCCATAGCTCGGAAGAACAAAAGCAATACGAGCGCGAGGCGCGCTTGCAATATGGTCCCGGCACGGTCAACGAGTCGATCGAACGCTGGAACAGCTACAGCGACGCCGAGCAAGAAACGATAATCGCTGAGGGCAATCAGATCTATGTCGATCTGGCGGAAGCGATGGAAGCGGGCAAGGGCGCCGGCGACCGCCAAGTAGTCGACGTACTGGACCGCTGGCAAGATCACCTGCGGCGCTTCTATGAGCCGAGCCTAGATATGTTGCGCGGCTTGGGACAGATGTACAATTCCGATCCGCGCTTCATCGCCAACTTTAGTGAGATCCACAGTGATCTTCCCGCTTACCTGGAACGTATAATCGACCAATATGTCGATGATCTGGAAACAGTTGAGCTGGAACGAATGCTGGCGGAAGACGAAGAACTTGAAAGACGACGTCAAAACCTGTCACGCTAGTTCAAACAGCCGGAACCCCAAGGACCGGTGAGCCCGGTCTGAACCTGGCGCGCTTTTCCCCAAAATCAGACAATCTCAAGCACGGTAAAGGAGATGCCAATGGCAAGTTTTCGCGCTGCCTTGTCCAATCTGTCGTTCATGCGTGTGAGCGGCGTACGCAACAACTTCGATATTGATGAACTGCCCAATAGCATTAGCAAAGCCCATCTGCCAGCGCTGCTGGTATTGCCGCTGGAACTGGAAAAGGAACGACTGTTTAGAGAGCGCAAGGAAGGGCTGCAATCGGTCACTTTCAGCGGCAACGCCCAGTCGGTCTACTATTTGCTGACACATCTGCTGCTGGTGGCGCCGACTGAAAAGGGCTTGGGCCTGCGCGGTCATTTGCCGCAGCTGGTCGGCCTAATCGACAATTATGTCGCTGCGATTGCGGCGGACATCACCTTGGGCGATGCGCTGCTGGTTCCGGCCCGGGTAGCGGTCGAGGCGGGCGTGTTCGCCTACGACGAGAGCGACTTCTACGGCTGCGCCTTTCGTCATACTTGGATGATGGAGATCTAGCGAATGAGCGGCCGATATGTCATCGCTATTGACAGGAACCACGACGGGCGCTTCCTCGATCTGGACGAAGATCTTGCCAGGAACGTCCTCGAACTGACATGGCGCCTGGGTTTGCGACAGCCCTATGACAGCATCGCGGACTATGGGACGGCGCAGATCGCGCTACGCAATGCCCAGGGCAGTTTTTCGCCTGAACGGGAGCGCCTTGATATCGGCACAGGGGTACAAATCGCCTGCCAAGACGGTGGCCAGCGCGTCATCCTATTCACCGGATTCATCAGCCGCGTCTCTGTCGATGCTGGCGATTGGAGCGAGGGACGGTCCGTCATTCATGTACAGGACATTCAGCCCTGGCTGGAAGCGAGCCCAGCGCGGCTGTCGCCGATCAGCAATGTCAGCGCCGATACAGTGATTGATCGTCTGCTGGATGGGGCGCTTGTGCGGCGCGCGGTAGTGGCGGGCTATTGCATCATTGATGTGCCGGGGCATGATCGGATCGACAGCATCCGGGTTTTTCCACCGCAGAACCTGGGACGGCGATTGCAAGCAGGCAAGACGCGTTTCGCCTATGTCGGTGATTGGTGGGACGAGACAACTTCGATACGACGGGCCATTCGCGACCTGGCGGAAAGCGAACGTGGACGCTTCTACATTAATCGGGGCGGCGACGCCGTTTTCCTCAATCGACATCAAACGCTGGTGAGAGAAGCGCTGTCGGCGACCTTTGTCGATGATATGAAGGGCATGGTTTATGCTTACGGCGATCAGCATATCAATCGGTTCTCCTTGCTGATGACCCCGCGCGAGGTAGGGAAGGGTGGAACCACGCTGTGGCAGCTGGCGCGGGCAGAGCGCATCCGCGCCAGGACCAGCCTAGATCTCAATTTGCGTTTCGCGGACGAACTGGGGCGGCCAGTCGGACTGCTCGAATTTGAGCGGCTGGGGGCGGCCTTTCACAGGGATGAAGAAGGCGAGCGCAGCGCGATCCGGGACAAGATATCCGCTCGAATAATCGAGATCGGCTTCACGTCCCTTGTCGTGCGCGTGGAAAATAACAGCGCTCGCGATGTATTCCTTACCGATTTGCGCGTCATCGGCAAGCCGCTGTACCGCCGCGATCCACTGGAGTTGACCATCAGCGATGGCGGGGGCATTCATCTGCACGGGCTTAAGCATCTCACGCTGGACCTGCCCGCCCTGTCCGATATCGCGACGGCGCAAGCATTCGCCAGCTATGAACTCGCGCGACGAAAACATCCGGCTGGCACAGTGCGAGAATTGCGGCTTGACGCTCGCCGACGTCCTTCGGCTCGGAGACTAACCTTGTTTGACCGCATCCGCATCAGCGAAACGAGGACCGGGCATCAAAACCAGGAATACTTCATCATCGGCGAAGAGCATCAGGTCAGCCAGGGCGGGGCGCAGCACGAGATTCGCTGGACGCTGGAGCCGGCAGATCTGTCGCGATTTGTCGTCATTGGCGATAGCGACATCGACGACCGAGAAGAGTTAATCGCGCCGTACTAGCTTTGAGGGGTGGCTTTGCCCACCCCTTTTTTTGTTTTTTCGCTTCATTTGACATCCCCCGCGGAAGTGGATACTATCAGGTCGAGTGCGCATAGTGCACAGTTTGTGCGTCATTCTCACATCCGCAAGGGAGCGGCTCTTTGAAAATCAAGCTATTGATAGCAAGTTTGGCGCTGTTTGCCCTCTTGCGCCTGGCTGTGGCTCAGGAATATTGCGTTCGGGCCAATCGCAGGATCAATTTGCGGGACGCGGCCAGCTTGCAGGGGGCTTGGCTGGAAACGGTCGCGACGGGCACAACGCTGACAGTCATCGGCGAGTACAACCGCTGGCTGAAGATTAGCAGGAATGGCAGCGAAGTATGGATGGCGAGTTGGGTCGACTACAGCCGCCTCGACAATTGCGGCGGGACGGGTTCTCAAGCAGGACCATCAACAGAACCCGCGAACATCGACAACTGCTGTTTCGTCGATCGGCAATGCCTTACGGACCAGGACTGGACGGATGGCTATCATGCCTTCCAGAACAGTCAGTGCCCAAGCGCCGCGCAATCGGGCGCGCCATCGTCACCGCAGCCGGTCAGCGGGGCCCCCGCGCAAATTGACAACTGCTGCTTCGTCGATCGGCAATGTAACACTGACCAAGAATGGACTGACGGCTATTACGCCTTCCAGAACAATCAATGCCCAACGACTCCGGGTTCGGGGGCGCAGACGTCTTCCCAGCCTGTCAGCGAGGCGCCCGCCCAAATCGACAACTGCTGTTTCGTCGATCGGCAATGCACGACCGAACTGGACTGGATGGGCGGCTGGCACGCTTATCAGAACAATCAATGCGGAGCGCCCGGGGGTTCGGGGACGTCGGCGTCTTACCAGTCCGCCAGCGGGGTTATCACGCGGACCGCCAACGGGATTGTCATCGGGAACACCAGCGGGCGTCGCATCCTGCCCTCCACCTCACTTACCAGAATGCCCGCCCTCGGAGAAACCCTTTCAATTGAGAGTTGCTGTCAACTCAATTGGCAATGCAACAGCGATCAGGATCGGGCGGAGGGCTATCGGGCACTTGCCTACGAAAATAATTGCGCGCTTCCTGGGAGTGTGGTTAGCATCGTGGGCGATGCGGAATTCATCGACTTTATCGTGCAAAGGCTTGACGAGCTGCGGAACAGGCTGCCGCACCGCTATGACTACGTGCTCAGCGGCCTGGACAAGATCGAACAGGCCCCGGCTGACCTGTTTAGTGGTTTCGGCGATACAACTGGTAGGATACTCTTTGCGCCGTGGCGCGGACCCGTGGCCGAAGGCTTTGACAAGCGCTGGTCCGCGGCACTGGTTCACGAAGCCTGTCACATGCATCGATATGCTGCCGGGTTGCATGTAGATTTAAATGTATGTATTCCTGAAAGCATAATCACAGAGGAAGTAGTCTGCCGGGAGATGGAGTTGCAGGTCATGATAGAACTCGATGCAGCCCCCCATGTGATTGAATGGGCGCGCGGCATGGTCGCCGACACCCGCGCCGGGATAGGTTTCGACGCGCCGGCATGGTGCTAGGCACGGCAGAGCCAATGCGGAGGATGGGCTGTCTTTCGGCGGTGGAAATTGCCCAGAAGCGCGACAATAGGGCGGCCGCTTGAAACTGACCGCATCTTCGGATGGGAGCTATTGCGAATATGAGCGAAAACCAAAGCACCGTCATACAATCGCTTTCACGCGGATTAACCGCGTTAGAGTTAGTGCTCGAGCAATCGGCGACGCCGCAAAGCCTGGCGAAGGCCCTGGGCGTCGATCGCAGCACCGCCTACCGCATCCTCAATACGCTGTTGGCGCATGGCTTTGTGCTGCGCGACCCCCTTGACGATCAATATGTCATCAACGTGCGCAAGGTCTTCACTTTCGCCCACAGCATCACAGGCAAGTTGCATTTTCCCACGCTCGCGACGCCCTACTTGGGAAAACTGCGCCAAAAAACCGGTGAAGCGGCTTCGCTGGCGGTCTTGCAGGATACCGACGTGGTCTATGTCAATCATCTGCCGGGCGAAGAAGCGATCACTGTGGCGCCGATGTTGGGCGTGCGAAGGCCGGTGTATGTCTCGGCGGTCGGCAAGGCGATCCTGGCGCATCTGCCGGAACCGGAAAGAAACCGGCTTCTTGGCTTGGTTGAGTGGAAGCCAATGACGGACAAGACGATCACGGATGTGGATGCCTTCCGCGGCGCCTTGCACGCCACCCGGCAACGGGGCTACGCCATTGACGACGAGGAAACCTTTGAAGGCGTGCGTTGTGTGGCGGCGCCGGTGCGCAATCACCGCGACGAGATCATCGCCGCGATGGGCATCTCCGGTCCGGCGACGCGCCTGACGCTGAACCGCGTACACGAATATGGCGCTTATATTCGCCAGCTGAGTCTTGATTTTTCCGTTTCTATGGGAGCGCCGGACAACTAACGCGTCCGTTCATCCGCATGTTTGCCCGCTTAGTAGAAAGGTAGCCGCTATTGGAAGACCTACAACGTCTCATTTCGCAAGCGAAAAAAGTTTTGGGTTCAAGGAGTTAGAGATGAAAAGCCTGAAAACCGTTTTGCTGTTGCTCTTTGTGTTTTCGTTGTGCCTGCCGCTGGTATCGGCGCAGGACTCGTTCCCCTTGACGGATCCGGCGACTGGCGCGCGTCCCTATGAAGGACGGGAATTGCGCATCATCAATACCGAGGTGGTGCCGATTCTAGCCTATGAGCACGAGATTCTCGATCCGGCGTATGAAGAAGCGTCTGGCGTCACGCTGATTTACGAAAACATGGCGCATAGTGATCTGCTGCCGCGCATACAGACCACTTGCGCTGCTGGTGGCGATGACTTCGACATCATGTTCGTTGAAGATGGCTGGGCAGGCGCTCTGGCGGCGCTGGGTTGTCTGGAAGAGTTGGACGGCCTGTATCTGGCGGCGCCCGGCGATTCCCATCCGGAAGACTTCACCGCGAGAGCCTTCGGCACTGTCGCCATGGCCAAAGAGAAGTGGGTAGGCATCCCCACCTTGGTAGCGGTTGGCATGTTCGCCTATCGGACCGATCTCTTTGGCGATCCCGATGAACAGGCCGCCTTCCAGGAAGCCTACGGACGCGAATTGACCGTGCCGCAGACCTGGGAAGAGCTGGCAGAAGTCGGCGAATTCTTCACCCGTCCCGAGGATGAGCTCTGGGGTTTCAACTACCGCTATGGTACGCCCAACAATATCCTCTTCGATTACATGATCCACTTCGGCTTCTCGCGCGGGGTCGACTTCTTCGATGCCGATTTCAACCCGCTCTTTGGTACGGAAGCGGCGATAGACACCGCCAACTTCTTCGTCGGTCAAGATTTCCTGGCTTTGCAGCCGCCCGGGCGAGAATCCTACCAATTTGGCGAAGTCTTGCAGAACTTCACGCAAGGCAAGGTAGCGATGTATGGCACCGAGAGCTGGGCCATCCCGCTGCTGCTGGATCCCGAAGCGTCGGTTGTGGCTGAACATACCGCCTTCGCGCCCATACCGGGCTGGCGCAATCCGGAAACGGGCGAGATTCAATCCGCTTTGCTTTCAGCAGGTCCGGCATACATGATCAATGCCCATATCTCGGATGAGCAAAAGCAACTGGCTTGGGACTATCTGCAACTGGCGCACGGAAAGGAATTCGCCCGCTTGCTGGCGGATCAACGGGGCGCCGGGCATCGCGTTTCCGTGCTGACCGATCCCGATCTGGTGGCGAAGTGGCCCCATCTGACGGCGAATTTCGAAGCCATGAAAGTCGGCATCGGACGTCCGGCGGAGCCCTGGTGGCCGGAAGCGGAGAACGCTATCGGCCGCGCTTTGCAAGAAATTGCGGCGGGCGGCGATGCGGCCAGCCTGATGGCGGAAGCCAACGCCGATATCGTCGAAATCGTAGAGGACGCCGGCTACTATGACGAGGGCATCACCTATGTTTCGGTCCAACAGCGCGAAGAATTCGTCTGCGCGAAAATGGCCGAACTGGGTCTAGACCACGACGAGTGCATGTAGGGGATTATCCCCCACCCCCAAAGCCCCCTCCCTCTCGGGGAGGGGGCTTTGCTTCAATAAGTAGCAACGACAATGCTCCGCTTCCTTCTTGTGGGTCGCCTAGACGCTGACATACGGGAAGCGGACCGGGGATGGGGGGCTCTTCGAGTTAGATTCAGGACAGCGAAAAGACAGAAACTGTGAAGCCCGACGCAGCAACCCAGCCGGGAGGCCAAAGCCTGTCAAGGCGCGTTTATCGCCTCACGCAGCGGCACAGGCATTGGTTCTTCATCGGTCCTGCCTTGCTCATCCTGCTGGCGGTGGTCATTTACCCTATTGTTTTCTCGACCGGGGTTTCACTGTTTCGCGTCACCTTCGCCTCGACATCGCGTCCTTTCGTCGGCTTGCAGAATTTCGAGCGCATGCTCGACAACGATGATTTTCTGCAGAGCACCTTCAATACGCTCTACTATGTGGTCTTTTCGGTATCCGGCTCGTTCATGCTTGGATTTGGCGCCGCATTGCTGATCCGTCGCATCAGCCGAGGCAGAGACATTCTGCGCTTGATCCTGATCATTCCCATCACCATGGCGCCCATCGTCGTCGGCTTGATGTGGAACTGGATGCTGGACCCGCTCTTCGGCTTGATCAACTGGTTCCTCGGCTTGTTGGGCATCCCCGGGCAAACCCTTTTGGCGCAGGCCAGCACGGCTCGTCTGATGGTGGTTCTGGTCGATATTTGGCAGTGGTATCCCTTGGTCTTCCTCATCATCGAAGCGGGCATGGCGACTCTGCCGCGCGCGCCCTACGAGTCGGCGCGGCTGGAAGGCGTGTCCTCCTGGATGATCTTCCGCCGCATCACCTTGCCGATGCTGCGCCCGGTGATACTGGTCGCGCTGCTACTAAGAACAGTTGACGCTTTCCGCACCTTTGATATTGTACGCGTGATGACCGATGGCGGTCCCGCGCTGACCACGGAAACGCTGAGCCTGTACCTCTATCGCACCGCCTTCACATTCAACAAGCTCAGCCGCGCGGCGGCAGGCTCGATCTTGATGTTGCTGGTGATCGGCTTGATATCGGCGATGATGTTCCGTTTCTTGTACAAAGATATCGAAGTGGGGTAGCGCAGGATGGTCGTACCGGTTCGCGAACGCGTCCTTTCCTATGCCATTTTGATAGCGATGGCCGTATTGGTTCTGATTCCGGTGGTTGCGGGCAGCCTCACCGCCTTCAAACCGCAGATAATCTGGATATCGAGCCCACCCGTTTGGTTCTTCGAACCAACCCTGGAAAACTTCGAATTTGTGCTGATCACGCGGCAGAATTGGCTGCACCTGCGCAACAGCTTGATCATCTCGATCGGTTCGGTGGTCATCGCGCTGATATTGGGCGTACCGGCGGCCTATGGCTTCGCCCGTTTTCGCTTCCGCGGCTCGAAGGGGCTCATGCAGTGGCTGATTTCGCTGCGCATGATCCCGCCTATCGTGGTGGGCTTGCCCTTTTACGCCATGTTCCTTTTTCTGGAGCGCGCCACTGGGCTTGGTTTGCGCGATACGCATTTTGGTCTCATTTTGACTTATCAGACATTTTTGCTGCCCTTGGTCATCTGGATGATGCGCGGTTACTTCGTTGAGTTGCCCGCCGCCATGGAAGAAAGCGCCATGGTGGAAGGCTATACGCGCATCGGCGCGCTCTGGCGCGTAGTGCTGCCGGTGGTTTGGCCCGGCATTGTGGCGACAGCGCTGCTGAATTTCATCTTCGCTTGGAATGAGTTCTTTCTGGCGCTGATCCTGGCGGGCAACAATACCAGCACCTTGCCGATGGCGGCCGGCACTTACATCGTGCGGGCCCGCGTGGAATGGGGCAACCTCTTCGCCGTCAACTTGATCATCATGATGCCGGTGATCGTGCTGACGATCTTCCTGCGGCAGCAACTGGTCAAGGGGCTGACTTTTGGGATTTTGGAGTAGGCGCGGACTATGAAAGTCGTACTCAAAGATCTGGTGAAGGATTTCAAGAGCGCCGACACAGTTGCGGTCAACCGGATCAATCTGCAGATCGACCGGGGCGAGCTGGCGGTGCTATTGGGTCCGTCGGGCTGTGGCAAGACCACGACCCTGCGCATGATCGCCGGTTTGGAACAGCCGGATAGCGGTCGCATTTATATCGCCGAGCGCGATATCACGGATCTGGCGCCCAAGGACCGGCGCGTGGCTATGGTCTTCCAGAACTTCAGCATGTACCCGACTATGAACGTCTACGACAATATCGCCTTTCCCCTGCACGCTATCAAGATGGATCGAAAGGAGATCGACCGCACCGTGCGCGAGGTGGCGCGTTTGGTCAATATCGATCAACTGCTGGAGCGCAGTGTGCGGCAGGTCAGCGGAGGCGAGGCGCAGCGCGTGGCGTTGGCGCGGGCGATGGTGCGGCGCCCCGAGGTCTTTCTGATGGACGAGCCGCTGAGCAACCTCGACGCCAAACTGCGTGTGCAATTGCGCACCGAGATCAAACGCCTGCACCAGGACACCGGCACAACCTTCATCTTTGTCACGCACGATCAAGAAGAAGCCATGACCCTGGGCGACAAGATCATCGTGATGAACCGCGGCGATATCCAGCAAGTCGGCACGCCGCACGAAGTCTTTTTCACGCCGCGCAACGCCTTCGTCGCCAATTTCGTCGGCACGCCGAGTATGAACATGCTCCCCGGGAGCCTGCGCGTTGAAGAATCCGGCCGCATTTTCGTGGGCTTGCCCGGCTTCGAACTGGAACTGCCGAGGCGGTTCGAAGCCGGTCTTCGCAGGATGAGTTCTCACCACGTGATTTGGGGCATCCGTCCGGAAGCGATCAGGCTGGTATCGGCTCCCGGCGGCAACTGCGTTCCAGGTGTTGTGGAATTGGTGGAAGCCTTGGGCAGCCGCGATCTGATGTTCGTGCGCGTCCACGATCAGCTCTTCGGCGTGATTGTTGACGCGCTCGATTCCGTTGCTGCGGGGCAGGCTTGCCTGCTTCATTTTGATGGCGCGCACATGCACCTCTTTGACGCGGAAAGCGAGCTTTCGCTCCTCTTGGATGAAAAGGCGAAAGGCGCGTGATGGAACCGGGTTTGCGCGGCAAGAACGCGCTCGTAACCGGCGGCGGCACCGGCATCGGCCGCGCCATCGCTTTGGCGCTGGCGGAGGCAGGCGTCAATATCGCCCTTGCCAGCAATCAGCCGGCTGACGAGACCATTCGCGAGCTCAAAAGTCTCGGCGTTCGGGCATCATTCATCGCCGCGGACGTCAGCATTGAAGCCGATGTCGGGCGCATGGTTGACGAGGCAGTGAGCCAGTTGGGCTCGGTTGACCTCTACGTAAACAACGCCGCGATCGCCGCTCATCAGCCCGTCACGCAGATCAGCGCGGATGCCTGGCACCGGACACTGAACACAAATCTTTCCGCTTGTGTCTTTGCTTGTCGCGAGATTTGTAAGCATATGATCCCGCGACGTGGCGGCAGCATACTGATCATCGGCTCCACCGCGCAGTTCAATCAAGCCTACGGCGAAGCGTCATATCACATAGCCAAAGCCGGATTGCGCGCTTACAAGAACACGCTGGCGCTGGAGATGGCGCCGCATGGCATCCGCGTCAATTTGCTGGTGCCGGGTCATTTTCTGACGCCGCTGACGGAAAGTATCGGCGACGAAAGCGCAACTGTCTTGCGTGGAGAGATACCGCTGCGGCGCTTCGGTCAGCCGAAGGAATTGGGGGCGACGGCGCTATTGCTGCTCTCGGATCGGCTCAGCCCCTACACCACCGGCGCCGAGTTTGTCGTCGACGGCGGGCTGCGTCTGCGGCCGCTGCCGCTGGTCACGGACCAGCAGATCTTATTGATGAACGCAAGGGAATGAGGAACGACGTGAATGCAATCGATCTAAAAGCCAAGTGGCGACGGCGCGAACCGAGCCCGGGCATGTGGATGAGCCTGACCGATATCACCGTCGCCGAAATGATCCGGGATGTCGGGCTGGACTGGGTCTTTATCGATACCGAGCATACGGCGATCGACTTGGGGGCGCTGCAGAACCTGCTCATCGCTTTGGGCGAGACGCCGGTGATCGTGCGCGTGCCAGGCAACGATCCGGTCCATATCAAGCGCGTTCTGGATATGGGCGCCAGCGGTGTACTCGTGCCGCATATACACAGCGCCGAAGAAGCCTGGGATGCGGTCGCCGCTTGCAAGTACCCGCCGCAAGGCATCCGCGGGACGGGTCCCCGTCGGCCCAGCCGTTACGGACTGGAGGAAAAGGAATACCTGGCGAGCGCCAACGATTCGACCATCGTCGTCATCATGATCGAAACGATTGAGGCGGTGAATGATATTGAGGCCATTCTGGAAGTCGAGGGACTGGACGCCTTCATGTTCGGCGCGGTCGACTTAAGCGCCAGTATGGGCTTGCTGCCCCATTTTGATGACCCGCGCGTGATCAACGCAATTGACGAGGTGGTGGCGAAAGCCCGCGGCACAACCATCGGATTTGCTTCGGGCAGGTCCCCCGATGCCGATCCGAGTAGTCCCTTCGGATGGCGTAACCTGCTGAAGCAAGGCTTGCACATCATCCCAATCGCTTCCGATCAAGGGCTGATTTTGGGGGGCGCGCGCGACATGTTGGCTATTTTTCGCGACAGTATAAAGAATGGAGACAGCTAGTGCCTTTGATGGAAGCCGCCCAATTGAAGAGAGTGGGAACAGCGATTCTCAATTGTCTCGGTTCCCCGCCAGAGCGCTCGGATTGGGTGATCGAGACGCTCGTGCGCGCCAACCTGGCCGGGCACGATTCGCATGGCATCATGCGGCTCTTGCAATACGCAGAATGGGCGCGGGAAGGCATGGTGAATCCAGCCGCACATGTCAAGACCCTGCGCGAAACCTCGAGCACCGCTTTGCTTGATGCCGGGCGAACTTGGGGGCAAGTCGCGGCGCGCGCTGCCATGACGAAGGCGCTTGACATGGCGGCAGAGCACGGCGTCAGCCTGGTCGCGCTGCGTAATTGTCCGCATATCGGCCGCTTGGGCGAATACGTCTTGATGGCCGCCGAGCAGGATATGGTCGGCATGGCCTATGTCAATTCGCAGACC
The DNA here is from genome assembly GCA_026707745.1 of Chloroflexota bacterium. Lineage (GTDB taxonomy): Bacteria > Chloroflexota > Anaerolineae > Aggregatilineales > Phototrophicaceae > UBA6055. The sequence continues at coordinate 26,640 of JAPOWG010000084.1, forward strand.
GCGAGCGACGGATCCGTAGTGCCCTGGGGAGGGATCGACGGGCGCTTCACGCCGACGCCGCTGGCCTTTGCCGCGCCCAGCGGCTATGAATGGCCGGTATTGGTGGATATCACGGCGTCGGTGATGCCCGAGGGCAAAGTGCGTGATCACCTCTACCGCGGCGATCCATTGCCGCCGGATGTCATCATCAATGCGGCCGGCATGCCGGCCACCGATGCGAGAGACTTCTACGGTCCGCCGATGGGGGGTATCTTGCCCTTGGGCGGCGCTGTCGGTCACAAGGGATACGCGCTGGGCGTGATGATCGAGATGCTGGCGGGCGGTTTGACCGGCGCCGGTTACGTCAGCGAGACGCCGTCGGCGGCGGGCAATGGCGTACTCTTCCAAGTGAAGGACATTGCAGCATTTGAAGACCCGGGCAGCTTCAAGCGCCGCACCCGCGACTTGATCGCACACGTCAAGTCATCGCGTCCGCGCGCCGGATTCGACGAAGTGCTCTTCCCCGGCGAACCGGAATTCCGCAACGCGCGGCGGCGTCAGCGAGAAGGCATCAACCTGCCGGAAAGCCTTTGGAAGGCGCTCAAGAATCTGGCGCGCGAACTCGAAATCGATCTCGAGGGAGAATGAACGATGCGTCTATGCGGCAACTCCATCACCTTTGAAGCTTACCCGCTGGAAGAAGCCTGTCAGCGACTGGCGGCCTCCGGCTGCAATGCGGTGGAGATGTGGAAGCCGCATCTCGTCGGCTGCAAGACGCCAACCCTGATGGGTCATTTCCGCGAGTTCGCCGCCGAGCTCGGCCTGGAACTTTGGGGTTTGAATGTGGTTGGCGCCGACTACTTCCAGCCCTTCGGATCAGGGGCGAATTATAACCGTACGCTGGCGGGTCTAAAAGAAGATGTTGATTACGCCATTGATCTCGGGGTCGCGGATGTGATGGTCTGGGAAGGCCTGCGCCCGGAAGACGACAGTCCCGATGAAGATCTGCTGGCGATATTGATCAGCCTTTTCAGCGAAGCAATTGATTATGCCCGACCGAAGGGCGTGCGATTTACTGCCGAGCCGCATCCCTTTACGCTGGGTATGGACAACAGCTTTATGAAGCGCCTTTGCGATAGCTTGAATCGGGAATATTTTGGCGTTCTCTTTGACTTCTGTCATTATGGCGTCGGCCAGCCGACAAGCTATGTTGATGCCATATACGATTTGGGTTCGCGCATCCAACACCTGCATTATTCGGATACCGATGGCCTGACCAGCGAATTGCACTTCCCGCCCGGCAAAGGCGTGCTCGATCTGGCGGCGATGAACCGCGCCCTGGCGGATATCGGCTTCCGCGGAACTTCGACGCTGGACATGTACGGCTATCCCGTTCCGGAAAAATCATACGAATGGGGCTTGCCCGTTTATCGTCAAGCCCTGGTCGCGCTCGGCCTTGTCAAGGGGGCGGGATCATGAAGGTCGCTGTTTTGCGGGCGGTCGGCGAGCCGCTGGCGATCGAAGAGACGCCCGCGCCGCGGCCGGGCCCGGGCGAAGCGCTACTGCGGGTGCGCGCCTGCGGCATTGACGGCACCGACCTGAAGCTGCTGGACGGCTTCGGTTATGTGCCGGACTTGCCATTCGTCATGGGGCACGAGGTCGCCGGCGAAGTGGTCGAATGCGGCGCTGATGTGACGAGTTTTGCAGCAGGCGATCGCGTTGTCGTGTACAACTTCGTCACCTGCGGCTCTTGCGTCTATTGTCGGCGCTCCCGCGATCAGCTTTGTCTCGATATGCGCGGCATCGTCGGCATCCTGGATGTGCCCGGCGGATACGCGGACTACGTTTGTCTGCCCGAGCAGCAGTTGATCCGCTTGCCCGATGGCGTGAGATTCGAGGATGGCGCGACCTGCTGCGACGCCGGCATGACCGCGCTGCACGCCGTCGATCGCGCGGATGTCAGTATCGGCGACCGCGTCCTGGTGATCGGCCTTGGCGGGGTCGGCTCGGTCGTGACGCAGATTCTGGCGGCATCGGGCGTCGAAGTGATCGCCGTCGATACCGACGCTGCTAAAGAAAGCTGGGCGCGGGCGCACGGCGCGGCGGCATTCTTGTCGTTGGAAGCCGATGCTCTGGTGGCCGAGGCGCTGCGCCGCAGCGCGGGTCTGGGCGTCGATCGCGTAATTGATGTGGTCGGCCTGGAAGATACCATGCGTGCCGGATTCGCCGCTCTTCGCCGCGGTGGGCGCATGGTCATCGTGGGATATACGCCGGAGGCATTCCCGCTGCCTGGCAAGGAATTGGCGCAGAACGAGAAGGAAGTGCTTGGCACCCGCGCTGGCAGGCGCGATGATCTGCGGACTTGCCTGGGACTTTTCGGGGCGGGCAAGTTGCGCTCCATCGTGCGCGCGACCTACCCCTTGCAGAGCGTAAACGAGGCGCTGGACGCATTGCGGGGCGGCGTCATCGGGCGCATCGTCTTGACCTTTGATTGAGCGTGAAAGAACGGACCATTGCCGACGGCATGATAAGAGAGGGAGATAGTCTTATGGAAAAACTCGTTATTACAGTCACCTGCGATACCACTTTGACCTATCCGCATAATCCCAACGGCCCGAAGCCGGACAATCCTACCGGGGTTGCCGATGAGTATGTGCGCGCCGTTAATGCCGGGGCCTCGATCTGTCACGTGCATGGCTCCTACGTCAGCGATACAGAAATCCAGCCCGACGGCAGGCTCTTGCAGATACCGATCATGGAGGGCTGGGCGGAGATCAGCGAGCGCATCCGCGGGACCGGCAAAGCCATCCTGCAGTTCGGCTTGGCCAGCATCCGCCTCGAGCAAAAGATAGAACTATGGCAGAAGCTTAAGCCCGATATGAGTTCCATCAACTTCGACTCGCATGACGAGTACTTCCAGCCGGTGCCGGAGCATCCGCCGGCCGGCTATTGCTACTCGATTCATCCCATCTCCGAACTGCGCGAATATGCCCGTCTGGCGAAGGAAAATGATGTCAAACTGGAGATCGAATGCTTCAGTACCGGCGCCTTTTGGGCGATCGAGAAGGTACGCGCCGGCGAATTCTGGGTGGGTGACCAGCGCCAGGACGAGTTGGGACTGCTGCCCGATCCCTTGTGGGCGACACTCTTTTTCGGCTGGCCCGGGCAAAGCTGGACGCCGCCCTCGGCCAAGGGCATTCAGTTCATGGTCGATCATCTGCCCGCGGACGTCAACTGGAGCATGAGTTGCATGGCGCCGGCGGTCTACTGGTCGACGATCGCCCATGGCATCGCCATCGGCGGTCACGTGCGCGTGGGCATGGAAGATTGCCCCTATATCGAACCGGGCGTTTATGCCAAGAGCAACGCGGAACTGGTCGAGCGCGCCGCGCGCATCGCCAGGGAAGTCGGCCGTGAGATCGCCACGCCGGAAGAAGCGCGGCGCATCACCGGGCTGTCGGCTTGAAGACGAAGCGCGCCGCTTCTGATCTGGGGACGGGCCCCCTGTAAATATACTGTATCTATACTGTTACTCAATAACGCGCTAGCGCTACTAACGTACGAGTGTTGCCATAGCTCCATCTTCTCGCCCGCAGCCGCACTTGCAATTGTAGAAACGGGCGAGCTATTAGCTCGCCCCTCGGTGCTCTCGGTGTCCTCGATGGTTAAAACTCTATGTGCCTCTTCTTTGACAAACCGCGGCCTGCGGTAGCTGAGCAGTTCTATAGTTTTGTGTGAGCGCGATAACCCGCATACGCTGCCGCCGAGCGGTTGTGGTGGTGATGGTGGCCGTGACTGTGTGCCGTCGGCGTCGGTCCGCAATGGTCCACATAGCCTAAATTTCGCTGGCATAGTGAGATTTAGGCTATGTGACGCGCTGATCAACAGCCGGCGCAGTCACCGCCTTCGTTGTCGCTGAAGCTGTTGCCGCTCTGTTCCACCGTGCCGGCAAAGACGTTGATCACGCCTCCGTCTTCAG